>DASZXI010000033.1:0-167260 GCA_035545955.1 Candidatus Didemnitutus sp. | reverse complement strand
GCTCAAAGCGAGCGCTCGTTGGTGGGCGAGAAGCACAAACTCGAGTCGTTGGGACATGGGGGTATGGGTGCACCACGGCATCCCATGGTGTTACCCATGTCTCCGAACACCTGTCACCCATGTCTCCGGTCCTTACAGTCCTCATCGGCCCGGGGGAACGCGGCACGTTCATTCCAAAACCGGCCCGGAGGTCCGGTTCCACCTTGGCTTAACGCTTACGGCTGGTTGCCCCGCTCACCGCTCACCGCCCCCCCGCTCCCCAAAATAAAAAACGCCCGCGCGATCCGTTGGCGGATCGACGCGGGCGGCGGGAAACATTTAGCGCGTATAGGGCGCCTTGTAGGGACGCGCGCTTCCGAACTCTTGGGCTCGAAACGGCAGCGGATCGAATACGATCCGGGGGTTGGCCAGCTCAGGGGGAAGGAAGTGGAGGCGGCCCCAGGTGACATCGCGCATGAGCCGCGGGTCGCCATGGGAAGCGATCCGCGCCTGACGGGCGGTGGGATAATGGGTAGCCATAACCTTGTATCGACGCATTCCGATTTCGCTTAAGTCGGAACGACTCAGTCTGCCCCATGAACGGGCACGAAACCGGTACCTTAAGAGGCGGCCTTTGGAATCCTGGCCCTACGCTCCCGGCAGTCCGGATCAAATTGAGGATGAGTCGGGCGTCGATTGAGAGATTTTGCCGCCCGCTGGTCCGACTTGTCTCTCACTCGTTCCGAGGCATGGTGACCGGACCGCCCGGGCTTCCCCGGCCCTTCCACAGCCGCCGTTGGACAACTGCGTCCGATGGCGAAGTCCTGGAATCAATGGCGTACTCCCTGACCCGATGAAAGTTGCCCTCGTGTTAGCCCTGTTCCTTGGCTTTGCCGGCCTGGTATTAGCCGAAAATCCCGCGCCTCCGCCACCCACCCACTGGTGGCAGGGCGGTCGCTGGAAACGGCCGGAACCCAATCCGAAGGCGAAGCTGCTCCCCTTGATCGTGGTCCAGGGCAACCATTTTGCCCGGGAGTCCGGCGAAACCATCCTGTTTCGCGGAGTCTCGATCGCCGACCCGGACAAGCTCGTCGGACAGGGCCGCTGGAATCGGGAGCTGTTTGTCGCCGTCAAGGATCTCGGCGCCAATCTCGTGCGACTGCCCGTTCATCCGGCGGCGTGGCGGGAGCGCGGCGTGCCGGGTTACCTGGCCTTGCTGGACCAGGCGGTCGACTGGTGCACCGACCTGGGCCTCTACGTCGATATCGACTGGCACTCGATCGGCAACCTGCACTCGGGCATGTTTCAGTCGCCGATGTACGACACGTCGCAGGCCGAGACCTTCGCCTTCTGGCGCACCATCGCGGCGCATTTTCAGGGCAATCACACGGTGGCCTTCTACGAACTCTTCAACGAGCCGACGCATTTCAACGGCATGCTGGGCTCGATGAGCTGGACCCAGTGGCGCGAGCTGAACGAGGAGATGATCGCCATCATTCGCTATTGGGACAAGGAGCGCATCCCGCTCGTCGCCGGCTTCGACTGGGCCTACGACCTGAACCCGCTGCACTACGAGCCGGTGCACGCGACCGGCATCGGATATGTCACTCATCCCTACGCCAACAAACGGTCGCAGCCGTGGGAGCCGAAGTGGGAGGAAAATTTCGCCTTCGCGGCGGCGACCTATCCGGTCATCGCCACGGAAATCGGTTTTGGCCTGCGCGAAGGCGAAGTGGTGAACGACGAACATTACGGCAACCGCATCACCCGCTTTCTCGAACGCCACGGCATCAGCTGGCTGGCCTGGGTCTACGATCCCGAGTGGGGTCCGCCGATGCTGAAGTCCTTCGACGGTTACACGCTGACGGGCGCCGGGGAATTTTTCAAGGAGGCGATGCACCGTCCGCCGGCGGCTCCGGAATCGACGCCGAAGAAGGAGCACGCGCCATGACTCGGGTGCGCGGTTGGCGGTTCTTGACGTTCTGTCTCCTTGCTTCGACGGCGCTGGCCGGGCCCACTGAATCAGTGAAACCGAGCGATCCGGGCATCGTTTATGAAGGAAGGTTCGTGGTGGACGAACACGGTGCCGTGCAGCTGGGTTTCCCGGGAGTGACCGCTCATCTGCGGGTGCGGGACGCGACGTTGTCGCTGAAGCTGCGGGCCAGTCAGCCGGAGATCGCGTTCGACGTGATCGTCGATGGCGGCCAACCGCGCCTTCTGCAGTTGAAGGAAGGGGAGGGCGACTACTCCGTGATCGCGGCGCCGCTGGCCGGCGAGCACACCGTCGCGCTGGTGCGATGCAACGAGAGCTGGCAGGGCACGTGTGCCATTCTCGGCTACGATCTCGGGCCGGGAAAACTCGTCGCGCCGCCGGTGCTGCCGGCGCGCAAATTGATGTTCATCGGCGACTCCGTGACCTGCGGCGAAATGGACGCCTGGAAGCCTTCGCGTGACATGCACGATCGGCTCAATTGCGACGCGCGGGTTTCCTACGGAATGTTGCTCGCGCAAAGGCTCGGCGCGCAATGTCACCTCGTGAGCTACGGCGGTCGCGGCGTTATCCGCGACTGGCAGGGCATTCGTGACACGCGCAATGCGCCGCAATTCTACGAGCTCGCGCTCCCGGACGGCCCGGAAATCGCCTGGGATCATCAACGCTACGTTCCCGATGCGATCGGAATTCAACTTGGCACCAATGATTTCAGCCAGGGCATTCCCGATCAAAACGAGTTCGTCAACGCCTACGTCCAGTTTGTGGAGAAGGTCCGCCGCGATGCGCCCAACGCCCTCGTCTTCCTGATGGACTCGCCGATTGTGCGCGACGACCCGGTGGGAGGACCGCGACGCAGCGTGCTGCGTTCCTATCTCGAGCAGGTGATCGTCCGCTGTCACAGCCCGCACGTGATACTGATGCCGGTCAGCCACTATCCGGGCGTGCCGAACAACGGACATCCCACCGGGGCCGATCACAAATCGATGGCAGACGAGATCGAACCGGTGTTGCGCAAGGCGCTGGGTTGGTGAGCTCGATCGCCGGCCCGCCTCCGCATTCATCCTCGGCGAATTCGCTCGGTAGGGGCGGATGTCCTCATCCGCCCTGGGAACATTCAGAATTGAACCACGGAGGACACGGAGCGATTCATTCTTACCGGAGGAAATGTAGGGAACGGAAGCGGGCTTCATCTTGATTCGCGGACGATGTTTTCCGTGGGCAAAATCGGCGGCCCGATGAGGACATCGGACCCAACCATGATCCAATTCCTCCCGCTTGTCCGGCGGCTGCCTACAAAATAGGCCGCGTGGTGAGCGCCGGTCGTGCAATTTGCGACCACGGTAACGGACCCGTTACCAGAAGCGCCGCGAACTCGGACTCCGAAGATTTCGACCGCGGTCTGTATCCACACGGATCGCCCCGATCCGCCGGCGGAACAATTCCTCGTTTCGCCGTCATCCGTCCGGATCCATGCCGGAAAATGAAATGGAGTAATCATCATGAAAAGCTCAGCCCTGCTGCGGGAGCGTCCCGCATTGTGTCTGATCAGCGGGATTCGTTCCCATTCGAAATTGTCGCTGCTTCTGCTCGCGGGAGCGGTGGGTGGACTTGCCTCGCCCGCTTTTGGGCAGTCTCGTTATTTGGAGACAAATCTCGTGTCGGATGTCCCCGGACTGGCCGCAGCCACCGATCCACACTTGGTGAATCCATGGGGATTGTCCGTCAGCCCAACCTCTCCGTGGTGGGTCTCGGACAACGGAACGGGCCTCTCCACGCTCTACAATGGCGCCGGCGCCATCCAGTCGCTCGTGGTCACGATTCCGACCTCCGCGGGCGCGACGCCACCCGCGACCCCGACCGGCACGGTCTTCAATGGCACGGCCGATTTCGAGGTCGGCACCGGCCAGCCGGCGAAATTTCTTTTCGCCAACGAGGACGGTGCGATCTCCGGGTGGAATCCGGCGGCGAATGCCACCAACGCCATCGTGAAGGTCGATAACGGCGGCAAGGCGGTCTATAAGGGCCTCGCGCTGGCCCAGATCGATGGCGCCAATTATCTGTACGCGGCAAACTTCTTCAGCGGCGCGATTGACGTGTTCGACCGCACGTTCGCGCCGGTGAATCTCGGTGCCGGGGCGTTCCGCGATCCCTGGATTCCGAAGGGCTACGCGCCGTTCAACGTCCAGCTGATCGGCACCCAACTCTATGTCACCTACGCGAAGCAGGACTCGGAGAAGATGGACGAGGTTGACGGGGCCGGTCGCGGCTTCGTTTCGGTCTTCACCACCAAGGGTCAGCTGGTGCACCGCCTGCTGTGGGGTCCGTGGATGAACGCGCCGTGGGGCGTCGCGCTCGCGCCCGCCAACTTCGGGCGCTTCAGCGGCAAGTTGCTGGTGGGGCAGTTCGGCAGCGGCGAGATCGCGGTCTTCGACCCGAGTCACGGCTTCTTCCTCGGCCGCTTCCGGGTCGCAGATGGACATCTGCTCAAGATCGACGGCTTGTGGGCGCTGGCCTTCGGCAACGGTGCCGGGGCGGGTCCGGTGAACACGCTGTACTTCACCGCCGGACTCGACGGCGAGGCGCACGGCCTGTTCGGAACGCTCACGCCCACGGCGGCGACGAACAAGGGCGGCGACAAGAATGACGGCGACGATGATGACGACGACGGCGACTAGATCGTACTAAACGATGATGTAGCCGATTGAATCTGCCTTAAAGGTGGGGCGCGACCGCTGGGCGCGCCGAGGATTTTCGGCGGGTGCCACTTTGCGATTCGCCCGAAATCCGATGCGAGAAACGGTCGCGCCCCACCACCTTTCTGCTGCGCAACTCTTCCGGGTGCGCCAGATTTTTGCGCTTTCTGCGCCTTTATGCGGCAAAGCGAATCGACCTACTTCGCGACGATCTCGTATTCGATCGTCTGATCGCTGGTCTGGCAGGAGAAGGTAGTTTCGTTGTTCGCGTGAATCGTCGTGGCTTTGCCCGCCCGCGTTCCGTCGGGAGCGAGAACGAAGACGTCGCGTTCGCTCTTTCCGCGCAGCGTAATCATGGCCGGAACCGCTTCGGCGATCGTCGGACCGTGACCCCAGTTCAGTCCAAGCGAGTTGTGCGCCTCGTTCCACACGATGTCCTGGTTTGATGCCCGCGCGACGACGCTGACCAGAACACGGCGCGATGACTCCAAGGGCTGTCCATCGAGCGCGACGGCGGTGATCGACGCGAATCCGAGACCGAATCGACCGCACGCGACGCGCATCGCTCCCGCATCAACCGTGGTGCCGCCGACGTATCCGACCACAGCCGCGGCTTCGGGCGAGCCAACGACCCAAACGGATCCGCTGGGCTTTTTTTCCAGACGCACGGGCGGCGTGGCATCCAGCGATCCTTTCCGATTGAGGGTTGCGCGCGCTCCCGGCGCGCCGGGGTGATCGCTGACGGCGTAGCGCACGTCGAGGAAATGGAGATCGCCCTCGGGGACGAGTTGGCGCCACAACGTGTCGGCATGCGGTTGCTCGCCCCAGACCGGCGAACCGAGATGCAGTTCAGCCGACGCCGGGGCGGGAGCAACCAGGCCGCGGCGAAACGTGATGGCGGCAAAGGCCGAGAGTCCACGCTTCGCGGGATGATGCAATTGATCAAAGAAGTCCGTGATGCGTCCGTCGGGATTGGCCGCGCCGTATTCGCCGACTGAAAACGGATAGATGGCATCCCAATCCTGTCGTGCGCCGAACGTGGCGACGGTGGGATACATTTCGCAGACGTACTCGCTCGGCGCGGGATGATCGAATTCGCTGACGGTGTAGGGCTTTCCAGCGACGCGAACGAGCGCGAGGTCGCCGAGCACGCCGAAACCCCGTGGTGAAAGAGCTGCCAGCTCCGGTGAGTTCCGAATCGACCAGTGTTCCTTGCTCCATCCGCCAGGAAAATCCGGATGCTGCCAGTAAGCGTGACCATCGGCGAAGTCCATCGCCTGCTCGCGATTGAGTCCGGTGAGACCGCCGTAATCGATGGGAGTGCAGACCACCAGGGCCTTAACGTGCAAATCCTCCTTGAGGTAACGGCGCATCTCGTCGCTGAAAAGCCGTTCGGTGTCCGCCAGAAAATGGATCCAGTCCGCCCACTGTTGCGTCGTCGGCGTCACCGGAATGGGCACCGTGCCGCCCTGGGCCGATTGTCCGGGGCGAATCCCGCCGTCGCTGCTGCCGGCGTGAAAACGCAGTCCGCGCACCGACACGGTGCCCGCGGAACTTCCGGCGTTCAGACTCAAGGCGGCCGGCGCCCCGGCGACTGAATGGGTGGGAAAGGAGAGTCGGACGGGCGTCCAATCGGTTCCGATATCGACCGTGTCGAGCAAACCGAAACTGCGCCAGTCCTCGTGGGGCCGCGCGGTGCTGTCGAGTCCGACGGCCACGCCGATTTTGCGCGGATGATCGGCGCGCGCCTCAAATTCCACCGTGTAGACCTCACCATCGCGGAGGTTCAGGCCATGCGTCGAGACCTGCACGTGCCAGTCGATATCGTCCGTCTTCGAGACATTGATTTCGGGTGCCGTCGGACCGTTCGGCGTCGCCACGGTGCCGGCGCTGCCGGGCTGGATTCCCGCCGACCAGACTGCCGTCGGCGGCAATACCTCGTCGCCGGAAGAAGCGCCGGGCGCCCAGGCGGCCGCGAGCGCTGTATCATTGTGATAACGCCCGATGAGCCAGCGATTCCACTGACCCTGCAGTTCCTGCCGGAAATATTCCGGGAGTTTGTCGAGGCCCCGTCCGAGGTCGCGCGTCCAGTAGCCGACCAGCGAATTCTCGTTGTTGATCTCGACGATCGCGATCGCCGGATCGTCCGCCGGTGCGTGGCCGGTGTAAGGATTCCTCGTCGTGAGAAGTCGGCGCGCATAGTCCTTTTGCAGCTCGATCATGCGTGGATCAAAAATGTCGACGCGCTTCTGGAAATTCGGGAGTTCCTCGACCGAGGCGGGAAATCCATCCGCGGCCACGAGACTCTTCGAGACCTTGAGGTTGAGATTGGAATAGATTCCGTGACGGGCGAGGGCGGCGATCAGGCGATGAAGCTTGTTGAGTTGCGCCGAATCGAGTTCGCGATGCTCGGGGTGGTCGGCCGGCCAGATGCTGCCGCCCTGGCCGACGCCCCAGGCGTTGTCGAGGTGATGCAGGCGCACGAGGTTGACGCCGCCCTTGGCAAGTTCGCGCGCGATGAAATCGGCCTGGTCCTCGGTCGGCGGAAACGCGCACACGGCCGCGAGATTGGCGGCCCAGAATCGCACGCGCTGGCCGTCCGGGCGCGCGAAATGTCCGTCCCGCACGCTGATGCGCGGCAGGCCGTCCGGTCCGGGCTTGTCGTTGAGAAAGCTCGCATCGAGCGCCGAGCCGTCGATCGGCTCGACCGCGGGCCACGGAAACCAGCCCGAAGGAATCGATTCCGCCGCGGCGGCGAATGAAGCGGCGAAGGCGAAGGCGAGGATCGTGAGCAGGGAGCGGTGAGCGGTCATGGATATATCAAGGCGTTGGGCCGAAAAGGGGGGAGCCTGCCGGCAGGCGATGTCCTATCGAAGCTAAACCGCTCAGTCCTGCGTGCTGGGAGTTCCGGGCGGGACAAATTTCTCGGCGGCGCTGTCGAGGACGAGCACCCAGTCCGGACCGAACGGAGGCGTCGTGAACTTCGCCGTGCCTCCCGCCCGCACGGTCCCGGCCGGCCGGGCAAATCCGTCGCGGGGATCGAACCACCACACGTTCAGCTCGCCGGGTTTGAGCCGCGACAAATCGAGGGTCACGGTTTCGTCGTTCAGCGGCACATAAACCATCGCATACCGGCCGTCGCGATCGCGGGTGGCGCAGGCGTGCAGTCCACCGCCAACGGGCATGTCGGTGATCATTGCCGGATCGGGCACACGGCTGAAATAGGGACGCGATTCCATCAACTGGCGCAGATAAATCACTTCGTCGGCGGCCGGACGATGCAGTGCGGAAATCCAGTCGCGATCGGCGTGGTTGATCACGTCGTTGCGCGGACCGACGAATCCCCAGACGGCGTGATGGCCGTAGGTCGCTCCGCCGGCCCCGGAGAAAACGGCGCGGTAGAGCTGTTTGCGCACATCGTAATCGCGGAAATATCCGGTCGAGGCGTCCCAGCGCGGCCACGGATTGAACGGGTGGTCCTCGTAATTCGGCTCGAGGTCGATCACCGGACGCACCGGCGCGAGCGCATAGTCATGACCGATGAAGTCCCACACCGGCTGGTCGTGTCCGCCTCCGTGACCGGACTGATAGGCGTTCACCGACAGCCAGGTTTCCTTTTGCAGGGTGAACGACGTGCCGTGCGGGCCCCCTTGCGGATGGTAGAGAATCACCGGCGGCCGGGCGGAACCTTCAATGAGACCGGCCGCCATTTCGCGCCAGATCGGACGCCAGTCGTAGTCGCCGGCGAATCCGGCCTTGTTCGCATCCTCGCGCGGATAGCCCTGCGCCTCGAAACCGGCGAGGGCGGGCGGACGATCCCCGCCGAGCATCCAGAAAATGTTGGTGCGATCGCGCAGGCGCGTGGCCAGATAGCGTCCGTAGGCGTGCGCGGCGGGAAAATTGTCGAGGCGGAAGAGTCGCGGTCCCGCGCCCCATGGCGCCGTGAGCTTGTCGCCCCACGCGGGCAGGAACGCCATGTACAGTCCGTCGCGTGCGGCCTCGTCGGCAATTGCCGCGACGCGCTCGAAATAGGCATCGTTGGGCCGCGCCGGATCGTCGTCGACGAAGGGCTTCAGGTTGTCGGGGGTGGGAACGTTTACCCCATCGAACTCAGCGAGGACGACGGCCTGGATGACGGTGAAACCCTGCCGCGCCCGCGTCCGCAGATAATACGAGCATTCGTCCGGGGTGGTGCGATGGACGAGTTCCCAGCCCGTGTCGGCGAGCCAGAAAAAGGGATGTCCCTGGTCGTCGGCGAAAAAGTGTCCCGTAGCATCGACGTGGACCGCGGGCAGGCTGGCCGCCCGTCCGCACCATCCGGCGGCGAACGCAGCGAGCACCGCCGTCCACCGGAGAACGCCACGCGCGATCGCCATGACGTCAGACCTTGCCGCGGCGTGACTCGAGCTGCGTACGGATTTCCGACATTCTCGCGAGCGTGAGCGGAAACCGGCTGAGCAGACCGAGCGAAATCAGCAGGCCGATGATCGGAATGGCGGCGAGCAGGAAACGGATCATGAAAATCGCGTGCGGGGTCTGGTTTCCGCCGAGCTTCGCGTCAAAGCCGGTGGCGCCGAGGATCTCGCCGGAAGCCCAGTTGCCAATGGCCATGCCGAACTTGAGAATCCACGAACCGCAGGCGGCAAACGATCCCTCGCGGCGCTGCCCGGTTTGCAGTTCGTCGGCGTCGATCACATCGGCGGTCATCGAACCGTAGAGGATCCAGAATCCGGCGCCGGTGAACGCGATGAGGCCCGACGCGAAGATCTGCAGCCACTCGATCGCGGGCGTGTAGAGCCACCAGGTCGCGACAAACACGGCGATGGCGGAAATTTGAACCACGATCATGGCGGTCTTCTTCCCGACGCGATGGGACAAAAACGTATAGGTCGGGACGCCGCACAACCCCAGAACCATTCCGGTCAGCCCCATGTAGAGATTCCACATGCCGCCGGCGGACACGTCGCCATGGCACGCATAGTAGACCGTTGCATAGTAGCCGAGCGCCCCGACCATGCTGGTGCCAATGCCGTAGGCGAGCGCCATGGAAAGAACGGCTCGGAAGGGCTGGAACGAAAGCGTCTGTCCAAGCGTGGCGGTGATCGGGATGCGGGCCTGTTTTCGCGCGACGATCAGTTTCTCGTAGAAAGGTTCGCGCGTGAGGATGAACATGAGGATGCCCGCAAAAACCATCATGATCCCCAGGAGCACCGTGTACACTTGCGCGCCGACCAGAATGTTGGGATGGGCATCCGGAGTCGCGGGCGCCCAGCCGAACAGGTTGGTCATGAGCCGGCCCATCTCATGCATGTTGAAGGAGACGAGGGCGCCGCCCATTTGCCCGAACCAATGGGTCAATTGGCCGAACATGGTTCCGAGGCGTCCAGGCACGTCAGCCCAAGTCGCCGCCACCCAGACACCGGCGGTGGTGAAAAAGGCCGCGGCGAAATTGAGCACCTCCGGGAATTTTTGCAGCCCGCTGCGAAACGCCTGCACCAGCGTGCGCTCGTGATAGCTGGCGGTCATCTCGTAGCCGAGGCTCTGGAACGGCATGTAGAAGCAGCTCATCGCCGGAACGAAAAGAGCCAGCGTGCTGACCATGAATCCGAAATACTGCAGTTCGGTCCAACCGGGACGGGCCAAAAATTGCGCAGGCAGGAGCACGCCGGCGAACAGTGCGCCGGCGAGGATGAAGGGCCGGCGGCGCCCGAAACGGGTGCGCGCGTTGTCCGACCACCAGCCGAATGCCGAGTCCGAAACCGCCTCGAACAGGAGTTTGAAAAGCAACGCGCGTCCGATCCATTTCGGATTCACGCCGAGGAAGATGTTGAAGGTCTGATACGCGAGGCCCGAGTACAGCCAGTGGCCCCACATGTCGTGGATGGAGCCCAGGCCGTAGCCGATCTTCTGGGCGAGCGGGACGCGATCTTCCGGTGAGGTCGTGGCGGAGCCGTCCGCGACGGCATCGTTGGGGGCGGCAGTCATGGGGCGAGGGGTGACTTGAAACAAGAGTCCGGACGGGAATGGTCAATGCCAATGCGGGGCGGCGGCCAGGTCTTCGTGACATGTCCTCGTGGTTTTTCTCGCCAGCGAAGCGACGAGCTGCCTTTGTGCGGTCCCCTGCCTGATGCCTGGTTCATTTCATTTCTTCCCCGCGGATTTTCGTTGGGGTGTTGCCACGGCGGCCCCGCAGATTGAGGGCGCGGCCTTTGCCGACGGAAAAGGCGAGTCGATCTGGGACCGATTTGCCCGCGTGCCCGGAAAGATTCACAACGGCGACACGCTCGACGAGGGCTGCGATCACTACCGGCGCTATGCCGCGGACTTCGCGCTGATGCGCTCCCTGGGCGTGAAGCACTACCGGCTCTCGCTTGCGTGGCCGCGCCTTTTCCCGTCGGGCGATGGCGCGGTGAACCAGCGCGGAATCGATTTCTACCGCCGGCTCTTCGATTCCATGGCGGAGCACGGCATCCGTCCCTGGGTCACGATGTTTCACTGGGACCTGCCGCAGTCGCTCGAGGATCGCGGCGGCTGGCCCAAACGTTCGGTGGTCGATGCGTTTGCCCGGTATGCCGACACGATCGTGCGGGCCTTTTCGGGTCAGGTGAAGGACTGGATCACGTTGAACGAAATCCGCTGCTTCACGCAACTCGCGTATCTTTACGGCACCAAGGCGCCGGGACGCCGGGAACTTCCGGCCGTGGTGAACCAGACCTATCACCATGCGCTGGTGTGTCACGGTCATGGCGTGCGCGCGGTGCGCGAGCACGGCGGGGCGGGCGCACGCGTGGGCCTCACCGACAATAGCGACATCTGCATACCCGTCACGGAAACCGAGGCCGACATCGCCGCGGCGCGCGCGTGGTTCGCGCGGCGCAACGAGCATATTCTCGGAGCGATCCACGCCGGGCAATATCCAGCCTCCTACCTGCAGCGGGCGGGCGCCGACGCACCGCGTTACGAGGATTCCGATTTCAAGCTGATTTCGCTGCCGACGGATTTCCTCGGGATGAATCTCTACACCGGCTTTTTTGTGCGCGCGGGGCGGGACGGCCAACCCGAGGAACTCAGCCTGCCGGCGAACTATCCGCGGGCCGACAGTCCCTGGCTGCATCTCGCGCCGCAAACGATGTACTGGGGCACCCGCCTGGCCCACGAGACTTACCAGCCGAAGGAAATCTACATCACGGAGAACGGCTGCGGCTACAACGACGAGCCGGTGGTCAGCGGCGAGGTGCACGACCTGCATCGGCGCGAATTCCTCCGCGCGCATCTCCGCGAGGTGCATCGGGCCGTCGGCGACGGCGTGCCGATCAAGGGCTACTTCCTGTGGTCATTCATGGACAACTTTGAGTGGGAGGATGGTTACGAGCGCCGCTTTGGCATCGTTCATGTGGACTTTGCCACCCAGAAACGCACGCCGAAGCTCTCCGCCCACTATTATGCGGCCGTGATGCGGGAGAACCGGGTGGTCTAGGGTTGGAGCAGGAATTCCGCCGATTGAGGTGGAACCGGATCGCGCGGCCGGTTTGAACAGAACCGTTTCCGCGAGGGCATCGTCATGGCGTCATCCGATCACTTTCCTGTTTCCGTCCGGCGGCGTGCCCTCGGCGGCGGACCTGCACTCTTCAGCGCGATCCTGTTGCTTGCCATCCAGGCGGGTTGCACGAAGACGCCGGAATTGCCGGCGCTCCCGCCAATCGAGGCGCGGCAGGATGTCATCGAGGATCTCAATCGTCTGGTGCCGCAGCCGGTGGGGGCGCCGATCGAGGGACATCCCTGGATCGCGCATGTCAACGTGGTGGACCTGGATCAGGACGGACTGCCGGACATCCTGGTCTGCGACGCGCAGCACAATCAGGTGACGTGGATCCGGCAGGTGACGCGCGGGCATTTCGAGGAGATTCCGCTGGCGACGGATATTCCCGCGCCGGTGCACGTCGAGGCCGCCGACATGACCGGCAGCGGGCACCTGGATCTGTTGGTGGCGAGCATGGGGGAGATTTTTCCCAACAACGACAAGATCGGCTCCGTGATCGTGCTCGAGAACGACGGCCATCAGCATTTCACGAAACACGTGCTCGCCGACCACATCGCGCGGGTCACGGATGTCCGCGCGGCCGACTTCAACGGCGACGGCCGGATGGACCTGGCGGTGGGGCAGTTTGGCTACGACCAGGGCGAAATCCGCTGGATGGAAAACCTCGGCGGCTGGAAGTTCGAGAGCCATGTGCTCCTCAGCCTGTCCGGCACGATCAATGTCTGCGTCGCGCCGATGATCGACGCGCGGCACACCGACATCGTGGCGGTCGTTTCGCAGCAGTGGCAGGAAATCCATCTGTTCGCCAACGACGGCAGCGGGCATTTCACCGACAAGGTCGTCTGGGGCTCGACCAATCCCGGCTATGCCAGCAGCGGCATCAGCCTTTGTGACCTCAATCGCGACGGCCGGCCGGACATCCTTTACACCAACGGCGACGGCTTCGGTCCAACCGTCGAACCTGGGCCGCAGCCGTGGCACGGCGTGCAATGGCTGGAAAATCGCGGCGAGGGCAATTTCATCTTTCATCGCATCGGATACCTGCCCGGCGCCTACAGCCCGATCGGCGTGGATCTCGATCATGATGGCGCCACCGACGTCGTGGCGGTGAGCGGATTCAACAACTGGAATGATCCCGGGGCGGTGTCGCTCGTGTGGTTCCGCAATGATGGCCAGCTCGGGTTCACGCCGCACGTGCTGGCCTACTCGCCGACCCATTTGATCACGGTCGCGGCGGGAGACCTCGATGGCAGCGGCTGGCCGGCCCTCGTCACCGGTCAGTTTTACGCCTACCTTCCATTCGACAACCGGATGAGCCGTGTCGCGGTCTGGCATCCGTCGAGCAAGCGATGAAACGAACGACCCTCGCGCTTGGCGGTGCGCTGATCGCGGCGGCGGTCGTCACCGTGGCGCTGCACTGGAGGCGGGCGAACGAGCGCACCCAGGTGGCGACGGCGAGTCTGCCGGCGCCGCCGGAATTCCGGGGCTTTCCCTCGGAGCTGGAGGCGCGGGTCAGGCAATGCGAGGCGGACGTGCGCGCCGGCCGGAACGGCACCGGTCCGCTGGGTGAACTGGCCCGGCTTTATCAGGCCAACGGGTTTTTCCCCGAGGCGGCGAAATGTGCCCGTGGACTCATCGCCCTCGAGCCGGCGAATCCGCACTGGCCTTATCAACTCGCGGCGATGTCCGCCGACGCCGGTCGGCTCGAGGATGCTCTCCGGTTGTGGCAGCGGGCGGCGATCCTCGCTCCCTCGTATCTTCCGATTCAACTTCGGATCGGCGATGCGCTCTTCAAGCTCGATCGCCGCGATGAGGCGGCGGCCACCTACACGCGGGTCCTGGCCGCGGAGGCGGACAATCCGTACGCCCTATTGGGTCTGGCGCGGATCGATCTCGCCGCCGGACGCTGGCCGGAGGCACGCCAGAGGCTCGAGGCGGCGGCCGCTCACAGCGGCGGGGCGATCGGCGGCGATCTCCTGGTCAGCGTCTACGAACATCTGGGTGACACCGACCAGGCGGCGCAGCTGCGGGGCAAGGCGAAGAGTTCGGGTGCGTATTTCGAGATTCCGGATCCCTGGGCGGCGGAGTTGTACGCGTATTGCTACGACGACCATCGTCTGACGATCCAGAGCGGCCTCGCCCTGCAGGCCGGGGACACCCAACGGGCGCTGCAGTTGCTCGAACGCGCCCTGTTGGTCGCGCCCGATAGCATGCAGGCAAATTTCCAACTGGGCTTGCTCGAGCGGCAACTGGGGGACAACGCCCGGGCCCGGCAATGTTTCGAGGCCTGCACGAGGAATGCGCCTGAATTCTCGGAGGGCTGGGTCAACCTCGCCGAAATGCTCCGGACCCAGGGCGACCCGGTCGCGGCCGAACGCGTGCTCGGCGAAGGCTTGCTGCACTGCCCCGAATCGCCGGCGCTGCACCTGCTGCGCGCCCAAAGGCTCGCGGCGGCGCAGGAGTGGGACGGCGCCGTGGCGGAATATCAGAAGGTGATTCAGCTTCGCCCCGAGGAGGCAGGACCGTTTCTGGCCCTGGCGAAGATTTATTTCACGCTCGGGCGGACCGATCGGGCCGTCGAATATCTGCGGCGGTCCCTGGCCTCCGAACCGGAATTCCCGCCGGCCCTGGCCACGCTGGCGCTGTACAGCATCGAGACGGGTGATGAAACGGGCGCTCGCAATTGGATGCAGCACGTGCGCGAACAGGTGCGCATTCCCCGTGAGCAGCGGCAGGCCCTGGTCGGGCGCTATCGGGAGCGATTCGGGCGGGAGCCGTGGTAATGCCGGAATCGGAAGGGTGGGGTGTGCCGAAATTTTGCGCGGACGACCCGGCGCCGCCCCGTCGGTCAGGGAAGAATTTCCCGCCGGGGCACCATTGGGAATGCGGTCGCTTCAAGCCGTTGCGTTCGCGAAGCGGAGCGCGCCGAAGCCGGCCCGCTCGGGGCGCGAAAGCATCGCGTTCGCCAGGTCGTCGTTGACGAAGCGCTCCGCCTTGGCGTCCCACGTCAGCGGGCGTTCCGTCTTCATCGCGATCCAGCTCAGGATGCACGCGGTGTTGGCGCTGTGCGCGACATCGGCGGGAGCCAGCGGGCGGGCGCGCGATTTCACGCACTCCAGCCAGTTCCGATGATGCGAAGTACTGGAGGGGAATTTCACCGTCACGCCATTCGGATCGAGCAACTTCGGGTCGCTGGCCGCGAGCCAGGGCAGATGCGCGGGAGCGTGGCCCGTCGGATCGCTCGCCGTGGCGGCTTCGTCGCGGCTGACAAAGATCCAGCCCTCATCGCCGATGAACTTGATTCCGTTCTGAAACTTGTCCGAGACGTGCATGTGAATGTCGCCCGGATACGTCAGCTGCACGTCGTAGGCGCCGTGCACATTCCAGATCTTGTTCTTCGGGAATTCCCCGCGGCCCTCGATCGTCACCGGCGCGCCGTGCTCCATGTCCATGCCCCAATGCGCCGTGTCGAAGTGATGCGCGCCCCAGCCCGTGATCATGCCGAGGCAAGTCGACTCGTTGCGCAGCCAGCCGGGGCGCGACGCCACATCGGTTTGCGAGTGCACGCGCTGCTCGGTGTAGTAAACCTGCGGCGTCGGTCCGAGCCAGACGTCGTAGTTCAGGTTCGGCGGGATCGGCTGCTCGGGATCGTCGGGCTTGGTCGGATCCACCGGCAGGCCGATCTCGACGGCCTTGAGGCGGCCGACGCGCCCGCTGCGCACAAATTCGCAGGCGTGGCGAAACTGCTCATGCGGACCCCACGAACGCTGCTGGCTGCCCACCTGCAGGATGCGTCCGCTGCGGGCGACGGCGTCACGCAGGACCACGCTTTCCGCGTGTGTCATCGTAAACGGTTTTTGCAGATAGACGTCCTTGCCCGCGTGAATCGCGCGCAACGCCACCTCGGCGTGCTGGTGGTCGGGAAGACTGACCGTGACGGCGTCGATGTCGGGGCGGGCGAGCAATTCCTTGTAGTCGGCGAACACGGTGATCGCCGGCGCCGGAAGGTTCGCGTCGCGGTGCCATTTTTCGACCAGCAACTTTCCGGCTGCCGCGCGTTTCGAATCGAGATCGCACACGGCCACCACGTCCGCCAGGCCGGACTTGAATACGCCGGGCATGTCGTGGCCGGTGGCGATGCGGCCGCAGCCAATGTGGCCAACCCGGATGCGGTTGCTCGGCGCGTCGGCCCCGAACAGGCGCGACGGAAGAATCATCGGGGCGGCCACGAGTGCGGTGGCGCCAGCGGCGGTGCGGATAAACTGGCGGCGGGAAACGAGCGGGGCTTTCATGGAGTGGGATTGATCGAAAAGGAAAGCGTCTTCAGCTCGCAGCGCAACTCAGGGAATCATTGGTTTCAATTGATGGAGACTGACCTGCGGTTGCGCTGCAGCATTTCCATAGTGTTGTCGCCGATGAGAGCTGCCTTGGAGGTGGGGCGGGACCGCTGGGCCCGCCGAAATTTAAGGCGCGCCCGGTTTCGCGATTCACCCGAAAGCCGGCGCGAGAAACGGTCGCGCCCCACCCGAAGAGGCCACGCAATTTCTCAATTCGCCATATTACGCTCTTCCTAAGACCGGCCCGGAGGTCCGGTTCCACCACAGCGGCATTTGGAAATGCCGCTGCCCCAGTTTCTGAGCTCCAGGAGCGTGTTTTACCGCGGCGCGAATCCATCCGTCCGGAACGGAGCGGCGGGAAGACCGTCGGCATTCTCGAGATTAACCACCACCCAGTCCGACCAGGCATATCGCACAGACTGCGGTGCCGGCACCTCGCGGCTGGAAACCACCACGGAGTCGTGATCGATGTGCGCGGTCGCCGAATGATAAACTCCGTCCGCACCGGCGAGCGCGAAGCCCTTGACCTCGGCGGAGCCGTCGTGCGTGCGCAAACCTTTCGCGCTCGAATAGTGCACGATCGCGGCGCCACCGTTGATCTCGACTTGAGTCATGGTGGGCCCGGCGGACACCACCGAATGTTCACCGTAGGTCCCGGCACGCGCGATCAGGGCGAGCCGATGGCCGACATCCCGTTTGTCCTTGGGGTGGATGTCGTGCTCTTCGCCGATATCCAGGATCACCGCCATGCCCGTATCGGGTTCGGAAAGGGTTCCCGTCTGGGCCTCGCGCAGGAAGGGCCAGTCCGGCGACTCGGTGAAGCTCGCGAGCTGCACGAAATAGAAGGGCAGGTTGCCTTCGCCCCAGCGCGTGCGCCAGTCGCGGATCATCGCCGTGAAGCGGTCGCGATAAGTGGCATACGTCGCGGTGTTGGCCTCGCCCTGGTACCAGATGAAGCCGCGCAAGCCATACGGCACCAGCGGCGCGATCATTCCATTGTAGAGCGCGGTCGCGCTGTTCGGCATTGCCAGTCCGGGTGGCGGCTGCGGCGAGGTCGCGTAGACGGAGCCGGAGACGAGCGGAATCACCCGTTCGACTTTCCAGCGCCAGCTTCCGGCGAGCGGGTGGGAAACGTCGGGCTGCGCCGAGCTTTCGACTGTCATCGTGCCCGACGGACCCATCATTCCGCCGTCGCCGTAACGGTCGAACACGCGGACCGCGATCACGCTTTCACCCGCGTGCACCTTGCTGCCCGGAATCGTGTAGTGACGGAGCATGCGATACGCATCGGGCGTGTCCTCGCGGGTGCGACCGGCGAGGTCGCCGTCGAAGAACGTGTCGTCAAAATCATCGATCGCGCCGAGGCTGAGCGTCAGGTCGTGTCCAGCCCACGCCGCCGGAATGTTCACGCGGGTGCGAAACCAGAATGCGCCGTTGGCCTTGTAACCATGGCTTTGGACCGAACCCGGAAGCGTCATCGTCTCCCACGAGCGATCGTCGAGTTTGGGATCCTTCCAGTTCGCCGCGTCGGCACTGATGCCCGTGTCCTGTGGGAAATGCGATTTCTCCCACGCGAGCACCCGCGCGTCGTATTCGGCGCGCAGCTTGGCGAGGTCAGCTTCGTTGGTGACGAGATGACCGAGCTCGTCGTCGAGTCCGGCCATCACCGGATGCAAACCCTCGCGGCTGGCCCACGCCTCGACGCGCGTGCCGCCCCAGGTGGAATCGATGATCCCGATCGGCACGCCGGTGGATTTTTGAATTTCGCGGGCAAAATAGTAGCCCACCGCGGTGAAGGCGCCGGCGGCTTCGGGCGACGACACCGACCACGATGCCTCCACGCGGTCGAGCGGCGCCTGCGCGGCAAGGCGCGGAACCTTGACGACGCGAATGGCGGGATTTTTCGCGTCCTTGATCGCGGCGTTCGCGTCGTGGTCCTGGGAAAGCGTGAACTCCATGTTGGACTGCCCCGAAGCCAGCCAGACATCGCCGACGTCAACGTCGTCGATGACCTTGTCCTGGCTGCCGTGCACCTTCAGCCGGTACGGCCCGCCCGCGGGCAGGACGGGACAGCTCAGGCGCCAGGCGCCGTCCGGTCCGGCTATAGTGTGAACAACCGCGGGATTTCCGGGCGCGCCTTCGACGGT
Source organism: Candidatus Didemnitutus sp. (assembly GCA_035545955.1). Lineage (GTDB taxonomy): Bacteria > Verrucomicrobiota > Verrucomicrobiia > Opitutales > Opitutaceae > Didemnitutus. Next base: position 148,571 of record DASZXI010000033.1, on the reverse strand, counting down.
CAGCGTGATCTCCTGGCCCGGCCGATCCCAACCCCAAATTGGGTTGGAGTGGTTGCGCTGGAGAACCATGTGGTCGCTGAACAAGGCGAAGAGAACAAGCGTGACGGCTGGATTCATAACGGGATCCGGGATGAGGTTCGCGCCGGGGGTGGCGGCGGGCGGGGAGGGGAGCGGAAAGCGTTGCCACAATTGCGGCGGGGGCAAGTCGCCAGATGACCGGCCGCCTCCGGGAAGAAAAACCCCGTCACCCGGAGGAAAAACGTTGCCAACGGTTTTCCGGGGCCGTCCAACTGGGAGTTCTCATCGCCCTATGAAATTCACCGACGGCGCGTGGCTGTTGCAACCCGGGGTCCAGGCCCATTACCCGGCCGAGGCCCACGATGTGACGCGCGAGGGCGACGCACTGGTGGTGCACGCACCGACGCGGCCGATCCGGCATCGCGGCGACACGCTGCAGGGACCGCTGCTGACCGTGACCTTTTCGTCGCCGATCGAGGGCGTGATCAAGGTGCGGATCGAGCACTACACCGGCGCGACCGACCGGAATCCGCGGATACCGCTGCAGGCGGGAGCGAAACCGACGGTCGCGATCGAGGTCGGCGCAGAGTCGGCCAGTTTGGCCAGCGGCGGATTGTCGGTTCGCGTGAAGCGCAAGGACGGCTGGGAACTGAGCTTCGCCGACGGCGATCGCGTGCTCACCCGCAGCGGATTTCGCGGCATGGGTTACATCCAATGGGCCGGGCGGGGCAATTTCATGCACGAGCAGCTTTCGCTCGGCGTGGGCGAGTGCGTCTACGGCCTGGGCGAGCGTTTCACCGCCTTCGTGAAAAACGGCCAGGTGGTCGACAACACGAACATGGACGGTGGCACCGGCAGCGACCAGGCCTACAAGGCCGTGCCCTTCTACCTGACGAATCGCGGCTACGGCGTGCTCGTGAACGAAACGGGGCCGCTGTCCTTCGAGGTCGCGTCGGAAAAGGTCTCGCGCGTGCAGTTCAGCCTCGCCGGCGAGCACCTCGAATACTTCGTCATTCTCGGACCGACGCCGAAGGATGTCCTGCGCCGGCTCACTGCGCTGACGGGACGACCTGCGCTGCCGCCGCCGTGGTCTTTTGGCCTGTGGCTTACCACGTCATTCACGACGAACTACGACGAGGCGACGGTCACGAGCTTCATCGACGGCATGAAGCAGCGCGACCTGCCGCTGCACGTTTTTCATTTCGACTGCTTCTGGATGCGCGAGTTCGACTGGTGCAATTTCCAGTGGGACCCGCGCGTGTTTCCGGATCCGGCGGGCATGCTGAAGCGGCTCCACGAAAAAGGACTGCGCATCTGCGTCTGGATCAATCCGTACATCGGACAACGTTCCGTGCTCTTCGAGGAGGGCAGGCGCGGCGGCTATTTTCTCAAGCGTGCCAACGGCGATGTCTGGCAGACCGACCTCTGGCAGCCAGGCATGGCAATCGTCGATTTCACCAATCCGGCTGCGCGCGACTGGTATTGCGGACACCTGCGGCGGCTGCTCGAGCTCGGGGTCGATTGCTTCAAGACGGATTTCGGCGAGCGGATTCCGACCGACGCGGTGTATTTCGACGGCTCCGATCCGGTCGGGATGCACAATTTCTACCCGGTCCTCTACAACGAGGCCGTCTTCCGTTTGCTCGAGGAAGTCCGCGGACGCGACGAGGCCGTGCTGTTCGCGCGGTCCGCCTACGCCTCGGGCCAGCGTTTTCCCGTGCACTGGGGCGGCGACTGTCATTCGACGTTCGAGTCGATGGCCGAGAGCCTGCGGGGTGGGCTCTCGCTCAGCCTGTGCGGATTCGGCTATTGGAGCCACGACATCGGCGGATTCGAGGGCCTGCCGCATCCCGCGATCTACAAGCGCTGGGTCGCCTTTGGCCTGCTCTCATCGCACAGCCGCCTCCATGGCAGCTCCTCGTATCGTGTGCCGTGGAACTACAATGAAGAGGCGTGCGATGTCCTTCGCTTCTTCACGAAACTGAAATGCCGCCTGATGCCCTATCTCTACGCCGCGGCACTCGAGGCGCATCGCGAGGGCATTCCGATGATGCGCGCGATGGTGCTGGAGTTCCCCGACGATCCGGCGAGCGCGACGCTCGAACGACAATATTTGCTCGGCGGATCACTGCTCGTGGTGCCGGTGTTGGCGGAAGATGGTTCCGCGGACTTTTACCTGCCGGCGGGCCGGTGGACACATCTTCTCACCGGCGAGGTTCGCACCGGCGGCACATGGCATCGGTCGCAGCATGATTTCCTGAGCCTCCCGCTGTACGTCCGGCCGGGGACGATTCTCGCGCTCGGCGCGCGGGACGAGCGGCCCGACTACGATTTTGCGGACGGCGTCACCTTTGCGATCTACGAACTGGCCGACGGAGCCACGGCATCCTGCGAGGTATCCGGCGCGCGCGGACCGGTCGTGCACTGCACGGCGAAACGCTCCGGCCGGACGATCGATGTACAGGTGACCGGCGCGACGCGGCCGTGGCAGGTGCGCTTGCCTGGCGTTTCGGGTGCTTCTGGCGCGGGCGCTTCGATCGCGGACGAACCGTCCGGCGCGATCGTGAAGCCGGCGGCCAACGCGACCTCGCTCCGCATCACTTTGCCTGCGCACTAAGATTTTCCCGACCCACCTCTCATGAAAAAATCCTCATACTTCCCGACGCCGGCGATTCGCTTCGAAGGCCCGGGCACCACGAACCCGCTGGCGTTCCGCTATTACGACCCGACCGAGGTCGTCGACGGCCGCACGATGGAGGAGCATCTCCGCTTTTCGATCGCGTACTGGCACAGCTTTCGCGGCGTGGGCGCCGACCCGTTCGGCCCCGGCACGATCGTTCGCCCCTGGGAAAAGGGAAAGAACCCGGTGAGTGTCGCGCTCGTGCGGCTCGATGCCGCGTTCGAGTTCTTCCAGAAGATCCGCGCACCGTTCTGGTGTTTCCACGACCGCGATATCGCGCCCGAAGGTGCGACGCTGGCGGAGTCCAACAAGAATCTGGACAAGATCGTGGCGCATGCGAAGGCGCTGCAGAAATCCACGGGCGTGAAGCTCCTCTGGGGCACCGCGAATCTGTTCAGCAACCCGCGCTACATGTGCGGCGCGGCGACGAATCCCGATGCGCACGTGTTTGCCTATGCGGCGGCGCAGGTGAAGAAGGCCCTCGAGGTCACGCTCGAACTCGGCGGCGAGAACTACGTGTTCTGGGGCGGTCGCGAGGGCTACGAGACCCTGCTCAACACCGATCTCAAGCGCGAGCAGGACCACCTGGCGCGTTTCCTCCACCTCGCGGTGGACCACGCGAAGTCCATTGGCTTCAAGGGCCAGTTTCTCATCGAGCCCAAGCCGAAGGAACCGACGAAGCACCAATACGACTTCGACGTAGCCTCGGGCATCGCATTTCTGCGCACCTACGGGCTTGAGCGCCACTTCAAGTTCAACATCGAGACCAACCACGCCACGCTCGCGGGGCACTCGTTCCAGCACGAAATCGAGGTCGCGGCGGCCGCCGGCATGCTCGGTTCGATCGACGCGAACTCCGGCGATCCGCTCCTCGGCTGGGACACCGACCAGTTCAACACCGACATCCGCGAACTCACGCTCGCGATGGTTTCCATCCTGCGCGCGGGCGGCCTCGGCACCGGCGGCTTCAACTTCGATGCGAAGCTGCGCCGCCCGTCCACCGACCTCAACGATCTGTTCCATGCCCACATCGGCGGCATGGATGCCTACGCGCTGGCCTTCAAGCTCGCGCGCCGGATTCTTTCCGAGGGCAAGTTCGAGAACGTCATCCGCTCGCGCTACGCCAGCTTCGATTCCGGCTTCGGCCGCGACATCGAGACCGGCAAGGCGAGCTTCGAGTCGCTCGCGAAGCTGGTCAATGGCAAGCTCGGCGAGCCCCGCTTGCGGTCGGGTCAGCAGGAGTATCTCGAGAATCTCCTGATGAGCTACCTGCACGGCTGATCGGCCGCCTCCGGGGCGTTCGCGTCCCGGGGACCTCCTGATGACGCCACCCGCCCCAGCGAGTCTGCGGGTGCAAGCGCTGACCAAGCGCTACGGTGGCGTTGTCGGGATCGACCGCGTCTCGTTTTCCGTGGCGCCGGGCGAGGTCTTCGGACTGCTCGGCCCCAACGGGGCGGGCAAGACCACGGCGCTCGAATGCGTTTGCGGACTGCGCGCGCCCGACGCGGGAGCCGTGGAAATCGCGGGCCGCGATGCGACGCGCCAGCCGCGCGATGTGCGACGTGTCCTCGGGGTTCAACTGCAACACGCCACCCTGCCGTCGCAGATCCGGCCCCGGGAGGCCATTGATTTCTTTGCGTCGTTTCACCGGGCACCGCGGCCGACCGACGAGTTGCTCGCGAACTTCGGCCTCGCGGCGCTGGCGGCGCGACCATTCGGCGCGCTCTCCGGCGGCGAGCGCCAGCGCCTGTTCCTCGCGCTGGCCCTGGTCAATGATCCGTCCCTGGTGATCCTGGATGAGCCGACGGCGGGACTCGATCCCTCGGCGCGACGGGAATTGCAGGATCTGATTCATTCGCTGCGCGCGGGCGGACGGGCCGTGGTGCTGACCACGCACGACCTCGACGAAGCGGCGCGGCTGTGCGACCGGATCGCGATTCTCGATCACGGACGCGTGGTCGCCGCCGGCGCGCCGGCGGACATTGTGAACGCTTCCGGACTCCCCGCGCGCGTGCGGGTGCGGTTGAGAAGGGAATCCGACCACGCGAAAATGCACGGACTCCAGGGACTCACCCCGATCGCTCGCGCCGGAAACGAACTGAGATTTGAGACCACCGATCTTGCGGGCGCGTTGGCGGAATTGTCCCGGCTCATCGCCGCCCGCGAGATCGAAGTGGTGGAAATCCAGACGGGCCCTGCGACTCTCGAGGATGCCTTCTTGCGTCTGACCGGTCGCGCCTGGAGTCCCGACGACGGCGAACGAAGGGAAGGCTCATGAACGGTCGCGCCTTCCTTAGTCAGATCGCGCTGACCTTGCGATTGAACTTCCGCAGTCCGCAGGCGCTGGTCTACGGTTTTGCCGTACCGGTACTGTTTCTCATTGCGTTCCGCGCGGTCTTTCAGAGCGAGTCGCCGCCGCTGGCCGCGGAGATGGGGCAGGTTCTGACCATTACCATTCTGGGCGGAGCCTGCTTCGGACTGCCCACGGCGCTCGTGGCAGAGCGCGAGATGGGGATTTGGCGGCGTTATCGGCTGCTGCCCGTGAATCCCGCGCAACCGGTGGTGGCAGTTCTCACAGTCCGGCTGGTGCTGCTGGCGGCAGCAGTGGGACTGCAAGGGATATTGGCGCGGTTGCTGTTTCATGCCCCACCGCCCTCCGCGCCGTTCGCACTGATCGGAGGAGCGCTGCTTGTGGCGATGGTTTTTCTGGGATTGGGACTCCTGGTGGCGAGTCTCGCGCGCGACGTGCCGGCCGTGCAGGCGCTGGGTCAGTGTCTGTTTCTTCCGATGATTCTCGTCGGCGGGGTGGGTGTTCCGCTCGTGGCGTTGCCGTCGTGGGCCCGGGAGGTGGCGGCCTTCATGCCGGGCCGTTACGCGGTCGAGGTCCTCGATGCCGGCTGGATCGGCTCGTCGCCGGGATGGTTTTCGGTGCTGGCGCTGGCGGTGATGGGCGTGGCCGCGGGCGCCATCGGACTCGCGCGCTTCCGCTGGGATTCCGGACCCGCGCCCCGCGGATCGTGGCGCGCGTCTTCAATGGCGTTGCTGGCCTGGCTGGCGGTAGGTCTCGCGGCGTTGGCCAGCCATCGCGTCGCACTCGTCACTGCCCCCGCGGCGTGGGAGGCGATCACGCGCGCGCAGGTGATGGCGATAACGTACGACGATCTTCCCGGCGATGCGGAATTCGTGACGCGTCTCGCTCCGCCGTTTCCCGCCACCGGTGAAAGAGCGGAACGGGGGGCGCGGCTCGCGGCGCGTCTGGCGGCGTGGCCGCCGGGAACCGATTCCGATCCCGCGCGGCGCGTGATGGCGTTGTTGTCGGTTGCGTCCATTGCCGACGTCAGTCGCGATCTCGAGGAAGGCGACATCGCTCGAGCCGTGTTCGACCGCCTGCGTGTCGTCACGCCCGCCGGCGATCTGCCGAACATTCTGGCCTGGGTGGCGCTGGAGCCGGCGCAGATGTCGGTGGTCACGACCGCGCCCGAACTCGAATTGCCTCGGAGCATCCCGGACTGGGCGGTGCGCCAGCGCAACGCGCTCTTCGCCCGAAAATTTCTCGGACGATTGCTGGGGCGATTGAAGGAGTAAGGGGCGGATGCAATGGAGGGCGGGCGACCGCGCCCGCCAAAAGCCCTCGCAGCAGAAATCGGCCGCAAGTAGAACCACCCTCCCGCAACGTTGACCGTCGGCGGCCGGGGTCGGCCGCCCTCCAACTCCGCACAGCCGCTTCGCCGCCGCGGTTTCAAATCCGGCTTGTGGGCGGTGGCTTCCAGGGCGACACTGCGCCGCTTCCCATGATCCGCACCGGAATTCTCAATCCGCACGTGCTCGAGCTGCTGGCTCGCGTGCGCCACACCAACACGCTGGTGATCGCGGATCGGGGATTCCCCTCGTGGCCGCAGGTGCACACGGTCGATCTTTCGCTGGTGGATGACGTGCCGACCGTCCTGCAGGTGCTGGCGGCGATCCGGCCGAATTTCGTCATTGGCCGCGCCTTTGCCGCGCGGGAATTCCGGCGGGAAAATCCCGCCGCCGCGGTGCAGCGGCTGCGCGCGACGCTGGGCGACGTGCCGTTGGTGTTCGAGGCGCATCTGGCTTTCAAGCGCCGGGTGCCGGCGGCCGTGGGTCTGATTCGGACGGGTGACACGACCCCGTACGCCAATCTGATTCTGGAGTCGGCCTGAGTCGGAATCACGGCAGTTGAGGGATGAAAGTTGAGGGTTGAGAGCGTCATGACGCCGACCCGAATGAAACCGGACTTTCAGTCGGAACGATTCGGTTGAGAAGTCCGATCAGTGGTCGAGGGGTCGAACCGAACCGTGCGCCGCCGCTGAAGAACCAAGAATTCTCGGTTTTCGTTTGGGGGGCTCGGTCCCTCAACCCTCAACATTCATTCCTCAACTTCACTGGCCTGACTCAGCTCTCCGCTCTCAGTTGACCCGTGCCAGCCCCGACCGGTATAGGCCAACCTAATACGGTATCCTAAAAGCCGATACGAATTCGACACGGAGCAAACGAGGCCCGCGAAAGCATTGCCTTTTGCCATCCATTGGACATTGTGGGGAAAGGCGTCCGGCGGCGGGCGCTGAAGCACCCCATGAGCCCGTTGGCGAGCATGCCTTTCCGCGGAGCATCGGGCGGGCCGTCCGGGCCCGCGAGGACGTCCTGTTGGTTGGCGGCATTCGCATTGGCGCTGAAGGCGACCGCCGGTGTGATTCCCGAGGGTTCCGCGCCGGGACATACCGAGCAGGGGGTTCCCGCGTTTGGCATCGTGCAGGCCGAAAGCCTGGGACTCGAATCGACACCCACCGATTTGCGGGTTTTGCCCGATGGGCGTCTCCTGGTGGTGGCGCCGCGTCAACTGGTGGTTGGAGACGGGGTGCGCTGGGAAATGCGGCCCGAGGTAGCCGAGGGCGTCGCGGTGGCGGGAGGCGCGGTGGACGATGACGGCAACGTCTATTTCAGCACGGTCGGTGGCTTCGGCCGCGTGCACGACCAGGAGGACGGTCGCTGGCGCCTCGATCTGGTGGCGCGGGCACCCGGCGACGATCCCGCCGGGCGACAGATTTCCCTCCAGGCGGTGGCGGCCGGCGGCGAGTGGTACTGGCACAGCATGACCGGTCCCGTCGTGGCGTGGCATCCGGGCACACCCGCGCGGTTGGTGGCGAGGGCGGAGTCGATTGGTCACATCTTTTCCCTGGGCCGGGCGGTTTATATCAGCGACCTCGGCAGCGGCCGCCTGTGGCGCGTGGAACCGGGTTCGCCGGCGGCACTTTTTTCGACGTCCGGGGTGGGGCAGAAGGATGCCATTACGTGCTCGGTGGATTTGGATGCCGGGCGCCTGCTGGTGGGAACGGCCGGAGCAGGCCTGCAGATTTTCGACGGCCACGGTTTCACGCGCTTTCCCCTGGCGGTTGACCGCGACGAACCGGACCGGATCAACAGCTTGTGTGCGCTGCCGGGCGGCTATCTGGCCGCGGCGATCGAAAACCTGGGCCTCGTGTTTTTCGATCGCACGGGCCGCACCATCCAGATTCTCGAACGCGGGGTCGACCACCGGCTCGCCCACGTGCGCAGTCTCGTTCCGGCCCCGGGCGGCCTCGTGTGCGGCCTGGTTGACGAAGGAATTGTGCGGGTGGCCTTTCCCTCGCGGGTTTCGGAATTTGAGCCGTTGCTTGGAGTGGGCGCCGGCGACGCAACCGCGTTTCACGCGCACGGCACGTTGTGGATTTGTGCGAATCAGAAACTCTTGCGCGGCACCTATGCGGCGGACGGACGGCTCTCGGGATTCGTGCTGGATTCGCCTCCCGGGCGTGAAGTCGCGAGTTTTTCGCCGGATCTTCCCTGGCCCGTCGCGGGGACGGATCGCGGTGCCTACGTCCGACGCGACGAAGGCTGGTCGGTGTTTGCTCCAAACATCCGTAACCTGCGGGTATTGAATCCGCGACCCTACGGCGGCCGTTTTCTTTTCGGTGCCGAAGGCGAGCTCGGGTGGCTGCAGCCCGAGGGCAACGGCATCTCGATCGAGAGCTACGCCACGCCGGAGTTGGGGCGGATTCACGGCAGCGTGGTGGATGCCCAGGGAGCCGTCTGGATGGAGCTCGGTTTGGGCAAGGTCGGCCGGGTGAGGATCGACGGCGGTCGGCCGGTGCTGGAAATTTTCACCTCCCGGGACGGGCTGGCCAACAATTGGGTCATGTTGCACGAAATCGATGGGCAGGTGGGCGTGAACGTCGCCGATCAATGGCTGCAATACGACGAGCGCGCGCACCGGTTCGTCCGTGACGAGGCCTTTTCGCGTCTCGTTGCGGGCGTCGAGGACGCCTATGGCCGACCCGTGCGCGACGCGCTGGGCCGCCTGTGGATTTCCAGCAGCGCAGGACCGCAAATCCTCGAACAGTCGGGGGAGGTTATTCGCAATCTGCATGAACGAATGCCGGGCGACCTGCGTCCCTGGACCTTCCAGCCGGAGGCGGGCGGCGCGGTCTGGTTGATCGGTGACCGGCGGATTGCCCGCTACGACCCGAACATGCCGGCTCCCGCTCCCGCGCCGTTCCGCGCCGTCATTTCGGGCGTGGTCCTGCCGTCCCACCACCGCCACATCGATCCCGGCGAACCCGCTCTGCGCGCGATCGATTTCTCGGACAATTCGCTGATCGTGGAGTTTTCCGCGCCAGGCATGTCGCTCGACGCGCCGGTCACGTTTTCCGTCATGCTCGAAGGGGCCGACGGCACCTGGAGCGACGTCGGCGGCTCCGGCTCGGCGGTTTTCAGCAATCTCAAGGAGGGACGCTATGTGCTGCATGTCCGGCCGCGGACCGGCCATCTCGACGGAACGGAAGCCACGCTGTCCTTCAACATCCGTCCGCCGTGGTTCCGCAGCGCCGCGGCCTATGTGGGCTACGGACTGGCGACCCTCGCGACCATGGCGGCGCTGCTCGCCCTGGTGGCATTTCTCCACCGGCGCGAAAATGAGCGGCTGGAGAAACTGGTGGCGGAACGCACCGCGAAGCTCCGGGCCAGCGAATCGAGCCTCAAGTCGAGCTACGACCTGTTGCGTTCCGTGATGGAGGGCACGACCGACGCGATTTTCGTCAAGGATCTCGCGGGCCGGTATCAGATGTTGAACTCCGCGGCCGCCCGTCTGCTCGGCTCCAGTGCGTCCGAAATCGTCGGTCGGACGGATCACGATTTCCTGCCGGTGGACATCTCGGCCGGCCTGGCCGCGCACGACCAGCAGGTCATGTCGGGCGGACAGGCGCTCACCTGCGAGGAGTTCGTGCCGGTGGGAGGACAGGCCCACACCTTCCTCGCCGCGAAGGCGCCGCGCCGCGATGCCGACGGACGCGTCGTCGGGCTGGTGGGCGTCAGCCGCGACATCACCGCGCGCAAGCGGGCGGACGAGGCGTTGCGCCTCAGCGAGGCGCGGCTGCAGCGCGAATTCGAGCTGATGCCGCTCGCCTGCATCGTTTGGGACGCGGCCCATCGCGTCCAGAAATGGAACCCGAAGGCGGAAAAAACGTTTGGCTTCAGTCCCTCCGAGGCGCTCGGAAAAACCGCCGAGGAGCTGATTGTCCCCCGCGACCCGTCGAGCGGGGGCGAGGCCCAGTGCTGGCTGGGCGATCCGTCCAATCCTTCCAGTCATCATTCCTGCCGCAATGTGACCAAGACCGGACGGGTCATCTGGTGCGAATGGACGAACGCACCGCTCCGCAGTCCCGACGGCACTCTGCTCGGCACAATGTCGATGGTCATGGACATCAGCGAACGAAAGGCGCTCGAGGAGAAGCTGGGCCAGGCGCAGAAGATGGAGGTGATCGGTCTGCTCGCCGGCGGCATCGCGCACGATTTCAACAACATCCTCACGGGCATCCTGGGCAACGCGGAGTTCGCGACCATGGATATGCCGCTGGACCACCCGGCCCAGGCGTCGATCGAGCGCGTCGTGCAGGCGGGTCATCGCGCGCGCCACCTCGTGAACCAGATTCTGGCGTTCAGCCGGCGCCAGGAACAGGCGCGGGTGCCGCTGCGATTGACGCATCTGGTGCGCGAGGCGATGGATTTGCTCCGACCCTCGATTCCCACCTCCATCGCCATCACGACCGACCTGCCGTCGGGCCTTCCGCCGATCCTCGCCGACCCGTCGCAAATCCACCAGGTCATCATGAACCTCGCCACCAACGCCGCGCAGGCGGTGGGATCCGAGGGCGGCGTGATCGACATCCGGGTGGACCTGTTCGAGGTCGACGAGGCGGCGATGCGCCTGCGCCCACAGCTTCGCCTCGGACGGTTTGTGCGTCTCGTGCTGCGCGACAACGGCTGCGGCATGAATGCGGAAACCGTGGACCACATCTTCGAACCGTTCTTCACCACCAAGGGACCGGGCATCGGAACGGGCCTCGGCTTGTCCGTCGTTCATGGCATCGTGCACCAGCACGACGGTTTGATCTTTGTCGACAGCCGGCCCAATCACGGCACGACCTTCCAGATCTTTCTGCCGGCCACGTTGCCCGCGGATGACGGCGACCTTCCCCAGGCCGCGTCCGCTCCGCCGCGCGGCGCCGGCGAACGCATTCTGCTTGTCGATGACGAGGAAATTGTCGGTCGCGTGGGCGCGGGCATCCTGCAGCGACTCAACTACCACGTCGTGACCTTCGAGAAACCGCGGGACGCGCTCGCCGCCCTGATCGAACACCCGGCAGAATTCGACCTGGTCGTCACCGATTTGACGATGCCGGGCATGACCGGACTGGCGCTCGCGAATGAGGTTCTTCGGATTCGTCCGGGGCTGCCGGTGATCCTGTGCACGGGGTTCAGCGGCGCCGTCGATGCGAGCGATCTCGCCCGTGCGCATATAAACCGCCTCGTGCAAAAACCGTTCACCGTCGAACATCTGGCCCGGGCCGTGGCCGAGGCACTCGCGTCGTCGTCGGGAGTTCCGGTGGAATGACGGCGGCCCGGCGCAGATAGGTTGTGCACTTGCACCACGGGATATTCCAGGGGCTCTGCGCCCCTCAACTCTCAACCGTCAGCGGTGGTTCCCCTCACACCGCCTTGAGCAGTGATAGTTCAGGCTGTTCGTACAACTCGAGCACCCGGTGAAAGCAGTGCCGGGAGTCGTACTGCTCGATCGCGCGGGTGCGGTGATTGGAATCGGCCGGAGTGTGGCGGGTGCGGGCCCACGCCGCGATGCAGTCGGCGAAGGCGGCGCTGTCACCGATCGGAGCCGCATGGGTGTGAGTCAGGCCAAGATCGAGCAAGGCCCGGTTGCCGGGAGCGTCGCTGAGGATGAGCGGGAGATTGCAGGCGAGGGCCTCGAGTGCGGCGAGAGAGAGGCCCTCGTAAAGTGAGGTGAGAATGAAGCCGTCGAGCGTGCGATAAAAGCGCTCCGGGGCGGCGAGGAACGGCAGGCGCAGCACGCGGCCGCGCAGCGGCGGTTCGTGCGCGATGCGGTCGATTTCCTGCTCCAGTTCGCCGCAGCCGACGTGGAAGAGATGCAATCGTGGATGAGAAGCCGCGGCTTGGGCCACGGCGCGATAGAGGGTGACCGGATCCTTCTGTACGCTGGCCCGGCCCAGGGTGCCAAGAATCAGGGCGTCTTCGGGCAGCCCGAATTCACGACGGAGTTCCCGCTTTTCCAGCCAGGTGGGCGGGCGAAATACGGCGGTGTCAATGCCGTTGGCGATGCAGACCGTGTGGTCGCCTGGCAACCGGAGCCGGTCGCGTGCGTAGGCGTGCTCGTCGGACGAGACGTTCACCGTCATGCCGAGAAACCCGAGCCATTGTTCGACCGTGTCGTAGACGAGATGCTGCACCGAGGATTGGACGCGCATGCCGGCGTACGCGTGCGGATGATAGACCTGCCGCGCGCGAATCCCGAGTGCGGCCAGGACGCGCGCGAGCACGCCCGCTTTCGAGCTGTGACTGTGGATGACGTCGGGTCGAACGCGCCGCACCAGCGCGAGGAGCGACCACAGGGCCGGAACATCCGAAAGCGCCGGGGCGTTTCCGGTCGCGAGATTCAGGGTCGCGCCGCCGTGATCCTGGACGAAGCTGACCAGTTCCGGCAGTTGGGCCCCGCTGCGGCGATCGGAATAGGCGAGGTGCACGGTGACGCCGTGGTCCACGAGAAATCGGGCCAGGCCGTCGACGTACCGGAAGACCCCGTTCTCACCGGGCTCCGAGACCAGCAACACATTCATGGCCGGGTTCCTCCGCCGGCTGCGCGCGGCTGACGCGATCGTAGACCTTTTTGAGATCCGCGACGTGACGATCGACCGTCCACGGATTTTCCCAATACCACCGATAGGCGGCGTCGCCGAGGCGCGTGGCGAGCGGGGCATCGTCGGCGAGACGGCGCATTGCGGCCGTGAGCGACTCCTCCGAGCCGTCGAAATGGAGTCCCGTCTCCCCATCGCGCACCACGTCGGCGGCGGCGCAGTGGCGCGAGACGATCACGGGAACGCCGGCCGCGGCGGCTTCGACCGCGACCAGTCCCAGGGTTTCGTACCAGTGGGACGGGAACACCAATGCCCGGGCCGCGCGCAGTTCGCGGCGCATGGCCGCGGCGTCCAGCCAGCCGGTGAATCGCAGGCGCGGAAACCGGGCGGTGAGTTCACCCCGCAGTTCGCCCTCGCCAATCATCACCGCGGGCAAGCCCGTCGACGCGGCCGCCTCGGCGAAGAGCCGGACGCCCTTTTCCGGCACGAGCCGGCCCGCATAAACGAAATTCGAGTTTTCGCCCACGGCCGCCGGTCCCTGGTCAACGCACGGCACCGGCGGGGAGACGACCGTCAGCGGGACGGAGGCAGGCAGGTGAGGACGAAGGACGGCGGCGCTGAAATCGCTTACCGCCACATAGTGGGCGACCTGTTCGGGTATCCGCAGATGACGGTTCTGGAGCCAGGTGCGGACAGTGCGCCAGGCCTTGTGTCCGATGTTTCGCCGATCGCAGGAACAGGCCAGGCAGCTGGCCGACAGTGGCCGGCGACGACACACTTCGTTCCTCGGATACACGAAAAAGCCTCCATTTGGGCAGACGATGGAAAAATCGTGCAAAGTCACGACCAGCGGAAACCCGGCATCCGTGACGGCGGCCAGTGCATACGGCGAAAGCGCCTTCGTCCAGGTGTGCGCGTGAACGATGGTCTCGTCCGGATCGTGCCGGGCGAGCACGGCCCGGAGACTCCGCACCGCCGGACGATTGTGGAGACCGGAAAAGAAGGCCCGCCACCGCTGGGGATGACGGATGAGTTCGGCGTCACCAAGACAATGCACCTCGAGGTTGGGCACGTCGCGGAGCGCGGGCGCGACCGGCCCGACGCATGAGAAATAGGTTACCCGGTGCCCGGCCTGGACCAGTCCGAGGGCCGATGCCACCGCGACGGCGGTCGAACCGCCGGTGGTCGACGCGTAGTCGTTCAGGACGACGATGTCCGGACGCGACTTCACCGGGCCTGCTCGAGCATCTCGTAGCTGGTGACGAGTCCGTGCCGGCGGATGCGTTCGAGATAAAGGGGCAGGTTGGCGAGGCGGTACTGCCAGCGGGCGAGGCGCAGACGCCAGGCGGGCAGACGTCGGGAAAAAAGGCGGGACACGATCTCGCGCTGCTCGCGGAGCGTACGCTGGGTGTCGCCGGAGAGCTGGCCGGCGCGCAACCGGAAGCTGGCCACCACCGCGGGATAGAAGCGAAAGCGCCAGCCGCCGGTGCTGGCCCGCAGCCAGAAGTCGAGGTCCGCGCACAACCGGTAGCTCGGATCGAAGCCGCTCAGGCGCTCCACGCAGTCGCGCCGGAACAGCATGCCCTGTTGCATCAGCGGACTGATGCCCTGTTGCAGCAGGGCGCCGAAGCGCCGGGGATTCCGTTCGGTGGTGACGAACCCGGTGTGGACGCCGTCCTCGTCGATCTGCTCCACGCGACCATAGGTGACAGGCTCGGGATTCGGGCGCGCGAAATGGCGGCGGGCGACGGCAGTGAAACCCGGCTGCAGAACGTCGTCGTCGTTAATATAGGTGAACCAGTCCCACGGCGGCTGGTCCTGCAGCAGCGCGGCGTTGAGCGCACCGTAGATGCCGCCGACTGGTCCGCCGTCGCGAATGACAAAAGCGTTGGGATAACGCTGGCGAAGATCGACGATCCGGCTGGCCGGTGCGGACAGCACGTGGGCGATGCGCAACGGCTGTGCAGCGACCGAGGCGACGGTCGCATCGAGATGACGCGAAACGCCGAGGGTCGGAGTGACGACGAGGAGGCGCGGGTTCATGATGAGGAGCGATCGATCACGACGGAAACGGCCGTCGCGTCGTAGCTGATGTCGCCGGCGGCGCCGGGATCCACGGCGAAGTCCAGCGTGCTGCCGGGCCGGACCTTGCGCTCGAACTCGAAATCCCGCGCGATGCTGGTCTGCTTGCTCAACTGGTCGGCGTACAGCGCCTGGCCGTCGGCCAGGATGCGAAGACGGACGCCGTCGCCCTGCGTGCCAACCTTGAAGTGGGCCTGGACGTGGATGGTGCCGGTGAAGTCGCTGGTCCATCGCCGCACCGCGGTCACGAGTTCCTTGCCGCGATGGCTGGGATGCTGGTCGACACTCGTGATCGAGAGATACGGGTCGCTGCCGATCCAGCGCTCGCGCCAATCCGTGAGATCGGTCTGGGTCAGGGCCGTGAATTGCGTGCTGTTGCCGAGGAAATAGCCATACGACCAGCCGAACTTTCCCTGCTGCAGCGAGAAGGAGGAGTCCGACTCCGTCTCGGAAGTGTAAGCGGTTTCGGCGGTGGGAAGGCCGCTCACCGCCCCGCTGACGTAGACCGGCGAGTCGCTGACGGTGATCTGGCCACCGGAAGGCGTGATGGTCGAGTCAAAGAGGTCGACCACCGCCGTGCCACTGGGAATCGTTATCTTCTGTGAGGAGAGGGACCAGAGCACACGCAGGTCGTGCTTGTTCGCATCGAGGAAATGCATCGAATAGAAATTGGCGGCTGAGGCGTCGCGTCCGGCGAATGTGGCAGTGCGCAACTTGCCGATCATCGTGCGCATCGCGGAATAGGACTGGCGGGTCGTGAGATTGGCATCGTCGGCGATCAGCCCGAGCGGAGGCCCGGAGCTGTCATCCCGCAGCACATACCAATAAATGTGTTTCACCCCCGTGCTCAGCAGCAGCGCATACGCCCGCACGAGAAACTTGGCCTGCGTCGGCTCGTCGATGGTGATGTCACCCTGTGCGGTCGCGGTGTGCAGAAACCATCCGATCTCCGTGACCCAGATCGGAAGGACCTTGCCGTGCGACGCCATCAGATTCTGCAGGCCCGTCACCTGCGCCTCGATGCCCTCGGGCGGCGACTCGTACCGGTACGGATGGATCGAAACGGCGTCCATGTAATCGAGGGCACCGTCGGTGAACATCTGGTCGAAATAGGGCAGCGGCACGCCCGCGGTGGATCCACCGACGACGGTGATGTCGGGTCGGGACGCCTTGATGGAGGTGTACGCGGCCTTCAGCATTTTCGTGTAGGTGCCGGGCCGGTCATTCGTCGCGGGTCCCTTGGCGAAGCTGCCGTTGTATTCGTTCCAGATCTCCACGTTGTGGATCTGGGAGCCATAGCGATTCAGGACGGCGCCGGTGTAACGCACATAGGCCGCGATCCCGGCATCCGTGTACGGCGTGTTGCCGCCATCGTAGTTGCTGTTTTCAAAATCGAATTCGATCAGCGGATCGACGCCGTCCTTTTTCAGCGCACCCATGTACGTGTCGTAGAATGACGGGAAGGTGAACGTGCCGGCGGTCGGCTCGATGACCTGCCAGTACAACTCGTCGCGTATGTCCGTGATGCCGGCGGCCGGCAGTTTCGGCTCGAGCGCCGGCTCCCACGATTGTCCGAAATGGGTCTGCACACCGAGGAACAGGCTTTGCGTCGGCGCGACGGGAGGCGGGGTCGCGCCGCCACCGCCCGAGACGGTGGTGGTGTTCCCGGTGGCCGGCGGGTCGCCACCGCCTCCGCCGCAACTGGCGATCACGCCCGCGAACGCCAGCGCCAGACTGAACGCCGCCGCGCCGGGGACCACGGTGGAAATGGGCATGGGGGCGGGCATCAGGCGCCTCCTCCGTACTCCCGGCGAAAGTTCGACCACATCGTCTTTCCGCTGCGCTCGCGCTCGAGCGACCGCTGCGGGCGGGCGGGTACGCCATACGCAATCGTGTTGTCCGGCAGGTCGCGCACGACGAGCGAGGCGGCGCCGACAATGCAACCGGCGCCGATGCTCGCGCCCGCGCAGATGGTGACGCGCGAGCCGCACCAGACGCCCGGCCCGATCGTGATCGGACTGGAAAGCGGCACGAGCGTGATCGGATCATGCGTGCCGGTGTTCAGGCAGAGACCGGGCGCGGCCAGAAAGTCGTCGCCAATGCTGATCTCGTCGCGCGCGGTGATCCGGGTGTCGGCGCCGAACACGATCCGGTGGCCGAGGATGAGCCGGTGCGGATAGTCGATGCGGAAGTTGGGACCGACCCACACGTCGTTGCCGGGACAGTGGACGCCCATCCGGCGGAGGGCCCACGCCTGCAGCGCGCCGACGAAGCGCACTCCGGGCACGCACAGCGCGCCGATGAATCCGATGAAACGGCAGAGGACGAAAATTTTCAGCTGCCGCAGCACGCTGACACTGTTGCGGCTGACCCAGGCCCAGCCGGTGCGGCGGGGCTGGTTCGACCAGATGGTCAGGCGTTTGGCTTCGGCTCTCATCCGGCGACGGGGCTGGGTGCGGGCATCGCGAGCGGGCGCGCGGTGCGATCGAGGTAGCGACGCGTCTCGACGACATTGCCGATGAAGTTGAACGGCAGGTAACCGAGGATGAGCCCGATCACGACGCCGGGGACGCCGAACGGACGGGCGAGCGCGTACATGAGGGCGGTGCTCGCGCAGGCGCTCAACACCGCGTAGAGAGTCGTGCGCCGGATTTCGGACACTCCCGCCAGCAGGTAGGAGTAGGGTTGCTGGAAATACGCGAGCGTGTTCCAGACGCACAGCAACGCGATGAGCAGGCCGGTCGGCCGGACCGAATCGTTGCCCACCCAGAGGCGGATGATTGTCGGTGCGAAGCACGCGCAGATCACCATGGGCACCACGCAGCATCCGGCCGTGGCCAGCACCGACCGGCGCAGGGCCGACCGGATCCAGTCGAATTTCTGCTGCGCCTTGGCATGCGAGTAGGCCGGCCAGAGCGGCAGCATGAACGCATTCTGGATGATCGCGAAAAGATTGAGCAGTCGCTGCACGAGATTGTAGGGCGTGACCACTGCCGCCCCGAGGCGCGTCGAGATGATCACCTGCGGAAGTGAAAACAGGACGGTCGTCAGGATCTGCTGGACGCTGAAGAACGCGCCCACCTGCAGCAGGTCGCGCACGGCGGACAAGCGCACCCGCAGCCGCCAGCGCGCAAGCCAGGACATCTGTCGCAATTGCAGCACAAACAGCGACATGTTGCCCACGAGCAGCGCGCCCTGCGCGGCACCGACCAATCCGGCAAAGGTCCAGCCGCGCGCCACGCCGATCGCGACCAGCACGAGGCCCGTCACACTCGCGAGCGCCTGGGCGACGTTGTAGAGCCAGCCTTCCTGGCGCGCGAAGGCGAGTCGCTGCGCCAGCCCGAAGGGAAAATTGGCGCAGAACACCCACGCCATCACCAGCCCGGCGGTCGGAGCCTGGGCCATCGTGGCCGGCTCGTGCAGATGAAACAGCCCGACGAAATCCACCTGGAGCATCAGGAACGTGAGCAGGGCCGCGATGACCGTCCCGACTCCGGCAAGCAGAAGAAATACATCCATCAGCAGCTCGCGCGCCTCGTCGCGTTCTCCGCGTGCCAGATGTTCGGCCAGGCGGTTTTGCGCGCCGATGCCGAGTCCCAGGTCGGCAAAGAGCACGAGGTTGGTGAAACTGGTCATGGTCATCCACAGGCCGAACGCCTCCGGTCCGAGCGCGCGCACCACCAGCGGGACCTGCAACAGCTGACAGCCGATGCCGACGCCGCGCGCGACGAGCGAGGTCGCAAAAAACATCGAGAATTGCCGGGGCACCCGCTGGAGGCGGGCGCGCGCTTTCTCGAAAAGGGAGGGGGAAGGCGTCATGCGGTTTCGTCGGGGCGGTGGACCGGCGGCATCAACAGCAGCAGGCCGGCGACCATGGCGATGTTGACCCGGTGCGCCCCGGAGAAAGGGCTCATCCAGAGATTCCAGGCGGCGAAAAGAAGCGCGAGAATCCGCACGGCATTGGAGCGAACCCAGGTCTCCGTCATCGCCTGGCAATACAGCGCGCGGACGATGTCGGCGCCGAACACGATGAAAAAAGCGCCGCCCAGCAGGCCGCCTTCCGCGAGCGCCACGAGAATTTGCGAGTGCAGCGCGACGGGTTCCGGCTCCTCGTTGGGTCCGATGAATCCGCCGATGTCTGCTTCCTTGGCCGCGTCGTCGCGGATCTGGAGAAAATTGTCGTAGACGTGGCTGCGGCTGAACCAGGAGCCGTGGCCGATAAGCGGCGAGTGGACGAAGGCCTCCGTGGCCGCCCGGATCATCGAGGAGCGGTCCACGTCGGACCGGCTGGCGCGGTGCGGGTCGTCGTCGCGGCGCGTCGTCGAATAGATCGTGACGACGAGGGACAGCGCGAGGATCACGCCGAGCGGCACCGCCATCTTGCGCCAGCCGATGGGGAGAAGCTGGATCGCGGCGAAGGCGGCCAGACCGACGCACAGGCCGCCGACGCTGCGGAAATCGAGGACAAAGTGGAGCGCTCCAAAGGCCAGC
This sequence comes from Candidatus Didemnitutus sp., assembly GCA_035545955.1. Taxonomy (GTDB): domain Bacteria; phylum Verrucomicrobiota; class Verrucomicrobiia; order Opitutales; family Opitutaceae; genus Didemnitutus. The sequence goes on along the minus strand of DASZXI010000033.1, from coordinate 129,083 downwards.
GCGACGAGAACGACGAGGAACGGTCCGCCGAACGAGGCGAGATAGATGGCGGCGAAGGTGAGCGGCACGCCGATGCCGAACTTCCACGTGTCGCCAAACAGGGCGCCGAAAATCATCGCCTGCGCGACGTCACCCACCAGGCGTCCACCCAGAAACCAGAGAAAATTTCGCGGGGATCGTCCGAACAGGTACGTGAACGCCACCAGGTCGATGGCGAGGAAGATCATGCGGCTCCAGCCGCGGGCGACGTCGAGCAGTGCGCTGCGCCAGGCGACGTCGGCGATGACGTAGCCGGCCAGCGCAATGGCCTGGCTGATCATCAGCGTGCGGAACATCCGCTCGTGGAACAGGGGACCGGGCACGGCCTGGTGCAGGATGGCGCAAAGGCCGGCCCAGCCGGCGACCAGGAAGAGGACGATTTCCCCGACGGGCATTTCGCCCACGAGCGAGACCGTGAAGGCCGTGAAAAATCCGGCGGCGACCGACAACACCATTCCCGGTCCGAACGTGGGCGTGTGGACCTGCTCCGGCCGCGGCGCGGTGGCCAGGCGGGGCCAGTCGGGGAATGGGGTGGCGCCGGATTGCATCACGCGACGGATTCGCGGGCGAGATTGGAGCCGGCTTCGAACGGATCGAGGTGCAGGCGCTCCTTGACCGTTTCGAGAAAGCGGCGCGCAAAGACCTGCCAGTTCAGTCGCTGTTCGAATTCATTGAACGACTGGTGGCACATTGAGCGGTACCGCGCCTGATCGGAAAACACCGAGACAATCGCGTCGGCGTATTCGGGCGCCTTCGCATCGAGGTCGAAGAGCAATCCGTTGTGACCGTCGCGGATGATGGCCGGGATTCCGCCGGTCCGGCAGGAGATCGCGGGCACCCCGTAGGCGTTCGACTCGGCGAAGGTGAAGCCGTATGCCTCGGCCCGCGAGGGCACGAAGACGAAATGGGCGCGCGCATAGAGTTCGTTGAGCCGCTCCATGTCGCCTGCGTGCCGCTGGTGCAGCAGACCGTGGCGATTCACGAACGGAAGATCGCGGTATTCGGCCGGCACCTCGCAGCCGACGACGTCCACGACGACCCGGTGACCGTGGCCCACCAGGCTGATCGCGGTGGCCACAACGAGGTCGCCACCCTTGCGCTCCCAGTGGCGGCCCACGAAAAGCAGGCGGATCTCATCGCTCGGCCGGCGGTCGATCCAGGAAACCACGGAGCTGCGCTGGTTCTGGCTGCCCATGTTGGCGCCGAAGGAAATCACGGCGACGGTGGCCGGGTCCGCCCCGTAGTAGTCGATGGCCGAGCGGGCGGCCCACTCGGAAGGGAAAACCGACAGGGCGGAGCGGCGCAGGGCCGTGGCTTCCTGCGCATGACCGTCGCGAAGATATTCCGCCGACAGGCCCGTGAAATCCCAGTAGTAGTCGACGAGATTGGCGAAGGTGGCGTCGGCGCAAAACGAGATGGGCACCGCGGTGCGCAGACAGGAAACCGCCTCGGAACCCGCGCTGAACACCAGATCGTGGTCGCGGCCGGCGGTGCGGCGCTCGAAGCCCGCCGCCAGCGCCTCGAGATATTCGCGGTGGCGGTCGCCGCGGTGATGCTTGCCCAGCAGGCGATAGCCGACCTTCTTGGCGAGTTCGGTGCGATTGGGGGGCGTCACGATCGGGAAAATCCGGTCGATGTCGACCCCGAGACGGGAGAACTCGAGCAACAGCGAGGTGGGCCGGCCGGACTGAATCGACGGGTCGGCGGCGTCCTCGTGGAACACGTAGGCCATTTTCATGGGAACAGGAGTTAGCAGGCGTTTTTTTGGCGGAAGAAGGTTTGGAGCATGATCTGGACGTCGAAGAGGACGCTCCAGTTCTCGATGTAGTGGAGGTCATGCCGCACACGTTCCGTGAGGTCGGTGTCGCCGCGATAGCCGTTGACCTGCGCCCAGCCGGTGATCCCGGGCTTGATGTTGTGGCGGGCGTTGTAGTGGGGAATCGATTCCTTGAAATTGACGATCAGCTCGGGGCGCTCGGGACGGGGGCCGACGAGGCTCATGTCGCCGCGCAGGACGTTCCAGAACTGCGGCGTCTCATCGATGTTCCAGCGCCGCATGAAGGCGCCGACGCGCAGCCGCCGCGGATCGTTGGCGCGCGTCCAGCCCACCTTGCCGTCGCGCTCGGCATCGGGGCGCATGCTGCGAAGCTTGTAGAGCCAGAACGGACGGCCGTCGCGGCCCAGACGCTGCTGGCGATAGAAGATCGGGCCCGGGCTTTCGAGATAGACCAGGAGGCCGAACAGCGCGATGAGCGGCGCGCTCAACACCAGGCCGAGCATGCTGCCGGCGGTGTCGACGATCTGCTTGTTCGCGCTGTTGAACGGATTGTCGAGTGGCAGACGCGATACGCCCAGGACGGGGATTCCGCGCACCGTTTCGAGATGGAGACCGGACACCAGGCTCTGGAAGCAGCTGGGGATGACCTTGAATTCGACCATCTCCTTTTCGCACCGCGTCGCGAGGTCGGTCATCTCGCCGTCCGGCGGATTGAGATCCGCCATGATCACCGTGTCGATTTCGTGCCGCTGCAGGAGTGCGTGCAGGGTGTCATGGGCGCCCAGCTGGCGCATGCGCGCGGGGGGCGGATGGGAATAGCCCGCGTGGGCTGGCGGCACGCAGCCGACGATCTCGTACAGATGACGCCGGTCGGACACCAAGGCCTCCGCGAGGGTGGCGGCGTGCGGCGACCAGTCCACGAAGGCCACGCGCTGGCGCAGATGGCCGAGGGCGGCGGCTTTGCTGGCCCAGCGGTGAAAGGCGAAGCGCCACGCCAGCAGGCCGCTTGTGGCGAGACAGAAGGCCAGCGTCAGATAGAGGCGGCTCAACGGACGATCGAAATGCAGCAGGTAGGCGAGCGCGATGTAGGCGATGCCCCAGATGCAGCTCGCGCGCAGCAGGCGCGACGCCAGCTGACGAAAACGCATCATCTGCGGGAAGGTGTAGACCTGAAAATGGACGCACAGGAACGAGAACAGGGCCGTGCCGAAAAACACGTGTCCCATGTAGGCGGTCCAGGGCAGGCCGGCGGGATCGCCCCACTTCGCGAGCGGTCCGGCGAAGCGAATCCAGCTGGCGGCGGCCAGGGAGAGATAGATCACGATGGTGTCGCCGACGATCGCGGTGGCGAGCAGGTGCACGGCCCCGCGACGGCCGCGGGCGGCGGCGTCGGAGGGCAGGAAGAGGGCTTCCTTGCCGGCAATGACGTCGTTCATGGGTTGGGTCTCCGGAATTGAAAGGGCGGCGCAGCGCTCAGCCGGTGGCGGGAAGCGAGCTCATGCCCGGCACGTAAGGCTTGCTGCTGTAGTAGTGATAGTGGTACCCGGCGCCGTCGTGCCGGATCTGATTGAGCACCAAGCCGACGAACGCATGCCCCGTGACCGCGCGCAGGCGCATCAGCGCGCGCTGGCTCACGCGCTTCGGGGTCCGGCCGGCGTGCACGACGAAACAAACGGTGGGGACGAGTCGGGCAAAATAGAGGGCGTCGCTCACGACGGCGACGGGAGCGGTGTCGATCACGACCCGGTCGAACTGGGCCGTGGCCTTGCCCACGACGGTCCGGAGATGCTCGCTGGCCAGCCACTCGGAGCTCAGGGGCGTGCCCATGCTGTTGCCGAGAACGAAAAGATGCGGCACCGGGGTCGGCTCGAACAGGAGCTCAAAGCGGGACGGATCCTGGAGGCAGTCGGTGAGGGCGGCGCGGTTCTGCGTCTTGTGCAATCCGTGGCGGAGCACGGGACGGCGGAGGTCGCCGTCGATCAGCAGCGTGCGGCGGCCGCTCTGGGCGAGGACGGCGGCGTAGTTCGCGGCACAATAGCTTTTGCCCTCGTCCGGCATGGCGCTCGTGAACATCACCGCCTGATGGCCCTGCGCGTCGGAATAGAGCGAGAGCGTCGTGCGCAGGGAGCGGAAGGCTTCGGCGTCGGGCGCACCCGGCGCCGGAAGCGTCACGCGCCCGCCGCTGCGAAAGCCGAGCTGGCGCGACTGCGGCACGACCGCGACGGCGGACACGCCGAGACAGGCCTCGGCATCCTCGACGGACGTGAACGTGTTGTCGAACGCGCGGCGGGCGAGGGCGATGCCGATGCCCAGAATGCCGCCGAGCACGAGACCGGCGGGCAGCACCAGCTTCCAGCGCGGCCAGATGGGTTCGCCGGAGACGAGCGGTTTTTCGACGACCTTGACGAACCCGCTGCTGAATTTGTCCGTGGCCAGGATATTCTGAAGCACGTCGGTGCCCTTGAGGCGCGCGAGCACCTGCTGGTAAACGGCGGTGTTGGCCTGCACGTCGCGCTCGAGCGCGTGGTAGGCGATGGCGTCGCGATCCAGCTCGACCGCGGCCTTCTCCTCCACCTGCAGTTCCTTCTGCAGAGCGGATTCGGTCTGCCGGGCGGCGTCGTAGATATGCAGCCGGCCGCTGGCGGCGGCGCGCACCGCGGACTCGAGGGCTCGCTGCGTTTCCTGCACCTGCAGCCGCGCCTGGACCATGACCGGGTGGTTCTCGCCGTAGCGGAGGGCCAGCGGCGTGATCTGGGTTTGCTCGAGGTCGAGTTGCTTGCGCAGCTCGATGATCTCCGCCCGTTCCGCGATGGCGCTGAGATTGAGCAGCTCGTCCACCACGCGGGGTGACGCGAGGGCCGCCTTGATCTGCGTCTGCTCGGATTCGAGCGCCATGCGGCTGTTGCGGGCATCGCTGACCTGCTCATGGAGATGCCGGATGCGCTCGACAACGATGGTCTGCCGGTCGGCGAGTCCCATCGCGTCGTATTTTTCGCGGTAGCGCTGCAACTGATGCTCGGAGTCCGAGACTTTGTCGGCGATGCGCTTGGCCTCGTTGACCAGCACTGAGCGGGTGTTGTCGGAGGACTCCCGCTGATCCTGCATCGTCTGGTTGAAATACTCGTCGATGATGGACTGCGTGAGCCGGCGCGCGCGTTGCGGATCGCTGTCGCGCACCGCGAGTCCGATCAGGCGCGTGCCGCGGAGCAGGTTGACCGCCACGCGGTGCGAGAGCAGGTCAATGACCGTGGCCTCGGGAAGAGCCGGACCTGGCGGCACGAAAGTGGGGTCGGCGGCGAGATGATTGGCCGCCACGACGCGGCCCAGCACCGCGTCGCCGCCGACGGTTTGTTCCACGGTCTTGAGCAGCGAGGCGGAACTCAGGTCGACGGCGGCTTCCGGCTGCTGCTGAAAATCGGACAGCGTGCGGTCCGCCATGGCGACCTCGAGCGTCGCATGCGCTTCGTAGACGGGCTTGGCGATATACAGGTACGCGACGGCGGCGCTCAGGCCGAGAATCACCGAGAGCGCGAGCACGAACGCATGCTCGCGGACAAAGTAGACCAGCGTCCAGGCATCGATCGTGCCGCGATCCGGCGCGACCGGCTTGGTAACGGGATGAGGGGGAGGGGTAGGTGGGGTGGCGGGAGAGGAGGTGGCGGTATTCATGTTGCGGTTGTCGCCACCGGCTCCTGCAGGTCGGCCACGCAGGCCTGCACCCGCGTTCGGACCGTCGCGGCCCGCAGCTTTTCGCCGCACAGGCACCAGGAACGGGCCCAGCGCAGGAGGGCCTGGCTGATTGCCTTCTGCCCGACCAGCATCGCCTCCTCCGCCGCCAGTCGTGCCTTCAGCTCCAGGTGTTGCGCCAGCAGGCGCAGATTGACGACGACCTCGGTCGCCAGAACCGCCGACGGCGCGCCCGCGGGCAGGCGGGTGAAGAAGCTGACCACTTGGGCCATCGCGGCCGACTCATCGCCGGGCGGCAGGATCATTCCCGCCTCGTTCAACGGCTCGCGCACCTGGACTTCCCCCTCGGCGGTGGTGCCGATGAGTTCGTCGATCTCGGCCGTGACTTCGGACGAGAATTCACATTCCGGCCGCAGCGCTTCGAGCGATCGCGCGATGACGCGACTCGTGACCAGGAGTGACGTGATGTCACGCAGGAACAGGTCGCGCAGGTTCCGCGGCGGCCGCGTGATCGCAGAGTGGTGGTAAATGGAAGTCATGGTGTCGAATGCTTTCAGGTCAGACGTCAGGAAAGGCGCGACGATGCGCCGACCCCGCCAAACGCGAATGTCCTGTTGCGCGAAGCGTGCCGGCGAACGCGGCGCTGGCTGCAGCACTCTCGCGATGAGCGACATAGAAACCCGAGGAAAATTTTGTCGCACCGCGCCCGACTAGCAATTTGCCCGATTGGCCCGCGGCGGGCTTTGCAGCCTGCACGGGCCCAAGCCTCCATTTACGCAAAATTCGCGGAGCCTGCCGGGATCGCGGCTGTCAGCAGGAACGCACCAGGCGTGGAGCGGATGTTCGGTCCACGCTTCTCCAACCAACCATGCGAGTTCTTGTCGTTGACGACCAGCGCAGCATCCGGCTCTCAACCTCGCAGGCCATCCGGGCGGAAGGCCACGAGGCGGACACCGCCGAGAGCGGGAGCCTGGCATTTTTCAAACTGCAGGAGGAGCGCTACGATCTCGTGCTGCTCGACCTGTTTCTCGAGGGGGAAACGGACGGGCTCGATTGCCTTTCCCGACTGCTCAAGATCGCCCCGCACACGCCGGTCGTGATCTGCACCGCCCACGGCAGCATTGAGACGGCGGTGGAGGCGATGCGTCGCGGCGCGCAGGACTACCTGGAAAAACCCTTCACGGCGGAACACCTGCGCCAGATCCTCGAGCGCACGGATCGCGCCCGCAAACTGAGCCAGCGTGTCGACGAGCTGGAGCAGCAGGTCGCGCAGACCGGCCCGGCCGCGAATTTTCTCGGCGACGATCCGGAGATGGATGCAGCCGTGTCGGTGGTTACCCGGGCAGCCAACACCCGCGCGACGATCCTGCTCCTCGGCGAGAACGGAACCGGCAAGAGCTCGCTCGCCCGCCACACCCATCGGCTCAGTCCCATGGCGGCCGGACCGTTCGTGACCGTCAGCTGCCCGAGCCTTTCGCGGGAATTGCTCGAGAGCGAACTCTTCGGCCATGTGAAGGGTGCCTTCACCGGCGCGATCAAGGACACCTGGGGCAAGGTCGAGGCGGCCCGGGGCGGGACGCTGTTTCTCGATGAGATCGGCGATCTACCCGCGGAATTGCAGCCGAAGCTCCTTCGCCTTCTGCAGGAGCGCGCCTATGAGCGGGTGGGCGACACGAAGACCCGCCTGGCCGACGTGCGCGTCGTCGCCGCCACGAGTCGCGATCTCGCCGCCGCGGTAAAGTCCGGCCATTTCCGGGAGGATCTTTTTTATCGCTTGAATGTGATCAGCGTGGTTGTGCCGCCCCTGCGCAACCGGCCGGTCGGACTCGAACGCCACGCGCGGGAATTCCTGGCCTTTTTCGCCGGCGAATCGGGTCGTCCGGTCCAGGATTTTTCGCCGGACGCGTGGCAGGCGATCAAGCGCTATCGCTGGCCGGGAAATCTGCGCGAGCTGCGCAATGCGGTGGAGCGCGCCGTGATTTTGAGCTCGGCGGGGGCGGTTCGCTTGTCGGATCTGCCCGAGGGCATGGCGACGACGGGACCCAGCGGGCCGGACGTCGTGCTCGGCGCGCTGCTGCCGCTGAAGGTCATCGAGGAATCCCACGTGCGTCAGGTCACGGCGCGCACGGCGACGCTGGAGGAGGCGGCGCGCGTGCTGGGGGTCGATGTCGCGACCATCTACCGCAAGCGAAAGCGTTGGGCGTCGCGTCCGCCCGTGACCGCGGAGGCGTCTTGAAACGCTGGGCCTTCATCGGTGGCCTGACCGTCACGCTTCTCCTTCTCCTGGTCTTGAGCGGTTTCTGCGTCTGGGCGACGCGGGGCCTGACCGACCAGATGGGCACGCTGATCAGCGAAAACTACGACAGCATCCGGGCGGTGCGCGAACTGCGGTCGTCGATCACGCGCATCTCGAACCGTTACCTGACGAGCCGCGACAACAATGCCGGCCTGCCGGATTCCCACGCGGCCTTTCATCGCGAGCGCACGATCATCGAGGCGAAGAACCGGCAACTGCTGGCCAACGCGTCGCGGCCGGAGGATCGCGAGCGCGCGCTGCGTCTTGGCGCGCTGTGCACCGACTTCATTTCCGGCTGCGACGAATTGTTGCAGACTCATGCACCGGACGACCGGCGGGCGACGGACCTGAACGCCTCGCTGACGGGTTTGATCGCGGACATCACCGATTTGTCGGACCACATCGTCGAGCTCAACGAGGAGGCCATGCTCGCGCGGCGCGCCTATGCGCTCAGCTACGGACGGCGGGTCACCTACATCGCGGTGGGGTTCGCGGTTTTTTCGCTCGGCATCTACATCGTCACCTCGACGCGTCTCACCCGCGCGGTGTTTGAGCCGCTGCGGCGGCTGCGCGACTCGATTCGCCAGGTCGGCGAGCGCCGGTTTGAAACCGTGGTGCCGTTCGATGGCAGCGACGAGCTCGGCCAGATTGCCTCGAGCTTCAACCGGATGGCGGTGAAGCTGCACCAGTACGTGGCGGAAACGGACGAGCGTGCGCTGCAGGCCAGCCGGATCAACCGGGCGATCCTCGAAGTGCTGCCTTATCCGGTTTATATTGTGGACGACGGGTTTGTCGTGCGGATGGGGAATCCCCGCGCGGAGGAGTTGAGTCAGCGTCTCGGCATCCCGGGTGCCCTTCCGGGGGAGGTGCGCCGGCGCATCGACGCGGCCGCGGCCGAGGGCCGGGACGTCGTGGAAACCGAGGTGCGGCGCGCCATCACGCTGCGGCTGGGCGCGGACGGCGAATCCGGTCCCGACGATCACTATTTGCCGCAGATCTTTCGCATGACCGACGCATTTGATGGCGCGCCCGGCTGGGCGGTGTTGCTGGTGGACGTTTCGGCCCAGCGCCGAATGGATGACGCGAAGACGCGGGCGCTGTCGACGCTGGGCCACGAGGTGAAGACTCCCGTCGCCGGTCTCCGCATGACGATGGAACTCCTGCTCGGGGGCAAACTGGGACCTCTCACTCCGGAGCAGCGGGAATTGCTGGAGGCCTGCCGCGATGACTGCGGACGCCTCCTGCGCGTCCTCCGCTCCCTGCTGGAGCTCGCGCAGCTCGAAGGCGGCAAGATCAAGATGGCCCTGACGGCGCATCCTCCCGGCGAACTCCTGAGCGAGGCGCGCAGCACGTTCGGCGGCACGGTACGCACGACGGAGAACAGCGTGGAACTGGATGTCCCTGGAGACCTGCCGCCCGTGCTGGCGGAACCCGTGCACACGGTCCGGGTGCTCGGCAATTTTCTGAGCAATGCCGCGAAGTACGGCGAGCCGGGCAACCCGATTGTCCTGCGCGCCCGCCAGCGCGGCGACGGCTATGTCCGCTTGAGTGTGGTGAATCGGGCGCGGCAGCGGTTGACCGACGCTGAGCAGCTGCGCGTTTTCGATCCGTTTTTCCGGAGGCCGGGGGAGAGTGCGGAAGGAACCGGTCTCGGGCTGGCCATCAGCCGGGAAATCGCCGTCGTGCACGGCGGACGGGTAGGGGTGTTCAGTCCAACGCGGGATGAGACGACCGAGTTCTTCTTCGATCTCCGGATCGCGAGTTGAGGGCGGCGTCGCATGAGCTGGCCGATTTTGGCGTTCCTTGCGTCCGCTTGCGACGGATCAGAATTGAACTACGGAGACACGGAGTGACTCCTTTTTACAGGAGGCAACCGAGGAAAACGGAGAATCGGCAATTGCGGGAGACCGCCAAGGTCGAAGAGAATCTAGTTCGCCGGCCAGTTGTTGCCGTCGCTTTTCAGTACGCGGACCAGGATGATCACGAAGGCCGCGACCAGCAGCAGGTGGATGAGCCCGCCGAACGTTGCGCCAGCCACGATGGCGGCCAGCCAGAGGACGACGAGAGCGATGGCGATCCGCTCGAGCATGGGGGGAAGAACCGGGAAAATGCATGGCCCATGCCACGGCGTCGCCGCGCCCTTTTCCCATTTGATGCGAAAGGGTTCCGTCACTTATCCCCTTGGTCGACCCCGGCGCAAACGTGACATTTCGCCACTTGGGCCGCCCGCTGACGCGCAATTTGCGAATGAGGAATGGCCGCTTCCGGTTTGTACTCCCGGCGTTTGTTCCCATCCCCACATCGGGCAAATGCCGGAGTTGTTATCGGGTGTCAAAGTCGGGAAACACCCGCGCCCACCGTGGTGTCCAAAGAAGCATGAAAACTTCCGATGCGTGCCTTTTTCTGGCGGTCGGTTTCCTCATGTGGGTCGCTCCGCTGGTGGCGCCGGGACATTTTCCGCAAGAGGGTCCCGGACAAATCAATCCCAGCGCCCTGTGGCTTCAATTCATGGGGTGGGTCAACGGTGGCTTGGGGATTATTTTCATTGTGTGCGAGCGAATGGCCTTGGTGATTCGCCGCTTGGCTGCGGTGACGCGATTCCGTCCGGCAGCCTGTGCCGAATTGCTTCGTCCGCCTCTGCCGGGCGAGGTGAAAGCGTCGCTCTCTTCGCCGTCGGGTCGCCACCATCTGGCGGCTTAGTTGATTCCCCGAGTTGAGTGTTGAGCGTTGAGGGTTGAGAGACCGATGCCGATCGGTCACTTCGCTTTCGTAGCGAAATGTAGGAGCCTGCTTGCAGGCGATTCCGCAATCGAATCGACGAGGGCGTCGGCCGGCAGATAGTCGCCTGCAAGCAGGCTCCTACCTCACGGAAGCCGGCTATCAGCTGACCTCCACGAGCGTGATTTCCGGCCGGCAGTTGAAGCGTACGCCGTGGAGATTGCCGACCCCGCGGGAGATATGCAGCCAGCGGTCGCTCCAGCGGTAGAGTCCGGCGATGAATCTCTTGTCCACGACGGGCGCGAACGGCGCGCCCACCAGCGGGAGATAAAATTGTCCACCATGGGTGTGGCCGAAAAAGGCCGCGTCCCACTCGTAAGGCTCGAGCATCTCCTTTGAGTCGGGATTGTGGCTGAGCACCAGCCGCGAAACTCCGGGGACACGCGCCAGTCCCGCGAACGCTTCGGACGCCCTGCCATCATCGGCCCAGATGTCGCCGAGTCCGACGAACTGCCAGGGCCTCCCGGCGATTGTGACCTGGCGGTGCGTATTTTGCAGCAGATCGATGCCCGAATCCGCGCAGAGCCGCGAAATCGCGTCGAGATCGGGATAACCACCGAAACGATGCGCCCATGACCCGCCGTCGTGATTGCCGGCACACGCGAACGTCGGTGCGGCCGCCGCCAGGGGTCGGAGCACCGCGGAGTATTGCGCGAGATCGGCCCGACGGCGCGTCACAAAATCGCCCGTGAGAAACACGACATCGGGCTTTTGCTGCAAGCCGAGCGAGATGGCGTGTGCGATCTGGGGCAATGGGACGACGTCCGAGGCGTGCAAATCGGACAGATGCAGCACGCGCAAGGGAGGTCCCGCGGTTCGACCGATCGGGATCCGGCGCGTGGTGATGTCGAGCCACTGCGGTTCGATCAGCCGCGCATAGCCCGACGTCGCCCCGGCGGCGACGAGCGAGCCCAGAAAGGTGCGTCGGGAAATCAGGCGGGACATCAATTTTTCGCCTCCACGTTTGGACCGCCACCATCAGGGCTGGGGGTGGGCAACCCGCCGGCCATGAAAAGGCCGGAGACCGGGACTTCTCCCGGCTCCGGCCGAAGATTGCCCGGACGTCCGCGGGTGGAACTCAGGCCAGCAGATGCTGCCACTGGTCGTCGCGGGCGTTGCGCGCGGCTTTCAGCGCGCCGATGGCGACGAAGCGCTTGAAGTCCTGTCCGGCCAGCCGGACCTTAGGGCCGGCATAACCGTCCTTGGCCAGTTTTTCCTGCAGCACCGTATCGATTCCCTTGATCCGGCTGCCACCCCCGGTGATCACGATGTTTTGCAGCAACTGCTCGACCGAGTCGGACGGAGCGCGCGCGATCAGCGAGGTCAGAGCCGGATAGATTTTTTCGATCAGGCGGTTGCAGGCGCGGCCGATGACCTCGCCCAGCTCGAGCGTGTGCGCCTTGCCGCCGATGAGCACCTTGACGTCGATCGGCTTGCGAATGGTCCCGACATACGAGTGCTCCTCCTTGATCTGGCGCACGGTGGAACGGGAGATGCCGTTGTTGGGATAAACCCGCTCAAGGTCCTCCTCGATGAGCTTGTCGATTGCATCGCCGGCGAACGCGATGCTGACCTGGTCCTCGGGGGTCGGGAAAAATCCCTGGATCAGGCAGAGGTCGCTCGTTCCGCCGCCGATGTCGATGAACAACGAATTGGTGACCGGATCGATGTAGTTGGCCTGTCCGAGCCGCGCGTCATCCCGGAAACCCAGTGCGGCCAAAAACGGTTCGGGAATCAGCAGCACACGGTCGAACACTCCGGTGGCGCAGGACCGGATGTCCTCCCGCGCCGGCTGGCCGGCATTGGCGGGCACGCCCACGACCGCGCGGATTTCCGCGCTGCCCGAGGGATCGATCATTTTCCGCAGGCGCACGACGAAATCGCGGGAGGCCTCGCGATGGGCGATGATGCCGTCCTCGAGCGGCGCCACGAGGCGCAGCTGCAGACGATGCGTGAGCGCCTCCTCGCCGATGAGGACGGTCGCGTTGCCCGCGATGATGCCGTCGACCAGGCCCTCCCGCGCGTAACCGACGACGGAGGGCACAATCTTGCTCGTGGTGATGTCCGGCTTGTCGGACGGACCGGCGAGAACGCAGGAGGCATTGGTGCCAAGATCGAAGCCGACAAGGATGCGGCGGCGATCCGACGTCCGGTTGCCCGCGGGGGCCGGCGGTGTAATCGCGGAAACTTCAGGAGCGGTGGCGGCGGGCTTTTTTTCGATGGTTGTGGTTGTCATGGGATCGGTGGTTTTTGTGGAAACGGGTCAGGAGTGGGCCCGCCGGCGCGGCCGGCGATCCTGCGCGAGCATGGCGTCAAGCAGGTCGGCGATGGCCGGCGGACCGGAAGGACGTACCTCGGGTTCGGCTTCCGGTACCGGGGCGTGTCCAGCGGCGACCAGGGCTTCCCGGCCGGAGGAAACGCGGGTGAGACGTGCGACAATCAGTTCCGCCAGCAGCGCCGTCTCGGCGGCGCGTTCGGACTCGGCGGCAAAGATGGCTTCGAGCAACTCGCGACTCGCGGGCGGACCGTCATGCGATTGCGCGAGCGCAGCCAGGTCGTTCTCCTCCAGGGCGGCGGCGCCGTCATCGTCGCCCAGCTCCCGCAGGAGGCAGATTCGCCGCACCAGCCGGCTCAGTTTTCCGGTGGTGGTATCGGAAAGGCGGGGGGAGACGTCAGGCTTCGCCATGTCGGTGCGGAGTGAGGTTGCGGACGCGGTGGCCCACCGAGGCAAACGGGACGCGATCCCGACGGGAGGATTTTGGCGACGTGGTGCTCAGGGCCGGTGGATTCTGATGTGTGTGAGGGGACCGGGAAAAGGAAGCCGGCTCCCGTGAATCCGGCATCTGAAAATTCCTGACACGACCATGTTCGTCGTGTTCCGGCGGAATTTTCCGGCGCTGCGCCCGCCCGCGTTCGCATCGTCGCATCGTGCCAGCCGTTTCGTCGTGTGACCTCGCAAAATGCAACGCGGCGTCAGGGTGAAATGGTCGCGATCCACGGATTCGCGGCCGATTTTCACTCGGAGAAAAAATTTTCCGCGCGAGTCGGCACGCGCAAAGCAAGGGAACGGGGACAGTCCCGCGCTGTCACCCGATGTGGGTGCGTTCCTTTTTCCTCCTGCCCGCGTGCTCTCATCGGCCGCCTGCAGCTCTCATCTTTCCCTTTCCATCCTTTCCCGAAAACCTGGGTCACCGCTTTCGCCGAATCAGCCGCGAGGCTGCAATCGCGGCGGAGGTCAAGGTTTCCGGGACAAGTCGTAGCCTGCTAACGCCAGTTCCTCAAGGTGCGGTCTGGCAAGTGGGCTGACGACATATAAGCGGATCGGGGCAGTCTCACCTTGTGAGCGCCCTGAAAAAATCCGCGCGGGCGTCGGCCGGCCGGGCCGGCGCCCGCGATTTATTTCGAGTGCGGTCGGAATTCGATCCGCCAAAGCGAGAGGCGGGAGCGCGCTGCCCGGCCAGCGGTTTCCCGTCGGAGCATGTACGCTCCGGTGCCCCTCGGGCGGTAGGTTGTCACCCCATCCCCCGACGGCCCGTTGCCTGCTATCCTTTTTTTCGCTGCGACCGGCCACCCGAACGACGGGAGTTTTTTCGCGACCGACATTTTTTCCGCAACCGTTTGAGGGCTCCGCCGTCAAACTGTCAGCCGATTTTTTCCATGAGCTATTTTTCCAAGAACCCGACTCATTCCCCGTTCTCCGGCGCCGCGGCGCCGGCGGTGATTGAAAACGAAGGCGCCATCACTCCTTTTCGCGATGCCTCCGAACACTGGTACGAACTCGCCACCGAGCAGCGCGGCGCCCGCCTGTTCCGGGTCGAACCCGTCGCGACTGGTCCGGTCTACTGGATCGCCGAGGTGACCACGGCGGATCGCATTCACCATCGACGTTGCGCCAGCGAGCTCTATGCGCGCTGGTGGTTGAACGCCTTCCTGGAGCCGGTGCGTTCGCCCGACCCGATTCTCGGTGCGCAGCTGGAGGATCCGTTGCGCGATCATTCGGGCAATTGAGGCGGGGGAAGTTAGGTTGAGAGTTGAATGTTGAGGGTTGAGAGTATCCGGGCTTCCCCGGTCCGGAGCCAGTTCGCGTCAATCAATGTCGGAGTCCGCAGCAAGGAAACCGTGGTGGAGCGCGGCCTCCGGACGCGCTGGCCGAAATGAACCGGCCCTGAGGTTTCATCTGCATGATTTCTCGGCCGCCGGTAGGCTTCTCCGCAAAGTCGAGTGCTGCGCTTGTGACAATGCGTTCCGCCGGCCGACCATTCGCGGCGTGAAGCCGCTCCCACAGGAGTGCAGCGCCGGCGCGCCCGGAGGTCGCGCTCCACCTCGTCGGCGACGACGCCTGGGCTACGTCGGGACGCTCAAAGCTGATCGCTTCGGGCGTCGATTGCCACTCGCAGGAGGGAATTGCGGCTGCCGAAGGGATTCTCGACGCTTTCATGCGCGTCAGGATCCTCCCGCCAGATGCCGTCGACGACATAACGGTACTGGTACTCGCCGGCCCGCAATTGCAACGTGGCGGACCAGTCCCCCGCCTCGCCGGCGTGGAGGGGATTCGACTCAGGGCGCCACTCATTGAAGTCTCCGGCGACCTGCACGGATCCGGCGCCGGGCGCAAAAAAATGCAGCGGCACCTCGCGCGTTTCCCGGGCCGGGAAGCGTTCGGCCACGGGTTCGGTATTTCGGGGGGAAGCCGACGGTGAGCGAACCGTCGAACTGATGGGACGGGGAATCATTCGTTTCATGGTAAAAATCACGCCGCGCGCTTGCGCGGTCCCCTGCGCCCGGCGGTTCGCTTCGGCGCGGCCTTTCGGGCGGAAGCATCCTCTCGCTCCCACTCCCGGTTCCGTCGGGTCTTGTATTCGTCGAATGCGTTGATCAACCCGCCGAGAACCTCGGCCGAGGTTTCCAGGAGCGCCTGCGCCTTGGGTTCGATGGCTTTCTCGACATCGCGCCGCAAGCGATGAGCGAGGTCGCGGATCCGTGCCTCCGCCTGACGAGTTTGGGAGTCACCTTTCATGCGGATCACTATAATAGCGCAGAATTCCATCCCGCGCCATGGGGTTTTGGCCCCCGCGCGGGGAGTAAATAGTCAGGGCCACGGAGATTCGATTGATGGAGGGCGGCGACCTCGCCCGCCCGAGACGCACGGATTCGCCCCCAGGACAGATCTCCCGTGAGTCCGGTTTGCCGGCGCGCATTCTCGGCGGGCGATGTCGCCCGCCCTCCATCAAAAATATTCGCCAATGCAAAGGGCGAATATTCTCACCGAGCTCTCGCCGCCCGACGGGTCGACTGACGGCGTGCGCCGGATCCGCGTCGCCGGGCGGATTGACGGGCCTGCCGACTCAAGGCCGACGAGCTGGCGGCGGACGATCCTTCCCGCTGCAACGCGCGGAGCGTGGCCTGCGAGCGTTTGCGGGAGGGTGGGTGGCCGCGATTCTGCCGGTCGTGGGCGGCTTGCTGGCGCACGCGTTTCGAACCGGATTTCGGCGCGGGAAGATCCACGCCCGCGCGCCGCGCGCGCGACAGTCCGATGGCGATCATTTGTTTGGTGGAGCGGGCGCCATGCTTGCCCGAACGGACGCGCTCGATTTCGTCGCGCACATATTCGCCGGCTTGCGTGGACGCGGATTTGCCCTGCCGGGCATCGCGTCTCGCCCGTTGAAGAGGGGATCTTTTGGCCATGATGGTTTTCGGAGTTGAAGGTGGGGAATGGGAACAAGATCGCCTCGCCGAAAGTCGGCGAGGCGGGGCGCACGCATTCCGATCCAATGCGGATCAGAACATCTTCTTGAAGGACTTCGCCTGCGTATAGTGCGCCTGGAGCTTCGGCAGGTATTTCTGCGCGAAGGCGGCGATATCGGGGTCCTCGGACTTCGCGCCCTTCTCGAAGAGCGAAATGGCGTCATCGTGGTCATCGACCATCTCGTCCACGTAGTCCTTGTCGAAGGAGGACGTCTTTTTCTCGTTCCATTTGGAAACGTTCACGTCCGCGGCGGGCAGCATGACCCCCTTGCGCTCCGCGAGCGCGGTCAGTTCCTCGTTGGCCGCCTTGTGGTCGGAAACGATCATCTCGGCGTATTCGCGCACCTGCGGATTGGTGGCGCGCTGTGCGGCAATCTCGCCCAATTGCACCTCCTTCTGGCCGGCCTTCGCGGCCTTCTCGATGAAAGCGCGATCGGAATGCTTGAGCGAGTCGGCGGCGGACAGCGGCGCGGCGATCAGCAGACCCAGCAGCGCCGCGACAAACGCGGCACCGAGCCGCGGAAGATTCGGAAAGGATACTTGAGGATTCATGTCCCCTTAGTTGGCCGCGGCGCACCCGCGGTTCCGCCAATCCCCGGCGAGGCGCAGGGATTTACTCACTTCCGGTAATCGTCCGATGGATGCGGTGGAAATCGGTCTCATCCGATCGCCGCGACCCGATGTGCGGCACCCACGCCGGGCACAATGGAGGGCGGTCGCCCTGGCCCAGGCCTGCCCGGGTCCGTGATCGGTTGGACCGAAATAATGCGCATTAGACATGAGCGGCTGGTCATTCCCACGGCCGCTCGCCTTCCCATCAACTCTTCCGACCGGCCCGTTTTTTCCACGATGGCCGCCCTGGCATTCTCGGGGCGGCTGGGTGCGTCGGCGGGCGCGTTTTCCGTCTTGCTGGACCGGCCCGCTTCCGCCTCGCTCGCGCGTGCGGGATTGCCCATGGCGCAGCCTGACCAGTCCGACCTCACGCCGATGGGCGAACGCGACCTGCCGCCGCATTTCCGGCGGTGGTCGATGCTGCGATGAATGATCCGGCGGAAAAGGAAGCGCTGATCTTCGGGGAGGCTTTGCTCGTTCCTCCGGCGGACCGCGCGCGGTACCTGGAATCGGCCTGTGCCGGCGACCCGGAACTTCGCCACCGCATCGAATCGCTGCTGGCGGCGCACGATTCCGCCGGCAAGTTCATGTCCTCCTCACCGGGCGCGGCCGAGGCGGGTGCGACCCCGACCGACCGGCCGGGGACGCGGATCGGGCGGTACAAGCTGCTGCAGTTGCTCGGCGAGGGCGGCTGCGGCGTGGTCTGGATGGCGGAGCAGGAGGAGCCCGTGCGACGCCGGGTGGCGCTGAAGGTGATCAAGCTCGGCATGGATACGCGGAGCGTGATCGCGCGCTTCGAGGCCGAGCGTCAGGCGCTGGCGTTGATGGATCATCCGGCCATTGCGCGTGTGCTCGACGCCGGGGCCACGGAAAGCGGACGTCCCTACTTTGTGATGGAACTCGTGGCGGGCGTCCCGATCACGCGGTATTGCGACGAACGCAATCTCTCGACGCGCGAGCGCCTGGCGTTGTTTCTGCAGGTTTGTCAGGCCGTGCAGCACGCGCACCAGAAGGGGATCATTCATCGCGACCTGAAGCCCTCGAACATCCTCGTCACCCTGCACGACGGCGAGCCGATGCCGAAGGTGATCGACTTCGGCATCGCGAAGGCCACGCAGGGACGCCTGACCGACCACACGCTGTTCACCGCGCTGGAGCAGTTCATCGGCACGCCGGCGTACATGAGCCCGGAGCAGGCCGAGATCAGCGGCATCGACGTCGATACCCGCAGCGACATCTATTCGCTCGGGGTGCTTCTGTATGAGCTGCTCACCGGCCGCCCACCGTTCGATCCCAAGTCGCTCGTGCAGGCGGGACTCGACGAGGTCCGGCGCATCATCCGCGAAGTGGAACCCGCGCGGCCCTCGACGCGACTCGACACGCTGGAGGATCCCGATCGCACCAAGGTGGCGCGCCAGCGCGGCACGGCTCCGGCCCAACTCTCGGTTTTGCTGCGCGGGGATCTCGACTGGATCGTGATGAAGGCGCTGGAGAAAAACCGGGCCCGGCGCTACGACACCGCCACCGGTTTCGCCCTCGACATCCAGCGGCACCTGCAGAACGAACCCGTTTCAGCCCGTCCGCCCACCTTTGGCTATCGCGTCGGGCGCATGCTGCGCCGCCACCGCGTGGCGGTCACCACGATCGCCGCGGTCGCGCTGGCGCTGATCGCGGGCACCGTGGTCAGCACGGTCCAGGCGATCCGCGCGACGCGGGCGGAACGACAGGCCGCGCTCGAACGCGCGCGCGCCGCCCAGCAGCAGGCCAACGCCGAGAATCTCCTCGAGTTCATGCTGGGTGACCTGCGCGGCCAGCTCGCCAAGGTGGGACGACTCGACGTGCTCCAGGCGGTCGGCGACAAGGCGATGGCGCATTTTTCCGCGTTGCCGGCCGGACAGATGGACGAGCCGATGCTCGCCCGCTACGCGAAGGCCCTGGTCCAGATCGGCGAACTGCGGATGGATCAGCAGCGCTACGCGGACGCGTCGGCGGCGTTTGCCGAGGCCTACGATCGCGCGGTGTCACTGGTCGCGCGCAAGCCAGGCGATGGCGAGCGAATGTTCCTGCGCGGGCAGGCGGAATATTGGAAGGGATTTGTCGCCTGGAAACAGGGGAACCTCGCGGCGGCCACCGAATGGATGAATCGCTACCACGACACCGGTCAGGCCCTCGTGGCGCTCGATGGCGGACGCGCGGAATGGCGGAGCGAACTCGCCTACGGCAACCACAACCTGGCTGTCATCGCCAAGGACCGGGGCGACCTGCCCGCGGCGCGGGCGGGGTTTGTGGCCGAGCTGGCGGCGCTCGAGAAACTCGCGTCCGCGGGTAATCCCGATGCCGATCTCCCCTTCCGTCGGGCGGACGCTTTGTCCTGGCTGGGCGGCGTGGCGGTGGAGCAGGGGGACCTGGCCGAGGCGGTTCATCGCTACGACGAGCAGATCGACATCCTGCAGAAGCTCGCGACCGCCGAACCCAGGAACATGCGCTGGAAATTCTGGGTGGCGGATACGCGGCTCTTCCGGGTCGAGGTGATGATGGTGCTCGGCAAGCGCGACGACGCCGCGCGGGATCTCTCCCTGGCCCGCAGCGAGCTCGAGTCCCTGGTGAGCCACGATGCGGCCAACCGCCACTGGGCGGCCGCCGAGGGCCACGCCCGCCTGCTCGGCGCGATGTTGCACCGTGCGACCGGAGCGCGGCAGGAGACGCGCGAAATCCTCGCGCAATTGCGGCCCGACCTCGATCGTCTGGCCGCGGCCGAACCGTCCGACCGGCTGCTGGTCCGCTGGGCTGCGACCGCCGCCCGGCTGGACGCGGAAATCGCCGCGGAGGAAAATCGTCCGGAGGCCTGGGCCACGGCGGAACTCGCCGCCACCGCGGGGGCGAAGCTTCTCGGGGAGAGCCGGGCCAATGCCGCCGATCGCGGAGAGTATGCAACCGCGCTTCTCGTGCAGGGCGGGCTGGCGGCCCATGCCGGCGACGCCGACGGGGCGCGCAAGTACTGGCAGCGGGCGAGCGAAATTCTGGCGGCGCGCAGTTCCGATTGCAACGACTGGCGCCTCCTCGATCCGGCGGCCCGCGTGAGCGCCCTGCTGGGGGAAGTGGACGTGGCGCGTGCGATCGTGGCGCGGCTCAGCGCGATAAAATACGTCCCGCTCGACCCGTGGCCGGAAACGATTCCGCTCGACGCGCACCCGGAGTCGCGGCCACAAGGTTAGGCTTCGCGTCCCCTTTTCACGATGGCATCCTCCAAGAAACTGGCAGTGAAATCCGCTCCGCGTCGCGGGGCTTTGCGACCCTCGGGCCCGATCGAAGTCCAGCTCGTGGTGGTCAAATTCAACGACGTGCTTCAGGGCGGCGCACCGGGCGAGATGGGCTGCGACTACGTCATGAAACTGCGCCGCGAGGATCCGCGCGTGCGCATCGACGGCACCGACCTCCTCGTCAAGCGCCCCGGCGGACTGATTCGCTTCACCGTCGTGGCGGATGGGACGCGGCGCGAGCGCTACTATCCGGTCGGCATCACCTTCATGCGCGAAGGCGCGCGCAGCTCCAGCGACGCGCAGCGACTCGGCCTGCTCAATTTTCCCCAGGGCCGCACGCAGCCGGACGGATCGTCGATCATCATCGCCGACACCTATCGCGACCCCGCGAAGCGGGTGCGCTTCAAGTTCTCGGTGGTGATTCAGCGCGGTTCCGACGGCAGCGTGGGGATCATCGATCCCGGCATCGTCCATGATGGCGACCAATAAGCCCACCGGCACCGGCGTCGGGTCGTAGCGACGACGGGATCACGGGCCATGAGCGAGATCACGGTCATTCTCGAACGCATCGAGCAGGGCGATCGTCAGGCGGCCGATCAGCTGCTGCCGCTCGTCTACGGCGAACTGCGCAAGCTGGCCGCGGCGCGCATGGCGCACGAGGCCGCCGGTCACACGCTGCAGCCCACGGCGCTGGTGCACGAGGCCTGGCTCCGGCTCGGTGGCGATCAGCAGCCGGATTGGAAAAACCGCGCCCATTTCTTTGCCTCGGCGGCGGAGGCCATGCGGAGGATTCTCATCGACCGGGCGCGCCGGCGGCATGCCGTGCGCCACGGTGGCGAATACGTCCGCACCTCCTCGGATGCAATCGACCAGGTGATCGGCTCGCCCGGGGCCGATGACGCGGAACTGCTCGATGTCCACGAGGCTCTCGACGCGCTGGCGCGGCACGATGCGCGCAAGGCGGAGCTGGTGAAACAGGTTTATTTCGTCGGCCTTACGATCAAGGACGCCGGCGCGCTGCTGGGAATTTCCGAACCGACGGCCCGACGCGACTGGACCTATGCCCGCGCCTGGCTGTTCAACGAGATCAAGCGCCTGCGGTCGGGTCAGGGGCCTTCGGATACGCCGGCGCGGTCGTAGCAAATCGAGTGACAGGCGAGGTCATGCGCGGGCAACTTTCCGAAGATCAACGGGCGCTCCGCGACGCGATGAGCGAGATTTCCGAAGCCGGTTACCACGCCGGCTGGATGGCCGGGCTCGAATATGACCTGTGGCGAATCCTGCTCCGGGATGGACCGCGCTATGGGCACCACGATCTGTCGGATCGGGAGCGGGATCGCCTCCGCGAGCTTTTTCGCCGGTGCGGGGGTTGGATCACATTCGATGACGAGCAGGGTGAGTCGTTTGTTCCAATTGCGGACTGGCACTCGTTGTTTGCCGCTCACGAGGCCCGGCTCGCGGGGCCCAAAAACTGAAGCCGGATGACCCGACCGGGCCGTACCTTGCCTTTGCGCCCGGTGAAATTAGCTAGTGATCATGCCTCCGAAACTCCCGCCTCCCGTTCCGCAAATACCCGTCAGCGATCTCGGGCGGGCAATTTCATACTACCAGTCCCGAATGGGATTCACGTTGGATTGGAAATATGAGGACGGCCTTGCGGGCATTTCGCGCGATGAGACGAGACTGTTTCTCGATCGAGTCGCCGAGGGACCGCTCCATCCCGTCCGGGTCTGGCTTAATTTGAGTTCCGCGGCCGAAGTCGACGCACTTTTTGCGGAATGGAGGAGTTCGGGTGCGGTGATTGTCGCCGCTCCGGAACAGAAACCCTGGGGCCTGTTCGAGTTTATGGTCGAAGATCCGGACCGGAACACCTTGCGGGTATTCCACGATACGGAGACGCCGAAGCAGACGAGAATCTAGAGCCGTTTCGGAAAGGCTCTGGCCGCAAGAAGGCGCAAAAGGCATAAGAAATCAGATCGGGAGGGCGCGCCATGAACATTCGGCGGCACAACGGCTGATCGATGGTCGCGGCGGCGATCTTGGAGAAAATCCGGAGCCGACGTGGGACGGGTGATCGGTTCCGGGTCAGAATTGCGCATGATGGAGTGTCCGCATCCGCGGACTCGATACCATGCGCCATGGAACCTGGCTCGAATACCCCCGATCCTTCGGACGCCGCACCGGCGGAATCGGCGCACGCGCAGCTGCATCGCCGCAACGTGCGCGCCTACGTCGCGCTGTCGCCCTCAACTCGCCGGATTGACGCCCGCACCCGCACCCCGACACCCATGGTTTCGCTCCGAAATCCTCTGCCCACCTGGAAACGGGCGCTCGATCTGTCGGCCTGCTTTGCGGGGATTCCCCTGCTGGCCTTGGGCACACTGACGCTGGTCGTGATGTCGCGCTGGACATCGCCTGGCCCGGTCATTTTTCTTGAGGAACGGGTCGGTTTTGCCGGGAAGCGCTTTCGAACCTACCGGTTCCGCACGCGGTCGATGCGGCCGGAGCCCGGTTCGAACCGGCCGGTTTCGTCTCCGGTGGCCCGTTCGGTGCCGGGCGGAAAGTTCATCCGTCGGCTGCATTTCGATCGTCTGCCGCAGCTCTTGAACGTCTTGCGGGGCGAAATGAGCCTGGTCGGCCCGCAGCCGTGCCTGCCGGTCGAGTATCAGAGGCTGACCTCCTGGCAACGCGCCCAGTGCACCGGCCTGCCGGGCATCACGGGTTTGGGTCAGGTGGCTCGGCCGCGCGGGGTGCGAGTCGAGCGGCGCGTGCGCCTGGATATCTATTATACCCGCAATCTTTCGCTGGCCGGGGATCTCGGAATCCTTGCGCGGACGCTGCCGGTTATCCTGTCGGGAAAAAGGAGACGAGAGACGAAAGACTAGAGTGGTCTTGGCGGACTCAGGACTACCGGAGGATTTCATGCCATGGTGGCGCACGTACGGGCATGGTAGGGCAATTTTATTGCGGTCGCACTTGGCCATTTGTGTGCGACTTATCGGAGCCGTGCATTTTCGGCTTTTGATGAGACAGTTGCGGTTCCTGGCTGCGGCTGACTTTGGAAATCGATGACTGGTTGTTGGGATTTTTAGCGGCCTGACAGCGCACCGCCCATCGTCGGTGGTCCGTTCGTTCGTGGTTTGCCTGGTCATACATTCGTCATTCATCCCTCGTACTTCGAAAATCAGCCGGGGGGTAGGTGAACCACGTATGCCGCTATCGGGAACTGACCGGGTCCGGCGGTTCTCTAAGTCAGCGAAGTCGTTTCCCGGCGGCCCAGGCGGAAGCGTCCAACTGCCGGGCTCCGGGAACGGCTTCACCCCTCCCGCACCCATGATCACTCGTCTCTTCCGGCCGGCGGCGATTCGCCTCGCCTGCTTGTGGGCCGGTCTCGCTCTTGCCGTGTGTCCCGCGGCCCGCGCGACCTCCGTCGTATCACCGACGTTCGACCATCTCGTCACCCACGCCGACTACATTGTCCACGCGGTCGTGACGGGTGTTTCGTCCGAAGTGATTTCCGATTCCTCCGGGCGTCACATCATCACTCACGTGGCTTTGTCGGTGAAGCGCGTGATCAGCGGCCAGCCGCCGCAACCGCTCGTGCTCGAGACCCTGGGCGGCAAGGTGGGGGACGAGGAGATGGTCGTGACCGGTGCGCCCACCTTTGCCGTGGGTGACGAGGACATTCTGTTCGTCCGCGGGAATGGGCGGCAGTTCAGCCCGCTGGTGGCGTTGATGCATGGAAGATATCCCGTCCAACACGACCTGCAGGGACACGACTATGTGACCCGCAGCAACGGCGCGCCGTTGTACGACACCAGCGAGGTGTCGTTGCCGATGGGTTCAGCGAGCCCGTTGCGCGCAGCCAACGCCACGGCGCTGCCGCTGTCCGTTTCCGACTTTATCGGCCGCATCCAGAATTCCCTGACCCAAAATTCCCGTGGCACCCTCCAAAATTAAGCACCTTCGTGTTGCCGGCCTGCTGCTGCTGGCGGGACTCGCGGCGGGCGCCGCTTCCGGCTACACGTTCATTTTCAATACCACGACGCACCTGCCCATCAAGTGGCCCGCGGGAACGGTGTCGGTGCAGATCATCGCCGACAACACGACGACGCTGCTCGACGGAACCACCCTGGCCGGAAGCATCCAGATCGCGTCCCAAGCCTGGAATGGATTCCTCGGCGACGAGCAGATGAACTCCACCATCAATCCCGCCGGCACGCCGGGAGATCACGACGGGGTCAACCAGGTTTCGTTCGGATCGACGGTGTATGGAACCACGTTCGATGCGGACGTGCTCGCCGTGACGACCACGTATGCGAGCGGCAACCGCCGCCTCGAGTCCGACACGGTCTTCAACACCGCCTACACCTGGAACTCGTATCGCGATTCGATCGGCAATCATCCGAATGTTCAGGACGTGCGCCGCATCGCGACGCACGAGTTCGGCCACGCCTTCGGTCTCGATCACCCCGATGAGGCGACTCCGGCGCAGACCGTCAGCGCGATCATGAACAGCCACGAGAGCGACATCATCGCGCCCACGGCGGACGACATCGCCGGCGTGCAACAACTTTACGGGCCCAACCCGCTGAATTCCGCTCCCGCCAACGATTCGTTTGCCAACGCGGCCACGATCTCCGCCGGTTCGGTCAGCGTCACGACCGTCACCGGCTTCAACGTCAACGCGACCAAGGAATCCGGCGAACCCAATCACGCGGGCGACACCGGCGGCAAGTCGGTCTGGTGGAAATGGACGGCGCCGTTCAACGGCGGCGTGTTTGTCGACACCAAAGGCAGTGCGTTTGACACGTTGCTGGGCGTCTATACGGGCTCCGCGGTCAACAGCCTGACGACCATCGCCTCGAACGACGATATCGACCCGTCGATTGTGCAGGTGAGTTCGACCTCCTTCGTCGCGCAGAAGGGTACGACGTACTATTTTGCCGTCGACGGCTTCAACGACACCTCGGGTCCCGGACCCGATTCCGGCGGAGTCATGCTGAACGTCACGAATCGCCTTCCGTCCGATTTCACCGGTGACGGGCAGGCGGACGTTCTCTGGGAGGACACCAGCACGGGCGATCGCAGCTTCTGGGTCATGAACGGCACGTCTCTCTCGAGCTTCGCCTATCTGGCCGGCATCCCCACCGACTGGCACATCGTCGGGAAGGGCGACTTCAACGGCGATGGCATGCCCGATCTCGTGTGGGAGAATCTCTCCACCGGCGATCGCACGGTGTGGCTGATGAACGGGACATCGCTTTCGAGCTTTCTCTATCTCGCCAACATTCCCGCCGAATGGCACATCGCGGCCGTCGCGGATTTCAACGGTGACGGAAAGCCGGATTTGATCTGGGAAGACACCCTGACCGGGGATCGCACGGTCTGGATCATGGACGGCGCGAACATCACGAACATGCTCTACCTCGCCGGCATTCCCGTGGAATGGCACATTGTCGGCGCGGCGGATTTCAACGGCGACGGACAAACCGATCTCGTGTGGGAGAACGTGAACACCGGCGATCGCAGCATGTGGCTGATGAACGGCACCACCATCCAGAGCTTCGACTTTGGCGTGAACGTGCCGATGCCGTGGCATATCGCGGCCGTGGCGGATTTCAACGGCGACGGGCATCCCGACCTGCTGTGGGAAAACACGTCGACGGGCGATCGCGCCTTCTGGTTGCTCAACGGCACCAGCGTTCTGTCGATGCCATATCTGGCCAACATCCCGGGCGAGTGGCATATTGTGCCGTGATGGCGGGTAGGGATCGATGTCCTCATCGATCCGATGGTCGAGCCATGTGGGAGCGGCTTTACGCCGCGAATGATTCTCCAGGCTTCGTGGTCGATGCATTTTACCACCGAGAAGCGGAGCTCATCGTGTTGCGCGGATCGATTAGGACATCGATCCCCGCCTGCTTATCACTCGCTACGGGATCCTGACCACTCTCTCATTCCACCACCGCCAGGAACCGGACCATGTTGGCGATGTGGTCATCGAGACTGATGCCAAGATGGTCGCATCCCATCTGGATCGTGGGCCGGTCGATCTTCGCGGCAAAGGCGGAATCCTTGAACTTCTTCTTGATGGAGCTCGCCTTCATTTCGCCGTACCGCACGGGATTCATTTTCCGATACGCGTAGAAAAGTCCGCAGAGTTCGTCGCACGCGAGAATGGCCGCGGCGAGTTTCGTGCGGGGCAGGGTGGAGAAGCCGTGATAGCCGTAGGCGTGAGCCTCGACCGCGTGAATGAGCTCTTCCGGATAGGACCATTCCTTGAACCACGCCAGCGACGGCGCCGGGTGTTCCCCGGGATGCTCCTCGAAATCGAGATCGTGCAGCAGGCCGGTCACGTACCACAGTTCCGAATCTCCGCCGTACAGTCCCGCGTAACCTGCGAGCGCCACCGCCACCATGTGCGCATGCAGACGCTGGTATTCGTCGCGTACATGCTTTTGCAGCAGGGCTTCGGCTTCGTCCCGGGAGGGAAGCGGCATCCCGCCATCCTTTTTCGTTCGGGCCCGGACGCGAGCGCGAACTAATGTGTGACGGGATGTCCGGCTTGCGGGCCCGGCATTTTGCGGAAAGAGTCTGGGCCGCATGCGCCCCGTATCCCTCCTGACCCTTCTCGCGCTCGCCGTGGCCCCGTTGGCCGTGGCCGAGACGCCGTCCGCGGCCCCGGCCGGACACTACAAGAACTTCAACGTCGCGATCTATATTCCGGTCGCTGTCGTCAAGCACCTCGCGGAGCCCGGTGTGCTCGAGTCCGAGTGGGCCACGATCAGCAGCCAGCTGAAGGTCGACAAGGTGTACATCGAGCCGGAACGCGACCGCGTCCTGGCCGACGATGCCACCCTGGAGAAGGTGAAATCGTTTTTCCTGGCGCACGGCGTGCGCGTGGCCGGCGGCATCACGTTTTCGGACAGCGCCGGCAACGGAATTTTCCGTTCGTTCTGCTACACGGACCCCGCCGACCGCGCCTTCGTGCAGTCGGCGGCGGAGCTTACCGCCCGGCATTTCGATGAGATCATTCTCGACGATTTCTTCTTCGTGACCACGAAGTTCGAGTCCGACATCGCAGCGAAGGGCAACCGGAGCTGGACGGATTTCCGGCTCGACCTGATGAACGATGCCGGCCGCAAGCTCGTCGTGGAGGCGGCGAAGAAGGTCAACCCGCGCGCGAAGGTCACGATCAAGTACCCCAACTGGTACGAGCACTTCGCGGGACTCGGGTTCGACCTGCAGGAGGGTCCGAAGATTTTCGACGGCATCTACACCGGAACGGAGACCCGCGATCCCAACAACACCGACCAGTACCTCCAGCAGTACGAGAGCTACGAAATCATCCGCTATTTCGAAAACATCGCTCCAGGCCGCAATGGCGGCGGCTGGGTCGACACCTATGCTTCGCTTTACGTCGATCGCTACGCGGAGCAGCTCTGGGACACGATGTTCGCCCGGGCAAGGGAGATGACCTTGTTCAACTGGGCCCTCCTCGTCCAGCCGGCCGCCCCGGGAACCCGCGAGGCGTGGGCGACCAAGCCGACCACATTCAATTATGACGCGATGGTGAAATATCATCCCGAGGGTGCCGGTGTGGCTCCGGCGGGGCCAACCATGGCGCGGGTGGCGGGCTATGCGCTCGATCAGGCGGACGCCGCCGTCGGCCATCTCGGCCGGCCCATCGGCCTGCGCAGCTATCGGCCGCCGCACGCGACCGGCGAGGATTTTCTGCACAATTACATCGGCATGCTGGGCATTCCGGTGGAGATGCAGCCGACGTTTCCCGATGACGCGCCGGTGGTGCTGCTGACCGAGGACGCGAAGGGCGACCCGGGCATCATCGACCATATCAAGCGTCACCTGCTTGCCGGCAAGACCGTGGTCGTCACCTCCGGCTTCGCGCGGGCGATGCAGGGTCACGGACTGGAACAAATCGTCGAGCTCGAGACCTCGGGCCGGCATTTCCTTTCCGACGGCTATTCGGCGGGCTTTGGGCCCGGCAACCGGGCGGCCCTGGCGAACAAGGTCACCGGGGCGCCGCCGATCCTGTATCCGCAAATCGGATTCCTGACCAACGACGCCTGGGCGCTGGTCAGCGGCATGTCGGATGGAGTGGGCTATCCGCTGCTTCTGCTCGATCGGTACGGCCAGGACGGAAGGTTTTACGTGTGGACGGTGCCGGACGATTTCGCCGACCTCTACCGGATTCCGCCTGCGGTGATCACCGCCGTGAAAAACACGCTGATGGAGGGATTCCCGGTGCGGATCGACGGGCCGAACGAAGTCGCGCTCTTCGCGTACGACAATCACACGTTCATCGTCGAGTCGTTCCGCGGCGAGGACGCCGACATTCATGTCGCGACCCTCGGCGATTCGAACCATCTCACGGATCTCGGCACCGGCCAGTCGATCGAGGGCAAGCCACCGGCGGCCGTGCCCGGACCGTGGCGCCGGTTTGTCGAGCCTCGTCACACCTTCGACGTCCACCTCGCGCCGCACAGCTTCCGGGTGTTCCGGATCGATCCGTGAGCGCGACTGGGCGACATGTGGTGGAACCGGACCTCCCCGTTCGACCGGCTCAGGGCCTCGAGCAAAGTCGAGAGGCGGGCCGGTTAATTGCGACAAGATCGGATCGATGATCTGATCATAAGCGCGTCACGGAGGCCGCGCTCCACCTCGCTCATCCCGCCGCGGCGTTGGCGTGGGGATTGGCGCGGGCGCGCACCCGCGCCAGCGGGCAGGAGGCGCCGTTGAACCAGGTTCCCTCGACGAACGTCGTCGTGGGAATGTCCGGTACGCCAAATTTATTGTGCTGGAGCTGGCCGGCGAGGATTTCGACGGCGGCGGCGCCGACGGTGCGGTGATTCTGCCGGACACCCGCCGTTGCGGATCCGGCCTGTTCGAGAAACACGTCCACGAACGCCACGTCCCGCGGCACCTGCAGCCCCATTTCGGCCAGCAGGGGAAGGACGAACGACGCCTTGCTGATCACCACCTCCGGCTGATGGCGCCGGAACCACTCGATGAACGCGGGTCCGTCCGGCACCACGGGAGCGTTGTTCTCGTTGAACCAGCGTTCGATCGGATGCGGTTCGGGAAAAATATGCGCGGGGACGCGATCGCGTTCGGCCAGGTGCTGCTGCTCGCACAGGAAACCCGCCATCCACAGATGGTCGACGGCGTGGTCCCAGCCGCGATGCATGACGAAGCCGATGCGCCGGTAGCCGGCGGCCATCACCTTCTGCATCGCGAGGCGGATGATGTCGCACTGGTTGTTCGTCACGTTGTGCAGGACCGGCTGATGCGGGAAATAGTCGATCTTTACCGCGCTGAAATGATCCCATTCGAACTGCAGGGCGTCGCCCATTTCGCGGCCGTGGGAGGCGATGATGAGTCCGTTGATCCCGCGCGCATAGAGCATGCGGCTGAGGCGTCCCTGCGTGAGACCGGGCTCGTGCATCCAGAAATGCTCCAGCTTGTAGCCGAGCTGGTCGGCCTTGGCCTGCGCGCCCGCGAAAAAATCGGGATGGGCCGTCACTTTTTTCCAGCCCCAGCGCGTGTTCCAGTTCGTGACATACGCCAGCGTGAGCGGATTCTGGCGGTCCATCACCCGGCTGCGATAGGCGACGAGCGCGCGGAGCAGGGGATCGGGGCGGTAGCCCATCGTTTCCGCGAGCGCCTGGATGCGGCGCCGCGTCTCCGCCGGCAGCCGCGGATGGTTGCGCAGGGCGAGGGAAACCGTGGTGACATGCACGCGGGCGCGACGGGCGACGTCGGCCAAGGTTACGCGGCGCTCAGACATAGGACCACCTTCGGCGGGATGTTTGTGCCTGTAAAGTCAGGTTTTGCCCTAATGTTAGAACAAACCGCCCCTTGAGAGCATGACGGGGCCGGGACGAAATGATCTCGCCCGCGCCGGCCGGTCTTGCTTCGGTGTGGGCTACCCCTGCCCCCAACCCCGTGGACTCCTTTCCGACCGACCGTACGGCCGTGCCCGCTGGAGATAGTCTCGCCCTGCGCCGCCAAATCGCTCTTGATCGCGGGCTTTTGAACCCGTGAACGGCACCCCTCGCGCCCCCTTGCCCGCGTCCGCCGCCCCCGCGTACCTCGATCCCGAGGTGCCGATTGAACGTCGCGTGGAGGACCTGCTGGGCCGGCTCACCCTGCCGGAAAAAGCGAGCCTCATGCTCCACGAGAGCAAGCCGGTCGACCGCCTGGGCGTGCCGGCGTACAACTGGTGGAACGAGGCCTGCCACGGCATCGGCCGCAACGGCCGCGCCACCGTTTTTCCCCAGGTCATCGGACTCGGCGCGACCTGGAACCGCGACCTCGTGCGGCGCGTCGCGGGTGTGATCGCCGACGAGGCCCGCGCCAAGCACCACGCCGCTCTCGCGGCCGGCCGGCGCGGACAGTACCAGGGCCTCACATTCTGGACACCCAACATCAACATCTTTCGCGACCCGCGCTGGGGGCGGGGCCAGGAAACCTTTGGGGAGGA
Organism: Candidatus Didemnitutus sp.; assembly: GCA_035545955.1. Lineage (GTDB taxonomy): Bacteria > Verrucomicrobiota > Verrucomicrobiia > Opitutales > Opitutaceae > Didemnitutus. Next base: position 98,382 of record DASZXI010000033.1, on the reverse strand, counting down.
TCCGTTCCTGACGGGTGAGCTCGGCGTCGCCATGGTGCGCGGCCTGCAGGGTGATCACCCGCATTACATGAAGGCGGCGGCCTGCGCCAAGCATTACGCGGTGCACAGCGGCCCGGAACATGAGCGCCACACGTTTGACGCCCAGCCCACGCCCAAGGATCTCGCCGAAACCTACCTGCCAGCCTTCGAGAAGCTCGTGCATGCCGGCGTCGAGGCCGTCATGGGTGCCTACAATCGCACCCTCGGCGAGCCGTGCTGCGCCAGCAAGCTGCTCCTCGTCGACATTCTGCGCGAGCGCTGGGGCTTCCGCGGTCACGTCGTGAGCGACTGCGGCGCCCTCGATGACTTTCATCTGCATCACCGCGTCACCGCCAACGCCGCGGAATCGGCCGCGCTGGCCGTGCGGAACGGCTGCGACCTCAATTGTGGCTGCACCTACCAGGCGCTGCTCGATGGCGAGAAGGCGGGACTGGTTTCCGAGGCGGAGATCAACGCCTCGGTGCGGCGGCTCCTCGCCACCCGGTTCAAGCTGGGACTCTTCGACCCGCCGGATCGCGTGCCGTGGTCCCGCACGCCGACGACGATCATCGACAGCGCACCGCATCGCGCCTTGGCGCGCACCGCCGCGGTTGAATCGGTCGTGCTGTTGAAGAACAACGGCGTCCTGCCGCTGCGCCGCGATCACGAGAGCCTGCTCGTCACCGGTCCCACCGCGGCCAATCCGACCACGCTGCTCGGCAACTACTTTGGCGTCTCGTCCCGCCTCGTCACCATCATGGAAGGCATCACCGCCGCGGTCACCGAAGGCTGCCGGGTGGCCTTCCGGACCGGTTGCCCGCTTTCCAGTCCGATGGCGCCGGGCGTCAACTACACCTATTCCACCGCCGCGGAATCCGAACTCACCATCGCCGTGCTGGGTCTCGATCCGTCGCTCGAGGGTGAGGAGGGCGACACCGTGGCTTCGGCCACCGGCGGCGACCGCGACACGATCGAGCTGCCCGCCGTTCAACGCGATTTTCTCATCGAGCTGCGGAAGCACGCACCGAAACTCGTCGTCGTACTGACCGGCGGCGCCGCGATCGCCGTGCCCGAGGTGCATGAACTCGCCGATGCCGTTTTGCAGGTCTGGTACCCGGGTTGCGAAGGCGGCCAGGCCGTCGCCGACATCCTGTTCGGCGATGCCTCGCCCTCGGGCAAGCTGCCGGTCACGGTGCCGCGTCGCACCGCGGACCTGCCCGCGTTCGGGGATTACCACATGCGCGGACGGACCTACCGCTTCGCCGACATCGAACCGCTTTATCCGTTCGGCTTCGGCCTCACCTACGGCCAGGTCAAATTCGGCGCGCTCGAAACCAGCGGCAATCAGCTGAAGGAAAACGGTCGGGTCACGGTGCGGACGAAGGTCACGAACGTCGGCGCCAAGCCCGTGACTGAAGTGGTGCAATGCTATGCCGTCCCGCCGCGCAGCTGGCCGGACGCTCCGCACGCCACGCTGATCGGATTTCAGAAGATCGCGTTGGCCCCCGGAGCGAGCCAGACGGTGGAATTCGATTTGGCGGCGTCGGATTTCGCCCAGATCGATCGCGCCGGTCTGCGCGTCCACGCCCCCGGCCGCCACGGCATCGTGATCGGCGCGGCCTCTCCGGGCGCGCGCGCGACGGCCCTCGGTGCTCCGGTTCCCGCCACCGGCGATATTCTTCTTGTTTGAGGCGGCGCCCCGCCTCGAATTCAATCCCCATACCCCCGTGAGCGAGCCCACGCAGAAACTGTCGTTTGTGGAAAAGGCCGGCTACAGCGCCGGCGACGCCGCCGCCAACTTCGTCTTCATGACGATGGTGCTGTTCCAGACCAATTTCTACACGGACGTGTTTGGGCTGAGCGCCAACGCCGCCGCCGCCATCCTGCTGTGGCCGCGCCTCTGGGACGCGGCGTTCGATCCGATCATGGGCATCCTGGCGGATCGCACGAACACGCGCTGGGGCAAGTTCCGTCCGTGGGTGCTGTGGACTTCGCTGCCGTGGGCGATCGTCATGATTCTGGCCTACACCACGCCGACGGGTTGGGGCACGGGCATGATGATCGCGTACGCGGGCATCACGAACACGGTGCTCATGACCCTGTATTCGATGAACAACATGCCGTATTCGGCCCTCGGCGGCGTGATGACCGGTGATCTCAACGAACGGACCAAGCTCAACTCCTTCCGCTTTTTCTCCGCGAACATCGCGCAGTTCATCGTCGGCGGCCTCACGCTTCCGCTCGTGGCCAAGTTCGCCCAGGGTTCCGACCGGCGCCACGGCTGGCAGGTCACGATGGCGATCTGGGCCGCCGTCTGCTTTGTGCTTTTCCTCGTGACCTTCTTCACGACGCGTGAGCGCATCAAGCCGGTGACCGAGGTGAAGAGCTCGCCGAAGCAGGACTTCGCCGATCTCCTGCGCAACCAGCCCTGGATCGCGCTGGTTTGCTTCACCGTCTTCCATTTCGGTATGCTGTCGTTTCGCGGCGGCGCGCTGTTCAACTATTATCACCATTACGTCGATGCCGGCGCGATGTACGATTTTGTGGCGAAGCTCGGTCTGACCACGCCCGACGCCGCCTCGACGGGCAGCGTGCTTGACTGGATGGGCTACGTCATTCACGGCACGCGCGGCTCCAACGCCAACGCGGCGGATGTGTTCAACAGCATCATCAATATCACGGGCACGGCCACGACCCTCGTCTTTATCATTCTCTCGGCGGGATTTTCGCGCCGCTTTGGCCGGAAGACCGTTGCGGTGTGGGGCTTCGCACTCTCCACGATCAACGCGATCCTGTTCTATTTTCTCTCGCCCACCAACACGGCCGGCATGTTCTGGCTGACGATTTCCGGATCGATCGTCTATGCGCCGACGATCGCCGTCGCGTGGGCCATGTACGCCGACGCGGCGGACTATTCGGAGTGGCAGACCGGCCGCCGCTTCACGGGCATGGTTTTCGCCACCATCGGTTTTGCGCTGAAATCCGGCCTCGCCCTGGGATCCGCCAGTCTGCTCTGGATCCTGAGCGGGTTCTTCGGCTACGACACGAAACTGCCCGACGCACCGAACGCCGTGGCGGGCTATCGCGCCTGTGTGGGCATCGTCGTCGCGGTTCTCTTCACGGTGTGCACGATCGCGATGATCGCCAACAAGCTCAACCGTTCGACCGAACTGCAGATGGCGGCGGAACTCGCCGAGCGGCGCAAGAAGGCCGGCGTGGCGACCTGACCGGGCGCCCGCGTTCTTTTCGGTTCGGCCATGGTTCGCGCCGCGCAGTCCGTCCTCGTCCTCGCCGTTGCGGCCGCCTTGGGAGGGACATTTTCCGGTTGCACATCGAAGCCGGCGGTCGTTCCGCGGAGCAGTGCGCGCAACCTTTTCCATGAGCAATTAAACCGCTCGGAAGCCGAGACGGACGCCAGGATCGCCGTCGCCTGGCAACAATTGTTCTACGGCCGGGATGCCGATCAGCGCGTGTACTATCCGGTCGGCGCCGACGAGGCGTACATTGCCGACGTGGCCAGCCACGATGTGCGCACGGAGGGACTCTCCTACGGCATGATGATTGCGGTGCAGCTGGACCATCGCGCCGAGTTTGACCGGATCTGGAAATGGGCGCGCACGCATCACTACCATGCGACCGGCGCTTTGCGCGGTTACTTTGCCTGGCACGCTGATTTCTCCGGCCGGATACTCGATCCGGGACCCGCGCCCGACGGAGAGGAATGGTTCGTGACGGCGCTCTTTTTCGCCGCGCATCGCTGGGGACGGGGTGCCGGCATCTTCGACTACGAGGCGGAGGCCCAAGGGCTCTTGCACACGATGCTGCACAAGAGCGAGGAGCCACAGGCGGACGGGGTGACTTCGATCTTCGACCGGACCGAGGCGCAGATCGTGTTCGCTCCGGGCGCCGAGGCGGCCCATTTCACGGATCCCTCCTATCATCTGCCGGCGTTCTACGAGTTCTGGGCCCGGTGGGCGGCGTCGCCGGACGACCGTGCTTTTTGTGTCCGCGCGGCGCTGGCCAGCCGGCAGCTCTTCCGGAAGGCGGCAAATCCGGTGACCGGATTGATGCCCGATTATTCCGAATTCGACGGACGCCCGCATGTGCGGCACGGGCACGAAGACTTTCGCTTCGATGCCTGGCGAACCCTGTCGAACCCGGCGCTCGACTACGCCTGGAACCATTCCGATTCCTGGGAGGTTGAGCAAAGCGATCGCGTCCTCCGTTTTCTGACGGCGCAGGGCAGCCCATTGCCGAATACTTACCGCCTCGATGGCACGCCGCTCGACAAGACGGAATCCGCCGGTCTCTACGCGATGGCGGCGACGGCGGGCCTGGCGTCCAACCCGGAATTGGCGCGTCCGTTCGTGCAAAAACTGTGGGATATGCCGATTCCCGATGGGAAATATCGGTACTACGATGGCATGCTTTACCTGCTGGCGCTCCTGGAGGTCGGTGGTCGATTTCACGCTTATGCGCCGGTGCGGTGACGCACCTCGAGGTTGCTTCGCGATCCTCCGATGAAACTTCTTTCGGCGCTGTTTCTGATTGTGGTGGGTGCGCTGATCAATCCTGCGCCTGCCGCGGTGCGCTTCGATCATTTCGAGTACGCCGGCCGCGACACGGCGTTTGAGCAGCCGCTGCCGGCCGGGGACTATCGCAATCCGGTCATCGCGGGTTTTTATCCCGACCCGAGTGTCTGCCGCGTCGGCGATGACTTCTATCTCGTCAACTCGACCTTTGCGTATTTTCCCGGCATTCCGGTTTTTCACAGCCGGGACCTGGTGCACTGGACCCAAATCGGTCACGTGATCAGCCGGCCATCGCAGGTGAATTTCGACGGCTTGGGCGTGAATGGCGGCGTGTTCGCTCCCGACCTGAGTTATCACGATGGCACGTTTTATCTGCTCAACACACTGGTCGGCGCGGGTGGCAATTGCGTGTTCACCGCCCGCGATCCGGCCGGTCCGTGGTCCGATCCGCAATTCCTCGATTTCGATGGAATCGATCCGTCGCTTTTCTTCGACGATGATGGACGGGCCTGGCTGGTGAACAACGGGCCGCCGGAGGGGAAGCCGCTTTACTCGGGTCATCGCGCGATCTGGATTCAGGAATTCGATGTGGCCAGGAAGCGGCTCGTTGGCCCGCGCCAGGTGATCGTCAACGGCGGCGTCGATCTGGCGAAAAAGCCCATCTGGATCGAAGGACCGCATCTGTTCAGAAAGGACGGCTGGTATTTCCTCATCTGCGCCGAGGGCGGCACCGGCGCGCAGCACTCGGAGGTTGTCCTGCGCAGCCACACGGTCACGGGACCGTTTGAACCTTGGGCGAAAAACCCGATCCTCACGCAGCGTGATCTCGACGGTACCGCTCCACTCGCGACCACCTGCACCGGCCATGCAAGCCTGGTCGTCGGACCGGACGGAAAGTGGTGGGCGACGTTCCTCGGTTGCCGGCCGTTTGCCGGGCACTTTTGGACCACGGGCCGCGAGACCTTTCTGTTGCCGGTCACCTGGACGGATGATGACTGGCCCGTGATTTTGCCGAAGGGAGAGCGCGTCCCGAATGTCCTTCCGGCACCGACGGGAACGGCTGGCGATGCGCAGACGCCGACGACGGGCAATTTCACCTGGCGCGACGACTTTAGTCATCCGCGACTTGGGCTCGACTGGGTGATGCTCCGGCAGCCGCACGAAACCTGGTGGAAGACTGGCGGAACGGCTGGGCATCTCGAATTGGAGCCGCGGGCGGAATCGCTCGGCGGGAAGGGGAATCCGTCCTTTCTCGGACGGCGCGTCCAGCACGCGCGTTTTTCCGCCTCGATTTCGGTGACGACCCCGCATGACGCGAACGTGACCGCGGGCCTGGCGATGGTTCAGAGTGAAACGCACTATTTCACCGTCGCCATCCGACGCGATGGCGGCTTTCACGCTTTCGTCGAGGAGGCCAATGGCCAGCCGGCACACGTGGTCGCGCAACTCGATCTGCCCGCGTCAGCATCGATCGATTTGCGCGTCGAGGAAAACGATCGCGAAATCACCTTCGGCTGGCGCACGGGCGACGGCGAGTGGCGGCAGATCGGCCCGGTGTTTGATGCCTTGCCCGTGACCGTTCAGGCGGCGGGTGACGGCGTGCACTTCACCGGCGCAGTCGTCGGACCGTTCGCGCGACGAGATCCTTAGAACAAATTGGGCGGTCGGACAGCGGTGGGGCGCGACCGCCGGTCGCGCCGTGAATTCTCGGCGGTCCCGGCGGCACCGCCCCACCACCGGGGAGCTTCTTTCGGTTACGAAATTATTTCGATTGCCCGAGCGCGACTTCCCCGGATTAAAACCCGGATTTCGGCCTTGGAATCCGTGCTCCTCGTGAAATCCGTGGTCAAAAAACGGGATCGAACGCAGGCGGGACTCGGCCCATTCGACCGGCTCAGGGAAAGCAATCCCGCCCTACAACGACTTGGAAAAGCGACCCGAGTTAGGAGCTACTTGCCAGCCTCGTGAAATGTCTCCGGCGGGCCGAGATAGCTGGGGCGGACGCCTCCGAGGTCGAGCACGAGCTTTTCCAGGACAACACCGGGATCGATCATCCAGACGTGCAGGGTGTGACTGCCGGGCTGGGCCACGTGATGCTCGGAACGTCCATGACGGGCGTTGTCTCCCACCGCCTTCTCCCAGTCGGCGTTTCCATTCTGGGCGCGATAACCCTGCGGGACGAGAGTCACCACTTGCGGCGTTTCGTCGTCCAGCGCGATGGCGTAGCGCAGCCCACGATCCGGCGCGAAATTCAGGCTCGGTGAGGTGATGGCATCGATTCGCAGCGCGCCGGTGGAATATAAACGAAGCTGGTAGTCGAGCCTGGGCGCATCCTTGCCCGGGGTGACGGCCGGAGCATCGATGGGTCCGTCCGCGCGCATCGCGGCCGTCTCGCGACCGTAGTCGGCGATGCGCTGCCAGTGGCGGTTGCCGACGTTCGTGCGCGAGGAAAAATGGTCGGGAATGATGGCAACGTGTCCGTCCGTCTCGACATAACCCGCCAGCGTTCCGGCCGAAACGGCCGGGTCTTGCGACGCGTGCACGGTGACGCTCACCTTGCTGCCCGCGCCTTCGATGGTGACCAGCGCGGTCTGGGCGCCCTTGCCGATTTTGCTCCAGTCGATTTGCACCGCGATGCGCGCGTCCGGCCCCAGCGTGCCGGTGGACGGACTTAGGCGAATCCACGGGGCATCGGTCGATGCCTGGAAGTTGAACGGCGCGCGGCCACGATTGAAAACGTCGATGAATTGCCGCTGCGGCCCGAAGGGATCGAACGGCGGAAGAGCAGGGGCCGCGTTTTCGTTCGACGGCCAGCTCGACGACGATCCTTCGACGGCGACTCCCAATCCGGCGGCGGTCGGGACCTCCGGGGTGACGAGCGGAATGCCATCGAGTCGGTTCGTGGGAGGATCACGCCAGGTCGTGTACCCAATGTGCGTTTGGTCCATGAAATGCGCCCAGCGGCCATTCGCAAACGACGCATTGTAGGCGGCCATCAACTCGGCATCGCGTTGAAAATGCTGATGCACCTCGGTGGCGTACGAAGGCGCACTGGCGCGTCCCTGCTGCGCATAGAGCGCGTTGCGTCCGGCGGCGAGGTACAGCTCGCTGAGGTTGGCGAAGGCCTCGCAGGGAAAGAGCACGAGCTGGTAGAAGGCGTCGCGTCGATCGGCGGGCAAACGGGCCGAAACCCGGGACGCCCGGTCCGCCAGGTCGCGCGCGGCGCGAGCGGCCGACTGCGCTTCGTCATAGTTCACGAGGCTGTACGTGTTGGCCGCGAGCATCTCGGGTTTACGGCGCGCCGTCAGTTTGGGATAGGCGGTCAGCAACGCGGCAATTTCGTCCGCCTCGGCCGGCCCGAATTCCCGGGCGGCAAATTCGCGGGCAAACGAGTCGAGATTTTCGCCGTTCCAGCGCGCCGGTGCCCACGCGAGATCGAGGAAGAACTCGAGGGGGAATTCATAGCCCTTGAAGTGGCCGACATTGACGATCCAGATCCGGTCCGCGCCGTATTGCCAGGCGGTCGACATCTGCTCCCAGATTTTCGGCAGCGGGCTGGTGTTGATCCACTGGTAGTTTCGCGGACTGCCGTGGTAGTCGAAATGATAGTAGACGCCGGCGCCGCCGGGGCGCTTCCGCTCGGTTGCGGTCGGGAGGCGGCGCACGTTGCCCCAGTTGTCGTCGGCCCAGAGCAGCGTGATGTCGTCCGGCACGCGCATGCCGGCTTCGTAGTAATCCTGCACCTCCTTGTAGAGGCACCACATCTGCGCCGGTGAGCGGTTGGGCTCCGACTCCTCCTTCAGAATGATGCGCTGACGGTCGACAATATGTTCCAGCAGCGTCCGGTTGGCCGCGGGCCCGCCAGGCGCCATCTCGGTGTCGTTCGCGCCGCGCAGACCAAGCGTGACGATGCTTTCGAAATCGCGGTTGCGCCGGATGCCCTCGCGCCAAAAATTCTCGAGCACATCGGGTGTCTTCGCGTAGTTCCAGTGACCGAGCGTGGGTTCGAAACGCCGGTCCCATTCCTTCTGCGCGCGGAGCATGGGCTCCTGGTGCGAGGTCCCCATCACGATGCCGTATTCGTCGGCCAGTCGGGCGTTGTCGGGATCGTCCTCGTTGAACGCATTGTTCCACATCGCCGGCCAGAGATAGTTGCCGCGCAAGCGAAGAATGACCTCGAAAATGCGCGCGTAGAATTCGTGTCCGTAGTTGGCGATGCCACCCGGGATGGGTGGATTCGCGCGCGGCGAAACGTCGCCATACTTCGCTCGGACCCAATTGGTGAGATCGGGTGCCTCGTCATTCAGAAAAATGCCGCGATAGCGCACGGCGGGCGAATCGACAATCCGTCGGCCGGTCTCGATGGCGAGCGTGTCCTGATGCTTCGGTACCAGATCGCACCACCAATGCCATGGAGACACTCCGATCTGTTGCGAAAGTTCATAGATGCCGTAGATGGTGCCGCGCTTGTCGCTGCCGGCGATGACCAGCGCCTGCTTCACGCCCGGAAGCGGATTGGCGACGGTTTGCCGGAGGTGCGCCTCCCAGTGGCCGGCAATGGGCGAGACGTCGAGTTTTCCCGCCTGGACGAGGCGATCGATCAACGCGCTTTTTCCCACCGTGCCGATGATAACTTCGCACGGCTCGCCGGCCTCGTCGGTGAGGATGCGCGGTTGCCGGCCGGTGACGGCCAGAAGATCTGCCTGCAGGTCACGAGTGGCGTGAGCCACGCCGGGCCAGTCACGCCCGTCCACCCGCAGAGCGGCGACGTTTTCTCCGGAGGCAAGGGGAAAGGTCGCCGTGGGCCCATCGGCCGGCACCGCCGACAGCCCGATCGAGAGTACCATCGCGGCCAGCGTCGCGAGCGGGAAGTGGATTTTTCGGGTCAGCGAGCTCGGTGGAAACATGGCAGGGACGGCGAGATGCCAGAGGAGAGCAGTCAACCACGTCGGGCTTCCCGAAGCAAGGCGACCCGGATCACGCGGTGTGGAATTCCAGACGAGGGCAGCGCATCGCCCGGGGCAAAACCGCGTTCAGTCTAACGTTCGCGCCAGCGGGAATCGTTTCGAGAAATTGCAGCCAGACCTGAAGAGCACGAGGTAAGCGCGGACTCCTGGCCTGCGAGTCGCCCGGCCCCTGATTCGCCGTCTTTTGGCCCTCAACTCTCAACTCTCAAACTGGAGATGGCACTCTACCGGACGCGCACGCGCACCACGGCGGAAAGGCCGAGTCGCAGACGATCGCCGAGAGCGGCGCGGGAGGCGGCGTCGAGCACGATCTTCACAGGGACGCGCTGGACCACTTTGTTGAAATTACCGGTGGCATTGTCGGGCGGAAGGAGTGCAAACTGGGCACCGCTGGCCGGCGCGAGGCTGTCGATGACGCCGTGGAGGGCGACGCCCGGAGCGGCATCGACTTCGATTTCAACTTGCTGGCCATCCCGCATGCGCGCGAGCTGTGTCTCCTTGAAGTTGGCGACGATCCACGGATCGGGAGCGGCCAGTGAAAGAAGCTGTTGTCCCGACAGCACATGATTGCCGGCTTCGACCAGTCGGTTGCCGACGCGGCCGTCCGAGGGCGCCTTGAGGGTGGCGTAGCTGAGTTGTCTTTCGGCATCAGCCACCGCGGCCTCGGCGACCGCGACGCTGGCCTCCGCGGCGGCGATCTGCGCGCGCGCCGAGACCAGCTGGGCCTGGGCGGAGCCGGCGGCGGAGTTCGCGGCCTTCACGTTGGCGTCGTTGGCGGCGTCCGCCGCTTCGGCGGCCTTGAACGTGGCGCGGGCGTTGTCGACGTCGGCCTGCGAGTTGACGCCGCCTTTGGAAAATAGCTGTTCGGTGCGGCCGAGAGTCAGTCGGGCGAGTTCCAGTTGCGCGGTGGTCTGGGCGCGCTGCGCTTCCGCCTGCCGGGCGCGGGCCTCGGCTTCGGTCACCTGGGCTTCCGCTTGTTGGGCGGCGGCGCGAGTTTGACCGGCCTGCGCCCTGGCCTGTTCGACCGCAGCGCGGGCCTTGCGCACGGCCAGATCAAACTGCAACGGATCGAGGCGCACCAGGACATCGCCAGCCTTGACGGCCTGATTGTCGGCCACGGCGACAGAAGCGACCTGGCCTTCGATCTGCGGCGCGATCTGGATGAGATGACCGGTGACATACGCGTCGTCGGTGGTCTCGTACCGGTACGCATGCCAGGCGGCGCGCGCCGACCAGGCGAGCACGGCGATTCCGGCGATGACGCCGAAGAGGATCTTTCCGGTGGCGCGCCGCGGACGGGCGATGCGCGCGGCATGGGTGCGTGTGGGGGCGGCGGGGGGACGGGGAGCATCAAGGGTGGTTTCCATGGCGAAGTGAGTTTTGAAAGAATTTAGTGCGCTGCGGCCGCGGCCTCGCGGTTGCCGCCGCGCCCCAGCAGAAGGAGGAGCGGAAGCGTCACGACGAACGCGATCGCGACATAGAAGAAGACGTCGGCGAACGACAGCAGGAGCGCCTGGCCATTGACGATCTGGTCCATCGCCGTCAGCGCCTGCAGATGCGCGTGGCCGGCATCGGACGTGCGGGGTGCAAAGGCGGATTGAAAAAGAAACAGTCGATCGGCGACCTGGCTGCGCCCGACCGAAAAATGTTCGACCAGGGCCGCCCGGTGGAGCGCCTCGCGATGCGCCAGGATGGTCGTGATTGCGGCAATGCCGATGCTGCTGCCCATTTGCCGGGTGAGGTTGTAGAAACCGGAACCGGCGGCGACGTCGGCCTTGGGCAGCGGCCCAAGCGTGGCGAGGCTCAGCGGCAGGAACATCATCACGCCACCGAGTCCCCGGAGAATGAGCGGCCAGAAGAGGGATTCGGTTCCCGTGTCGGGGTTGATTCCCATCAGAAGCACCGCGGTTCCCACTGTGGCCAGGGCGCCGCCTCCGATGAGCAACCGCGCATCGGTACGGCCGGAGATCTTGCCCATCACGATCATGGTGAGCGCGGAGGCCAGGGCGCCGGGCATGAGCAGAAATCCGCTTTGGGTGGCGGTGAAGTGCAGGTAGTCCTGCACAAAGATCGGCACGGCAAACATCACGCCGTAGAGCCCCATGCCGAGCACGAGGGAATAGAGGCTGCCCGCGGCGAGCGAGCGATGACGCAACACCCGCAGATCGACGGCCGGGTGTTCGATCGAGAGTTCGCGCCAAATGAACAGCGCGGTGCCGATCACGGCGCCGGCCGCCATGCCGACGATCAGCGGGGAACTGAACCAGTCTTTCTGCTGGCCCTCTTCGAGCATCGTCTGGAAGCAGCCGAGGCCGATGGCCAGGAGTGCGATGCCGGTCCAGTCCACGCCCTGATGGGCGCCGCGGCGATCATCCTCATCGCGCGGAAGAAAAACCAGGGTCATCAGCACTGCGAGGATGCCGCAAGGGAGATTGATGAAAAAGATCCAGCGCCAGCCCAGCGTGTCGGTCAGATATCCTCCCAGCACGGGACCAAAGGCCGGACCGGCGATGACGCCGATGCCGAAGATGGCCTGGGCGGCGGGCTGTTCCTTCTTCGAAAAGGTTTCGAACAGGATCGACTGGGCCTTGGCCAGCAGTCCGCCGCCACAAAGTCCCTGGAGCACGCGGGAGACGATCAGCATCGGCAGGGTGGTGGACAGGCCGCACAGGACGGATGCCCCCGTGAACCCAGCCAGCGAAAAAAGCAGATACTGTTTGCGGCCGAAGCGATCGCTCAGCCACGCCGTCAGTGGAATCATCACGACGTTGGCGCAGGCATAGCCGGTCGAGATCCAGCCGACCTCGGACAAGGTTGATCCCAGGTTGCCCTGGATGTCGGGCATGGCGACGTTGACGATGCTCGTGTCGATGACCTCGAGGATCGCCCCGAGTGCGGCGGTGATGGCGATGACCCATTTCAGCACGCCGCGATCGGCCAGCCGGGCGGCAAGAGGGGAGAGCAGCCGGCGGTCGGAGCCGTAGAGTCCGTGCAGGGGCGCGCTCACGAATGCGGAGAGCGGCGGGCGCCGTCCAGAAACTGGTCGACCGCCGCCTCGAGGTAGGCGGTGGCCGGATACGCGATCTTCAGATGCGGCATGGAACGCCGCAGCACGCCCGAAAAAATGGCGCCGAGGAAGAGATCGGCGAGCAGGTCGGCCCGACGATCGGAACGCAGGTCGCCGGCGTGCTGTGCCGCTTCGACGCGTTGCAGCACCGCTTCCTTCAGCGGCAGGAAGATGGCGCGGAATACCTGTTTCTCGTGGGATTCGTTGAGGTGATTGTGCATTTCCCCGAGCATGGTGCGCACGAGCGGCCAGTTATGCTGCAGCAGCGACTCGTAGCGTCCGCCCAGCGCGTGAAGATCCCCCCGCAGGTCGGCGGTGGGAGAGGGGAGATCGACCGGGCCGGCTTCAGGGCCGAAGTTCTGGCCCACGACGGCGGCGATCAGTTTTTCCTTGGTCTGAAAATGGCGAAACAGGGTGACCTCATTCACGTCCGCCTCCTGGGCGATCACGCGGGTCGTGGCTCCCGCCAGTCCATCCCGTGCAAAAACGCGGGCCGCGGCGGCAAGGAGACGTTGGTGCGTATCGGGAAGTCCGGATTGGGTCTTCGGTGCCATGTAAGTAATTACTTACATTCATACAGGAAAGACAAGCCTCAAAAAGAATGTCAGGCGTATCTATCTTTGATGGAACACGTAACGTGACATGTTTCGCGGCGACGGCAGGAAATTCGCTGACCAAGCGACGTTACGTACCCGAAGCCGTACCCGCGCTGAACCGGCCGACTTTTTTGCTTCGGAAGCGGCTGGTCTTGAGGCGATTCCGGCAATTCGCCGGCTAAGCCAGAGATATTCCTCACGGGCGGGCGCGGACAACCGATACAGCTCGATAGTCTACTCACATGAAGCAATGGACAATTGGTAAACGGATCGCGCTCGCCATTTCGGTGCTCTGCGTGCTCATCGGCGCGGTCGGAGCGATCGTCTGGGTCAGCCTCGGCACCATTCGCGGCCACGCGACCGCGCTGAATGTCGACGTGATGCCAGGTGTCATCGTCAGCAGCCGCATTTCCGCCCTCAACGCCCAGAACTATGCGCGCGTGATGGCTTACGGCGGCGACCTGACCGCCGACGAACGGGCAGCGCTCAAGAAAAAGATGTCCGAGGTGTCCGCCAGCCAGAACGAGTTCGTGGCCGCCTACGAAAAGACGATCACCCAAAAGGCGGATCGCGATCTGTATGACCGCATGCTGACCGCGCGGGCGAATTACATCGCGGCCCGGACGAAATACATGGCCGAAATCGATGCCGCCAACAAGGCCGAGGCCAACCGTGCGCTCAAGGAGCTGGTCTATCCGGCCAACGACGCCTACGGCACCGCCCTCGAGACGCTATTCTCTTACAACGCCAACAACGGACACACGATTTCGGATGCCATCACGGCCCAGTCCCGTCAGACCACGACGATCGTGCTCGTGGTGGCCCTGAGCGCCATCGCCCTCGGTGCGATCTTTGGCACCATTGTCACGCGCAGCACGGGTGCGGCGCTGAAGTCCGTCACCGTGCAACTGGCCGCCGGTTCCGAACAGACGACCGCTGCGGCCGGAGAGGTGTCCGCCACCAGCCAGTCACTGGCCGATGGCGCCAGCGAACAGGCCGCCTCCCTGGAGGAGACCAGCGCGTCGCTCGAGGAAATTGCGAGCATGACCAAGCGGAATGCGGAGTCCGCCGCCCAGGCCAAGGGTCTGGCGAGTGAAACCCGTTCCGCCGCCGAACGCGGCGCCTCCAGCATGGCCGAGATGAAGCAGGCGATGGACGCGATCAAGGACTCGTCGAGCAACATCGCCAAGATCGTGAAGACGATCGATGAAATCGCCTTTCAGACCAACATTCTCGCGCTCAACGCCGCCGTTGAAGCCGCGCGGGCCGGCGAGGCCGGCGCCGGTTTTGCGGTCGTGTCCGAGGAAGTGCGTTCGCTCGCCCAGCGCTCCGCCGCCGCCGCGAAGGAGACCGCGACGATGATCGAGGAGTCCGTGAATCGCAGCGGTCGCGGCGTGGCCATCAGCGCCACCGTGGCGTCGAGCTTCGACGAGATTCTCGGCAAGGCCCGCAAGGTCGACGGCCTGGTCGGCGAAATCGCCACGGCCTCGAACGAACAACATCAGGGCATCGGGCAGGTCACCCAGGCCGTCGCCCAGATGGACAAGGTCACGCAAGCCAACGCCGCGGGGGCCGAGGAGGCCGCCGCCGCCGCGGAGGAGCTCAACAGCCAGGCGCGCGTGCAACTCGAACAGGTGCGCATTCTCGAGCAACTGGCCGGCTTCGAGGCCGCGGGAAAGACGCTCGCGGAAAGCGTGGCGCAGCCGCGTCACGCCAGCCCGCGCCTGCAGACCCCGAAGCTTTCACCGGCCAAGCCTGAATCGGCTCCGGCCAAACTCGCGGTCCCGGCGCGCGGCACGCGTCCGGCGGTCAATGGCGACGGGTCGCACGAGGATTTTTTCAAGGACTGAGCGGTTGTCACGGGTTGAATGTTGAGGGTTGAGTGACCGGTCGCCCGAAGGAAATTTCGCGGGCGAGTGGAGGGCGGGCAACCGCCTGCCAAGATCTGCCGCCCTCGAATTGAGTCCGCGAAATACGCGAATCGCGCGAAGCATTCTCGGGAAACCGGCAACGTTTCCCGCGGAGTCCGGGGAACCCCACGGGCCGGCGGGACGCCGTCCCCTACCTGTTTGCCGCGGATACGCGTTCCACCTCGCCGGATCACGGCGCGACTTGATCCGCTGCGGTCGGGGCCAGCAGGTGGCCGAACAGCTTCCCGGCGACGAGAAAGATGACGCCGGCCGCTCCGCAAAAAGCGGCGTGGAGATACCAGAAATTCTCCGCCGACATGCGTTCGAGCAGGCCGCCGAGCCAACCCACGATGTTGTTGGCGGCGAACAGGTGCAGATAAAAGATGCCGATGATCGTCGCGGACAGCGCCGCGGGCGCGGCGCGGGCATACAGCGCGAGGGCGACCGGAAATACGTTGGCGAAGGAAATGCTGTTGAGGGTGTGAAACGCAATCAGCCAGCCGATCCCGACCTTGCCACCCGGCCCGGCCAGCCGCGTGCCCAGCGCCAACGCAAGAAATCCGGTGATTCCGAGCAGGCTGCCGATCGCCATTTTCATGATTTCGTCCGGCTCGCGGTGATGCTTCGCCCAGACGCGCCAGAAAACCGCGACTCCCGCCAAGAAGGACACGGACAGAATGCTGTCGAGCGTGACGAGCCACGTGGTGGGCATCACTTTGCCGAAAAAAACCAGATTGGCGGACTTTTCCGCCCAGAGCATGTACGCGTTGAAAATCTGTTGATTGCCGATGACTGAGAGCGTGAGCACGGGAAGCAGACCGATCAGGACGGCAATGGCCTGCCAGTCTCGTTGGGTCAGCGGTGCGCTCGTCGTCGTGCCTTTCTGCGCCTGGATGGCCGCCTCGCTGGGCAGCCAGCGTCGGCCGGCGAGATAGCCGGCCAAAGCGACCAGCATGCCCACGCCGGCGGCGCCAAAGCCGTAGTGCCATCCGACTTTTTCCCCGAGCGTGCCAACGATCAAGGGCGCCGCGATCACGCCGCCGTTGATGGCCAGGTAGAAAATCTGGAAGGCATCGGCGCGCCGAAGGTCGCCGGTGTCGTAGAGGGCGCCGACCTGGCTCGCGATGTTGCCCTTGAAGCAGCCGACACCCAGGACGAGGCAGCCCAGCGCCGCCAGGAAGGACACGTCAAACGCCATCAGGAAGTGTCCCGCCGACATCATCAGCGCGCCGAGGGTGATCGTGCGCGTTCGACCGAGGAGGCGGTCGGCCAGAAATCCGCCGGCGAGCGGGGTCAGGTAAACGAGCCCCGTGTACAGACCGAAGATGGCCGAGGCCAGGGCTTCGACCGACAGGGTGTGTCCGTACACATTTTCGACGAGCCGGCGGAATTCCGGAAATCCCGCGACTTTTTCGACGTGCCCGGTGAGAAGCAGTTGTTTCGTCAGATACAGCACCAGCAGCGCCTGCATGCCGTAGTAGGAGAACCGCTCGAACGCCTCCGTGAACGCGAGGAACGCCAGCCCGACCGGATGACCCAGGAAACGCCGGTCCGAGGAATCGTGCATTGACGCAGCCTCGCGAATGACGCCGGCATTGACAAGCCTTGGCGCATCTTGCGCTTCGCGGGTTCCGTTTCGAATTCAGCGCCATTCGTCGCTCCGCGGAACGACTCGCGGAGATTGTTTTCCGCATTCGAACGGTCCGGCCGGCAACCGCTCTCGACGTGATGTCCGGTTCAGGCAGAGTGGAGGTCATTTCTCAATCCATGCCCCAAACACACCGCCTTGTCTGGCTGTCCGTAATCCTTCTTTGGGCAACATCGATCAGCGCCGCTCCGCGCGAGACGATTGCCTTCGACGCCGGCTGGCATTTCGCGCTTCAACCCGCAGGAAAGGGCTTCGAGCAGCCCTCATTCGACGACTCGACGTGGGCGACAATCTCGGTGCCGCATACCTGGAATGCGATCGATGGTCAGGATGGCGGCACTTATGTGCGCGGCGATGGCTGGTACCGCAGGACCTTCACCGCGGATCCGGCCTGGAAGGGCCGGCGTGTCTTTCTGCAATTCGACGCCGTCAATCGCGTCGCCGATGTCTACCTCAACGGCCGGTTGCTCGGTCACCACGCCGGCGGCTACACGCGATTCCGTTTCGATCTGACCGACGGATTGCTTCCCGGGAATAATGTCCTGGCGGTGCGGGCCAACAACGAGGCCAACAACACGTTTCCGCTTGGGGGAGACTTCACCATGGACGGTGGCATCTACCGGCACGTTGCGCTCGTGCTCGTCTCTCCGCAGCACATCGCGATGCAGGACCATGGCTCACCCGGCGTGTTCGTGACCCCGCAGGAAATCTCCACCGACGAAGCGGGTGTTGCCGTGCGGACATTGCTGGAGGATTCCGGTCTGGCCTGGGGAAGTGCTCGCGTGGCCGTGCGCATTTTCGATGCGACGGGCAAATCCGTCGCCTCGTCCGAGGCCCCGGCGAATGCCGCCGAAAATGTCCAGCACCTGGCCGTGGTGACGCCGCATCTGTGGCAGGGTCGCGAGCGGCCGTACCTGTACCGGGTGCGCGTCGAGCTGCGGCAGGGGGCCACCGTCCTCGACGCCGTGGAACAACCGCTCGGATTTCGTCGCGTGCGCATCGACCCTGATAAAGGTTTCTTCCTGAACGACCGGCACACGGAGTTGCATGGCGTCAACTATCACCAGGACATGATGGATCGCGGCTACGCGGTGGCCGACGCCGACCGCGAGCGGGATTTTGCCATCATGACCGAGCTCGGTGTGACGACGATCCGGCTGTGCCATTATCCGCACGACGAACGCGCCTACGACCTCTGTGACCGACTTGGCATTCTCGCCTGGGCGGAGTTTCCATTTGTCTTCGACACGCCTACGGCGGAAACCGCGCCGGCCTGTCTCGCGAACGCGCGGGAACAGCTGCGCGAATTCATCCGCCAGAACTACAACCATCCCGCGATCTTCTGCTGGAGCATCGGCAACGAGACTTCCAACGGACACCTGGATCTGGCCGAACCGATTCTGCGCGCGCTCAACGCCGAGGTGAAGGAGGAGGATCCCACACGACCCACGTCCTATGCGTCCCATCACGGCGACGACGACCCGCGGAACTTCATTCCCGACGTGGTCGGATTCAACCGCTACTATGGCTGGTACACCGGGCAGCCTTCGCAGCTGGCGGAACGTCTCGACAACTTTCATCGCAAGTACCCGCAAACGGCAATGGCCATCACCGAATACGGAGCTGGAGCGAGCATCTTCCAGCATGAGCAGCATCCGCCTTTCCGGAGCAAGACGCAGGCCCGGGGTCCGTGGCATCCCGAGGAGTGGCAGGATGAGGTGCACGAGGCCTCCTGGCTGACGCTGTCGAACCGGCCGTTCATCTGGGCCACGTATTTGTGGGTGATGTTCGACTTTGCCTCCGACGGGCGCAGCGAGGGCGATCATGCCGGTCGCAACGACAAGGGTCTGGTCACGTATGATCGGCGAGTGCGCAAGGATGCGTATTACTGGTATCAGGCCAACTGGACCACGACCCCCATGGTTTACCTCACCTCGCGCCGCGACACTCTCCGGCTGGAAGCTCGCACCGACGTGAAAGCCTATTCGAACTGCGAGTCGGTCGAACTATTCGTCAACGGAGTTTCCCGTGGGACACTGACTTCGACGGACCATCGATTTGTCTGGAAGGACATCGAGCTCGCGCCGGGTTCCAATCGGATTGCGGTGGAGGCGCGCAGCGGAGCCGTCCGCATCACGGACTCATGCGCCTGGGTTTTCACGCCCGGCACGCCTTACCATCCTCCCACAGATGAGGAGGCGGCGGCGAAAAAGTAGGGGGGGCGAGTGCGGATCGAACCGGTTGGGATCGATGTCCTGATTGATCCATTGTAGGGCGGCATCGCCCGCCGTCGCCAAGGCTTTAGCGGGGCGGGGCCGAATGCCGCCTTGGCGGAACGCATCGTCCTCGACGCGTTAAAGCGTCTTGGGGGCAAGCCGCTCCACCTCAAGCTACTCGTCGTCGGCCGGTCCCGCGGAGGCGACGATGTCCTCCTGGCGGATCTTCTCAACGTTGAAGCGTTCTACTTTCCCGCGAATCGTGGCGATCAGGTCCTCGAGTTCCGGCGGCTCCTTCATGAAACGCAGCGGATTCGACCGCGCCACGACGAAGGTCTTCAGATACGGGCTGACAAATCCCCGGGCCTTCAGCTTCTGGACGACTTCGACCACCTTGGCGTCGAGTTCGAGCAGCAGACCCGAATGCCGTTCCCGCAGCGCCAGCGCCTTGGTCAGCGAAAGGTCGGTGAAATCGCTCAGCCGCCGGACAAACGAGTTGTAGACTCCACCGCTGAAGCGTGCGTTCTTCTCGTAGCACAGCCCCATCGTGATCAGCGTGGCTTCCTCGAAATAGAAGGAAAAGGAGCGTTCGGTCTTGGCGGCGTCCTCGGTAAGCAGATTGCGGAAAATACGGATCACCTCGAGAGACTTGTCCTTCAGGTTGTGCGCTTTCTCGGTGTTCAGGGCGAGAATCTGCCAGGCCACCTCGCGCTTGGGCACGACGAGAGCGGTGATGGATTTCGCGCCCAGCCGGCGCATCGCCGCGAGACGATGACCTCCATTGGGGGTCCAAAATCCCCCTGCCGGCGCGGTGATGGCAATAATTGGATCGAGGAAGATCGCGATGCGATCGATCACATCGGCGAGTTTCTTGTGATGGAGATCGGAGACGTCGCGCTGGAATGGAGTCGGTTCCACACGATCGATGGGAAGAACGGCCAGCAGCAGCGGCTGACCTCCGATCGGGTCGAGGTACTTGCCCGCGATGACGCCCCCGGCCTTTTCGATCGCGGCGTGGGTCTCCAGCGCGGCACCGGAGATCTCGAGCAGCATCGTGGCCGCCGGTTCGGCGCCGCGGGTGTTGGCCTTGGCTTTCTTCGGACGTTTCTTCGGCGGCAGTCGCTTCAGCGTGGACTTGGGCATGTACGCAGCATGTTCCGAATCTTTGCCGACGCGAATAAATCCTGACTGGAGGCAAGGCGACTCGTGGGCGACGCCGTTCGGCCGGTGACGTCAGCGAAAAATCCGCTGGGCGAACAAATAGAAATTGTTGGCCCATTCCGGCGAAGTGTGGGCGTGGTCGTCGACGTTCCAGACGTGCGGGATTTGATGCTCCTTGAGCCAGGCGTGCACGCCCTGACCGATGAAGATCAGGCCGTCCTTCCGGCCGCACGAAAGATAAACCAATTTGAATTGCCGGGCGACCGCGGGATCCGGCAACAGCTCGGCCGGCGGACGGGTATTTGGGGCCGGTGAAAACGCGCCGAGCCACGCGAACTTTCGGGGATGAGCGAAGCCGAAATTCAAGGTCTGGCCGCCGCCCATCGAAAGGCCGGCGAGCGCGCGGTGTTCGCGGTCGGTCGCGACGGAATAGCGCGCTTCGACTGCGGGGATCAGGCAGTCGAGCAGATCGCGCTCGAAATGGGCGAACGCGGCGAGTTTTTCGGGAGCGAAATTGCTTCCACCGCCCCGATCGTCCGCCATTGCCCGGCCGTTGGGCATCACGACGATCATCGGGACGGCTTTTCCCGCGGCGATCAGGTTGTCGAGTATGTCTCCCGGACTCTCATCGTTCAGCCATTCGTTCTCGTCACCGCCGATGCCGTGAAGGAGGTAGAGGACGGGATAATGATGATCGCGGGAGTAGTGCGGAGGCAGGTAGACGTTCGCGTGACGGGTCGTGCCCGTGACCGTCGATGCATAGTCGAAATGTTCGATCATGCCATGATCCACGCCGACATGGCGCGACATGAATCCGCCGGGCGCGTCGGGAAAGGCCCGGACATCGTCCGGTCCGAGGACGATGGGATGTTCGAAATCCGAGCGACTGCGTCCTTCGGGCGTCGCCGGAGCGCCGCAGGAAGAGGCGGTCAGAACGGCGGCGAGAAAGAGCGGCCATGCCGCCTTTCGGCGGGAGAATTGAAAAAGCGAGCACATGGGGCGACCGAGTGAAGACAACGAAAGACGTGTGGGGTGCGAGCTTGATGTAGGGCGGGTTTTCCTTACCCCGCCAAAACGATCCGGATCCCCCACGAAAGACACGAAGTTCCCACGAACGCGGGATTGCCCACGGAACACACCGAACACTTTGAAGGAAAACATTCCCGCCCCGCGCGTTTCAGGCTCCGCCCTGGCCCAAGCCGCGATCGGCGCGATCAGGAGACCCTGGTCTGCATCGGCTATGAGTTTTCTACAGCAGTTTAAATTGAACTGTAGCCGTTTGGGATTGGAAATGTAGGAGCCTGCTTGCAGGCGATAAGAGTGGCGACGCTCCATTCTCTCGCCTGCAAGCAGGCTCCTACATCGGCTTCAGTATTTCTGAACCCGTCCTACCCCGACGCTTTTGCCGCGGCGATTTTTTCGGCGAGGCGCGTGAGAGCGGCCGGACCTTGGTGGAGCTGAAACTCGATGGATTGCGAGACGGCGCCATCGACCTGGCGCAGCACGTGACGAAAATCCCAGGGCTTGGGATGAGCAGAAAGGTATTGCTGATTCCACGCCTCGGGTGGCACAGCCGCCAGTTCCTGCGCGATCGCCGCGGCCTGGTCGGGCGGAAGTCTGGCCAGGTCGATTTCGGTGACTTCGCGCCCGGCCGGACCGGTGAATCCGCCAATTTTCTCCAGCACCAGCTTCACTTGATGACCTTCACTTTTTTCCATGCGCCCTGGACGGCGGCGGCCTGCGACTTGCCGAGCTTGGCGGCGACCGAAATCGTGGCCTCGGCGGCGTCGGCGAACGTGGCGTCGTGTTGCAGCAGAGGCAGGGTGCCATACCAGATTTTGGCGGCGTCACCCCAGGAATTTCCGCCCAGGGCCGTGGCGGCGAGGTAAAACGCGTGATTCGGAATGCCCGAGTTCGTGTGCACGTCGCCTCCAGTGACATAGCCGTCCATGGTCGCAGGCTGATCGTCGCCCGACCACGTCACCTTGGTGTTGCCCGGATCCTTCATGGAGCGCAGCGCCTTGCCCGCCTGCGGGGTCATGATTCCGGCGCCGATCAGCCAGTCGGCCTGCGTGACGGACTGGCCCAGCGACCACTGTTTCACGATGCTGCCGAAGACGTCCGAGATCGACTCGTTCAGCGCGCCGCTCTGGTCGACATAGTCGAGGCCGCCCGGGGTTGAATACTGCGTGACGCCGTGGGTGAGTTCGTGGGCCACCACGTCGATCGCACCGGTGAATCCGAGGAAAAGTTTTCCGTCGCCGTCGCCATAGACCATCTCGCCGCCGTCCCAGAAGGCGTTGTTGAACTTGGTGCCGTAGTGCACGAACGAGTCGATGCGCAGGCCGCGGTTGTCGATCGAGTTTCGTTGAAGAATTTTCTGATAGAAGTCGTAGGTCGTGCCGGCACTGTCGTAGGCCTGATTGACCGCGGGGTCCTTGACCGCCGGACCGCCTTCGTCGCGGACCAATTTGCCGTGGGGCGGCGTTGCCTGGGAGTGCGCGCAGTCGTACACCGAGCGGTGCTTGGCGGCGGCCGCGGACGGCAGCGACAGGAAACGGCGCGCCGAACGGTGGCCGCGCAGGAACTCGGAGAGCAGCGCGCTTTGGAACAGGGCGTCGCGATCGCGGGGCGCCTTTGCATGTTCCGCCAGATGGCGCAGCATTTTCGAGGGGACAATGAAGCACGAGCAGCCGGGAGGATGGGATTTCATGACGGATCGGGTCGGGTCGGGGAGTCGGACGGACTCGGGGGCTTGGGAGGATGAGACAGCAGACGAGCCATCGGGTAACCCGTGAGGACAATCCGCCGGCAAAAACCGGGGAACGTACGATCCACGAGCCGACAATTCATCTGCCGTCCGGCCCGTGCCGGGACAGCATGGGCGGAGGGCGCGCGACCGCGAGACTATTTCCGGGAAGGTCGCCTGGCAGCGACAACGCCGCGCGGGCAGGGCGCGTCCGGCTTTCTGCAGGTCCCGGCGGGACTGCCATCGTTTAATCTTCCGACGGCACGGCCACCATGTGAACCACGCAGGTGGAAGGCTCCCGTACAAAAACAAAGCCTGCCGCCCAAAACGAGCGGCAGGCTTGTCTAGGTTACCCTAACCCCAAAGTTTACCCTAGAAGCTGAACGTATTCGTGATCTGCCAGAGCTGGCCGTCCTCGATGCGGAACATCGCGGGCGAACCGTCCGGCTCGACGGCGATCGGCACCAGATGCGGCGACCGGCCGACGTTGTGGAGATTCAGCTGGATCTTCCAGTTGATCTTCGCGCTGAGTTTCTTCGAATAGCCCACCCAGAGATCGAAGTTATCGTCCGACGGGCCGTGGTACGGCTTGTTCACGTCGATCAACTGCGTGGTCGGATTCAGGGCATAGCCGAGGATCTCACCCTGTTCCCAGCGATAGCCACCGCCGACGAACACGTCTTTCAGGAGACCGTGGTCGAACGAATAGCTGGTTACCGCATTGACGTGCCACGGACGGAGTTCGGGCACCTGCGTGCCAGCCTGCGCAAGCAGGTTCTGATACGGACCGTAGATGTTCTGGTTGAACACGGCCTGCATCGTCTGGCCACCCGCGCTCCAGAGGTGAATCTGGCCGGCGGCGGAGTTCCAGAGCGTCTCCTCGGCGTCGATGAGGGCGACGAGGGTCTTGTTCAGGTTCTGGCGGGTCGACGTGTCCTTGGCGGCGTTGACCGTCAGGCTCCAGTTCTTCATCGGCTGCGCATAGAGCTCGAGCTCGACGCCCTTCGACTCGGTGTCGACCGTGGCCGAGGGGGAGATGCCGCCGACCGTGCCACCGGTGGACGACTGCAGCGCACCGGCGCCTTGCGTCACCGGGTTCCAGTTCGGCTGCGTGACCGCATTGAGCCAGTTGCCGGCCTTCATGTTGGCGACGCTGATCGGCATCCCGTAGACGTCGTAGAAACTCTGCGGGAGAGAATTGTCGGCGAACGCCTTGATCGAGGCCATTTCCTGCGCGTCGATCGTGGCCTCGACCGCGGTGCGCGGCTGGGCGCCGTACGGCGTGCCGCCGTATTGCGACGAGTAATCCCAGAACCACGGCTCGCCCTGGACACTGACGCCATTGATGTTCTGGTTGGTCAGGCCGGCGTACAGCACTTCGGCATGCGCCGCCGCCCACGTGGGCAGGAGGTAGAGCATGTAGGAATTGCTGCCCAGCTGATTGCCGGTGAGCGAGGCGTTCTGGACCTTCGTGTCGTACCAGTTGGCCTTGAAGGCGATCTTGCCATCGAGGGCCGAGATGGTGAAGCCGCGCTCGTACGTGGTGCCGGTCGCGTCAGGAATTCCATTGCCGAGGAAATCCTTGCGGATCGACTGGGCCTGGAAGTTGGAGCTCTTGTCGTAAAACACGCTGATATCGACGCCGCTCGGAAGGTGCTTCTTCAGGAACGACGGCGTGTGAACCACGATTGACCAGGTGCGGCTGTCCTCGGTGTCGGTCAGTTGCGTCGGACCGGAACCGTAGTTGTCCGGGTCAACGAGCCCCTGGGCCGCGTCGATGTACGGAGCGGCGCTGGCGGCGAGCGTGACCTTGTCTTTGCGCCAGCCGAAGGCGGGGATCACGGTGTTGTCGAACATGTAGCCCTGCCAGCTGAAGGCTTCGGACGTCACCTGGCTCCGGGTCTTGCTGCCGGCGAAGTATAGGTCCTTGATGTCTCCGTTGTCGGCATTGAGGAGCTTGGTGTTCGCGGAGGTCCAGCCGATATAGTTGGCGGGGTTCTGCGACTGGTTGCCGAGCAGGGCCGGGTCGCCGGGCTGCGTGCCGTAGGCGGCGGTGGCGATCGGCAGCGTGTACGGTGCGTTCGGGTCCACATATCCGGCCGCGGTCGGATCGAGCGGATGGTTCCAGTGCGAGTCGAAATAGGCCACGGATGGCGTCTCGATCGGCACATGCATCGTGGTCAGACCATTGAGGTTCAGTCCCGAGGCGGAACTGGTGCCCTGCAGGCTGGGCCCGATGTAGCTGATCACATCCACGTTGCGGGAGCCGCCGTTGAGCGACTGCGAGCCGCCGACATTGGCCAGCCAGGACTCATCGGCATCCCAGCGGGACCACGACTTCGAGGTGGTGTCGAGCGTGTCCTGCGACACGACGCCGGTGAAATGATGGTCGCCGAAGATTTTCTGGAGCGTCTTGTTCGAAAATAGATCGCTGCCCCGCAGGTCGCCGAAGGCGATGGCCCGCCACGAGGTGCGCCGGTTCTGATTTTCCGAGTTGCCGTAGACGTCGTCGGTTTCGATGTAGGGCCGGCCGACATTGGGGTTCGGCGCGCCATTCGGCATCACCGAATTGACGTCGACCGCGATGGCGTAATTCTGGTCGTTGAGATAATTCTCGCCGCCGGAAACGAACCTTTCCGTGTAGTAGGCGAGGTCGAGGCCGATGCGGTTGTCGAACAGGGTCTGCGAGAAATCCGCGTTGAAACCGTTCCAATGCTGCCACTGGTGGGTGTTCGGGCCGTCGAGCGTCTGATCATAGAAATTGAAGATCGACGGATCGGTCAGCATCTTGTCGCGGTACGCGCCGTATTGCGCGCCGGGCAGGCCGGCAAAGGTCGCATACTGCGAATACGTGACGATTCCGACCGGTTGCGCGAACGCCACGCCGCCGGGGATCGCACCGGTGACGGGGAAGGTCGTGCGCGTGGGCTGCGAATGGTCGGAGTTGTTCGTGACGCCGATGCCGTAGACGGTGCCCAGATCGTAGGACTCCGTGTAGTTGTCGGCCGTCGAGACACCATTGCCGGTGAATGTGGCGACGGGATCGGACCAGAACTCACGGCCGCGGGCACCGTTGATCCAGGGATTGAAGTTGGGTGAGCCCTGGCCGCCCGCGATGCCATTGGTCTGGTGCGCGACATACGGGTTCAGCGTCAGCTGGTTGAGATTGTTGTACCAGGGCGTGATCTGATCGAGCGGAGGGAGCGTGCGCGGATTGCGCGATTTCACGTCACCGTATTCGTCGTTGATCCGGATGTCGGTATGGCCGCCCGCGGCCTCGAACCACTTCGGGTCCCAGCGCACGGCGCCATAGGCGCGCTTCTGGTTGTTGTAGGTGCCCTCTTGGCGGAACTTTTCGCGGTCATCGAGACCGACGACGCGGATCGACAGTTGATCCGGAATCAGCACGACGTTGTCATCGAGCAGCGAGCGCAGGCTGCCGTACTGGTCGAAGCGAAACTCGATCTTGCCGGCGTCGCGGAACATCGCGTCGTTGAGGCTGGTGTTGATGATGCCGGCGGGACTGCCATTGCCGAACAGCATCGAGTTCGGGCCGCGCTGCATGTCGACGCGGTCGACGTTGAAGTTGTCCCACGGAATGTCCGTGAGGAAATAATTCCGCGTATTGTCGGCGGCCGCGAGACCGCGGACGCGCGTGTCGTTGTCCGGCTGCAGCAGGCGCGAACTCTCCGAAATGGTGGAGTTGTTGCCCATGCCGCCGAAATTGCCATACAGGCCGCCCACTTCAGTGTTGGTGGTGTACTGCAACAGGCTTTGCGCATTGGTGGCGCCGATGTCCGACATGAACTTCGAGGTCACGACGCTGATGGCCGAGCCCAGATCGTTCAGGTTGGTGCGGGTACGGGTGCCAGCGAGGGTGTCGGTGGCCTTGTACGAGTCGGAACCTTCGTCGGCGTCGACCACGAAGGGCGACAGCACGACGACGTCCTTGTCTTTATCCGCCGGCGGAGTGGTCGCGGCGGCTGTCTGTGCGGGAAGGCGCAACGCGCAGCCCAGGAGGGTGAGCGCGGCGAGCGTAGTCCTTGCGGGATGTATTGTCATGGTGGGGGTCGGACCGAACCAATGCGCGCCGCGGCTGCCGGAAGGCGGTAGCGAACGCGCGGGATTCGATCGAAACTGATCTCGGGAAGCCGTGGGAACGAGGGGGAGACGGCTGGGGCGGGCCGGAAGCGCGATGAGAAGGCGATGCGCCGTCGAACGGCAAAGGCCGCCTTAGTCTAACGTTATAGTCCAACAATAGACGTGGATGAAAACCAAGGGACAAAATCAGCAGGAAAACGCCAGGACCCGTCCGGAAAAATCCGCGAGCTGCGGGGATTTAGCGGCGGGCCGCCGATCAACGGGGGCGAACAGCCAAATTGGCGCGGTGCTTTTCGAGCCACGCGGTCCATCGTGTGAGCAGGAACACCGTTGTGCCGCCCGGGGCGCTCGCGAACGGTGCACCCCAACATGAAATTTCTGACGACCGGCGTCCTGCTCGCGGCCTCGCTCGGTTCGCTGGCCGCCGCGACGGAAGTGACCGCTCCGGGAGCCCGGCCCGTCCGCCTCGCCGCCACGTTTTCATTCACCGAGGGACCGTCGGCGGATCGCGACGGCAACGTTTTCTTCACCGACCAGCCCAACGACCGGATCGTGCGCTACGGAGTCGACGGCTCCCTGGCCGACTGGCTGCAGCCGGCGGGGCGCTCGAACGGCACCCATTTCGATCGCGCGGGCAATTTGCTCACGTGCGCCGACGGGAAAAACGAACTGTGGTCGATTGCACCCGACCGGACGATCACGGTCCTGGTGCGGGATTTCGCCGGGCACCGGCTCAACGGCCCGAATGACGTGTGGGTGGCGCCCGGAGGGGCGATCTATTTCACGGATCCCCTCTACCCGCGCAACTACTGGGACCGGCGTCCGGAGCGCGAACAGCCGGGTGAATATGTCTACCTTCTCGATCGCCCGACCGGCAGGGTGCGCGTCGTGGAGCAGGACGTTGTGAAGCCGAACGGGATCGTGGGAACGCCCGACGGTTCGCATTTGTATGTCGCGGACATCGGCGCGAACAGGACTTACATTTATCGGATCGCGCCGGACGGCTCGCTGACGCAACGAAAGCTCTTCTGTGCCCTCGGGTCGGACGGAATGACGATCGACGACGAGGGCAATGTGTACCTGACGGGACACGGAGTCACGATTTTCAATTCCGCCGGTCAGGAGATCGAGCACATCGACATTCCCGAGCCGTGGACCGCCAACCTGACCTTCGGGGGCAGGGATCGTCGCACGTTGTTCATCACCGCAAGCAAATCGATCTACACCGTCGCCATGCGGGTGAGGGGAACGGAAGCGAAGTAGTCGCGGTCCGGGCCGCGCGGTTCATCTCCGGGCTTTCGGCGGAAATTTTCAGCCGCCAATTTTTCCGAGCTTCGGTTTTCCGCCGCGTCTACGCCACGGTCAACACGACCTTCCCCTGAATGTGATCGTTCTCGAGGTGATCGTGCGCGGCCCGGACCTGGCTGAGCGGCATCGTTTTCTGCACCATGACCTTCACCTTCCGGTCGTCGATCAGCTTTCCGATCCGTTGCAATTCCTCGCGATTCGGCTCGGCCATGAAACCCTTGCCAACCGCGTTGTGCTTGCGCGCTTCGTCCTCGCGCGGCGACCCCAGCGCGGACACCAGGCGGCCGCCGGGTTTCAATACCTTCCAGGAACGCTGCTGCGTGTCGCCCGCGATCAGATCCAGGACGAGATCGACGTCGCGCACCTTGTCCTCGAATCGCTCCTTCTTGTAGTCGATCACTTCGTCGGCCCCGAGCTTGCCCAGAAAATCCATGTCCTCGGCTTTGGCCGTCACGATCACCGTCGCGCCGCGTTCCTTGGCAAACTGCACGGCGAAGTGTCCGACGCCGCCCGCCGCGCCATGAATCAGGACGCGTTCGCCGGCCTTGAGTTTCCCGTGATCGAACAGACCCTGCCAGGCGGTGATGGCCGCAAGCGGCACCGCGGCCGCATGCGGGTGATCGAGCGACGACGGTTTGGGCACGATTCCGTCCACCTTGACGATGGCGAACTCGGCGTTGCCGCCGTGATTCCAGTCCAGCAGCGCAAAGACCTCGTCGCCTTCCTTCACTCCTTTCACGTCGGGCCCGACCGCGGCCACGGTGCCGGAAATGTCGCGGCCGAGTGTCATGGGCGTTTTCTGGTTCGTCGAGCGGTGCTGGCCGGAACGGATCTTGAAATCGACCGGATTGACGCTGGCGGCGCGGACCTTGACGAGGACTTCGCCCGGTCCGGGTTTGGGCGTGGCGACCTCCTCGACTTGAAGGACGTCGGACCCGCCGAAGGAATGAATGCGAACGGCTTTCATATCCGAGACGATAGCCACGAACACGGCGCTCACCATCGGGCGAATTACGGCTGCGGCCATAGGTCAGGCGGGACGGCGAGCTGTGAGCGGCAGACAACAGACAGACAACAAATGGCGTGATGAGAATGAAAGCCGGGAGCATCGCGACGATGCATCGATCCGATCGATAGCGGCCATTGGATTTATCGATTAACGGCGCCTTTCGGATTTCAGGTATTCTGTCGCCGCCATGAAAAACTCACTCAAGTTCCTCGGCGGGGCGCTGGCCGTTTTCGGAGGCGCGCTCGTCTTGTCGGCGCAATCGGCCCCCCTCGATCATCTTCGGGCAGCCTCGGGCGACGCCTCTCGTGCCGTGGGCAATTCGGCAGTGGCGCTGGGTCAACTCACCGGCGGTGTGGCGGCCATCCCGTTGTGGATGAGCGGAGCCGTCACCACCGCCACGGGCGAATCGCTGGTCCACGTGGGGAGCTCGGCCACCAAGGCCGGCGACGAGGTCTGGGATTTCGCCAACGGCGGACCGGGCAAACGTCCTCCGCTCGACCGCGAAAAATGCGTGCCGGCGAAGGCACCGACGGTTAAAACGAAGGATCCCTCGCCCGCGGAAGCATTTCAGGCGAAGACGTGAGATGGGTCCATGCGGCCGATCCCGGAATCTCCTTCGCGGCACGGACCTCTTCTGGCCCTGGTCGCACTCGCGGGTGCTTCTTGTCTCGTCGGGTCGACGGTCCATGCGGGTGCCAGCGCGGATGATCGGGTTGGCGTCGAAAAGTTTGGCGCCGATGCGATTCGCGACTTCGCGCTCAAGGTCAACGATGAGCTCGATCGGCGTTCGGTGAACGTGGGCATTCTCGCGCGCACGGGCCGGCCCCGTTCGGAATTGCCGCGTGGAGTCCGGTACACGCACGTCGCCTTTGTCGTTTTTGAAGCGGTGCGCGGAACCGACGGTTCCATTTTCCATACCTACACGACCTATAATCTGTATCAGCGGCCGCCGGACCACGATGACCGGAGTTTCCTGAAGCAGGACTTCACCTACGATTTTATTGCCGGCGTCGCGGAGCCGGATGTCGCGGTCTGCGTTCCGGACGTGAAACTGCAGCGTCGCATTCTGGCGGTCATCCGATCGCCGACCTATCGCGCACTCTATCATCCCGAATACAACCTTTTCGCGAATCCGTGGGTCGACCGTTACGACAATTGCGTCACGCACGTGCTCAAGATCTGTGTGGCCGCGATTTATCAGACCAACGATCCGGTCCGGATTGACGCCGATATCCGCGACTATTTCCAGCCGACCAGGATCCGGCTCGGACTGCTGCGGTCAGTCGGCGCCGGTTTTATGAAATCGATCCGAACTGATGACGAGGATGCCTCGGGGTTCCAAACTGCAACCTACGACTCATTGAACACATTCCTCGAGAAAAATGGCTTGGCGCGGGAATCGTTTGTGATCGCCATGGATTTGCGGAGAGATTCTCAAGTGGCTCTCCCGCAATAGAAAGAAGCGACTAGCTACTGGCGGAAGGCCCCTGGCAGGGAAAGGTCTCGTCGGCTGCCACGGTTTCCGGTTATAAGAGTCAGGTCATGAACGTCCTCGCCGGGATCGTTTCGAAGGTTCTCCCGGCGGAGCACAGGCCAGATCGCGGTCAAGTTGGTTCCCGACCCGCCGATTGAGATTGGAGCGATCCCGCTTGGTCAACCTCCTCTCACCTCGATTCTTGGCTGCCCGCCGACGTCGAACCATCGCTTTCGGTCGAACCGATGGAGGCAATACCCATGCCCGCGTGCGTTTGTGTTCGTCCCCCGTGCGGCGTTTTGGGCATTGGCTCGCCCTCCTGGGACTGCTGGCCACGCGGCTTTCGGCCGCGCCGGCGGTGCGCTTTTCCCATTTGTCGACGGAACAGGGCTTGTCGCAGGCCAACGTGCAGGCGGTGCTCAAGGACCGCGACGGCTTTATTTGGATTGGAACGGAGGAGGGCCTCAACCGCTACGACGGATATCGCTTCGTGGTCTACAAGCACCGGATCGGCGATGACACCAGTCTGACGGACGATGTCATCTATTCGCTCTTCGAGGATCGGGCGGGCCGATTCTGGATCGGAACCGCCACCGGCCTTTGCCGGCTCGAAAAAAATACCGGTCGGTTCATTCCGGTTAAGGAGATTCACGATCAGGTCAACGGGATCACTGAAGATCACGACGGTGGCATCTGGGTGGCTTCGGGGGGAAGCGGATTGCTCAAACTCGCGCCGGGCGCGACGGAGTTCCGCTCGTACACGCCGGTCGCCACCGAGCCGCGGGGCATCGCGAGCTTCATGCTGACTTCGGTCATGTGCGACAGCGCGGGCCGCATCTGGGTCGGGACCAGCAACGCCGGCGTGGAACTTTTCGACCCGGTTCCGGGGTTCGCCGATCAATTCCGGCATTTTCATCACACGTCGGGCGATCCGGCCAGCATTGCCGACGACAATGTCTGGTCGCTGGCCGAGGACGCCGACGGCAGCATCTGGGTGGCCACCTATGGCGGCGGACTGAACCGGCTCGATCCCCGCACGGGAAAATTCACCGCCTTTCGCAAGGCGTCGGCCGCGACGTCGGGATTTCCGACGGATCTGACGACGAGCGTGGCGGTGGACCGAAACGGCACGGTCTGGGTCGGCACTGACGGAGGCGGCTTGCTGCGCTATGATGAGCAATCCGGCCGCTTCGTTCCGCACCCGCATTCCGAGGGGAGCGCGGCGTCGCTCAGCTCGAACGTCGTGCGCTCGATTTATGAGGATCACGATGGCGGCCTCTGGATCGGCACCTTTCAGGGTGGCGTGAATATTCTCAACCCGCCGCGCGCGGGTTTTGTCCATCTCTCGCGCGGCGCGGCGGGTGAGGCGGCCGCGAACGACGATCCGGTGACGGGCTTTGTTCGCGATGAAAATGGCGCGTACTGGTTTGGCACCGAAACCGGCTGGCTGACGCGCGTCGACCAGGTCACGGGAGACCAGACGCAGTATCGTTTTCCTTCCGCGGTGGAGAATTCGGTGCCGATCCTCGCCCTGCAAACCGGCCGACCCGGTCACCTATGGGCGGGGACGTATCGGGGTGGCATCGCCGATTTTGATGTGAAGAAGGAAAAATTCACCGTCTATCGCCACGACGCGAGCGCACCGGATTCGCTGGCGAACGACGAGGTGTGGGCCATCGGGCCCGGTCCGGGCAACCAGGTGTGGCTGGCGACCAGCAATGGCCTGGATCTTTTTGACGGGGACACGGGTCGCGTCCGCAAGCACTGGATTTCCGAATTGGGCCACCCGGAGTTGCGGGCCTTGCTGGTCGAGCCGACGGGTCGCGTCTGGACGGGCGGACTGGGTGGTCTCGCTCTTCTCGATCCTGCCTCGGGCACTGCCACCCGGTTTGTCCATTCGGAGAGCGACCCTCGCAGTCTCAGCAATAATCTGGTGGTCTCGCTCTGGCCGGCGCCCGGGGGCGCGGTCTGGTGTGGCACGATCGGAGGCGGCCTCAATCTATTCGATCCGGCGAGCCAGTCGTTCCGCAAATTCCCCGGGCCGCCGAGCAGTGTCGTCAATGCCGTGGTGGAGGACGCGGAGGGCTCGGTGTGGATCAGCTCGAACCGGGGCATTTCCCGCATCTGGCCGGCGCAGGGCACGGTCCAGAATTTCGACCAGTCCAACGGGCTGCAAAGCCTGCGCTTCCATCAGAATGCCGGCTACCGGCTTCCCAACGGACACGTGCTTTTCGGCTGTGTCGACGGTTACTACGACATTACTCCCGCCACGATTCAGCCGAGTCGCGTGATGCCGAAGGTCGTCATGACGGCGATCCGCGTGCTCAACGAACCGGTGGGCGGCGCGGCACCCTTGTCGCTGCCGACCCGGCTCGCACTCAAGCCCAACGACAAGATTCTTTCGCTCGAATTCTCGGCGCTGGACTACTCGATGCCGCGGAGCACGCGCTACGCCTATCGTCTCGAGGGATTCAGCGACCAATGGACCGAGATCGGGGGACAGCACGAAGTCACCTTCACGAACCTCGACCCCGGATCCTATCATTTTTGGATCAGGGCGACGAACAGTGACGGCATCTGGGGCCAGCCGACGGCGGCCGCGCTCGACCTGGAGGTGGAACCGGCACTGTGGCAGACGTGGTGGTGTCGCGCCCTGGCGGTGATGGCCATCTTCCTGCTCGCGCTGGCCGTCCACCTGTGGCGCCTTCGCCAGGTCAACCAACTGATGGCCGAGCGACAGGCGAGTGCCGCCGCCAAGGAAAAACTCGAGAGTCATCTCGCGCAGGCGCGCAAGATGGAGGCGCTGGGCACGCTGGCCGGAGGCATTGCCCACGACTTCAACAACATCCTCACGGCCATCATCGGCAACGCCCAGCTCGCGGCACTGGACCTGGAGGAGAGCAGTCCCCTGCAGGTTTACCTGCGCAATGTGCTCTTCGCCTCGAATCGCGCGCGCGACGTGGTGCGGCAAATCCTGACCTACAGCCGCAAGCGGGCGAGTGAACGCAAGCCCACCCATCTCGAGACCGTCGTGCGCGAGGCGCTCGATCTGTTGAAGGCGTCGACGCCTTCCTCGATCGAGATCCGGGCCATTCTTCCCTCCACGAGTCCGAGCATTCTGGCGGATGCGACGCAACTGCACCAGATTCTGCTCAACCTGGTGACGAATGCCATTCACGCGATGGAGTCGAAGGGCGGCGTCCTCACGATCCGGCAGGAAACCGTGGTGTTGGACGAGGAGGTCGTTCGCCTCGCACCCAAGCTGCGACGCGGCCGGTACGTGCGCCTCAGCGTGGGCGACACGGGTTGCGGCATGGACCCGGCGACGCTGGCGCGCGTGTTCGAACCCTACTTTACGACGAAAGGCCCGGAGAAAGGCACGGGCCTGGGGCTCGCGGTGGTCTATGGCATCGTGCAGGCGCACGAGGGCGATATCACCGTCTACAGCGAAGTCGGCAAGGGCACGACCTTTCGCGTATATTTTCCCGTCAAGGACGACGAATCCTCGAAGCCGGCCGCGAATCCGCTGCGCGCGGGCGAGGGGAGGGGCGAATCGATCGTGGTCGTCGACGACGATCAGATCGTGCTCGACGTCGCCATGGCCATTTTGCGGCGTGCCGGCTATCAGGTGACGGGATTTCGCGATCCGGCGGAAGCGCTGCGCGCCCTGCAGCAGGGCCCGTTGGACATCAATCTTCTCGTGACGGATCTCACGATGCCGAACCTGACCGGCGTGGAACTGGCCCGGGCGGTCCGCGCCCTTCATTCCGATTTGCCCATCATCCTGTGCACGGGATTCGAAGGTGCGGCGGCGGCCGAGGATATTGCGCGTCTCAAGTTGATTGGTCCGCTGCTGAAGCCGTTTACGCACGAGTCGCTCACCTCGGCAATCGCGGCCGCGCTGGCGCGATAGATCCCGGCGAACTCACGCGACCCGACCTGTAGGAGCGGCTTTACGCCGCGATTCATCCGTGTCTTCCACGAAATCTATGGTCAATGGATTGCATCGGCTTCCGCGAAGACCATGGGGAACAAACCGGATACAACGGGTCGAAACGTGTTGGACGTGGTCGGTGCGGGCCGGCACACTCTTCTCAATCCCATGAAATCTGCCCAGAAGTTCTCCGTGTGGCTGTGCACGCTGTGCCTGGCCTTGACGCTCTCGGGCGTCGCCTTTGCGGACGATGGTGCACCGGCGGCTGCTCCCGCGACGGAGCAGAAGAATGCGGCCAACGCCAACGTGATCGTTTCGTCGCAGCCGATGAAACTCGTGGTTGAGGGCGGCCAGGGCGTGCACGGCCAGCTCGTCGTTCCGCCGGAAATCACCCACACCGAGAACGGCGGCGAGCTCGTCTATACCATCACGGAGGATCCCGTGTTCGGAATGGTGGGTCTCGCCGGCGGCGAAGATGCTGACTTTTTCAGGAACAAGACGGCCCATCTCGGTTATTTCGCCTACCGGCCGAAGGATGGTTACATCGGCGACGACGGCTTTGCCTACACCGTGCGCAACGAGACCACGGGAGTCGTGTTTCAGAACAAGGTGGTGATCGACGTGAAGTCGCCGCCGCCGCTCATCCTCGACAATTTTGTGGTCAAGGCCGCCGCCGAACTGAGTGCGCGCCCGGTGGAGGTGACGACGCGTCCGAACACAATGGTCACGCAAAAACTCCCCAGCCACGAGGACTTCATGACCCCCGAGGCCCGGGCCGCCGTGACCAACGCCAAGGTGGCCTATGTGCTCGACGACAAGGCGAAGCCGCAGAACGGGTCGGCCAAGCTCGACCGCGTCAGCGGCCAGCTGACCTACGAGCCCAACCCGGGTTTCATCGGCAAGGACGAGTTCAAATATTACACGTTCGACGAAAACAACACCGCCCTCGGGGTGGGGAATGTCATCACGATCGACGTCGAGCCGATCCGCGACCTGAAACACATCACCGTCGATCGTTCCAAGAGCCGCGAGGTCGATCTCGTGTTCGTGATCAACAATTCGCCGTCGATGGCGCCGCACCAGGCGCGCATTGCGGAGAATCTCCGCCGGTTCCGGCAGCTGTTCGACGAGCACAAGCTCGACTATCGCATCGGCGTGTTGACGACCGATTTCGTCAACGCCGATTCGGACCACTACAAGAAGGTCAAGGGGGTCGATCTCGACCGGGCGGGCCGGCCGGTGCTCGATCGCGACGGGCAGCCGAAAAAGGTCACTAAGCACGTGGCGAGCAACGGCGAACTGGTGACGCTGCCGGAGCTCGACCAGCCGTGGGTCACACCGGACACCCCCGACAGCGTTTTTGCCGAGCTCGTGAAGGTGGGCACGAACGGCGACAGCAATCGCACGGCGTTCACGGCCGTCTACAATTTCGTGGCGGGCTTCTACAACAAGCAGCACACGTTCCTGCGGCCGGACGCCACGACGTTCGTGGTGTATTTCATGGATGAGGAGGAGACCCGCATGGCGGTCTGGAAGGACCAGCCGAACGGCTCGCCCCCGAAGGCCGAGTGGATTGAGAACGGCAAGCTGCCGGACCTGCTGAAGGAATACAACGAGAGCAATTCGGAGAAACGCCAGACCCTCGACGGCTACATCAACTACTGGGTGTTGCGGCCGTTCATCATCGTGAAGGGCAACCGGCGCGGACAGATCGAGATGGATGCCGTGGTGTCACCGGCCAACATCTCGCACCGGCGCGCCGCGGAGCTGACCGGGGGCACGGTGTTGAACATCGAGAGTGACTTTTCCGGTCCGCTGGCCGCGCTCGGCGACCGCATCGCCGATACCGTCGCGGTGGCGCTCGATCCGGTCGGTCCCGGGGCCACATTCTACCGGAAGAGTCTCAAGGTGCTGGTCGACGGCCAGGAGATCGCGGCCGATCCGGAGAACGGCTACATCTACGACGAGCGCACGCACAGCGTCCGCTTCCAGGGATTGGCGAAGAAGAAGGCCTTCACCGCGAAGATCGACATCACGTACGAGGAGCATCGATAACGGACGCCCCGGCGGCTTCCGGTCGCACGGTCCGGTCGAGGGTTGAAAGACCCTCGCGCGACGTCTACTTTTCTCCGGCCTTTTCCTGGCCGCGGTAGGGATCGATGTCCTCATCGATCCGTCCAAATGAATGGGCCGCAAAAGGGCGCAAGGGCGCACCTTGTGCGGTTTCTTTCGGTGGGGCTGACGGCGGGAATAAGGTGGTCCGTCCGGATCAGTCGCCGCGAATCGTTCGGCTGCTGCCGGGTTTCAGTCCGAGCTCGATGGTCTTGCCGCCGTATCGCACGACTCCGCCGGTGCCATTCACGCTGCGCACCGTTGCCAAGGTAAGCTTGCCGTCCTTCCAGGCGAGATCGACCTCGAAGCCGCCACGGGCACGCAAGCCCGTCACTGATCCCTCGGGCCACGCCGACGGCAGCGCGGGCAGGAGGTCGATCGTCCCGAGCTGACTTTGCAGGAGCATTTCGCAGACGCCGGCCGTGAAGGCAAAATTGCCATCGATCTGGAACGGCGGATGCGCGTCGAAAAGATTCGGATACACGCCGCCACCCCGGGCATAGTTGATCGCCGAAACACCTCCGACGGGCCGCAGGAGGTTCTTCACGAAAACGTAGGCATGGTCGCCGTCGCGCAGTCGCGCCCAGAGATTGATCCGCCAGCCGAGCGCCCAGCCGGTGCCGTCGTCGCCGCGAATCTCGAGCGACTTTTTCGCGGCGGCGAAAATCTCCGGCATGTCCGGAGTGATTTCCCGCGCGGGATAAAGACCGTACAAGTGGGAAGTGTGCCGATGATGAACATCGGACTCCAGAAGGTCGCCGCTCCATTCCTGCAGCTGGCCGCGGCTTCCGACCTGAAACGGCAACAGCTTGGGCTCGGCTGCGGCGATCCGGCGAGTGACGTCGTCGTCGAGGCCAAGAACCCTGGCGGCCTCCCGACAATTGCGGAAAAGGTCGCGGATGATTCCCATGTCCATCGCCGAGCCCACCGCGACGTCGGCGTGCTTGCCGTCGGGCGTGGTGAAATCGAGTTCGGGCGAGGTCGACGGCGCCGTCACGAGGTGGCCGCGACCGTCGTCGACCAGCCAATCGAGATAGAACTCCGCCGCGCCGCGCATCAGCGGCCACGCCGTTTGCCGGAGGAATTTCTCGTCGCGCCCGAAGGCATAGTGCTCCCACAGATGACGCGCCAGCCAGCCGGCACTCATCGGCCAGTTGGCCCAGCGGGGTTCGCCGTGACCAAAATCGCCGACCGGACACGTCTGCGCCCAGAGATCGGAGTTGTGGTGGGCCACCCAGCCGTGCGTACCGTAGTTGATCCGGGCCGTCTCGCTCCCGTTGACCGCCAATTCGCCAATGAAATCGAACAGCGGCTCATGGCACTCGGGCAGATTGGCGACCTCCACCGGCCAGTAATTCATCTCCGTATTGATGTTCAGCGTGTAGTTCGAACTCCACGGCGGCTGCATCGAGTTGTTCCAGAGCCCCTGCAGGTTGGCGGGCGGTCCGCCGGGGCGGGAACAGGCGATCATCAGGTAGCGTCCATACTGAAAGAGCAGCGCTGGCAGGCCAGGATCGGGCTTTCCCTCGGCCAGGCGAGCCAGTCGGCGATCGGTGGGGAGTGACTCGGCTTCGGGCGACGACCCGAGGTTGAGCGTCATCCGTCCGAACAACGCCTGGTGGTCGGCCACGTGTCGGGCCAGCAGTTCGGCCACGCCTGGTTTCGCGGCTTGGGCCAGGGCCTCGCGCGCCAGCGCGGTGGCATCGCGTCCTTCGTGACCGGGCGACTTGAACGGACCGTTGAAGCTGGTCGCGGCGGAGACGAGCAGGGCGACGTCGTCCGCTTTCTCCACCTTGAGCCACGAGCCGCCGGCCACCACGCGTCCACCGTGAGTGAGAACGCGCACTTCCAGGTCGAAGGCGGTTCCCTCGGGATTCGGGCCGTCGTCATACACGATGGGATGGGCCGACTGATGGTAGCTGGGGTCGGCGTGAACCGGCGCGCGCCCGGTGACGCGCAGTGTGTCGAGTCCATCGGTGCTGACCGCATGGCGAAGCTGACTGTCGCCCGAAATCGTGAATCCAATCTTGCCCGGTTGGTCGCAGGTCAGGCGCACGACGATGACCTGATCGGGAAAACTGCTGAAGACCTCCCGCGTGAATGTGGCGCCACCGCAGCGGTAGCGGGTGGTGGCGATGGCGCGGTCGAGGTCGAGCGTGCGTTCGTAGTCGGTGACTGACTTGGTGCCGGAGAATTCGAGATGCAAGTCACCCAGTGGCATGTAGGCCTCGGAAAAGGCGCCCTGCATGCGATGGGCAAGTTCCGTAGCCTTGACATAGTCGCCGGCGAGCGCGGCGGCGCGGACTTCGGGCAGCGCGATCCTGGCGTCGGGATTGTTGGTTTTTCGGCCGGGCCCCCGGCCGGACCACAGCGTCGCCTCGTTGAGTTGAAGAAGTTCATGAGCGGGCTGCCCATAGACCATGGCACCCAAACGGCCGTTGCCCACCGGCAGCGCCTCGGTCCACTCGGTTGCCGGCCGATCGTAACGCAGCTCGAGCGAGCCGGCGAACACCGACGACGAAACGAATAGTCCAATGACAAGAAGGCGAAGCATGGGGCGGGGGATTGCGCCCGATCAAATCTCCGCCGTCGCCGTTCTCAATCCCAACCCAATCGCCCCGTCCGATTTTCCCGAGGCGCGGCTCCCGCCGGGGCTCGGTCCCTCAACCCTCAACTTCCAACTTTCAATCGCGTGAATCCGGCAAAGTCATTGCTCACGGTCCGCCGCCTCACACACTGGTCGAATATTGTTCGACAACTCCCTGGGCCTTGGACGCGTCTGCTGGAACCATGAAAATACTCCTGAGCTTGGTCGTCACCTGTGCAATGGCGCTGACTTCCCTGGAAGCCGGGCCGACGCATGTCTGGGAGAAGCAGGAGATCACTCTCACCGCCCGGCGAACCTATGAGAACCCGTACGTGGACGTGGTGGTGTGGCTCGACCTCCGGGGACCCGGCTTCGCGAAACGCGTCTATGGATTCTGGGATGGCGGGCAAACGTACCGTGTGCGGTTTCTCGCCACCGTGCCGGGCCACTGGACGTGGACGACCGGATCGAACACGGACGATCCGGGGCTGACGGGGCTCAAGGGCGACTTGGACGCAACTCCCTGGAGTTCCGCGGAACTCGAGACCAATCCGCTGCGCCGGGGAATGGTCCGCCCGACCGGAAACGGACATGCGCTCGAGTTCGCCGATGGCACGCCCTACCTCGCGATCGGCGACACGTGGTACGCTGCCGGCACGAACCGCTTTCCGTGGTTCGACGATGACCGGGAGCGACCGATCGGCCCGGCGGCGGGATTCAAGGACTACGTCCGTTTCCGAAAGGCGCAGGGATACAATTGGGTGAACATTATCGCCGCGTTTCCGAACTGGAAAGTCGACGACAAGCCCTGGCTGTTTCATGCGGCCGATGGAACGACCATCCGTTCGGCATGGGTCGAATTCGGCACCGCCGCGCCGAGCAACGAGGGGCGCGGGACGGCGAAGAACATGGATAACGAGGGTGGGCGCCCATTTCTGTTTCCGGGCAAGGTCCCCGGCTACGAGACGTATTTTCCGGACATGAACCGGATCAACCCGGAGTATTTCAAATATCTCGACCGGAAGATCGACTATCTCAATGCCAACGGATTCGTGCCATTCATCGAGGCTTCGCGGCGGGACTCCGGCCTGTGCTGGTACAAATACTATGGCTGGCCGGAATCCTATGCCCGCTACGTCCAGTACATCTGGAGTCGCTATCAGGCCAACATCACGGTGCTGAGTCCCGTGCACCTGGACATCATCGACGAGACGGTGAGTCCCGACGACTACACGAACGCAATCCATCTCGTGGAGGAGCGGTATGGTCCGCCGCCGTTCGGCACGCTGCTGTCGGCCAACGCGAATCCCTCGACGCTGGAAAACTGGGGCGACCGATCCTGGGTGACGCTGCACCAGATCGGAAACATGAGGGAGCACAACAATTACTGGTATCTGACCGAGATTTTCCATCACGCGCCCGCAACGCCCGGACTTAACGGCGAGCCGTACTATGCCGGCTACAAGGACAACCGCGGCGCCGGAGCGGCCAACTACAAGCTCGGAGCGGAAGGTGGCTCGGACCAGGACAACCAGTTTTGCCGCTCGGGATTGTACGGATGTTTTCTTTCGGGCGGCTTGGCGGGGCACGTCTACGGCGCCGAAGGCATCTGGGGTGCGGATATCGAGCCGACGGCGCCGACCAAGATGTGGGACGCCTTTCAATGGCGCTCCGGCGCCGAAGTGAAGAATCTCCGGACCTTCGCCTTTTCCATCGGCCGCCAGTTCCAGGATCTCGAACCGCTGTCGGACCTGGTCTCGCCCAACAAGACTCAAACCGTGCTCGGCTACGAAGGTTGGGCCTATTGCGCGCGAACTCCGGACAAGTCCGCATTTCTGGCCTATTTCGAGAAGGGCTGTCCTCGCTCACAAGTCCGCGGAGCGCGCCTGAACAGCGTCTACCGCGCCCAGTGGTTTGACCCGCGAAAAGGGGAGTGGCAGGACGCCGGATCGGGGAAAGTCACCGCCAGCAAGATCGGCATCATCCAGCTCCCCGGGTTTCCCGACGGAATGGATTGGGGTCTGAAGCTCATCTACGAAGGACCGGCGGGCCGGCAGGTGGACTGAGGCAGACTCATGCCGGGGAGCGGCTTTATGCCGCGAAGGACTGACATCAGCCTTCGGACTTGCCCGCATGGTCGCCGTATTCCCAGTCGTACGGCACGCCGCTGTCGCCCAAAATGAATTTCACCAGGCGCGCGAAACCGGCCTCGGTTCGTACATCGTTGGAAAGGATGACCACGGCGCGCTGCGCCTTCGGAAGGTACACCATCGTGTTGGCGGTCTGGCCGTCGTGTCCGCCCTTGTAGAAACCGGGGCCCTGCGGTCCGTCGAAGCCGACCACGCCCAGCCCCGAATACAGCCCTTTGGGGCGCTCGCCCGGCGGCAGATCCGCCTGAAACATGGGAAACAGATGGCGCGTGGTGATGGGCAGGACGGGCTTCGTCAATTCGGCGTAAGCGGCCTTCGACAGGCCGTCGCCGCGGACCAGTGCGGCGGCGAACCGGGCGATGTCCGTGATCGTGGTGTTCATCGATCCGGCGGCGCGCACTTTCTTGCGATTGTCATGGGGCTGCGGCCGACCCTGGTCGTCCCAGCCATCGGCCACGTTGGGGTCGGAGCCTTTGTGCCAGATCAGGCTGGTGCGCGTCATGCCCAGATGTTCGAACAGCCGGTGGGTGAGGTCGCCGACATCCAAACCCAAGCCCTGGTCGCGGCGCCCATGCTCCACGACGAACTGCAGCAGAATGAATCCCTCGCCCGAGTAGCTGAAATGCGTGCCCGGATCGTAGTGAATATGGAGTTTTTGATCCGGCTCGATGAACCAGAAGTTGCTGAAGCCCGTTGAGTGATTGAGACACATCCGTGGCGTGATCTGCTTCCAGCGCGGGTCGCTCGCGAGGTCCTTGTACGG
The DNA here is from genome assembly GCA_035545955.1 of Candidatus Didemnitutus sp. Lineage (GTDB taxonomy): Bacteria > Verrucomicrobiota > Verrucomicrobiia > Opitutales > Opitutaceae > Didemnitutus. Next base: position 56,080 of record DASZXI010000033.1, on the reverse strand, counting down.
ACCATATTTGTCCGGGAAGACCGGGTCCGGTCCGTATTCCGGCAATGGCCGGTCGAGGTCGGCGGCGATGGGCGTGTCGAGCTGCAGCTTTCCTTCGTCGACCAATTGCAGGACGGTGTAGGCGAATACGGTCTTCGTCAGCGAAGCACCGTACATCACCGTGTCCGGGTTCAACGGCTCTCCCTTCGCGTTGCGAATGCCGTAAGCCTGCACATAGAGCACTTTTCCTTGATCGATCACCGCCAGCGCCAGGCCGTTGCCATGCGTGTCCGTCAGGATGCGATGCACCTCGGCATCGATTGCCGAGCTCGACGGAACAGGACCGGTTGCGGCGGTGAGGTCACCTGTCGCCCCGAGCAGCGCCGCGACCAGGAAGAGGCAGAAATGTACCGGAGGGAGTGGTGACATCGTCCGTCACGATTGGCCGGTCTCCGCGGGTTTGCAACTGGTCGGATTGAATAACCGTGGTGGGGAAATTTCTTCGAGGAGATCGTGCGATGAGCGATGTTTTCCTGTGGGAGAACCATCGGATCGTTGCCGGAGAGATATGGCCGCAAGAAAGCACAAATGGCGCAAAGGTAGGGGACGATGTCCCATCGACCTTTCTTGAATAATTGCAGGTAACGAGGGAATCGGAGAAATGCCTTTCACATGAGACCGCCTGGATTACAGGGAATTCGTCTGTTTTTTCCGATTTATCCAGTAAGAACGGATGACTCCGCGTCCTCTGTGTCTTCGTGGTTCAATTCTGCTTGGTCACGTATGGAAGTGATCGATCGGTTTCCTCCGTCGCCGCCAGTCCGTTCCGTCTTCCCTTGACATTCGAAGGAAGCTCCCTAGGTGTGTCGAAGGAAGCTGAAACCATGGACAAAATCGATCTCCTCCAGGGCACTCTCGACATGCTGATCCTGCGGGTGCTCGCGCGCGGCGAGATGCACGGCTGGGGCATCGTCGACCGGCTGGGCCAGCTTTCCCGCCACTCGCTGAAACTGGGAGAAGGCTCGGTTTATCCGTCCCTCTATCGCATGGAGGCCAAGGGCTGGATCAAGGCCGAGTGGTCGGCCTCGGACAACAACCGCAAGGCGAAGTATTACTCCCTCACCAAGGCCGGCCAAAAGCAGCTCGAGGCCGAGCAACGGAACTGGGACCAGCTCTCGGCCATCATCGCCGAGGTGATGCAGAACGCGTAACATCCCCGCGCCGGTCTATAGAGCATTTCAAATATTCCTGTAGCCACAAGGAGGCACGAAAGAACACTAAAAGAAAGGGATCCAATCTGCGCGCGCCTATTGACGCACTTTGAACCCAGCCGAATTGGTTCATTTTTCGTGCTTCTTCGTGGCTATGACATTTTTCACTCTGCCTATTCCCCAATGAATTCGCTCCGTCAGGCCCTGGTCCGTGTGTTCCGATTCTTCCGGCCGAGGAACTTCGAGGCCGAGATGGCCGAGGAGATGCGCCAGCACCTCGAGCGACGGATCCAGGAAAAGATCGACGACGGGATCGCACCGCACGAAGCGCGCGAGGCGGCGCTGCGCGATTTCGGCGGCCTCACGCAGGTGCAGGAGCAGTGTCGCGACGAGCACGGCTTCCCACCGCTGGAGACGTTCGCCCAGGACCTGCGATTCGCGGCCCGCGCGCTGCGCAAGAATCCCGGCTTCACCGCCGTGGTCGTGCTCACGCTCGCGCTCGGGATCGGCGCCAATGCCACGGTGCTTTGCTGGCTGCGCGATCTCGTGTTGCGACCGCTGCCGGGCGTCGCCGCACAGGAGCGGCTCGTGGTCATCGCCTCGAATCAGGGCGGCGGCCGCTGCGTGTCGGTTGACGACCTGCAGGACATCGCGGCCCTGAAAACGGTTTTCGACGGTGCGATCGTCTCCCAAATCTCGTCGGCCGCGCTGGAAGTCGATCGCCACTCGGAATGGACCGACGCCCAGGTCGTCTCGGCCGATTATTTTTCACTGCTGGGCGTGGAGCCGCTGATCGGTCGCACATTTCTGCCGAACGAAGATCAGAAACCCGACGGCGATCCGGTGCTCGTCATCAGCGAGCGTGTGTGGCGCCGGCGTTTTGCGGCCGCGCCGGACGTGCTCGGCCGGACCGTGGAGCTCAACCGCCATGCGTTCACCATCGTGGGCGTGGTGCCGGATTCGTTTCACGGTACGATGCCGCCGTCCAACTACGACCTCTGGGCGCCGCGGTCGATGACCTGGGAGGTGCGCAACCAGCGGCTCATCGGCCGCAGCGCGCGCGGCTGGCACAATCTGGCGCGACTCAAGCCTGGCGTTACCCTCGCGCAGGCCAACGCCGCGGTCGCGACGCTCGACGAGCACCTCGCGCGCGCTTACCCGGACACCAACCGCGAGGTCCACCATCGCGTGCTGCCCCTTTCGGAAGCTCCGTGGGGCGGGCAGACGACCCTGGGACCCGTTTTGCGACTGCTGCTGGCGGTCGTCGGTGGCGTGCTGCTGATTGTCGCCGCCAACATTGCCAGCCTGCTGCTCGCGCGCGCCACCGTGCGCCAAAGGGAAATCGCGATCCGTCTCGCGGCCGGCGCCAGTCGCACCCGTCTCATCCGGTTGTTCCTGACCGAAAGTTTCCTCCTGGCGCTGCTCGGCGGAGGACTTGGTCTTTTGTTCGCACGAGGGGGCATCGCGTCGCTGCCCTATCTCCTCTCTTGCTTCCTGCCCAAACTGTCGGTCCCGCTCTTTCTCGAATTTCACCTCGATGGCGCGACGCTTGGGCTGACGGTGCTCGTCACGCTGGCCACCGGTATCACCTTCGGTCTGGTGCCCGCGCTGCAGGCCTCGCGTTCCGATCTCAACACGATTTTGAAGCAAGGCGGCCGAACCGGCGCCAGTGGTGCGGCGCAACATCGGCTGCGCAATGTGCTCGTCGTCGCGGAAATCGCGCTCGCCCTCGTGATGCTCGTCAGTGCCGGCCTGTGTGTGAAGGGACTCGAGCGCGCCCGGCAGGTTGACTTCGGCTTCGCCCCCGACCACGTGCTCACGGCCAGTCTGCAGATCGGCATGAACGGCTACACGCCGGAGACCGGACCGGCCTTTTACCGGCAGGCGCGAGCCCGCCTCGCCACGCTGCCGGGGGTGGAGGAAGCAGCGTTCGCCAGTTGGTTTCCGCTCGGTTTCGGCGGGGACAAAGGTGCCGACGCGCGCGTCGAGGGCTACGTGCGGCCGCCCGGCGAGGACCCCACCTACGAGTTCGCGATTATTTCGCCCCGCTACTTTGCGGCGATGCGAATTCCCCTCCTGGCGGGTCGCGACTTCACCGATCAGGACGATGCCGCCGCGCCCAACGTCGCCATCGTCAACCAGGCATTCGCGCAACGATTCTGGCCCGGCCAGGATCCGATTGGCCGCAGATTCTGGTCGCGCGGCGGCTGGCGCACCATTGTCGGCATGACTTCAACCGGAAAATACAACCGCCTCGATGAGCCGGCCCATTGCTTCTTCTACCTGCCCTACCAGCAGGGCGTGCCCGAGTTGGATCTCAACCTCTGCCTGCGCCTGGGCGCCTCGAACCCAGCGGAAGGCGGCACGACCGACGACGCGGCTGCGGCTGCCCTGAGGCAGGTCGAAGGCTTCGCATCGACCCTTCGGCAAGCCCTGCACGCGATCGATCCGGCGGTCGAGTTGCTGCAAACCCAGCCGCTGGCCGCGCAGGTCGCCGTGTTTTTCTCCCAACGGCTGGTCACGACTCTCCTGCTCGCGCTGGGTGGTGTGGCGCTCCTGCTCGCCGCGATGGGCGTGTACGCCGTGATGGCTTACGCCGTCAGCCAGCGCACGCAGGAATTCGGCGTGCGGATGGCCTTGGGCGCGACGGCGGCGGATGTGTTTCGCCACGTCATTCGCCAGGGACTCATTCTCGCCGGCGGCGGAGTGGCGGCCGGGATCGTGCTGGCTTTCGCGGTCACGCACCTGCTCGCGAACTTCCTCTACGGTGTGAGCCCCTTCGATCCGACGACCTTCCTCGGCGTACCATTGGTCATGGCCGCGGTCGCCGTGATCGCCTGTTACCTCCCCGCGCGCCGTGCGACCCGGGTCGATCCGATCGTGGCGCTGCGGGCGGAGTGAACTTCGGCGCCTGCCGGCTGATTGCGGAGGCGAGTCGCACGCTCGGCGTCCTTCGATGGGCTCAGGGCTATTTAACGCCAAGCGCTCGTCAGGCTCGATGTCTTTCGGGAATTGCCGGCCGCAGGCCATGAGCAAGCGGTACAACGTACCGCGCGTCGAATGGCTGCCCGGGCTGGGATCGAACCAATGCTCCGTTTTCTGGAGGCGTGCGCTGCGGTAATTTCTTCCGAAGCCGCCAAAACCGCCGACCCACAACTGCGCGCACAGGAACTCTCAAGCCTCACAAAAATCATAGCCGCGTGGCCGAAATTGTCAGGTGAATTTCGCGCAGCCATACGAGTGTTGTCTCAAAGTGTCCAGGAGTGACAACAGACGCAATTGAGCCGGGCACTGCCGTCGCGTCGCGGTTCCGATCGAAGCGAGTTCAGCCAATTGTCGGGGGAATATAGGATGTCGATACGGGCGATGACACAGAGCGCCGCAGAGTGTCGGCCGGAAGGGGTTGCCTAGGTTTTCTGGATTTCCTTTATCGCGCGACTTACCGTTCGCCTCGACTTGCCGGCAGTTTCGTTATAGCTACCTCAAATCGCCTTTTCGCCTTCAGCCGATGAACAAGGCGATGGCGATGTGCCGGATTCCAGTTCCAGCTCTATTTTCTCGCTCGCACAGAAGGTCGCGGCTTCCGCGCCGGTTGCGACGCCACTGTTGCGCCGCGGATTCGCATGGATTCTGCGAGCATATCGATCAAGGTCTCGATGACGGTGAGGCTCCTCGGTCTGAGTCGCAATGCGGTGCGATCATATACGGCGATGGTAGGTTTGGTGCTCCGATCCGAGTTGATGCGAAAAATCGCGATGCCCTGGTCGTCGGTGGGCACCATGAAATCAGGGAGGATCACTGCGCAGCTTTTGGTTGCGAGGATCGCCTTCAACTGAACGTAGGAGGAACACCGCGCGATGACAGTCGCTTCCCTCGGTCCGAATTCTCGTTCGCCGGAGCGATCACTTCCCGGCGCGCTTTCCATGATCGCAATCGGAACGTCTCTGAGCACCGCCCGAACGTCGGTCCTGTCGCCAGCGAGCTCGGAAGGCACCACAAGCATTCGCTGAAACGAACCGAGAGTCCGACGCACGAGACTACGCGTTTGCAGCTCACTCCCGATGATGCCGAGGTCTATCGCGCCACTCGCAATATCACGCAACGTGTCTTGGGAGCGGCGATTCAGCAGATCGAAACTTGCCTGCGGCGATGCCTGACGCAGCACCGGCAGCAGAGGCACAACTATCCAGGAAAGAATACTCTCGCCCGCGCCAATCCGAATGGTGATCGAACCGTTTTGCGCGCCGCCGCGCTTGAGTTCGTGCAGCGCGGCAAATGTCGGCCGCACGATTTCCTCCAGCCGCAGGCCGGTGTCTGTGAGGGAAAATCGGACCGCGCGACCTCGATTGACCAGTCTCGAACCGAAGAACTCTTCGAGTTCCGCGAGTTGCCGGCTCAGTTGGCTTTGACGGTTGGGATCGCCAGCCGCTGCCCGACTCACGCCACGCGCGTCGACAATTTGAAGGAATCCGTCGAGACGGTCGAGCGAAAGGCCTGCAGCCGAAAGGAGTTTTTCGGACATGATTATGAAGTCAACCTACATGGAATACTCATGATTCATTGATCAACTAAATTTGATATCCTGGGTGGGTCCCCAGCTTCCCATGTCCTCGCTCGATTCTCTCAATCATCGTTGGTCGGAGCGCCTGCGTGCTCCGGACGCCATGCCTCTTCTTGGGTTGGCGCCGCTGATCGGCGTCGAAAAGGATGCCATTGGGATGGCGGTGCGGGATTTCACGCGGAACAGAGCGGACGCTTTGCCGCGTTGCCTGGAGGTCTACCCGGCGGCCACCGCGCTATGGATCGCAGTCACGGCAGCCGAAGTATATCAAGACGGAACCCTCTGGTCGAAAATGGCAACGGGGCTTGGCTACCCCGGCGCTTTTTCGCTCCATGTTCACTGTGAAACATTCACGCGCGCTTTTCGCAGTGCGTGTCGCACGCTTGAACAACCGGTTTGGACGGAGTTGCAATCTGTGCGCACCCATTTGGTGGGCTCGCTCTTGTTCCATGCCGGCTTTCCACTTTGCCACAGCAAGCGGCTCGCCGACGCGATGCGCGGTCTGGAACGTGACGCAGAATTGCCGGATCCCGATCAGCCGGACGCCGCCCGCGTCCTGTGCGAACAGTTGGTTAGCCGGTTGGGTCGGAATACGGCGCCCACGCTGCGCCGGGCGTTGAAGGGACCGGCCGGTCCCTATGTTGCCGATGCTGCCCTCAAAGTGCTTTTCTCCGGCAACTATGGTGCAGTGAATCCCAAGCTCGGCGATGCGCTGTCAGTCGCTTTTGAGCAGCGCACCTTGTCGCATAGCGGACCGCGACTGCGCGCACCTTTTCTCCGATTGCGTCATGACCTCGGCGGAATCGAGGCAGTCTGTCCCGGACAAGACTCTCGATTGACGCTTGCCGGTGGTTTCAGTTGGTCGATCAACGGGCGCCCGAACGCATGGCCGGCAACTGAGGACTTCATTTGCTCGGTGCCGACGAAGGACCTTCTCTCGATTCGGGCCGTAGGGCTCAACGCCAGCCTTTCCTTGACCAGGGAGTGGGAGATCGGGGAGTTGCACGAACCCTACGCGACAATGCATGTGTTCGATGCCGGAGCCCGTCGTCTTCGACGTTCGGTTGAAATCAGCGACCACCTCACGGTGCTCCCCGCCGGCGACTATTGGGCTATCATGCCGACAGGCTGGCACATCGAGTCGGCCAACCAGATACTCGATTGGGAGCACGCGAAGCTGGCCCACATCACCGTCACTCCTGCCCGTCCAGTCGAGGCAGTCGGTGCGCCTGAAGAATCTTTCGTCTTCGCATCCGAAACCCTCGCTAGCATTCTGAATGAAGGGGAGTCGGTGCTCACTGACGACGGCCATCGGGTTCATTTTGGGGACTTCTTAAAATTACAAACCTGGACACCCCACCGAGGGACGAACTGGTCGGTGGACGTGCGTTGTGATTCGTTTCACTCTAGGCTCAACGTCGGCGCCAGCACTGAAATCTCGGACGGCTGGTATGGCTCGGCCTTCGAGGTAACGTCTTTCGTGCGTAGTTTGTCCGCTGGCCTACACCAGATCGAGATTACGCTTGAGGACAACGGGACGCGGAAGGCCCAGCGAACGCTGTGGTGGTGGGCGGGGCTCGTCGGCACCACAAACGGCGAAGAATTCTCATGGGGCTCTGCGCCGACGAATCTGGAGCGAGCGCATTCCGCAGGCTTTGAATTCTTCGACGGCGGATGTCGGGCCAGCGCACCAACTATAGCATTTCGGCAGCTCGCATTCCGGCTGCGTGGCGAGCGTCAAATTCTGCGCTGGAGAAACGCCGGCATATTCGTCGATCTGGTGCGGAAGGCCGCGGGAGCACAGGCGACGATTGAGCCGCTGCCGCTGGCCTCGACGGTCGCGGGCAGTCCTGAATCGCAGTCATGGTTGCGCATTTGGCTCGATGAAAATCGTCCCGTGGAGCTCTGCGTCGATGGCGTCCCGTATCGCCAAGTGGCGCGGCGCGGTTGTATCGACCTTTCCCTCGGTGACCTTGCACTCAGGTTTTCGTGCGGCACCGTTCAGGCGATCGTCAACGGGCGCTCCCGCGTTCTGGTCGGCTTTCACAGCCCACTGCAGGCGGTGTTGCTGCACAAGGATTCTTCCGATGGATACCGCAGTCTCGAGTTTGTCCTGCGCGAGCCCCTACGTAAGGTTCGGCCCGTCGTATTCGATCTAGTGTCGGGCCGTTCTGAAACCTGCAAGCCGCTCGCGTTTTCGTCTTCCGGTCATGCTCTGTTCGATTGTGCCAAGGTGGGGCTCCCTCGCTTGGAAGTCTGCGATCACAACCGATCTCTCACCCCGCCTCCTGGTGGAGCGGTGGTTTCACTTGATGTTCCGATCGCCGGCTGGCCAAACGGGATGTGGCTCGTGACGCTGGAAGCGTGCCGTTTCGCGCTCGATTCGACCGAGCCGATTTTCGGACCCGACAGCCGACCGGTGGCAGTCCTCGTAGCCGTCGAGCCGTCGCCAACTTCAAACGGACTTCACCGGGCGCTTTGGTCCGCGTGGTCGCTATCTCTACAAGACGAACATCGTTGGCTAAACGTCGCCACCGACACGGAGTCCGTGGCGGCAGTGGTCTCCTGCCTCGACCACGTGAATCGCCTCTGGCCGAAAGGGGTGACCTCTGCGCTCCAAACCGAATTCAAGTGGTTGGATGTTCTCGGCAAGGCCGTCGCTAACGCTGCGGAGGCGACCATGCGTTTGGGCGATCAGCGTTCGGCTCGTTTGCTTTTGGAAATGTCGCGGTCCCACTCGGGCCTGCTGCGACTCCTGCGAATGCCGCAAATCATGGCGTTGCCTGCATCGACCTATATCGGACTCTCGGTTCGGCACCCGGTGATGACAGGTCTTGCCCAATGCGCGGAGATCAATGGCTTCGATTGGCTGGCCGAGTTCGTGGTGGATCAACCGGAGTTCTATTCCATGGATTTCGTTTCCCGCTTCGGAGACTTTGCCAGCACCGGTATCCCTACAGGCAAAGCTGTGGACGAACTTGGCCGATTCGATCTCCCGGGATTCTGGCGCGCGATGACGGCGGCGAAGGATGATGGGAATTCGTTCGATTCTGCCGCTCGCACGGAACTGTTGGGCGTCCAGCATTGGGCGTGGGCCATGAGCCGGTTCCGCCAGCGCTATGCTGAACGGAATGCCAGCGACAAGCTGGGTCATGCCAACACGTGTGCGACTCAGGCGCCGCATTTACGCGATTACGTCCGCACGTATGCTGCCCGCGCGAATCTCATTCCCAGGTCAGCGTGGACCTCGACGTGGCCCGAATTGAACGCGCCAACCAATTTCGAGGAATCGCTGCCTCAATTTTGTTCCGCGTTTGCGCTGACCGCGAGAATCGCCGGCGCCAAACGTCTGGCATTCACCGGTGCTTGGGAGTCGTTGTCCAGCGCGGCCCACGGGAGCGAAACCGCCGCCGCAGGTGTGCGCGCGTTGCTAGAACTCGCTCCGGAGCTCTTCGGTTTTTTTCTCCTCCTTTGGGAAAGCCTCATCAAATCCGGCCCGCACCATGAATGACCGCAACCCGATCACCCTCGGCAGCAAACTCCAATCAACGTTGCGCCGCTATCTCCAGGCTGCCCTGCCGGTCAACGACCGTCATCCCAAGCTTCGCGCCGAGATCGAGCGCCTGCTGGACGAGCCCGACCGCTTGCTGAAGGGTCCTTTTGTCGAGGCGCTCACGGATTTTGTGAAGGGACCGTCGCTTGCTGAATTCGTGAGTAGTCGCAGCGAGGGCTTTCTTCACCCGGATTTCTCCCGGATCGGTCAGCAGGTCTTTAACCGGAAGCTCCACCGACATCAGGCCGATGCATTGCGTGCCGTCGTTGGGCGAAACGAAAATGTGGTCGTTGCGACAGGCACGGGCAGCGGCAAGACGGAGTGCTTTCTCTATCCAATTCTCGACGATCTGTTGAAGGACCCGGAGCTCTCCAAGCCGGGTGTCAGGGCGGTTCTTGTCTATCCTTTGAATGCGCTAGCGAATGACCAACTCTACAAGCGACTCGCCCCACTGTTTATTCATCAGTTCAGGGACAAGGGTATTCGCATTGGCCGCTACACCGGTCTCACGCCGCACCGACGCCGGGAGGAGGTCGAGGCCGAAATCTTGGGATCGGAGCCGTTTTTCAACGAACAACTCGGTTGGCAAAAGATTCCGGATTCCTGGCTGCTCACGCGCGACGAGATGTTGCGAGCCCCTCCGCATATCTTGGTCACCAACTACGCGATGCTCGAGCACCTGCTCCTTTTCCCGAAAAATGCGGGGCTCTTCTCGAATGCTCGGCTCCGGTTCATCGTGCTGGACGAGGTTCACACCTATGCCGGAGCGCAGGCGACTGAGGTTGCGTTCCTGCTGCGCAAGCTGGTCAAACGCCTTGGCGTCACACCGGGCTCAGTTCGTTGTATCGGCACAAGTGCTAGCTTCGGGGAGGGCGAGGAAGCCGACAAGGAAGTCGTAACTTTCGCTTCCAATCTTTTCGGCACCCCGTTCAAGCAGGTCGTCCGTGGTAAGCGTCAACGCCACGAGCTGATGGTCGGCGAAGTCAGCGATATCCTTTCTCTGCCAGCCGCTTCATGGACGAGTCTAGGAATGGCGGTGAGCCAAACTGAGGATGATGCGCTGGCGGCGGCATGGAATCGGCAACTTGAGACGGTTGGCCTGAGTAAGGCCGACCGGGAGCGTTTGCTCTTGCAGGAGAATCTATCCGCCGGAGCGCAGTTGGCCGAAAAGATGTCTCTCTGTAGAGAGATGCGAGCCATCGCTGCGATCTTCGCTTCCGGGGATGGGGCTGTGCCCTTTTCCAAGCTGGCGGCTGATCTATTCGGCAACGACCCGCATGCTGCCGCAGGATTGTCTGGTTTGATTTCCATCGGTATCCGGTCTCGCCGGACCGAAAACGAATTTCCTCTGATTCCGGCGCGCTATCATTTTTTTGCCAATGGCATTGATAATGTAACGGCGCGGCTCGATGCCACCGATCCCGAGAAATTTTCCTTCGTCAGGGTGGGAAGCCAGTTCGAGGATGAGAACGGGCCATTGTATCGGCTGCTCACCTGTCGCAAGTGTGGTCAACCGTTCGTCGAGGGATTTCTGGATGGAACGACATTGCTCTCTCGACCACCGCGCAACGGGCAGTCGAGACGTGAGCTTTTTGTGCTGGCGGAGCGAACCGACCAGTCGGAGGACGAGGACGACGGGTCCGCGAATGCGGCCCCCCAAACCCCGCTCGATATTTGGGAGATCGATCCCCTAACTGGCGAGCGTAATGGGCCGGCAGGCGGGGCACGGCTTCGTGTGGCTCCCCTTCAAACTGATCCGGACACCGGTCGCCGATTGCTTATGAAGTGTCCTTGCTGCGGTGGCACATCGTCCACCGATGTCGAAGTGGCCACTGGATTCCACCCAGGGGACTTCATGCTCTCGGCGGTCATGACCGACGCGCTGTATCAAAATCTCCCGCCACGCTCCGGACCACACGACGGCCAGGTGGGCGGAGGGCGAAAATTGCTAGTCTTTTCGGACAATCGTCAGGACGCAGCACAATTTGCATACACCCTTCATCGCACGAGTGAGGACATTCTGCTGCGGTCGGCGATGATGCGGGTATTTGATCAGGCCGAAGACCATCAAACCCTGCGACGGCTTCGCGAAAACGTGCCCCTCCACTTGCCTGAACCGATCACGTTTCTCGATCAGGACGGCGAGGTGTTCGCGACGATGGATGACTTCACTGATTTTCTATGCGGACGCATCGCCGCGGAATTCTGCCTACCAACGGGGCGCCGCAATTCGCTTGAGGCCCTTGGACTGGTCAGAGTTTCGCACGACTCGAACAAACTCAAAGCCGCCGCGGCGAAATTCGAGGCGGTCTTGCCACAGACGTTCCGCCCACGGGCGGTGGAGATCCTCGAAGTGTTGCTGGAAACGGTTCGCCGTAACCGCTGCATCACTCCGCCGCCCAACGTGAGCCTCTCCTCCACCCACATCTGGGGCCCCCATCACGCCAAGGACTCGCTCCGATTTGCGCTGCGTGAGACCTCGCCCACGGCGGAATTCTGCTGGATGCCGAAAGTGGGCGACACCGGCCAAATCTATCACAATCGTCGCAGCCACTATTTGCAGCGCCTACTTGGTCCGGCGCAATGGGAACCGGCGCTTCTAGCTGCATTCAGGGCGTTGATGGAATCCTGCCTAATTGTATCCGACAAAAACGCGTTTGCGATAGATCCGAAGCATTTCGTTTTCACCGATGGACGGCGCTCGGTGCTGCACCGGTGTCGGAAATGCGGCTGGCGCCAGTTTACCAACATCACCAATTGCTGCGCCGCCTTCCGTTGCGACGGCGAACTTATCCCGATGACGGAAGAGCAGCGCCAACAGGATTTCGACGGCCACTATGCGAGAACCTATTTGGGTGCAGATGGCCCTTACGCTTCCAAGGTAGTGCGCGAGCACACTGCGGCAGTCCATAATCGCCTGCGGGAACGACTGGAACGGGATTTCAAAGCGGGTCGGGTCAGCACACTCAGCTGCTCGACCACAATGGAGCTTGGTGTAGACATTGGAGAATTGGAAGCCGTCGTCTGCCGAAACGTGCCGCCCGGAATCCAGAACTACCAACAGCGGACCGGGCGAGCCGGACGCCGGGCACAGGCTGCGCCCGTGAGCCTCACCGTCGCCCTCGCGAGAAATTATGATCAATCGGAGTTCCTCGATCCGGAGCGATATTTACGCCGTGAACCACGGACGCCATTTGTCCATCTCGAAAACGAACGACTATTTCAGCGGCACCAGAATTCGATCTTGCTGCGCGGCTGGATGGACAGCCGTGGGATCAACGACGCGGCAGCGGGTTCGCCTTCGCTCTACACATTCTTCGGGCGCAGCTTTAGCGAAGAGGATGAAAAAGCCTACCTTGCGGCTGTGCGAGATTGGCTTTCGAGCGAGACTGGCAAGGCATTCGTCGATCAAGCCATGCACCTAGCGGACGGTCTCGCTCCGAGCTTACAGCGCTCGCCGGCTGAATTGATCGATGCTTTCATCGAAGGTATGGAGCAGTGTTGCCGCTGGTATGGGCAACGCTGGCGATTTTTCCATGGCCAGTATCAGGCAACGGCGGGCGATATGGCGCAGGCCAGAGCCAACCGATTTTGGCTTTATCAGATCGAAAAATGGCAGGAGCAACTCGTCATTAACCAACTGCCACGTCTCGGTCTGCTGCCGAGTTATTCTTTCCCGGTTAGCAGTATTCAACTTGAAGTCCTTACTGAAGAGCGCCCGAACGCCAACCGGCAGCCCTGGCAAGACGACGTTCAACTCAATCGCGATGCACGTCTCGGGATTTCGGAATACGCGCCAGGCGCGCAGGTGGTGGCGAATGGACGTGTATGGGAGTCCTACGGTGTAGGCCAATACCCGCGTCATTTCATGACGACGCAGTTCTATGTGAGCTGCACCAACTGCAACCACGTCCAGGTCGAGGACGCTAAGGATTCATTTGGGTTTTCCTGCACCGCATGCGGATCGCCGATCACTCCGGCCAATGTCCGAGCCTTCATCGAACCGAGGAGTTTTGTCACTTCTGCCGCTGAACCGAACGGCCGCGATCCAGGTTTGGTGCGACTGAGGCCGCCGCGCGCGCAGGAAGCCAGGTTAATTACAGCAGCCAATGATTCCGAGTTTGCGACGACCGATATGCCGAACACGAGTTGGGCCTTCCAAGGCGCCGGCACTGGACGAATGTTCGTTGCGAATCAAGGCCGCGGCTTCGGTTACTGCCGCTGTGGATGCGGATTTGCCAGCCTGCTGAACAATCCCGCCGAGACTGTGGAGGTGAAGCGAACCTCTCATCGCACTCCTTATAATCGGCCCTGTTCCGCTCCGCACTGGATGAACGAAGGCCAACCGGAGGATTTCGCGCATATCTACAAGACCGACGTTCTGCAGATTCGCGTCGACCGCCCCTTGCCCTCGGCTCCCACCGGGCTTTCGGTGGACGAAATGCTGACATGGAACGATAGCATGAATCGCACGTTGGTTGAGTCGGTCCGACTCGCCGCCTGCGATCTGCTCGCTATCGATCAGCGTGATCTGGCGAGCACCGTTAGAACGCGTGCATTCGGCTATCCAGAACTCGTCCTCTATGATACCGCGGCGGGCGGTGCCGGTTATTGCCAATTGCTGAAAACGCGCCTTCTCCGCTCTCTTTTGCACCGTGCGGCAGAGCGATTGGATTGTGCAGCCGGATGCAGCCATTCCTGCCGCAGTTGTCTGCGTGGCTACGAAAACCAGCTTCATTGGGACTACTTCAACCGGAAACCGGTCCTCGCGTGGTTGAGGTCGCTGCTCGGCGAAAAACATGATGCCAATCCGTTCGACGCCTTGGGTGCCGTTCCGGTGGAGGGTGTGCGACCGGACCACTTGTGGCTATCGCGCCTCGGTCCTCCCGGCCGAATGGTATTACTTGCGTCTCGGATAAGCCTCACCGAATCCGAAAACGGTGACTCGACGGAAACAGCCGCTGATGCACGCCTGCAGCAAATCATTGCATGGCTCGCCAACGGTGGCCGATTGGAACTGGGTTTGGCGAATCTGCCTCACATAAGCGTCGATTCACCGGCTTCTGTGCGTCTGGCTCGCTTACTCTCGCCATTTCTTCATGACGGGCGGCTCGCGCTGTATCGCCTGAAAGGAGGCGTTGATCCCACTCGTTTGCCGCGCGTGATAGTCGATCCTAGCATGGCATCCAGTTTGGCTCTCTTCTCGAACGTGGTGTCCGACTCAAATCCATTAGGCCAGCTCGTTCCTGCCATCGCGTGGCGAACTGCCGCTACCTCTGAACTGGTCGAAACCATGAAGAAGGAGTGGGATCAGCTTCCGGCATCCACGCTCGACCTGCCAACGGGCATTTCGGTTCGCGACTATGCTCCGGGAGCAGTGCGCGACTTCGCAGTCGATCTCGCATTTGCCCGAGGCAAAGAGTTTGAGCGACTCGCTATCGATGACCCGTTTGCACTTAAGGCGGAAGCAAACGCGCGAGCGGTTGAGCTATTCCTCGCCGAGTTTGCCAAACTGCCGAAGAAATTTCCGAAGACGGTTCACTTGCGCACCAAGCACGCGCCAGAGGTGGATCAGGCTCGTTTGGAAAGCTTGATCCGAAAGGCGGTGGAGTCCCGTGGAGCCGTGTTCAGCGTGTTCAAGGTGCCGACGCATGGCCCCGGACGACGTGATTTTCACGACCGGCGCGTAACGTTTACCACGGCGGCCAAACAGCCGCGCAAATATACCATTCTCCTCACCGGAGGCATCGACCGCTATATGGATGCGCGATTTGAAACGAGCGTTATCTGCAAAGTTGCTTGATGCCGCCCTTTTTACCGCCGCTCCATGTAGCAAACCACAGAACATTCTTTTGCTGGAAAGGCGGGCGGTAGTGCGGCCGGTTGGAGCCACCAAGCGACTGGTGCCTACTAATAAATTCGCTACCGACGTTCCCGAAATCGTGCGGGACATAATCGCGAAAATGAGCATGATCACAACATCCAGCCCCATGTCGTCCTCGGCATCCACCCACAAGCATTCTGCACCGGGACAACTGGCCGGCTACCTCTTCCAACCCGAGCGAGCGCTCTACCACCTCGCAACCAAGGGCCGGGGAAGCGCCGTCGGAATCGAGACGGCTGACGATGTAGTTGTTACAACCACGGTCGGGGCAACGTTGCGAGAGCAGGACAAGCATTACACGTCCGCACGCACTCCGTTGGGTGACCGGAGTAAGGAGCTTTGGAATAGTTTGTTCATCTGGCTGAATGCGATCGACGCCGGCGAAGTGGACCTGAAGCAGACGGAGTTTCATCTTGTGACGAACAAAACCCTTGCTGCGGGCATAGCGCACGATCTCCGCCACCTCGAGGGAAAGGATTCGTCCCAGAAGCTCCAGGCAATCGTGAAGCGTTTGCGCAAGGCCGGTGAACGGCCTGCGAGCGGTTTGGCCGGTCAGATTACGGCAGTGCTGGCGCATTCCGACGAAGAGTTGGCCGTGTTATTGGCGCGCGTGCGGATAGTCGATGGAACCCAAGCAAGCCACGGTTCGGAGCTGAGACAAAAGATTGCGAATCACCTGAATCTGCCGGCTGACAGCGCGGATGACGTCTTGAATGGTCTCCTTGGCTGGATTCACGACACGACCTTGCTTCTGATCCGCCAAGGGAAGCCGGCGCTCTTCACTTCCGAAGATTTTGGCGAGCGCTATCGGCGCGAACTCTTTGCCCACGCGGATCGCAAGTTCTTTCGCGAGACAGCCGCGGCGGAAATTCCAGTCACGGACGAGGAACGTGCCAAGCTCCGCCAAAATCTCTTCGTCCAGCAGCTCCTTTGGATCGGTCTCGCCGAAAACGACGAGCAATTGATTGATGCTATCGACAGTGTATATAGGAGCACATCGGAGACGATCCGCCTCACCAAAAAAGGTTTTGTAACGCCAGCCGATTTCGCCGCATTCGACGGCCGGCTTGTTGAAAAATGGAATCTGGTCCGTCGCGCAAATCGGATCACGTCGACTGACCCAGGCGAGTTGCAAAAACTCGGCCAGGTGATCCTGGGACGCTGCATGGAGCACCGCGAAAAACTCGCCGGGCAGGATACCCAAGAGTGGTATCTCACCCAGGGGGCATTTCATAAGCTCGCTGATGCTCCGATTCCGACTCCTCGTATTGGCTGGCACCCGCATTACAAAGATCGCTGCGACAAACGCTCCCCGGCCTGACGCATGACCCTCGCGACTGAAGCCGAATTGGTGCAGAATGCCGCGTTGGGCGCGGTTGTCCTCTCGGCGTTCACAGTCGAGTTCTACGACCAAAGGCGGCGTCAAGCGGGTCCGCCGCTTCCCTATCTTCTTCCGGTGCTCCCAATGGTGATGCATGAGGAGACGGTGACGAGTATCTACCGTCGGCACTTTGACGGAGGCTTGCTTCTCGCCATCGCGGAGGACCGGACGCTCACCCTCGAGCTTCAGGAGCGGATGGAAACCATGATGCCGCAAACGATGCAGGCATTGAACGTAGCTTTCAGCTCCAAGCTCCTGACCTATCGTGGAGACACGGGACAGGTTTGGGCCGAATCACGGCATCTGCCGAATCTGCCACGCGGTGAGGAGAGCAAGCCGCTCATTGCAGCCGCGACGCGGCTCGGTTACTGGTTTTCCACGATCAGCATCGATCAACTGTGCGCCTATCTGCGCATTCGCTTTTAGATGAAGGCAAAGATATCCAAAATCATCCTCTGGCCGAAACGCCCCGGCAAAAAGCCGCGGGTGATCAAGTTCGAGATGAAAGGGGTCGAGGTGATCACCGGCCAGAGTCAGACCGGCAAGTCCTCGCTCATTTCAATCATCGACTACTGCTTGGGTAGCGAAAAATGCACCATCCCGGTCGGCGAAATCCGCGATGCGGCAGAGTGGTTTGGTGTGGTCCTAAAGTTCCCCCGCTCGGAAATGCTTGTTGCCCGTCGAAACCCGGGACTGCAAGGAGCGACCAGCGAAATGTATCTCGACGAAGCACCGACAATCGTGCTGCGCAATGAGGTTGAATCCAATTCGAGTGCCACGGCAGTCGTAAACCGCCTAAATCAACTTGCGGCCCTGCCCACGCTGGACTTAGTCGACGCAACAGAGTCGGGATTCGCGGGTCGGCCAAGTTTTCGGGATACGGCCGCTTTCCAGTTTCAGCCCCAGCATGTGGTGGCTAATCCTTATACGCTGTTCTTCAAGGCCGACACGTTCGAGCATCAGGAGAAGCTTAAGCACTTTTTCCCGTTCGTGTTGGGCGCGATCGATACCCAGACCCTAGAATATCGGCGGCAGCTCCGGGTCGTGGAATCAGAGCTAAAGCTCAAGCGGGAGCAACTCGAGGATCGCCGAGCGCGCAGCAACGAATGGTTGTCGGATTTTCGATCAATGTATTCACAGGCACGCGAATTTGGTCTGTTGCCACGGGCCGCCGATTCTACACCGGATTGGACCGTAGAGAGCTTTGTCAGCGTGCTACGCCCGGTGCCAGCGGCTGTGGAAAAGCACGGAGTGCCACAGGTGGAGCGAGGAGCAACGGCCCGAATGGCGCGGGAGATTAATGCGCTCCGGCGCGAAGAGGAAACAGTTGCGCAGGCGATCGATGATCGAAAGCGAAAGCTCACCAAGGTCGAGCATCTGCGATCATCATCGAGTAAATATGGAGAAGCATTGGCCGTGCAATCAGGCCGGCTCGGGCCGATTAATTGGTTTTCGCAACGCCTTCAACAAACGCATCAGTGCCCAGTCTGCGGTAGCGAGTCTGAAGCGGCCGCCAAAGAGGTGAAACGACTAGCCGAGCACGCAAAACGCGTAGAAGGTTCGATTGGAACTATCGAAGCCGTGACCGAGGTCCTAGATAAGGAAAACGCGGTGCTTGGTGAGCAAATCCAGGAACTCGAAACCGATCTCACGAATGTTCGGAAACACCTGGAGGATTTGGAATCCAAGTCGGAAGAAGCACGTAAGCAGCGGCAGACGATCAAAGACATCTATACCTTCGTGGGCTCTCTCAAGGAAGCGTTGAAAAACTATTCCGCGGCAGACAAAGGTAGCACGCTCGCGGAGGCTGTCGCGAAGCTTGAGCGACGTGCTCGTGAGTTGCGGTCAAATGTCGATCAAGACGCGATAAACCGAAAACAAGAGTCGGCGCTGGCTGCGATTGCGAAAACGACCCGCTTCTACGCAGAGATTCTTGGCGTAGAGCACCACGAGCGTGCGGTGCGGATCGATATCAGGAATCTCACATTGCTCATCGAAGGTCCGCAGGGGCGAAAGGATCATCTGTGGGAGATCGGTAGCGGAGCGAACTGGATGGGTTACCATGTCGCCGCCCTTTTGGCACTACACGAACATTTCCTTTCCGTCGGGCACAACCCCGTTCCGCAATTTCTCGTTGTTGACCAACCTAGCCAAGCGTTCTTTCCCGAGGGCGCACATCCGGCTAAATTAGCCGGCGGCAAGCGCGCAATGTTAAGCGAGCCGTCGATGTCCTCGGACGACATTGCCCGTGTTCATCGAATTTTTGCTGCGCTCGCGGAAGCTAGCAATCGCACGAAGAACCGCCTTCAGATTGTTGTAATCGACCACGCCGACGAAATGACGTGGCAGGGCATTCCGAATGTTCACGTAACGGAGCGGTGGCGTGGCGGCGAAGCTCTCGTTCCGGCCGATTGGTTATCGGAATAGCCGAGTCTTTGTAGCCTCTAGCAAGCCACGGGCACCACCGAGCGTCGATTTTCTGGGGCGTGGCGCATAGAGTAAGGGGCACCGCGCGCCGTTCGTGATTCGCGAATGGCGAATGAATCCGCGAGGTATGCAGGAATCGAGATGTCAGCGAAGTGGCTCGCAGGAACCGCTCAGGTTGCCGTCCTTTGCTCTAGCGCGGTGAGCACGCCGGGCGCGACGTAGATGCGGCCCCAGCTTCGTCCCGTTGTTTCGCGCAGGACGCCTTTGCTTTCCAATTCGCGCACGAGGCGGGTAGCGGTGGGTGTGGTCACGTCGAGCACCTTGGTCACAGTGGCAATCGTGATGTAAGGATTCGTTAGCAACTGATCGACGAGGGCGTGCGCTCCCTTGGTGTCGCGGAAGAGCGTTTCGCGAAGATCGAGCAGGCGCTGGGCACGGGCGGAGGCGTCCTTCGCGGTCGCCTCGACGCCGGCGAGGAAGTAGCGAATCCAGGGAATCCATTCGCCGTGCGTGCGCACGCGCTGGAGCAGGTCGTAGTAGTCGGACTTGTGACGCTCGACGAAGTCCGAGAGATAGAGCACGGGCTGCGACAGCCGGCCGCGCTCGATCAGGAAGAGCGTGATGAGCAGGCGGCCCACGCGTCCGTTGCCGTCGAGAAATGGATGAATCGCCTCGAACTGCTCGTGCAGGATCGCGCACTGCACCAGCTCCGGCATGGCGTCACGCACATGCAGGTAGCGCTCCCAGTCGGAGAGCAGTTCCGTCATTTCGTCGACGGGCGGCGGGACATACGGCGCATTCGTCAGGTTGCTACCGGCCGGCCCGATCCAATTCTGCGAGCGGCGAAATTCTCCGGGCGTGGCGTGCTCGCCGCGGACGCCGGTCATGAGCTTGCTGTGCAGTTCGCGCACGAGGCGCAGCGAAAGCGGCAGGTCTTTCAGGCGCGCGATGCCGTGCTCCAACGCGGCGACGTAATTGTGCACCTCGCGGAGATCGTCGGCCTTTTCTGATTTTGCCGCGGGCGTCGGTGTCGCCTCGTCCAACAGCACTTCGGAAAGACTGGCTTGTGTGCCTTCGATTTGAGAGGAAAGGACCGCCTCCCGACGCACCAAAGGATCGATCAAAACATGCGGATTGGGCAGCACCCGACCGAGACCGGACAACTCGCTAAGGGCGGCGTCGGCGCGCGACAAATTGAGCACCAAGTCCTGATCGAAAGAGAGCTGCGGAGGAAGGGGAGCAGGGACAAACGCGTGGTAGCCGGTGGGGTGTTTGATCACCCGGCCGGCGCTTTCGCTTTTAAAATCCGCTGCGTTCATTTGAAATGAGGCGGGCAATAGCCGCTAGGTTAGCGCTTATTTGATGCCACAATTAACGAATTGGCGATTTAATTTTAAAAGCTAAGGTGGCCTTTTAAAGCCGCCGTTCAAAGCCCACCGCCGCTTTTAAAGGAGGCATTGGAAAACGTGGCCTAACTCCTTACGCCACTAGGAATGACCGGAATAACCTTACGATCGTAAGGATTAACTATACACCCATGCAGCCGCGCCCTCGCAGTCTCGCTGAGATCGCCCGCGGGGCGAACCGGACGGGGTTTCGCGGAGTGCGATGGATTGGGTAAAAGAGCCGCCAAGTTTCAGCTGGGCCGCCCAGCTTTTCTCGGTTACTCGGCGATGTAGCGCTGCCAAGATATGCTCGCGACGCCCGAATGCTCGCTACTGGATTCTCGCTCCTCGCTACTTCAATAAAATGGCTGCCCGGGCTGGGATCGAACCAGCGACCAAGTGATTAACAGTCACCTGCTCTGCCACTGAGCTACCGGGCAAGGGTAGTCACCCAAAGAACGGCCAAAACAAGGCCGGCTTGAGGGGATGTCAATAGTGGTTTGTGACCAGTGAGCGGTTGGCTGTGAGCAGGGCAAGGCAGCTTAAAGCGGTAAGCCGTAAGCAATAAGCGATAAGCCGTAAGTTTTCGTACGGAGGATATCCCAGGTTATCGTCGGAATGCCGGGTCCTGTGCGGTATGAGCTTCGTCACCCGTGAGCTCGAGCATGGATTACGGAGAATCGATGGCTCCGACATTGACGAGTGGGGTTGCTCCCAGAGCGGCCAAAATGACTGCCTCATGTTGGAATCAGACGTCGATACTTCCCGACTCTTCGAGCGTCGGGTGATCGGCCATCGGGTAACCGCCCCGCGCTTCGCACGGCTTTGCCCCGATGGTATTCGCGCGCCGACCGGGCTAGAATGGGGACATGAATGCCGAACCCGCCAGCAATTCATTCGATGCCCACGTCTACGGTGATCGTCTGCACCAGGAAATCGATCAGCTGATCGCGGATTTTCGCGAAGCGACGGAAGTGGTCGAGGATCCGCGCTTCAAGGCCCTGTGCGAGACGAGTGCCGAGGTGCTGATCGGCCTGAGAACGACGATCGATCACTATGCCCGGCGTGACGAGCCCGCCTGGCGGGAACCCGCTAGCGCCGCCACCTCGACAGATCCATCCCGATGAGTTCTTCGGTGCGAACGATCTCGTCGCGATAGTAATCGACCACCAGTTTGCGGTCTTCGGGAGCGACCTCGAAGCTGCTTTTTCCGGCGTAGAGCAGTCGGCGGACGAAGTGGGCGGGCTTGTCCGGCAGCCAGCCAAGAAGTCGTCGTTGGCCGAAAAATTTCTTTCGAAACGCCGCCAATGCCGGGAAGCGCGGCACCAACGTCTCATTGTGCCGTCGGGAAAGATCGACGGGGAACCCCGAATTCACGCCGAGAAATTCAAACAAGTCCCGCAGGACGCGCCGGGGATCGGCGCGGAATTCCTCGTAGCGGTGGATTTTGATCTGGTGGCGCGGAAAAAATTCGAGAAATCGACCCAGTTGGGTGGCGTAGAATCCACCGTCCAGCGGAATCGGATAGCGGCGTACGCCGGGTGAATCTCCCGCCTGCTGCATCGCCTTCAGCACCCAGTCGCGAAAGGTAGTTCCGGCGGCGCGGCGGCGATCGAGCAGGTAGAGTGAGAACAGCCGCTCGGTCGGGTCCCGCAGAATGAAAATGAGGCGGGCCTCTGGTAGTCGTGCTCGTAGGGCGGCCGCCGAGCCTGGCAACCAGAGATAGCTCACACTCGCTTCCCCCACGGCGATCTCTTCGAGGACCTCACGAAACAACTGAACGTAGTCGTTCCATTCCGTGATCAGAAAATGCGTCGAGTGGAGCTTCGGTTGCGCAAGATAGGCGCGAAGACGATCCTGCTCCCGGCTGACTTGCGCGCGGATTTCCGGGTCGGTGAGAAAATCGTCGGCACCAAAAAAAGTCGGCTCCTTGATGGGGCTCAGATAAATCTGCGGATGCTGGCGCAGGTAGTGATACAGCGCCGTCGTTCCGGATTTGGGCGCTCCCGCCAAAATGAAGTTGGGCAGTTTCGCGGACCTTGCGCCAGGTGGAGATTCATGCGCTTTCATCGGCAGCCTCGCGTGTCTACAGGTGGGACGGTTTGGTCCGCAGCAGCTCTTCGAACAGGGTGAGATGCGCGGCGACCGAATCCGTCCAGCGAAGCTTGCTGTTCTCGAATCGAGTCCGACCAGCGGACGAAATCCGCCGCGCGAGTTCCGGTCGATCGTGCAGGGCGCGAATCACCTCCACGAGCGGCGCGGGATCATCCGGCGGTACGAGAAACCCGTCCTCGCCGTGGGCGATGAAATCCGCAATCCCTTCACCGACGGTTGCGATGACGGGCACACCTTGTGACATGGCCTCGAAGTAGACCGTGCCGAGCGATTCGCGAACGCTCGGGAGCGCGAACACCCGCGACCCGGCGATCCGGCTGACGGTTTCGCGATGCGAAAGCGGTCCGGTGAACTGGACGGCGGAGCCGATGCCCCGCTGTGCCGCCAGTGCCTCCAGGCGACTCCGCTCCGGGCCACTGCCGATCACCACGAGTTGCGCCTCGGGGATCGATTGGCGAAGTGCCGCCAGCGCCTCGATCAGGATGTGCACTTTTTTCCGTTCAATCAGGCGGGCCGCCGTTGTGATCGTGAATGAGGCACCACGGTGCGGCGTGAGATCGTCGTAGACGTCGATCGCCAGCGGGATGACATGGGCGTTGTGCGGTCCAGCCGCAGCGATGCCAAGGCGGCGAAGCAGGGGCGAGAGATAGACGACCGCATGCGCGCGTTGCAGAGTGGTCACGATCGCCTGCCACCATGCGGGCGAGGCCGGGGCGACATCGAAGAGTTCGTTGTCCAGCATCGAGACGACAAGTTTGGCCGACCCAGTGCGACCGATCATGCAGCCCGGCAGCGCGCTCGAATGGGCATGGATAATTTGTCCGCCGTCGGCCGCGAATGATGTCACGTGGGGTTGCAGGGCCCGCCAGAACAACCGGCGCTGGAACCCGACGGCACCGGGAAATTCACCGAGGCGGGCCAGCGAGAGGTAACGCGGATGGGCGATTTCCACGCCGTGGTCGAACTCGGTCGCGGGCACCGCCCGCGCGCGGCGCCAGCTCGCCCGGGGAAACGGAGGCGCCCAGGATTGGGGCACAACCGCGCGAACCGCGTGCCCTGCCTCCTGCAGCAGGCGGAATTGTTCGTTGGAAGACAACCCGCGCATGGGCAGTGCCGGCGAGGGGAAGTTGGGCGAAACGACTAGGATATTCACGGCGCAACTACAGGCGGGTTTCCAGAACGGCCAGGCGACTGGACCAGGTGTGTTCGGCCAGCACGCGCGCGCGGGCGCGACGCCCGATCTCGCGGCAGCGGGAGGGATGGCGGGCCAGGTCGCGCGCGATGCGGGCGGCTTCCCACGGGGAGCGAAAAGTCGCGATCTCGTGTTGGAGATCGAAGATCGCGTCGAGGTCCCGATGATATTGGGTGAGGCAGCAACAGCCCAGGCCGGGAAACTCGAGATCGCGAAGTTTCAAGTAGCTCGCGGCGTCGGGACCAATGCCCCCCTGGTTCAAACCGAGTATCACGGCCGAGCGACGGAGCTCGGAAAGCAACGACATCTCATCGAGGTATCCCCCCGACCGCTTTTCCAGCAACCGGCAAACCGCCAGGCGGGCGGCGCGTTTCCAAACGGACGATTTCGGCCTTCCGGCGGACGATTTGGGCCGCAGGTATTCGGGCCAGTTCCATCCACGGACCTGAAGATCGGCGCCGAAGAGCCGGATCAGCGCCGCCGACCGGATGCGGCGGCGATTGGCAGCCCCGACAAAGAGCAGCCCGTGGTCCGGCCTGTCACAGGAAGCATCCGGAAGGTGATCCGGGTTGAGCGCATAGGGGGCGCAGAGGTACGGGACGCCCAGCCGGCGGTACTGTTCCGCAGCCTGGGATTCCACGAACCAGTTCAGCGAAGTGTGCGATGCGAGTTCGGCGACGCGGTCGAAAGCGTAGAGACTGTCGCAGAAAAAATTGATCCAAGGGATTCCCGCGGCACGAATCTCATCGACCAGCGCCGGCTCCACGTCGTGGGAAAAACAGCAGGAGAACACGGCCTGTGGCGGTCCGCCTTCGGCACCCAGGATCTGGCCCTTTAACTGTTCGCTGGCGCGGGCGCGCGCCGCGGCGGAATGTGAGGCATCGTAGTGCTGGGGCGGACGGGCCCATGCGAAGTCGATGTCGTGGGGGAGAAGGACAGTGAGGCCGGCCTGGTGCAACCCGTCCTGGAAGTGTTTTCGCCACACCTCGCCGTACCTCCAGCCGGCCACATGGCAGTCGGGCACGAGGGCAAAAACGCGACGCAGTTTCATGGGGCGGGTCCGACCGACCGGTCAGGTCCAGCTCCCGCGACGCGCGGCACCGGGAAATTCCGGCGGCTGCGCACTTGCCCACTTGGCAAGGCGGCAAATCGCACTAATGAGATGGTCGGTTCCAAGAGCGAATGACCGAAAGACGAAAGATTTTCCTGTTGGGCGGAACGGGCTTCATCGGCGCGGCGCTGGCGCGGCAGCTTTCCGGAGACCGCAGCAATAACGACTTGATGATGCTGATCCATCATAATGCGCGTTGGCGGGAGCTGGAGCAGGTCAACACGCAGACGGGCGATCTGGGCACGTTCGACCTCTCGCTGCTGGACCGTTTTTCGCCGGGAAGCATTCTTCACCTCGCGCGGATCTCCGGCCGGGGAAGGATCGGCCGATTTCTGGCCGCGCGGCGGGGCGGCAGCGCCAACCGGCGTCTGATCCGGCACCTCCGGCGCCTGCCGGTCAAGCCGCACACGATCTATGTCAGTGGAACCCTTGTCTATGGCGACTGCGGTCCGACGCCGGCGGACGAGGATCGTCCCATCCGTCCGATCGCCTTTGCCCGGGAGTATATCGGCGCGGAAAAACCGTGGATGGAGGCGCAGCGCGAAGGCGACCTGCCCGTCACGATCCTGCGGCCGCCGTGGATCATCGGCCCCGGCTCCTGGTTCGGTGGGTACTATTTGAAAAATATCGCGCAGCATCGGATGATTCCGCTCTTCGGAGACGGAAAGAACCTCATGTCGCTGCTCGACGTCGAGGACTGCGCGGGCTTGATCGCCCATGCCGTCGGAAACGCGGAAGCGGGTCGGAACTACAATCTGTTCGCGCCGGGCGCCTGCATTACCCAGCTGGAATTGGCCGAAAAACTGTCCGCCCTGACCGGAGCGGAGATTCGCCGTTTCACCCGGGCGGAAGTCGACCGCCGGTTCGGAAAGACCATTTGGGAGGCATGCACCTTTTCCAACGTGACCGCCACCAAGCATCCGTCGTTGCTGGAGGGATACACTTTTCGCCATCCTTCGATCGACGAGATGCTCGGGAAGAACGTGCCGGCAGAATTGCGCCGATAAGACGGGTCGACCGGCGATCGCCTGCTGAGGGAGGCTGTAAGGTGGGGAGTTCGTGGCGGAATAGCTTGGCGATGGCCGGCGGTGGAGTGAAAGAGCGCGCGCTGTAACAACCCCGTTACGCGAATCTCGCTGCGGGCAGTCGGAATTCTTTCCCCAATGCCTGATCGAGCGTCACCGCCGGGATGACCTCGACGCCACCATGGAGAATCCTCGTCATAGCGTTTGGGCGGATCACCCGCTGACCACCGGCATTGCGGCGCTCGTTTGTTACGCGGGCGTATTCAACGACGTCATCGGGGTGGAGGAGATGGCTTCTCGCCTCGGAGTGGCTGGTCGGGGCGATTTCCCGGAGGCGCTCAACGAGCTGCAGCGCCGGGGGAAAATCGTCGTCCGGGACGGCTTTGCGGCGCTGCCGAACCTGGCGGACCAGATTCCGGAAAAGATCGCGAAGATCGAAAAGACGCGACAGCT
Source organism: Candidatus Didemnitutus sp. (assembly GCA_035545955.1). GTDB lineage: Bacteria > Verrucomicrobiota > Verrucomicrobiia > Opitutales > Opitutaceae > Didemnitutus. The sequence goes on along the minus strand of DASZXI010000033.1, from coordinate 29,803 downwards.
CATCGCGTCACGCCGTCCCGGTCTCGAGAGTCTTCGGAGAAATCCCATCCTGAAATTCGTCGGAATTTCGGGATCGCTGGCGGCGAACAACCCGGTCAAGGACCGGAACAACGAGGTCGATCTCGACATCTTTCTGATCACGCGAGCCCAATGCCTCTGGCCCTTTGCGCTTTGGCAGAGTTTCAGGAACCTTTTTCCACGAAAACGGCCGGCCATCAGGTTATGTCTCAACTACGTGATGGACGAGTCGAGTCTTCTGATCGCGAATCGGAATTTCTACACCGCCACCGAACTCCGGAACCTGATTCCGGTGTCGGGCCTGGAGACGTACCGGAGATTCCTGCAAGCCAACCGATGGGCAGAGTACTACTACCCGGGGATGGCGGGAGAAATGGCGCCTTTCGAGCCCGCCCCCACGGGGGCATGGGTGAACAAGAGCCTCTATGTTCTTTTCATCGTGCTACGAAGCGTAAAGCGATGGACTCTTGCGCCGATCCGGGAAATCTCATTCAAGGGGAATGTCCGCCGCGGCACGAATGTCCATGTGCTGCGGGCGGAATATGGCGGATATCAGCCGCTGGTGCAGAAAAAGTTCGGTCGCCTGGCTGAGACATGGTTTCCTGAGCTTTTGGACCGGGACTTGGTCCAAAAGCTGTTTCCGGACGAATTGAGTGCCGAGATCAGAAGCGGGAATTCACATTTGTCGGCGCCCCTGTTGGAAATAATGCGCGAACGACACCGCAAGTATGGATGACCAGGGCTACTATCGTTCCGTGGCCGATTTCTACGATCACGAGGCCTGTCGGTACGAGGAGCGGTATTGGACGAATGCCGTGGCGCAGCGAATCCGGCAGGCGTTCCGGGAGGAGGTCAAAAGCCACTCATTCCGCAATGTGTTGGAGATCGGTTGCGGCACCGGTCTCGACGTCGCGCATTTCGCGTCGATTTATCCCGACCGCACCATCTGCGGCATCGACATCGCGCCGGCGATGGTGGCCAATGCGGCCCGCAAGATTGCCGATCAGGGATTGACCAATGCTCGCGTGATGCGGGGCACCCCGGAAGACCTGGGCGCGCTTTTTCCCACGGTGCGCTTCGACCACATCTACGTCTTTTTTGGTGCGCTGAATACGGTGCCGGACTTGCCGCGCCTCGCGGCCGTGCTGAGGGATCGGTTGAATCCGGGCGGCACGATGGTGCTCACGTTCGTCAACAAGTGGTACCTGACCGAAATGTTGATCAGCCTGCTCCGGTTCCGCTTCCGGCGGATCTTCGAGCGCGGGCAAAAAGTGTGGGGCGGATACTCATCGGTGCATCGCATCGAGAGCCGGTGCTTTTCCCCGCGGGAGATCCGGAAATCTTTTGCGGATCACTTCGAGATCACGCGTCGTCAGGGTTATTCAATCCTGTATCCGGCTTGGTATCGAACCTCTTGGATCGGACGATTCGGCCGCCGGCTAAGCCAGCTCCTTTGGGACGGCGACCGTGTCCTCAATCGCACCCCGGCATGGGGTTGGGGCGAGTACGCGCTCTACAGCTTCCGCGCCAAGGGCTGACCGCGCTGGCGTAAAATTACAGTACCCTTCTCGAACCCGGTAGGAGGAGCAGGACCGACGCCACCGCCCAGCTGCCGAGGCAGGCCGCTGCGCCGACGACGAGGAACTTCAGCAGCTGCGGGGCGACCCATGCGTGCGCGAGGACGCAGAGCCCGACGAGCACGGGCGGGTGGACGATGTACGCTCCGTACGCCCGGCGGACGGTCCAGTCGACGAGCCGGCTCGGGCCCGAAAGAAATTTTTGGAAAAACCACAGGTAGCCGAGAATCATTCCCCAGCCGAGAATCGGATCCCAGAGCGCATAGAATGCCGCCTTGAGGGACCATCCGCCGTGGAAGTCCCCGGGGGGAAAGGTGAAAATCGCCACCGGCAACATGACGGTCGCCACGACCGCGCCAAAGGCCCAAGGGGTGAGCCGTCGACCCGTGACTTGCTCGAACCACCCGCCGCGCCAGGCCAGGCAGCCGGCGATGAAGAGCACGATGTACGGCGGAAAGTAGCCGAGTTGCAGGAACAGCACGTTTTCTCCGACCGGAACGATGAACCGCACCGCAAACGAAACGACGGCCGCGACGACCGCCCAGAAAAGCAACGCGCTGTGGTCAGGAAATTTCGGTGGTTCGGCGGCCGGGTTCGGACGAATCATTCTCCAGACCACGTAAGTCAGTGCGAAAATCAGCAACGCCTCGGCGAACCAAAGTGGTCCCGGACCGAATTCCCGCCCCTGGAACATCTGCCACCATCCCGCCCAGAACGGATGACCGTCGGCAGTCCGCGCGATGGCGATGGTCATCGGAGAAATCAGGAAAAAATAGACGACCAGTGGAATCCCCAGGCGGACAAGGCGGTCGGCGAGGAATTTCCCGGCCCCTTTGCGATCGTACGCCGCCGGCACGAAGTAGCCGGACAGCAGGAAAAAGAATCCCATGAAATACGACTGGTTGATCGCGTTGAAGAAGAGCAGGAGCATGCTCGACGAGTCCTTCGCCTCCTTCCAGTACCAGCCGCCCGAGCCGCCGTAGACGATGGCCGTGTGGTGAAAGATCACCAGGGTCGTCAGGATGATCCGGATACGATCGATGTAAGTCGTGCGCGCGATTGCCATGTGCCGCGGCTGATTCTTGACGCCGAGCGGGCAAACGGAAAGGATGAACGTGGGAGCGGGCGGTGAGCAGTCAGCAGCCAGCGGGCCGCAGTCAGAGATCGGATGATGGAAATCGGAGATCGGCACGCACAGGTCGGACAATCGGCGCTGCACGATCAGGCGCGGACAAACGCCAACTGCAGGTGGTGTGGGGCTCTCAGCGCTCAGTTCTGACCTTCACGGTCCGATGAGGACTCGGACCCTACCGCTACTGCTGGAGAAACGCTTTTTCCAGCGACCGGTCGAGGACGCTGGCGCTGATCGGCTTCGTGAGGTGCGCAAAAAAGCCGGCATCGCTGCTCTTCGCCAGATCCTCCTCCATGCCATAGCCGGTCAGCGCGATGCCCTTGAGTCCATGTTCGTCGCGGAGCTTGCGCATGAGCGCGAAGCCGTCGCTGTCCGGCAGTCCGATGTCGGAGAGCACGAGATCGAAGGAACCGTGTCGCGCCGCGTCGCACGCCTTCGCGGCCGAGGGTACCGACGTGACCTGAAAGCCGCGGCGGACCAGGAGACGCGACAGGGTTGCGCGCGTGACGTCGTGATCCTCGACGAGCAGGATGCGGCGCGAGGCGCCGAACGGCGCACGGCTCGACGGCAGTCCGTGGCCGCCGCGAGGCGCTGCGCTTGCATCCGTGGCGGGCGCCAGCGGGGTCATCAGCGGCAGGCGCACGACAAACGTCGAGCCTTTGCCCTTGCCCGGGCTCCGCGCCTCGATCGAGCCGGAATGCAGCTCGAGCAGCTTGCGGGTGATCGCGAGTCCGAGTCCGAGTCCGCCAAACCGGTGGGCCGTGCCGATGGCGGCATGGTCGCCCTGGACGAAGGCGGAAAACACCCGGGAAATCTCGGTGGAGTCCATGCCGATGCCGGCGTCGGTGACGGAGATCACGATTTCCTTGCCGCTGGACTCGATGGCGCTGGTGACCTCGATCTGGCCGCCGGCCGGGCTGAATTTCACGGCGTTCTTGAGGATGTTCCAGAAGACCTGTTGCAGGCGGCCGGGATCGCCGAGCACCCGGGGCTCCGAGTTGCTCAGCTGAAGCCGGAGGTTGAGGTCGCGGTCGCGAATGTCGGTCAGCGTGGTGCCGATGGCATCGCGGAGCACGGCGTGCACGCTCAATCCCTGGAAGTCGAGGCTGAGCTTGCCGTGGGCGATGCGCGTGAGATCGAGCAGATCGTCGATCAGGCGCGCTTCGAGCATCACGTTCTTCTCGATCACGCGGAATGCCTCGCGCGCCGACTCGGGAAACTCGTCGTTTGCCATCGCATCGCTGGCCACGAGGAGGACGGGATTGAGCGGCGTCCGCAGCTCATGCGACAGCGCGGCGAGAAAATCATCCTTGGCACGGGACGCGGCGATCGTCTCCTGCTCGCGCCGGGCGCGGTCGATCGCGATGCCGACGTAGCGGGCGATGCGGAACAGGACACCGACGTCGGCCAGCGTGGGCGAGACCTGACGATAGCTTCCGAACACGACCAGGCCGTGCAACCGGTCGCCGACCGCAAGCGGAAAGCTGAAGCGGCTGTGAATGCCCATGTCGGCCAGCATTTCGCCATGGCCGCCGACCGACAGGGTTGAGGGCGGCGCGGGACGGAGAAGTTCGCGGCGATCGGCGTCGCCAAAGGTCAAATGCGCCAGCGCCTCGCGCTGCTTCGGCGACAGACCCGTGGCCTGGTTCAGGCGCAGCTGGGAATCGTCGGCGGTGAGAAAAAAGCTGGCGAAAATGTCGAGATTGAGCGCGACCCGGATCGAGGCGAAGATGGCGTTGAGTTCGGCCGCGGGATCGTGGGCCTGCAGCAGGGTGGCGAGGGCCGCCGACAGGAGCCGGTCGAGTTCCTGCTGACGGTTGAGGATGCCCGCCTGGTATTCGCGCTGGGTGACGTCCTCGATGATGGTGACCGTGCCGTCACCCGGTGCGGGCAGCGGCGAGATGCGGGCCGACTGCAGCATGTGGGTATAACCGCTTTCGGGCACGGTCGAGGGGAACGGCAGCAGGTAGCGATGCAGCGCGACGGAGAGCACGCTGACCTCGCCCTCGAGCGCCCGCGCGTAGCGTTCGGTGAGACGGCGGGTCTCGAGGTCGGGGAAAAGCTGCACCAGGTGCCGTCCCACGGCGTCTTCGGACTCGATGCCGCTGTTGGCCACCAGCCACTGGTTCCAGCTGGTGATGCGCAGATGGCGGTCGGTGGTGAAAACGCCGTGCGGAACAAGCGCCTGCATCCAGTCCAGCGCGACCTGTCCGCCGGGCGCGAAGCGCGCGGCGGCACGGCTGGGGGACGGACGCTTGCGTTCGCTCATTGCAGCTGGCGTTGCTCCCACTCGTCGAGTTCGCGCATGAGACGGTCGAGCGACGCGATGCCCAGCACGATGACCAGATACCCGGTGACGTTGCCGGTCTTGATCCGGAAACGGGTGTGGATCATCAGCCCGAACCGCAGGGGCTCCGGGGAATGTTCGGCGATGCCGCCGAGGATCGTCGGAACGGTCTCGACGTTGAGTTGGGGGACCGCGAACGAAACGGGCACGCGAAGAAGATTCCCGAAGACGCCGAGACAGGCATTGAGCAGGATGTTGCCGACCTCGGTGATGATCTCGCGGGCGTTGGAATCGAGACGTGCGTCGACCGGCCGTTCCTCGCTCAGCAGGCGGCTGAGGGCGATGGCGGAAGGCTCGTCGAGGAGAAGAAGCGCATTGCCGGACATGCCGCCGCTGAAGGCCTGGTTCACGCTCGCCACGCGGTCGCCCAGCATGTCCTGCAGCATCGGCCCGATGGCGTCGATCTCGTGCAGCGAGATTTGCGGCACCTCGAGGAGGATGCGGTAGCCGGTGAGCTCGGAGAGCGCGCCGGCGGCGCGACCGTAGCCGATGTTAATCAGCTCGGTGAGCGCGTCGCGTTTGGCAAGGGTCAGTTCCACAGGTGGCCTCCCTCGATGACGGTGTGGAGCGCGGTGGCCAGCTTGTCGCGTCCGACCGGTTTGTTGATCAGGCCGACCGCGCCGGCCGACCGGACCTGGGCGGCTGTGGCGTTTTGCACGTCGGCCGTGGCGATGATGACCTTCGCCTCGGGGTTGATCTCGCGCATTTTCACGAGCACGTCGGCGCCATACATCCCGGTCATCACCAGATCGAGGATGACCAGGTCGGGCGGATTGAGGAAAAAGCGTTCGAGGGCCTGGCTGCCCTCCGAGGCTTCGTCGACGGCGTAACCGAGATCCTCCAGCGATTGGCGCAGGGTGCGGCGCGCGAGCGAGGAGTCATCGACGATGAGAACTTTGGCTTTCATAGGCGGGAGGTGATGGCCTGGGCCATCTCGTCGAGGGAATGAGAGGCATCGCTCAACCCGGCTTCGACGACCGTCCGGGGCATGCCGTAAATTACGCAGGATTTCTCCGCTTCGGTGAGCACCGAGCCGCCGCGGGCCTTGATCCAGGCCGCGCCTTCGCAGCCGTCGTCGCCCATGCCGGTCATCACGACCGCGAGCACGCGCTCGCCGAAGACCTCGGCGGCGGAGCGGAACATGACATCGACGGACGGGCGGTGAATCTTTTCGATCGGATGAAGGCCGAGATGGGCCACGACGGTGCCTTTCGCGGTGTTTCGGAAGGTCAGGTGTTTGCCCGCCGGCGCCAGCAGCGCGCGTCCCGGCTGGAGATAGTCGCCGTCCTCGGCCTCCTTGATTTCCAGGTCGCAGATCTCATCGAGCTTTTCCGCGTACAAGGCGGTGTAGCCGACCGGCATGTGCAGCGCGATCGCCACGGGCGCCGCGAAGTTGGCGGGAAAGACCGGCATCATGCGGCGCAGGGCCTGGGGGCCGCCGGTCGAGATGCCAATGCACACGATTCCGACCCGGGATTCGTGCGGCGCGAGGGGGACGGGCTTCGCCACGGACTCGCCGAGGAGATTGGTGACCGGGGCGCCGGAGGCGGCCGCGACCTTGGCAAGAAGCTGATCCTTGACGCCGCGCAGCTCGTCGGTGGCGAGGGCGGAGGGCTTGGAGACGACGTCGATGGCCCCGGCGTTGAGCGCCTCGACCACTTCCTCGGCGTCCTGCGCGGCGGCGGACAGGATCAGGACCGGCACCGGGCGCAACTGCATCTGGCGGCGGACGAAGCCGACGCCGTCGAGGCGCGGCATGCGCAGGTCGCAGACCACCACGTCGGGATTCAGGGCGGCGGTCAGGGCCAGCGCTTCCTCGCCATCCCGCGCCGAGCCGACGACCTCGATCGTCAGCGGGACCGTCAGGATCTCGCGCACCACCTTGCGGGCGAAGGCGGAGTCGTCGACAACGAGGACGCGAATCGGGGCGGACATGGTCAGCGGGAGTTGCGGACGTAGGCGAACGCGCCGTTGATGTTTTCCAGGTCGAACTGGTTCGTGAGCTTGAGCAGCGATTCCGAGGCGCCGATGAACAGCGTGTGTCCGGGGAGCAGCCGCTCGGCGAAGGCGTCGGTCACGCGCCGGATCGAAGCCGGCGAAAAGTAGATGAACACGTTCCGGCAGAAGATGACGTCGATGGTGGCCGTTTCGGCGAAGGCAGCGAGGTCCATGAGATTGGCCCAGTGAAACTTCACCGCGGAGGTGATCGCGGGATCGAGCACCCGTTCATCGCCGTCGCGCCGGAAATAGCGCTCGCGCACCTCGATCGGGAGCGAGCGGAAGGAACGCTCGCGGAACCGTCCGCTGCGGGCGCGTTCGAGCGCCAGCTCGCTGGAGTCGCTGGCGATGATCTCGACCGGATGGAATGACCACATGCTGTCGCGCAACGCCATCGCGATCGTGTACGGCTCCTCGCCCGAGGCGCAGGCGGCGCTCCAGATGCGCAGCGGTCGCGAGTGCCGGGCGAACCATTGCGGAACGACCCGGTCGATCAGCACGCGAATCTGGTCGAATTCGCGCCAGAAATACGTCTCCTGCACGGAAAAGGCATCCATCAGCCGGCGCCATTCGTCGGCGCCCTTTTCGTCGTATTTCAGGATGTAATAGTAATCGAGATACGACGGACAGTTGAGCGCCCGGGCGCGGGGCTCGATCTTTTCGATCATCAGATCCAGGCGGTCCGCATCGAAGAACAGCCCGAGGCGTTCGTGCACCAGATCCCGCAGCAATTGCGGGACGGGATCCTGCAGCGAAATCACGGCGGGAGCCGGTGAGTTTCCGAGCTCGCTCATTTGCGGGTGCTCCCTTTGCGCAGCGGCGATCCCGTGGCCGGTGACTTGACGATCACGGCGCCTTTGACCCGCGCGGCATGAGCGCCGTTGCCGTTTCCATTGCCGGAGTTGAACTGATCGAGCACGCCCAGATTGCCGAGCACGGCTTCCGCAGCGGCAGAGTGCTCGAGGTTCGCGGCGGTGATGAGCTTGATCTGACTGGCGACATTGGTGGCCGATCCGCTGAGGCCCTTCATGGCCTTGCTTTGCTCGACCATCGCGCGCGCCGCCTGTTCGGACTGCAGCCGCATGTTGTCGGCGGCGGCATTGATCTGCGTCGTGGCCGTCGCCTGCTGACCGGCCGCGGCGGCGATCGACTTGGCCATGCGGGCGAGGTTGATCGCCTCCTTGGTGACCTGCTCGATCGACGTCGCCTGTTCGGCGATGGCGCGCGAGGTCGAGACGCCGCCCTTGCGCATGGAGTCGACGGCGGCGACCACCTGGGTGGAACCGGAGGCCTGCTCGGCGGCGGCCTTGCGGAGCTGACCCGCGATGTTGCTCGTCATCTGGGCGGCCTTGACCACTTCGCGCGCGGCGCGGCCATGTTCGCCCATGGCCTGGGCCACCTCCTTCGTCACCTTGCGCATCTGCGTCGCCGCCTGGACGATCGAGCCGGCGCCGCGGGCCTGTTCGCCGGTGGCCGTCGAAACCTGCTTGGCCTGGGTGGCGGTGTTGCCGATGGCCTCGAGCACGTGACGGCTGGCGGCCAGCTGCTCCTCGGTGGCGCGCGAGATTTCGGCAACAAAGCCGTTGGTTTCCCGCACGCCGGTGAGGATTTTCTTCAGCCCCTCCGAGCCATTGCTCGAAAGGCGATTGGACTCCTCGGCCACGCGGGCGCCGTCATTGGCGGCCTGGGTCGCCTCGCGGATCACGTTCTCGAGATTGCGAATGATCAGGGAGATGTCGGACGTCGCGCGGGCGCAGCGATCGGCAAGGTTGCGGATCTCCTCGGCCACGACGGCGAAACCGCGACCGGCATCCCCGGCGCGCGCGGCCTCGATCGAGGCGTTGAGCGAAAGCAGGTTGGTGCGCTCGGCGATGACGTTGATCGTGCCGACGATGGTGCCGATCTCGCTCGTCTGTTTGTTCAGGTCGCGCATGACCGTGGTGGACGTCTCCATCGCCCGCGCGACCCGCGCGATGCCGTCGATCGATTTGCGAATTTCCTGTCCGCCGTCGTCGGCCTCGCGCGTCACCTTGGAGGTGACCTCGAGGGCCCGCTTCACGAGGTCGGCCACCGAGCGGTTCGAACGGTCCATTTGCAGGGCGCTGGTGCTGGCGACGCCGGCCGCCTCGGTGATGCGCTCGCCGTTTTGCGCCACCGATTGGATCGACTTGGCCAGCTCCTCGACCGACGTGGTGGTCTCGTCGACCGAAACCGTGAGACCCTCGCCCATGGCGGCGACCTCCTCGATCGACGCCGCCATTTCGTTCATCGACGACAGGGTCTCCTCGGCGGCGCTGGTGAGTTCGTCGGCGTTGCGGGCGATGCCCTGCGTGGAACGGCTCATCTCCTCGATCGAGGCCCCGGTCTCATTCAACGTGACGGCAAGGCCCTCGGCATCCTTCGTGGCCTGCCGGATCGAGCCGTTCATGGCTTTCATGGAATTGGTCACCTCCTCGGCCGAGGTGGTCAGTTCCATGGCCGTGCCCGCCATCGACTGGGTGCCGGTCGCTATATCCTTCATCGCGCCGCTGATCTGGGCCGCATTGGTGGCGACTTGCGTGCCGCTGGCAGTGACCTGCTCGATCGCGGCCGCCAGCTCGTTGATCGAGGAAGCGGTGTCCTCGCCGGAGGCGGACAGGGAACGGGCCTGGCTGGCCGTTTCCTTGAGGGTCGCGGTCATCCGTCGCATTTGGACGATTGCGGATTCGATCGAGCGGGATTGGAGGGAGGTGCCGTTGCCGTGGCGCGGAACGGCGGGTGCGGTTTTGTTTTTGGCGGTCATGACGACGAGGGAAAGGGTCAGGCCTGCGGGGCGGCGGCGAGGGCGGGCGGGGTCATCTCCTCGACGGTGAGGATGCGGGCCACGTCGATGAGCAGCACATTGCGGCCGGCGAGGGTGGCGACGCCTTCGACGTAGTTTCCGGCGAGGCCGACCAAGGTCTCCTGCACGGGGCGCACGGATTCGGGCGGGATGCGCTGGAACTCGCGCGCGGCATCGACGATGAGTGCGACCACGCGACCTTCGACATTCAGGAAGATCAGCCGTGTCCGGAGCGTGGGCTGCTCGCGCGGCAGGCCGAAGCGCACCCGCAGGTTGATGGCGGGAATGACTTGTCCCCGCGAGAAAACCACCCCGTCGACGGACGCCGCCGCCTGGGGAACGGGCGTGACATGTTCGAGCATCTCGATGTGCTGGACGTGGGTGCTGCGCACGGCATAGGCCGCCCCGGCCAGCTCGAAAACGATGTAGGTTTCGGATGAATTCATGTCGATGCGGAGACCGGTACGGGACGGACGGCGCCGTCGGTGAGCGGAGCGGGATCGAGGATCAGAAGCGGCCGGCCATCGCCGAGCTCGGTGGCGCCCGACAGTCCCGGAATGCGCAGCAGCGGGTCGGTGAGCGGGCGCATCACGATTTCGCGCTGGGCGATCACCCGATCCACGATGAGTCCGGCGGAGCCGCGGTCCGACGTGATCACCAGGATGGTGCTCGTGGCGTCCGTCGCGGGAGGCTGCTGGAAAAGGGTCCGCAAGCGGCGGACCGGGAGGAGGCCGTCGCGATACGGCACGATCTCTTCGCGATTGATCGTGCGCAGGCTCCCGCTCGGGGTCTGAATGATTTCTGCGACCGTGCCCATCGGGACGGCGCACCGTTCGGAGCCGACGCCCACGATGATGGCGTCGGTGATGGATATGGACAGCGGCAGACGCAGCGTGAACGTCGTGCCGTGCCCCAGCGTCGTCTCGAGAGCGAGCGTGCCGCCGTGATGACGAACCGATTCGGCCACGACGGCCATTCCGACGCCGCGACCGGACGCGAGGTCGGCTTCGTCGCGCGTGGAAAAGCCCGGTTCGCAAATCAGGTCGAGCAGCCCGCGGGCATCGAGCACGGGCGGCAGTTTCAGATTCTGACGGGCCGCGCGGGTGGCGACCGCGTCGGCGTCGATGCCGGCGCCGTCGTCGGAGACGCGGATGACGACCGAGTCGCCGTCGCTTTCGGCGTGCAGGCGAAGCGTGGCCTCCTCCGGTTTGCCCGCCGCAATCCGCGTGGCCGGGACTTCGATGCCGTGGGCGAACGCGTTGCGCACCAGGTGGAGCAGAGGCTCCTTGAGGCGCTCGACGAGAAACTTGTCGATCTCCGTCTGTCCGCCTTCGATCACGACGCGGACTTTCTTGGCCGAGTCGCGCATCAGGTCGCGAACCACGTAGGGGATTCGCGTGAACAGCTCGGAGATCGGCACGAGGCGGGCCCGCGTGATCGCACCGCGCATCTCGCGCAGCGAGCGATGGAGGGCGATGCTGGCTTCGCGCAGTCCCGCGGGTGGGGCGGAAATCTGCGTGAAAAGTTCCTCGAGGCGCGAGCGGTGGATCACCAGCTCACCGGTGATTCGCATCAGTTCATCGAGCCGGGCGAGATCGACGCGAATCAGATGCGACGGGGTCAGCGACAGCGGATCACTGGTGGCGGCCTCGTCGGCCATCTCACCGCGGTCCGGTACGATCCTTTCCCAGGTGACGCCATCATCGGCCCACGCGCCGGGATCCGAGGGAAACACGGCGACCTTGAGGCGGAATTCAAAGGTGATCGATCCCGGTCCCAGAATTCGCGGCGAGGCCTGCAGGATCGGACCCAGTTCGCCGAGGCGTTTGCGGATGGAGCCCACGTTGACCCCGCGGGCGTCGAGTTCCCGCGCCGGTACAAACGTCGCCAGCGCGTTGGCTTCGGTGGCGGCGTTCGGCGGGGGCATCGGCGCCGGTGGCGTCGGAGTTGACGCCGAAGACGGCTTCGCGGGCGACGGGACCCCGAGCAGGCCTCGATACGTCGCCAGCAGATCCTGGATTTCAGGCAGCGCGCGGTGATGGCGGTGCGCGCCGATAATGTGTTCCAGGCGCTGGGTGCCCGCCTCGAGGGTCTCGGCAATGGCCGTCGTGGCCTCGAGTTGATTCTTCGAGATCGCGCGAAACACGTCCTCCATGCCGTGCGCGAGTTCCTCGCTGAGACGAAGACCTGCGATGGCGGAATTGCCCTTCAGGGTGTGCGCGTGGCGAAAGAGCTCATCGAGCACCGCGCGATCCGGAAGCGCATTGTCGCCGGCGGAATGCCACGCGGACAGGCCTTCGCGCAGCGCGGTGAGCAACTCGTCGCATTCCGCATAGAAATCGTCGAGCAGCTCGCGACGGCGCTCGGACGGATTCTCGGTGCTCATCGGAAGTTTTTCCGGTCCAAAATCGGGCCCCGAAAAATTCCACCGCGGATCGCGAATTCGGGGCGATCACAACGCGGTTTTAGAGGTGACATGGGCACGGGAAACATGGACGAAATTTCCGCGCGAGCCGGCATCGTCGCGGCGTTCGAAAACGCTGCGCAAGTTCCAGTGAGTCAACGCAATTCGCTAAAACGGCGTGTGCCTTTTAACCGGAAAAATCGACCGAAATCCACCGATCCGATTCGCGCCAAAGTACAATAGACAGAGTGTCGGAAAAGCCGGTTCCCGAATTTCGGAAAATCGTCTGAAATAGGGCAGAAAATCGGCCGAATTTCGGATTTGGCGACGCTGCTTTGCATTATGGGTCCGGCATGTTGAAGACCGTGTGGCCCAAAAATATTTTTCGCCGGACGTGCTATTTTGGACGAAGGCGCGGCTGAATCCTGTCTGACCGGACTCGGAATTGGGGATGCCTCCTTGCGAGCGAGCCAACTCCCGCGCGGCCGCCCGTCGTCGCCACGGCTTTGAGGACCGATGCCGGCGCACTCCGAGTCGCCGGCAAGCAGGGTTTCACCTCGGTGCCGACAATTCGGCGGGCCAACTACTCCGTCGTCATCGCGATCAGCGGACTGATGCGCGTGGCGCGGCGGGCCGGGATCCAGCAGGCGAAGAAGCCGACGACGAACAAGAGACCGATGGCGGAGGCGAGAGTGACCGGATCGTGCGGGCTGATCTGATACAACTGCGCGGCGACCAGGCGCGAGAGTCCGGTGGCGAGCAGGATGCCGAGCGCGGCACCCGCGGCCATCAGCACCAGTCCCTCGAGGAGAATTTGTCGAAGGATCATTCCGGTCGTGGCGCCGAGCGCGATGCGCACGCCCATTTCGCGGCTGCGTTGGACGACGCCGTAGGCCATGACGGAATAAATTCCCGCGATGGTGAGAAGCAGCGCGGCGCTGGTCAGGAAACCGACCACGATCAGCGTGAACCGGCGCACGGCGAGCGAGCGATCGGACACGGACTCCATCGTTTGCACTGAGGAAACCGGGATGCCCGCGTCGATCGCGTGCACTTCGCGGCGGAGGGCGGATTCGAGCGACTCGGCGGACTGCGCGGAGCGGATCACCCAGAACGTGCGCAGCCGGATCCACGGAACGGCCACGCCGTCCATCTGGCGGAAGGGCACGTAGACGTCGAACGATGGCGCGTCGTCGATGTTGCGCTGCTTCATGTCGGAGATGACGCCGACGATTTCAAAGGTGCGCCGACCGGCGAGACTGTCGTTGATTTCGATGCGCCGTCCGATGGGCGACTCGGCGGGGAAATATTTCTTCGCGAGGTGTTCGCCCACGATCACGCTCAAGGGGTGTTTGAGATCGTCGCTCTCGGTGAACAGCCGACCCTGAATCAGGCGCACGCCCATGGTCTCGACGAAGCCCGGGGTCACGAGCTGGTAATTGGCGGAAGGAAGATCGGTGTCGCGCGGCACGGTCTGTCCGGAAATCAGGAATTCCGTGGTCGCAAGTCCCTGCGCCAGCGGGAGGAGGGATGTGGCCCCGACATGCTCGACTCCGGGCACGGCGGAAAGGCGGTCGCGCAGATTCTCGTAGAAATGAATCAGCGAGTCGCGGTCGGGATAGCCGCTTTCCGGCTGATTGAGCCGGGCCGTGAGAATGTGCGTCGGATCGGCGCCCGGGCGCTCGTTACCGAGTTTCTGAAAGCTGCGCAGGAAAAGTCCCGTGCAGGCGAGCAACGCGACGGCGAGTCCGATCTGGATCGAGACCAGCACGTGGCGCGAGCGGGTGATCCCGGCGCCGCCGGTGTTGCCGCGGCCGGCCGTCTGGATGGCGTCGCGCAGGTCGGTGCGCGAAAACGACCAGAGCGGCAGCAGTCCCGGAACGATTCCGGCAATGAGCGACATGGCCGAGGTGAAGAGCAGAATCGTGCTGTTGAATTGAATGCCTTCGGCGCGAGGCAGACCCGGAGGCAGGAAGGCGACCAGCGAGTCGAGTCCCCATTGCGCAATCAGGATGCCGGCCAGGCCGCCGGCAACGGACAGGAGCAGGCACTCGGCAAAGAGCAGCCGGAGGAGCTGGTGGCGTGAGCAGCCCAGAGCCGAACGGATGGCGAGTTCGCGCCGGCGTCCGGTGCCGCGGACGAGCAGGAGTCCGGCGAGATTCGCGCAGGCCAGCAGCAGCAGCGAAGCGACGAGACCGAGGAGCGTGGTGAGCACGGGGCGAACCGGTCCGGTGGTTTCGTCGGCGAGGGGAGCGAAGTCGTTGCTTCCGTCGGCGACGTACGCGTTGGGAAAATCCTTCCGCAGCGAGGCGAGGACGGACGTCTGGTCGCCGAGCGCCTGGGCGCGCCCGAAGCCCGGGGCGAGCCGGCCCACGACGCGCATATAGTGAACGGAGGAGTGGTTGCTCCGCGTCGAGTCGAGATCGGGCTGGAGCGGCACGACCACGTCGTTGCGATAGCCGTTCAGCGGCATGATGAATCCGGGCGGGAGCACGCCGACGATCGTGCGGACCTCACCGTTGAGTCGCACCGGACGGCCCACGACATCGGCCTGACCGCCGAAGTGTTGCTGCCAGAATTCGTAGCCGAGCACGGCTACCTTGGCGGCGGAGCCGGGCTCATCGTCGGGTCGGAGCAGCCGTCCGGCGACGGGTTGGATTCCGAGGAAACCAAAAAGATTGGGCGAAACCTTGATGCCCTGGATCAGCTGGGGTTCGCCGGCATCGATCAGGTTGGTGTTGAACGGGCCGAGAGCCGACAGGCCCACAAATGCCCGCGAGCGATCGCGGTAGGCGAGATATTCGGCGAGATTGAAGAGGCCGACCTCATTGGGTGCGGCCGAGTGCAGCGAAACGAGTTCGGCGGGTTTATGATAGGGGAGCGGTCGCAGCAGGACCGCTTCCACCACGGAGAAGACGGCGGTATTGGCGCCAATGCCGAGGGCGAGAATCAGGACAAAAGCCAGGGAAGTCCCGGGCGTCTTCCGCAAGCTGCGGAAAGCGAACTTCAGGTCGGAAAACATCGGTGTCGGAGTGCACCCTGAGAAGAGCACCGCATGTGCCACCGCGCAACGGCTATCGTCCCTTGCTGATCAACAGCTTGTGCGATGTTCAGGCGATGCAGTTGACGACCATCTCCTGACTCCGGGATTCGCCTTTCCCGAAAGAGGGACGCGGCGGGTGGAAGGACTGAAGAGCTGAAAGGCGGAAGGACTGAACGACCGAGTCGCTAGGGCAACGAATCGTTTACGTTGGGAGGATATTCTCCATCGGCTTACCTTTGGCCAGTTCGTCGACGAGTTTGTCGAGGTAGCGAACTTCCCGCATCAGCGGATCCTTGATCTCTTCAACCCGAACGCCGCAGATCACGCCTTTGATCTGGCTGCGAGCGGGATTGGGCTTGGGGGCCCGCCCGTAGAAAGTCTGGAAATCCGTCTGCTTTTTGAGATGCGATTCCAGTTGCCGCGCCGTGTAGCCCGTGAGCCAGCGAATGATTTGATCCAACTCCGCTCGCGTGCGTCCCTTCTTCTCGGCCTTGGCGACGTAGTAGGGATAAGCCCGTGCGAATGGGACGGTGGCGATGCGGTGCTGGGGCATGGGCGGCCGGTTGGCTTGGCGCGGTCTGTCGGTCGAGCCTAGATAAAAAGGCGCATCACGCCGTAAATGGCGAAGCCCACGGTGAGCAGGATCAAGGCGAGTATGCCGAAACCGATCAGCTTGGTCAGCCACGCGCTCCTGATCTCGCGGGTGCGATCTTCGGGCAGCAACTTTTCTTCGAAAAAATCGAACTGGTAGTCGGATTCGGAATGCGTGAGTGCGCGCAAGTCCGCCAGGTTGGCTCCGCCTTTTTCGCCGACCGATCCGGTGCCGACGCGAAGCAGTTCAATGCCCGCACGTAGCAGGCCGGTCCGGCTGCCCACTATCTTACTTTCGTCGGGACCGCCGCCGTATTGGCGGAATGAGATCGAAGCTCCGTCTTTCGGAATCGCTCGATCCAATTCTTCGACCAGCTCCTTGATGCGTGCGTCGTCCATTCAGCTACTTGACGTTCATGGACGAGATGGCCGGAGGCGTCAAATCCAGCGTCCGTTTTCTTCATCGGGTTTCGCGCGTTCTGGAAGCATTTCGGCGGCGCAGGCGAGATTGGTCAATCGTGGCGAAGGTTCATTCCGTAGAGCGCGCTTTCCTGTGGATTCCCCGGGAGGGCGATGATTCGAAGGTATTTCATGCCGAGGCGCTCCAACAGGCGGATCGAGCGGGCATTGGTCGGAGCGACGACGCCGTGCAGATAGGGTAGGGCGAATGTCTTTTGGGCAAGCTCTACCGTGGCTCGCGCCGCCTCGGTTCCGTGGCCTTGGGACCAGTGACGCTGCTGATAAGCATATCCCAAGTCGGGATGGTCCAGCACGTCCCGTTTCAACAGACCGCAAATCCCGATCGGAATCATGTCCGCCTTGGTTACCACGAGATAAAGGCCGAAGCCGTGGCGCGCATAAGCGGCGACAAATTTCTCCTCGATGTAACGGGCGGCATCCACCACCGAACGCACGCCGCGGTCGCCGATGTTTTCGAGGTAAGGCGGTTCGTTCATCAGCTCGAGAATGAACGCCGAATCGGCGGCGGTGATCGGCCGTAGGAAAAGCCGTGGAGTCTCCAGGACTGGGGTCACGGTGTTACCTGGTGCTCAAGGAAATTGCCGCGACGGCGATCTTGGCCGGGCGACAGGGACGGACCAGCTGGGAATATTGCGATCGGTGATCGCCAGCGTTCTGTTTCCCGGCGAATTCCTTGTCGTTCCGGTCACGAGTCAGGGTGATTCGCGAATAGTTGAGCGACTTCTCCCCGCGTCGAGCCGTTCCACCAATTCCCGACGGTGCGTTAGTCGACAATGCCTTCGAAATATTCGACGCTGATGCTCTCGAGCAGGGCGCGGATCTTTGGGAAATAGGCCGCGCCGTGCGGCGATTTCTCATGGGCCGAAAGCGCCGCCGCATCGCGGTATTGCTCCTGCACGATGTAGGCGCCGGCCTTCGTTCTCGATTTCAGGAGCGAGTAGAGCAGGCAGCCGGGTTCGGCGCTGCGCATGGTCTGCCGAAGTTCCGCAAAGAGCCGTTCGAATTCCTTTTCGGCTCCGGACTTCACCTGGACGATTTTCATTCCGCCAATCATGCGGGAAATGAAACAGGGTATTCGCGTCACGTTCAAGCCGGGTCGCCGGTTTGTGGAGGCAACGAGAAAGAATTTTTTCGAGGCCGGTCGTCGTGGTCGGCGGACGTGGATTGCCGAGGCGGCAATTTCCGGACGCAGGAGAACATTCCCGGCGATTCGGGGCAAAATTGGCCCGCGCGGGTTCGCCTTGCCGGGCGAGATGGGTTGGTTCAGGATCCACGAACGGGCCAACCTTATGCGAATTATTCTGGGTTGGATTTTTGTTTTGATTCTGGCCGGTTCGGTGCGCGCCGCCGAGCCCGTTTCCCTGAATCTGAAGTTCCCGCAGCTCGTCCTGCAAAGCGGCGAGACGTTGAGCGATGCGACCATCAAATCGTACGACTATCTGAATGGCTCGGTGAGCGTTCTGGCCGGGAAGACCCTCCGCAAAATCGAGATGGGCAACCTGCCCGACGATGTTCGCCAGAAGATCGAACGCCTGGGACCCAAGCTGACGGACGAGCAAAAGGAGAAGCTGATCGCCAAGGACGACGCCGCGGCCGAGAAGGCGAGGTTGCGGGAGGAACGCAAAGCGGTCGTGACCAGGCCGGCGCCGATGGTCCGTTCGATTCCGGCACCGGCGGGCCCGTCCGACGCGACAAACCCGGCGCAATTGATGGCGCTGAAAAATGCAGCGAACACGTATGCGTCACACTATATTAGATACGACTACGCGAAATGGTCGAACATCGGCGCCGTCACGAACGTCGACCTGCTGCTCGACGAGCCCGAAGTGGTGTCCGGATGGCCCGGTCGCTGGCGCGTGAAAGGCAAGGTTGGATTCAACTATTTGACCAACCAGGGATCCACCGTCGTTCGCGAATCCCGCTCCGTTGACGTGATTCTCGAAGCGGCCGCCGGCGGACAACCCAAGCTGGTGGACGTGTCAGTGCACTGAATTGTCGAATTGCCTGTCGCGCAGTACCGAGACGTTCGGCGATTCGAATCGCGCGGCGCCGGTAATTCTTTCTTTCGTTTGCCGATGTAAATAAGCAAGACAATGGTGTACAATTGCTTGTGCATTGTTCGGCGAGTCGATGGATGGCCCTGAGGATTTCTGTCGCCGCGGTACAAGTTTTAGTTGCACACCGGGGGCGCGGCCCTTCAACTTCGGACCCTTTTTCAATTACGCCTGCCTCCAATTCCGGAGTCACAGGGGGAACGAAAGCCATGAAAAAATTCGAATTATCGGTCTCATCCCGCGAAGGAACTGGTCGCAGCGCCTCCCGGCGCCTGCGCAAGGCCCAGAAGATCCCGGCCATCCTTTACGGCAAGCACACCAAGCCGGAAACCCTCGCGGTCGCTGCCCCGGAATTCACCAAACTGGTGAAGGACATCGCCGGCCGCGCGGCCCTCATCGAGCTGAAGCGCGACAAGTCGGCTTCGGCCCTGTCCTTCCTGCAGGAAGTGCAGCGCGATCCGATCACGGACCGCTATCTGCATGTGGACCTTCAGGAAGTGAAGGAAAACGAGAAGATGGTGATCAATGTCACCGTCCACACCACGGGCGAGTCGACGGGAGTGAAGAACGAGGGCGGCATCCTGGACATCCAGAGCTACCGCCTCCGGATCCGCTGCCTGCCGAAGGACCTGCCTCCCTTTATTGAAGTGGACGTCACCGCGCTGGCGGTTGGCGAGACCATCCACGTTTCCGAGCTGAAGCCGATCTCCGGCGTCGAATTCCTCGACGACAAGAACCAGGCGGTCGTGCTTTGCGCCGAACCTCCGGAAGAGGAGGCCGCTCCGGTCGTGGCAGCCGCGGAAGGCGCGGTTCCGGCCGAGGGTGCCGCCGCGGCTCCGGCCGAAGGCGCGGCTGCGGGCGACGCGAAAGCGGCCGCTCCGGCGGGCGACGGCAAGGCCGCCGCTCCGGCCAAGGCTGGCGACGCGAAGGCGGCCGCCCCGGCCGCAGGCGCCAAGCCCGCCGCTCCGGCGAAAAAGTAATCCGTTTCTCCGCGGTCCGGACGCCCGTCGTCCGGTCCGCGTTTTCAGCACGTTCTTTGAGTCATGTCCGTTTCGCTTATCGCCGGGCTCGGCAATCCCGGGCGCGCCTACGCGGGCACCCGCCACAACCTCGGTTTCGTGGTCGTGGATGCGCTCGCGGCCGCCGAAAAGCTCACGTGGAAACACGAGGAGCGGTTCGACGCGGAGGTCGCCCGCTGGAATGTCGGCCCCGGCCTCACCCGCTGGCTGGTCAAGCCCACCACCTTCATGAATGACAGTGGCCGCGCCCTGCGCCGGCTGCTCGACTTTCACAAGCTGGAGGTGGGATCGGTGGTCGCTGCCTACGACGACTTCAACATCGAGACCGGCCAGGTGAAGGTTTCCGTGACCGGCAGCGCCGGCGGCCACAACGGCGTCGCCAGCCTGCTCGAGCATCTCGGCGACGGATTCGTCCGTTACCGGCTTGGCATCGGCACCGGGCGACCCACGGGGATGGACATCAAGGACTACGTGCTGGGAAAATTCACCGACTCCGAAAATCAACTCATTCACCAACAGCTAAACCACTTTGTGGCTGGCCTCCGCCTCTTGATTGAGAGTGGATATGCCAAGGCCATGAACAGCCTCAACCGCAGAGATTCACATGACAACGACCAAGCGTAGCTACCATGCGTCCTTCATCCTCGATAACCGGGGCAAGGAAGACTCCATCGACCAGATCATCGAGGGCGTGAAGAAGGAAATCGTCGCCGTCCAGGGCGAGGTCACGGGCGTCGAGAACATCGGCCGCCGTGATTTTTCGCGCAAGACCGACGCCAAGTTCCCGTCCGGCGTCTACGTCAACATCACCTTCAATGCTCCCGCAGGCGCCACGGCGCAACTGCACGAGCGTCTCCGTCTGAACGACAGCGTGTACCGCACGTTGGTCCAGAACGCCTGATTGCGCATCGCGCCTCCGCCATGGCCAATCTCAACAAAGTCATGCTGATCGGCAACCTGACGCGCGACCCGGAGCTCCGGGTCACGCCGAAGGGCACCGCCATCTGCACCTTCAGCCTCGCCGTGAACCGCAAGTTTCGCGACGAGTCCGGGGCGGACCGCGAAGAGGTCACGTACGTCGACATCGAGGCCTGGGGCAAGGCGGGCGAGAACATTTCCAAGTATTGCACCAAGGGCCGTCCGCTCTTTGTCGAAGGCCGTCTGCGCCTCGACCAGTGGGAGGACAAGAACACGAAGGAAAAGCGCAGCCGCATGAAGGTGGTCTGCGAAAACTTCCAGTTCCTCGGTGGCGGCCAGCGCGGCGAGGGTGGGGCGGCGGCGGGCGAGGGCGGCGAGAGCCGCTATTCCGCGCCTGCTCCCCGCAACAACCCGGCGCGTCCCTCCGCTCCACCCGCGGCCGCCGGCGGCCAGGAGAACCTGGACGAAGACGTACCGTTTTAACCAGCGATAAGCGATAGGCTGTAAGCTTTAAGCTCAATGCGGGATTAAAGACAAAAGACAAGAGACTAGAGACGAGAGACTGGAGACATCGGACTACCACCACTGACCAAAACCACACACGAACGATCGAGGCATCATCTCAACGGTCGCTTTCACTTTCACTCTCACTCCGACATTCGTCCTTCGTAAATCGTACCTCGTAAATCTTACTATCCGCCGCTCACAGCTCCCTGCTCACGAATTCCCGCTCCCTGTTCACTTTCAACACAAGAGATCCAATCATGGCCAATAACGAAGTCCTCCTGATCAAACCGGTCGACGGCCTGGGCGCCGAGGGCGACCAAGTCAAAGTCCGCGCCGGGTACGCCCGCAATTTCCTCCTGCCCCAGGGCATGGCGGTGCCGCTCACGCAATCCAACCGCAAGCAGATCGAGTCGCTGAAGAAGTCGCGCGCCCTCCGCGAGGCGAAGGAACTCGACGGCGCACAGGCGCTGGCGAAACAGATTTCGAAGACCGCCGTCGCCATCGCCGTCAAGACGGGCGAGGGCGGAAAGCTCTTCGGCGCCGTCACGGCGAACGACCTGCACGACAAGCTGGCTGCGGCCGGCATCACGATCGAGAAGCGCCGCATCCATCTCGGCCAGCCGGTCAAGACCCTCGGCAAGCACGAGGTGAAGATCCGCCTGCACCCCGAGGTCACGGTCGACTTCGCCTTCGAGGTCGTGTCGGAGAATCCGATCGAGCCCGCGCAGTCCTAAGGCCGGCGCCTCTCTCCTCGCGTGGCCCAGACTTCCGCGATTACCCGGCGCGGCAAGCCGGCGGACGAGCACACCGTGCCCGCCGCCGCTCCGGACCGCTCGCCGCCGCATTCGCCGGAGGCGGAGGAACATGTCATCGCCTGCTGCCTCCTCGACGGCAGCGACACGATCGCGCGCTGCCTCGAGGCGCGCGTGAATCCGGATGCCTTTTATCTGCCGGCCAACCGGCTGATTTTCGAGGTCATCGTCGCACTCTATCAGAAGAGCCCGCCGGTCACGCTGGAAATCCTCGCCGAGGAACTGAAGACGCGGCGCCAGCTCGAAGCGATCGGCGGATTCGGCTACCTGATGCAGGTCACGGGCAAGATCCCGACCACGGCGCACGCCGGATATTTCATTGAGAAGGTCCGCGAAAAACACCTGCTCCGCGAACTGATCAAGGCCGCCACGGGCACGATCGAGCAGTGCTACGAGTTTTCCGGCGGACTCGAGGAGTTCGTCGATCGCGTCGAACAGGATGTCTTCAAGGTCACGCAGGATCGCGTGAAGGACAGCGCGCAGGAAATCAAGGAGTCGGTGAAGGAAGCCAATACGGTCATCGCCAAGCTCCTGATGAAAAAGGGCGAACTGACGGGCGTGACGTCCGGCTTCAAGGACCTCGATGCGTTTACCTTCGGCTTCCAGAAGGCGGAAATGATCATCGTCGCGGCCCGTCCCTCGATGGGCAAGACGAGCTTCGCGCTGAACATCGCCGAGGCGGCCGCGATGCCCAAGTCGGGCAAGGGCGAGCCGGTGCCGACCCTGATCTTTTCGCTCGAAATGAGCGCCTCGCAACTCGCCCTCCGCATGCTCTGCTCGCGGGCCCGGGTGAACATCAAGCTGCTGCGCGACGGCCTGGTGAGCCGCGACGGCTCGGAAGTGAACGCACTCGGGCAGGCCGGGGAGGAGTTCAAGCGCGCCCCGATCCTCGTGGACGACTCCAGCAACCTTTCGATCATGGAGATGCGGGCGAAGGCGCGCCGCATCTACGCCCGCAAGAAACTGGGCCTGATTGTCGTCGATTATTTGCAGCTGGTCAGCGGCACCGATCCCCGGTCGCCGCGCGAACAACAGGTCGCGGAAGTTTCCCGCGGCTTAAAGGCGATGGCCAAGGAACTTGACCTGCCGGTGATAGTCCTAAGCCAGCTCAATCGCTCGTCGGAAAAGGAAAACCGCACCCCCCGGCTGTCGGATTTGCGCGAATCCGGATCCATCGAGCAGGACGCCGACGTAGTGCTCATGCTTTCCCGCCCCAAAGACGCCGATGAACGTTTTCAGACGGCGGCTGGCGCGGCGGATTTAATCATTGCCAAGCAACGTAACGGGCCGGTAGGAGATTTGAAACTAACGTTCCTTCAAGAGATTACACGCTTTGAAAACTTCACCCTGTAGCCCGTTTTACCGGGCTTTGGCCCTCGCGTTTTTCGCGTTTGCCGCGGTTTCCGGGCTCTTCGCCCAGGACCTCGCCGAACCCACGGGCCCGACCCAGAAGATTGGGACGATCACGATCAAGTTTGTCGGCGTGGCCAACGTCAGCGAGCAGGTCGTCCGGGCGAACATGGCGTTGCGGGAAGGAAACGATTTCGACGAGGCGCTGATCGATCGCGACATCCGCTCGCTCTACAAGACCAACCTGTTCGAGTTCATCGAGGTCAAGCGCGAGAACGTACCTCCGAACACCGTCAACCTGGTCGTCGAGGCCACGCCCAAGTACCGGATCCTCGCGATCAAGTTCAAGGGCAACAAGCAGGTGAAGGAGCACCGGCTCCAGAAGGAAATCAAGTCGTCGCGCAACGGCGCGCTCGACGAACGCCAGGTGAAGGACGACTCCCAGAAGCTGACCGAGTATTACCAGAAGACCGGTTACAACCAGGTGCAGATCGCCTACACGATCGACCGCAACAAATCCACGGGCTTTGGCACGATCACGTTCGAGATTCGCGAGGGCAACCGGGTCAAGATCAGCAGCATCAAATTCATCGGCAACGATCACATCAAGACCAAGCGCCTGAAGCACCAGATGGATACGGCGACCTGGCACATGTTTTCCTGGCTGACCGGCGGCGGCCGCCTGAAGAACGACGAGTTCGAGGACGACCTGGTCAAGCTCCGCGACTACTACAAGGACTGGGGCTACCTCGACGTCGAGATCGCCGAGGACAAGGTCACGTTCGATTACCCGACGCCGAACAAGCTGAACATCACCATCCGGGTGAACGAGGGCCGTCTGTACCACATCGGCGACATCGCCTTCTCGGGCAACAAGCTTTACCAGGACAACGCCCTGCGCTTCCTGCTCCGCCAGAAAACCGGCATGGTTTTCCGGCCGTCGAAACTGGACAAGGATGTCGAGGGCTTGACCGATCTCTACGGCCGCGATGGTCACCTGGAGACGCAGGTCCACCTGATCCGGAAGCCCAATCTCCAGACCGGCAACATCGACCTCGAGTACAAGATCGAGGAAGGCGACAAATACCAGGTCGAGACGGTCAAGATCGAGGGCAACACCAAGACCAAGAGCACGGTCATCCTGCGCGAACTCATCCTTGGCCCTGGCGACTCCTTCGACTCGGTGCGCATGAAGATTTCCAAGGCGCGCCTCGAGAACACGCGCTTCTTCGACGACGTGAACGTCACGGACGAGTCGACCAACATCCCCGGCCGCCGCAACATGAAGGTCGCGGTGAAGGAAGCCCGCACGGGCAACCTGACGTTCGGCGCGGGTTACAGCTCGCTCGAGCGCGCAACGGTTTTCGCGGAACTCTCCCAGTCGAACTTCGACGTCTTCAACCGGAAGTCGTTCTTCCAGGGCGCGGGTCAGAAATTCAAGCTGCGCCTGCAGATCGGCAGCCTGTCCAACGAAATCCTGCTGTCGTTTGAGGAGCCGTGGTTCATGGAGCGCGAACTGGCCCTCGGCTTCCAGTTGTTCCGTACGCTGTCGGACTACAACAGCGCGGACTACCAGGAAGTGCGCATCGGCGGCACGATCTACGCCCGCAAGCGCCTGTTCGGCATCATCGAGGGCACGCTGAGCTACACGTACGAGACGGTCGACATCACCGACGTCAACCCGAGCTCCGACCCCGTGATTCTCGCCCTGGCCGGCTACACCAAGATTTCGAAGGTCGGCCTCACCCTGGTGAAGGACACCCGCAACAAGATCATCAACACCAGCCGCGGTTCGCGCATGTCCCTCGACACCGAGGTCGCGGGCGGTCCGTTCCTGGGTGACGTCAATTACTACAAGCTCGATTTCCACGGCTCGACCTTCCTGCCGCTCTTCAAGACCCAGAACCAGGTCCTGTCGCTCATCGGCCGCGCGGGCGTCATCGAGAGCTTCGGCAAGAGCAACGAGCCGGTCTACAACGCCCTCACCGGCCTGACCGAGGCCCCCGGGGTGCCGTTTTTCGACCGCTTCTTTCTCGGCGGCCCGGATGACCTCCGCGGCTTCGAGTTCCGCGACGTTGGCCCGAAGGACGCCAGCGGCGAGCCGATCGGCGGCAAGTCCTACGCGTTCTTCAACGCCGAATACACCATGGACATCGTCAAGCCCATCCGCTTCGCGATCTTCTACGACATCGGCTACGTCAACGCCAGTGCCTACGACTTCAATCCGCGCAACTACAACGACGACTTCGGCGTTGGTATTCGCTTGATGGTGGCCGGGGCGCCGCTCAGCCTCGACTACGGTATTCCGCTCACCGGCGACCACTTCAATCGCAAGGGCAACCAGTTCAATTTCTCGTTCGGCACGCGCTTCTAAACGACGCGCTTCGATTTAAATCCATGAATAAACTACTCCGTCTCCTTTTATCATTCACCGCCCTCGGCGGCCTCGCGGTCGCCGTCCAGGCCCAGCCCGCGCCGAAGGTGCTGGTAATCGACATGGCCAAGGCGCTCGACAGCTACTACAAGTGGCAGGACAGCAAGGCCAAGCTCAGCGAGGTCGGCCAGAAGGCCCAGGACCAGCTCGACGAGAAGAAGAAGGAAATGCAGGCCCTCGCCGATCAGGTGAAGGATCTCATGGAGCAATCCAAGAACACCGTCCTCAAGGCCGAGGTCCGTTCCCAGGCCGAGTCCGACGCCCAGAAGAAGATGGGCGAACTCCAGCAGCGCCAGCAGGACGCGGAGAACTTCCTCCAGAGCACCCGTGCGCAGCTGCAGCAGCGCCTGAACAACTATCGCGAACTCCTGATGGAAGACATCAAGAATGCCGCCTCGACGGTCGCCCGTGCGCGCGGCGCCACGCTCGTCCTCGACAAGGGCGGCCCGTCGCTCATCGGCACCCCGGCGGTGATCTACGCCGACTCGAGCTACGACATCACGGATGACGTGCTGAAGGACCTGAACAAGGATCGTCCGCCGGCTCCCGCCGCGGCGTCGACCACGCCGGCCGCGAGCGCGACCCCGTCGTCCACCGCCGCTCCCGCACCGGCGCCCTTCACGGTGCCAAATGTGACCCCGGCGAAGAAGCCGTAAGAAAACTTGCCAAGCCCTGTTCCCCCGAACAGGGCTTTTTTGTCGCCATGTTGGTCGCCTACAGCCCCGACGAGATTTCGGCCATGGTTGCGCCCAGGCGCACGGCGGGAGCGACCACGGAAAAAGTGCGCGATATCGCGTCACTGGCGACCGCCCAGGCCGGCGATCTCTCTTTTCTCGGCAATCCCAAGTACAAGACCGACGTGGCCGGAAGCCGCGCCTCGGTCGTGCTGCTCCCGCCGGATTTCACGGGTCAGCCCGCGGCCAACCAGCTTTTCCTGTTCGTCGACAATCCATCCCTGGCGTTGGCCAGAGTCTGCTCCCGCATCGAGCAACTGCTCTGGCCCAGGCCCGTGGCGGGCATTCATCCCTCGGCCGTGGTGGCGCCTGGCGCCCAGGTGGACCCGACGGCTTCGATCGGCCCATTGTGCGTCGTCGAGGAGGGGGCGCAGGTCGGCGCCCACAGCATTCTTCAGGGATCGGTCTTTCTTGGACGCAACGCCACCGTGGGCGCGAATTGCTGGATCATGCCCGGTTGTGTGATCGCCACCGAATGCCGGCTCGGCCAGCGCGTGCGCCTGCAGCCCGGGGTGGTGATCGGGTCCGACGGCTTTGGCTATGAATTCGTCCGCGGGCGTCACGAAAAGGTGCCGCAGGTCGGCTTGGTCGTGATCGAGGATGATGTGGAGATCGGAGCCAACTCCGCCATCGATCGCGCCCGTTTCAGCCGCACCGTGATCGGCGAGGGCACGAAAATCGACAATCTTGTCCAGATCGGACACAACGTCGTCATCGGGAAACACTGCATCCTGTGCGGCCAGGTCGGTATTTCCGGCAGCACTACCGTGGAGGACTACGTCGTCCTGGCCGGCCAGGTGGGAGTGGGCGGACACATCACGATCGGCAAGGCCAGCAAGGCAGCGGGACAGGCCGGGATCGGGGCCGATGTTCCGCCCAACAGCACCCTGGTGGGGACCCCGGCGATGTCCTACATGGTGCACCGCCGGCTGCACATCCTCCATGAGCGGTTGCCCGATCTGTTCCGCCGGGTGGAATTTCTTGAGCAGAAAATCGAAAAGGCTTCCGCCACCGGTTAAATCCACTTAGCTCGGCGGACCATGAGGGACACGCGACTCAAGATTTTCACGGGATCCTCCAACCGCGTTCTCGCGGAGGAGATTTGCCAGTCGATGGGGGTCCCGCTGGGCGACGCCACCGTCACGTGCTTCCCGGACGGGGAGTCGTTCGTGAAGATCAACGAGAACATTCGCGGCGCGGACGTTTACATCATCCAGTCGACGTGCCCGCCGACGAACCATCACCTGATGGAGTTGCTGATCATGATCGATGCCGCCAAGCGCGCGTCGGCCTCCCGCATCAGCGCCGTCGTGCCGTTTTACGGCTACGCCCGGCAGGATCGCAAGGACCAGCCCCGCGTTCCGATCACGGCCAAGCTGGTGGCCAATCTCCTCGTCGCCGCTGGCGCGAACCGCGTCCTGGCGATGGATCTCCACAGCCAGCAGATCCAGGGTTTCTTCGACATCCCGGTCGATCACCTCTTCGCCTCCCCGGTTTTCTTCCAGTACCTCGCCACGAAGCGGAGCAACAAGCTCACGGTGTTTTCCCCCGACGTCGGTGGCATGAAAATGGCCGCGGCCTACGCCGATGTGCTGGGCGCCTCGCTCGGCCTGGTCGCCAAGAAACGCGTCAACGCCACGACGGTCGAGGCGACGAACGTCGTCGGTGACGTGCAGGGCTGCGACGTGCTGCTGGTCGACGACATCACCGAGACGGCCGGCACGCTGACGGCCGCGGCGCGCATCCTGCGCGATCATGGCGCGACGAGCGTTCGCGCGGCGGTCAGCCATTGCGTGTTGAACGAGGTCGCCTACGAACGCCTGAAGACCGGTGTCCTCGACGAGTTGATCACCACCAATTCCGTGCCCATCGACACCCGCGGGCTGCCGATTACGGTGCTGAGCATCGCCCCGCTGTTGGGAGAAGCCATTCTGCGTATCAACAGCAACGAGAGCGTCACGAGCCTTTTCCGGATCAAGGGATTCTGAGCCGGTTGCGGAACCGGGCCTCTTGGGACATGGTCCCAGCCGAACCTACACCATGAAATTCCCGTTGCTGTTGCTTTCCGTCACCCTGGGCGCATCCGCCCTGATCGCCGCGGAGGCGAAAAAAGCCGAGAAACCCACGGCCAAAAAGCCCGAGGTAAAGCTCGACCTTACACCGGTGAGTGACGGGAAGGGTCCGGCCCTGACTAGCTACGCCGACATCCTCGACAACATCCGTCCGGCGGTCGTCTCGGTTTATTCCTCGAAGACCGTCCGCCAGGAAATTCCGCCACTGTTGCGCCGGCTGTACGGTCCCGGCGTCGAGGCGCCCGAGGAGCGACTCGACGGACTCGGCTCCGGCGTCATCGTGTCGGCTGATGGTTATATTCTGACGAACAACCATGTCGTCGCCGACGCCGACGAATTGAAGGTCAAGCTGAACGACGACCGCGAGCTCGTGGCGCGCCTGATCGGCACGGATCCCAAGACGGACATCGCGGTGATCAAGATCGACGCCGACAAGCTGCCGGCCGCGACGCTGGCGGACAGCGAGAAAATGCGGATTGGCGACATCGTCTTCGCCATCGGCAACCCGCTCGGCGTGGGTCAGACGGTGACCATGGGAATCATTTCCGCGACCGGTCGCCACGTGGGCATTCTCGACGATGCCGGCTACGAGGACTTCATCCAGACGGACGCGGCCATCAATCTGGGCAATTCCGGCGGCGCGCTGATCGATGCCAAGGGCCGGCTGATCGGCATCAACTCGGCCATCATTTCCAACAACCAGGGCAGCATCGGCATCGGCTTCGCCATTCCGGTGAATCTGGCGCGCGGGATCATGAACAGCCTGATTGAGACCGGCACCGTGGCGCGCGGCTACCTCGGGGTGGCGACGGAGCCGCTGACGCCCGATCTCGCGGAATCCTTTGGCCTGCCGAAGGAGACGAAGGGCGTGGTGATCAGCGACGTCCCGGCGAATGGTCCGGCGCTCAAGGCCGGGCTCAAGCGCGAGGACATCATTACGGCGGTGAACGGCAAGGCCGTCACCTCGCGCGACGACCTCCGCCTGATGATCGCGGAGACCGCGCCGGGATCGAAGATTTCCATTCAGTACCTGCGCGAAGGCAAAGCGCAGACGATCGATGTGATGGTTGACCGCCTCCAGGACGAGTCGCTCGAGGGTGAACTGCTTCCGGGTCTGAAGGTGGCACCGCTGACCGACGACCTGCGCCGGGACAACAAGATCGACGATGGCGTCGATGGATTGTTGATCACCGACATTTCCGCGAAATCGCACTACGCCGACATTTTCCCGGTCGGTGCGGTCATCGTGCAGATCAATCGCCAGCCCGTCACCGATCTCGCGTCGGCCAAGCGGGCGCTGCGCGACGGTCGCAACATGGCGCTGATCAACTATCGCGGCGCGAATCGGTTCGTCGTCTTCCGCGAGCGCTGAGCCTGGATGTAGGGCGGCATCGCCCGACCTGAGCCTGTCGAAGGTCCGAATGCCGCCTCAATGACGCGGTGCGACGAATGTTGTAGGAGCGGCTTTACGCCGCGATAATTGGGATGAATC
>DASZXI010000032.1:0-31185 GCA_035545955.1 Candidatus Didemnitutus sp. | reverse complement strand
TGTATTCGGGTCGAAGGTGAGTGGGGGTCGTATCCTTTGCGTTCTTTGTGCCCTTTTGCGGCCAATCCTTTCCGGCCGGGCAGCATTTGCCGAGGGGGGCCGCGCCGTTCGACGGGCTCTCGATCGGTTCGGACGGACTCGGGCCGAGGCAAAGACATTTTTTGCCGCAAAAAGGCGCAAAGGACCCGCGTGCCAGCGCAAGTATTCCGCGCGCCTATAGGCGCCTTGGGATTTGGTCTGCAGAAGAGACTGTGGTGCCGGCTTGCAGACGAAAGACGGCGCGCCCCTTTTCGCGATTCATCCAGAAGCCGGCGCGCCCAGCGGTCGCGCCCTACCTGCCGATGCGGTTGGGTTGAAAGGTGAATTGGGATCGTATCCTTTGCGCCCTTTTGCGGCCAAATCCTTTCTGCGTTGGCTGGACTCGCAAAAAAGCCGCCGGCTTTGGGCCGGCGGCTTCGTCTTGCGACTATCCCTTGGACTAGAAGTCGAACGAGTTGGTCAGCTCCCAACCCATGCCTTCCTGAATGCGGGCGAGGGCGAGGCTGCCGTCGGGTTGCACGCGCGCCGCGACCAGCTTGTCCTTTTCGCCGACGCTGCGAAGGTTGACCTGGATGCGCCAGTCGAGGTTGTGCGCCACCTTGCGCCGGTAGCCGATCCAGGCGTCAAGGTGGTGATCGTTGGGTCCGATGAACGGCTGATCGGGGTTCAGTCCGCCGTTGGTCAGTCCCGCCTCCTGCGGAACGAGATTTACCGCGTAGCGCGGGTCATCGAAGTTCGTGTTCTTGAAGTTCGGGTCGTAGTGATACCCGATGATGCGTCCCGCTTCCATACGGAACGCGCCGCCGAGAAACACATTCTTCAGGGGACCGTGATCGAACGTGTAGGTCGACACGGCGTTCAGGCGCCAGGGCGAGACTTCGGGCGCGGCGTGGCCGAGGCCGTTGAGTTCAACGGTGAACTGCGCGACCACGCTCTGGTCCCACTGCAAGCCTAGCGGCGTGCCGCCGTTGAACCATTCGCGCACCTGTCCGCCCGGACCGTTCATGAAGGCGGTCATGTCGCCGATGAACTGCTGCGCGCCGGCGTCGATCGCGCTGTGAATCGCGTTCACGTGCGTGTAGTTGAGCGAGACGTTCCAATTCTTCGTCGGATTGGCCGTCAGTTCGATCTCCACGCCCTTCGAGAGGTTGTCGACCGTGATCTGGTGGTTGCCGAAGTTGGAACCGCCTCCGGGATTCGGTCCGCCGGAATCATTGTAGCCGAGCGGATAGGAGTCGCGCAGATTGCCCGAGGCCGAGCCGAGCGTGGCGTTCAGCGGAGGCGACAGGTTGAAGGCGGCAAAATAATTCGGTCCGAAGACTCCGCCCGGTTTGCCCGCATTGACCCACGCGTTGATGATCGCCGTGCCGCCGATGAAGTTCGTCCCGTTGGGCGACGTGCCGCCGTTCAGGTTGTAGGCGTTGGCCGCCGCGATCTGCGCTGCGGTGTTGCGCTGAAAGCCATCGTTCAACGCGTAGTCCCAGTAGTTTCCGATCGAGCCCGCCACCTGACCGCCCTGCAAGCCGTCTTGCAGGCTGGTCGCCCACGCGTAGCCCCAGATTGCACCGTCGGCGATGAAGTAGGCGTTGTTGCCGAGACCGGAGATCGAGTTGCCCTCGGTGTCGGCGAGCGTGGCGTTCGCGACCTTCGTCTTGAACCAGTCCACCTTCAGCGAAACCTTTTCGTTCAGCGCGGTGATGACGAATCCGTATTCGCGGGTGTCGCCCTTCGCATTCGGCAGGATGTTGCCTTCGAAATCGAGGCGTGAGGCGTCCGCCTTGAAGTTCTGCGATTTGTTGTACTCGAGGCTGATCGTCATGTCGCCGGGCAGCTTCGAAACGAGCTTCTTCGGCAGGTGATAGACAACGCCCCACGAGCGGCTGATGCCGGCCACGTCCGTCCGTGAGTCGACATTGTCCGGATAGTTCAGGCTGGTGAAGCCGGAGGTCTGGTCGGTCTGCGCGATCGTCTGGAAGTTGGTGATCGAGTCCTTGCGCCAGCCGAACGCCGGCACGAGATCGCCGCCGAGGAAATATCCCTGCCAGGTGAAGCCCTTCGAAATGTCGCGATAACGCGTGCGATTCGCGGCCTCGACCAGATTGGGGAAATCGGTCGGACTGGTGGACGTCATCCACTGGATCGGTTCGCGCTGCCAGCCGACGTAGTTGGCGGCGTTGGCGATCTGGGTCGAGACAATTGACCGGCCAGCGGTGTCGGTATACGTGAACGGAGCGGTCGGATCGACATATCCGGGAGTCGACGGATCCGTCGGCTTGTTCCACGTCGCATTGAAATTCCGCACGAACTGGTTCAACGGGGGCTGCACCACGTAGTTCAGGTTGCGGAGGTTCGCACCCGATGCGGAGCCGGAGCCGTACATGTTCGGCCCGAGGTAGGCGATCCAGTCGAACTCGCGATTGGAGGCCAGCGTGTTGACCGACGTCGTCAGCGCCGCCTGGTTGAAGTTGTCGGTGATGTACGACGGCGTGGTCGCGTATTCCGCAAACGAATCGAAGTTCGTCAGGATGCGCTCGTCCTCGTAAAGCCCGGTGAAGCGCTGGTGTCCGAAAATTTCGGAGAGCGCCGACTTCCCGAAGAAGTCCTCGGCGCGCAACTCGCCAGTGGGCGTGAAGCGCCACGTGTTGCGCAGGGTGCTGCGCGTGTAGTTCAGGCCCGGCGCGGAGGCGGCGTTGCCGACGTACGGCCGGCCGACGTTGGGATTGAGCGACCCGTCCGCGTAGGTCTGGTTGACGTCGATCGAAATGGCATAGTTCGAGCCCGTCATCCACTGCAGATCGGTCACCGAATAGTTCTGGCGATCATAGGCGAACTGAAAGGCAAGCCGGTCGCCGAAGAACGACTGCTCCACCGACAGATTGATCGCATCCCATTTCTGGCTCTCGTGCTTGTTGGGGCCGTCGAGCAGATACTTGTAGAAGTTGAAAATCGACGGATCGGTGAGGACCGTGTCGGCGAAATACGCGGAGCCGGGAATCACCTTTTGGGGATAGGCGGGATCCAGGTTGATGCCGCCACTGCTGACCGGCTGGTGGGTGACCGGATCGACATTCAGGGAACGCGTGCCCGCGAAGCCGATGTTGGCGGCGTACTGGCTCATCGAGGGAATGCCAAACGGCCGGTAAACGCTCGGCGTCGTGAGCTGGCCGAGCGCATTGGCTACGTTGGCCTGCAGTCCGGTGTTGGGCTGCGCGGTGATCGTCATGATCGGAGTTCCGCTCGCCGCGTTGGGCACGACGGTCTGGCCGGTGATGGGATTGACCGTGTTGTTGGCTGCCGCCGGCGTCACCTCGTAGTAGTTCAGGACGTCGGGCCAGTACGAACGCGTCTCGGCCCAGCCGCCGAGCTGAAACGTGGTCTGGGCGAGATTGCTGCCCTGGTCGCCGGGCCGCAGCACGCCGTCCGGCCCGCGATTCGACGGGCTGAATTGGTTGATCGTGAGCTTGTTCAGCCCGAGATTTCCGTATTGGTCCGTGCCGGTGTGAAACCACGGAGTGATTTCGTCGACCGGCGGAGTTGAGCGCGGGTTGTTCGATTCGACGCGGCCATTCTCGTACTTCAGCCGGATCGAGGTGTGGTTGTCTTCGCCGAACAGCTTGGGATCGAAGCGGAGCGCCCCATAGTAGCGGCGATCGTTCTTGTAGGCCGGCTTCTGCTCATAAAGGTCGTTTTCCTGTAGCGCGGCGACGCGAATGGCCAGGACCGCGGGAATGATTTCCTGGTTGATGTTGACCGATGTCCGCACCGAGCCCCAGTTGTCGAAGCGGTTTTCGACTCCGTAAGCGCTCTTGAACGAGGCGTCATTGACGCTGGTGTTGATGATGCCCGCCGGGCTGCCGGTGCCGAAGAGGATCGAGTTCGGGCCGCGCTGGAGATCGACGCGACCCACGTTGAATCCGTCCCAGGGAATATCGGTGAGAAAATAGTCGCGGGTGTTGTCGGCTGCATCGAGTCCGCGGACGCGCGTGGCCGTGCTCGTGGTGTTTTCCTGGTACACGGCGCTGCCCGCCATGCCGGAGAAATTTCCGCGGAGGCCCGCCACTTCCGTGCTCGGGGTGTAGACGAGCAGGTC
Organism: Candidatus Didemnitutus sp.; assembly: GCA_035545955.1. Taxonomy (GTDB): domain Bacteria; phylum Verrucomicrobiota; class Verrucomicrobiia; order Opitutales; family Opitutaceae; genus Didemnitutus. Next base: position 27,056 of record DASZXI010000032.1, on the reverse strand, counting down.
CGAGTTGTTCTTGGCGCCGGTGTCCTTGAGGAACTGGGTGGTCACGACGGAAATGGCCGACGCGACGTCCTTGAGTTCGGTGCGCACGCGCGTGCCGGCGAGAGTGTCGCGCGCGGAATAGCCGGAGTCTTCGGTGGCCTCGACCACGAAGGGCGAGAGCACGATGGCCTTGTCCGATTCCTGGTTGGCACTGCCGCTGTCGGCGACTTGGGCGTCGACGCGCAACAATGTGGCGAGTCCGACAATTCCGGAAGCAAGGAGGCGGCGATGCCTCCCGGTCTTTGGGTGGTGGGTCATGGGGATCAGGGGGGTGGGGATGGGCGCACACGGTGCGCCGCCCGTCGGCTGTCCGGCCGCGGGCAGCTTTAACGTACCAAATCGGCGCACGCGTTCTCAATGAGATCGGGCGCTTTCTCTTGAGGCGGGTTCAGCGGCGCGGCGGCTGCCGCGCCGCTGGTTGAGTGTTGAATGTTGAGGGTTGAGGGACCGAGCCCCCGAACGAAAACGGCGAATGCTTGATTCATCTGGCGCGGCGCACGGGTCGCTTCGACCTCTCGACCTCTGGTACGACTTCTCGACTGAATAGTTCCGGCTGAGAGCGATCCGAACCGATGCGAAGCCAGAGGCGCCCGCGATCGCGGCGAGATCATCTTGATACGGGCTAAGCCAAGCGAGGGACGGGCCTCTCGTTCGAGGCTCCCTCAACCCTCAACACTCAACCTTCAACCCTTCCGCCCTACGCAATCATCCACGGCCGCTCGAAGCTCTGCGTGTGCTTGGTGCGATACTGTCCGGGCGTGTCGCCCGTGATGCGCTTGAATACCACGCTGAGATACTCGACGTGCGTGAAACCGGTCTGGTGGGCGATTTCCTTCAGCGGCAGGGTCGTCTCAGTCAGAAGTTCGCAGACGCGGGCGACCTGGACGCGCCGGATTTCCACCTGCGGCGAGCGACCGATGTAGCGCCGCAATTTGTGCTCGAGCTGGCTGCGGGAAATGCTCACCTGCGCAAGAATTTCGTCCACGGTCAGACCGCGGCACGCGTGCTCGCGGATGTAGGCCAGGGCGGCGGCCACCGCGGGATCGCGGGCGCCCATCACGTCGGTGGATTTGCGCGTGACGACTCCGAGCGGCGCGATGCGCTCGTCCACCGGCACGGACGCGGTGCCGGCGATCATCTGCTCGAGATGGACGGCGGCCCGGCGCCCGGCCTCGAAGGCGTTGATGGCGATGCTGGAAATGGAAGGATCGGCCAGTTCGCAGCGCATGCTCTGGTTGTTTGCGCCGAGCACGGCGATCTCGTCGGGCACCTGCAGTCCGGTGGCGCGCGCGGCGCGGACGACCTGATGTGCGCGCTGGTCGTCGCAGCCCATGATGGCAGTGCCGGTCGGCAGCGAGCGGAGCCAGCCGGCGAGCGCCGCGATCTGACGGGCATCCCAGGCCGGCGTCAGGTCGTCGGGCTGTTCGACCTCGAGGACATCGCAGCGGTGACGTCCGCGCGCTAGGCTGTCACGAAATCCGTCGCGGCGCTCGCGCGACCAGTTGTGACCGGAATAGCCGGTGAAAGCGAAGGAGGTGAACCGGCGCTCGAGAAAATAGGCGGCGCCGAGGCGGCCGATGGCGTGGTTGTCCGGGCGGACCTTCGCGACTCCGGGAGCGGGTGGCGTGTCGGCGAGGTCGGCCAGCGGCACTCCCGCGCGGCTGCAGGTCTCGACGAGATCCGGGGTGGTGTTCCGGCTGATGACGCCGTGCCAGCGACGGCCGCGCACCCAGCAGCAGGGATCGACGCCGGGCCGCGCCTCGTCGTGCAGCGAAACGGACCACCGCCCATGCGTCCGCTGCTCGTGCATGATGCCCTTGAGCATGTCCGAGGACTCCTCGAACCGGGGATGAAAAATCAAGAGGACTTGAGCGGTCATCGGCAGCGCCCGCAAGCGGCGCCGTGAGGATCAACACCGGCGCGCGCAAAAATCCTTCAACGGCCACGTCGGTTGTCACGCGTGACCCAAATTGTAGGAGCGGCTTTATGCCGCGATCGATCGCGGCGTAAAGCCGCTCCTACCGCGGCACATCGCGGCGCGAGGTCACTTCCACAGCGCAGGTGCGCCTACAACCGCAGATAAATCCGCCTTCGGTCAAGAAACCAGGCGAGGAGAAACATCAGGCCGAGAAAGGTGGCGGCGGTCAGGACTTCGCCAGCGCCGGGAAAGACGATGCGATCGGCGAGGCGCGCGACGCTGCCTCCGGTCAGACGTTGGTCAAGTTCACTCATTCCCACGACGAATGTGGCCAAATAGAGGGTAATCGGATTTCGCCCGATCCAGATGAACGGCTGGCACCACGTCCTCCAGCCGCGCACATCCACCACCAGATAGAATGCCGAGAGCGCGAGAAACCCCCAGCCGCCGGCGACGAGGACAAATGAGGACGTCCAGATTTTCTTCACGATCGGAAACTGCGCGCTCCAGGCGTATCCCGCGGCGAGGCAGATGAGGCCGGACAACGCGAGACGGGCCACCCGGGCGGCGCCGTCCTTTTTTTCGTCGCGCAGCGTTTCGCCCGCGAAAACGCCGAGCAGACACGAAACGATCGCCGGAAACATGCTCAACAGCCCCTCGGGATCCCAGTAGGTGTCGTACATGCGGCCGGGCAGGTATTCGAAATCGACGTGATTCGCCACGTTGAGGCCCGGTTCGAATTTCCCCGCGACCTTCGCGGTGGTTTCGTCGAAGTACGCGCGGACCTGAGCCGGATCAGGATTCTCCGTGTGAAAATGGGCGGCCATCGCCTGGCGGCTCAACGTGCAGTCACGGATGGGCACGAAAGTCATCACCGCCCAGTAGCCCGTCAACAGCGCAACGCCGGCGACGATCCGCAAGCGGCGGGAGGCGAAGGCAAACAACAATGCCGATACTCCATACGCGAAGGCGATGCGCTGCAGCACGCCGGCAAGCCGCACGTCGGGCCACGGATGGGTGAAGCCGCCGTTGTAGAAAAGTCCGAGCAGCGCCAGGAGCACCGTACGGCGCAGAATGCGCGTGACGGTCGCTGCGCGTCCGCGTTCGGCGAGCATCCGCGGAACCGAGAAGACGATCGAGACGCCGCTCAGGAAAACGAAGGTCGGAAAGATCAGATCGTAGAGGTGGACACCGGCCCACTCGACGTGATCGGTTTGCACGGCGAGAACGGTGAACGGGAAATAGGGAATTGCCTTGCCCAGCGCCTGGCAGACGGCGTCCGCGCCGAGAATCCAGAACAGGTCAAATCCGCGCAGGGCATCGAGCGACGCCAGACGAACCGGAGCCGCGGCGGCCGGAGAGGCGTCGGATTTCACGCGGGGGGCGGGCGGAGCAGAAGTTGGGCGTTCAGGCCGGGGTGCCGTTCCGAAAATTCATCCTCGCCGCCCTGACGAAGCAGCCGTTGCACCATGCCCATTTTGGCGTCGAGATTGTCGACCAGCGACACAAAAACCGCTTCGGGCGTCGCGGCCATCGCGGCCGCGCCCCATTCCAGTTCGCCCTGGTGGCTGAGCACGATATGCTCCAGGCGCTCGAGCAGATCGGCGTTCAGTTTCGCCTTCAGGCCCGCCTTGCGCACGACCTGATAACCGAGCACGACGTGACCCTGCAGGATGCCCTTGCGGCTTCGCGATGGCGCGAGGTCGCCCACGTATTCGATGACCTTGCCGATGTCGTGCACCAGGACACCCGCAAGCGCGAGGTCCGCCGGCACTTCGGGATACAAGGGCAAAAGGGCGCGGGCGGCGCGCGCCACGTGACACGTGTGCTCGAGCAGCCCGTGGCGATAGGCGTGGTGCATGGCGACGGCCGCGGGTGCGGTGCGAAAGGCTTCGCCGGCATCCTCGAACACCGCCTGCACCGTGGCGCGAAGCTCCGGATGGCCGATGGCGGCGATGGCCTGCTGCAATTCCGCCCAGAGAGCGTCGGGATCCTCAGGTGGCGTTTCCACCAGATTGGCCAACACCGGCGAGCCCGTCAGCTGCTCGAGTTTCAGGATTTCCCCGGCGAGAAGTCGGGGGGAAAGCCGGTCCTGGTAGTAGTCGATCTTGGCTTGGATGCGGAATATGGCACCTTCGCGCGCAGCGGAAAATACCGGAAAGAGCGGACTGTCGCCGAAGACATTCGCGGTGAAGCTGCCGGTCTTGTCGCCGAGTTCGACCGACAGGAAGGCGTTCCCGTTTTTCGCCGTGCGCGTGGAGAGACGGCGCAACAGCAGGACGCTGTTGAACACGTCGCCGCCGTCCTTGGGCAATGCCTTGATGGCGCGGACGGAAATGGGGGTGGGAAGTTCGGGCATGAAAAACGGTGAGCAGAGTGCCGGGGCTTATCCGGTCGGCAAGAATTCCGCGGATCAACCAAACTTTTTCACCAAGGCGGTGTACGGGCGGAAGAAGGGATGCCGGGCGTCGTTCAGGAGCGCGTAGAAAACCGTCTCCGCCGGCAGCAGATGACATCCCGCCCGCGCGAGCGCAGCCAGGGCGCGCTCGGCGTCATCGACGCGTCGCGCGCCGACGCAATCGGTGAGCACCGTCACCTGATATTCGTTGCGGAGTGCGGCGATCGCGGTCTGGTAGACGCAGATCGAGGTTTCGACGCCGCACAACAGGAGGTGATCGGCGCCGATTTCCTGCAGTCGCCGCGTGATCTGGTCGTCGCCGAACGCGGAAAACGAATCCTTGGCGTGGGTCTCCAGGTTGGGCAGAGCCGCCATCAGTTCCGGCGCCGTACGTCCGAGTTTGGCGGGAATTTGCTCGGTGAAGAGGGCGGGGATTCCCAGGCCGGTGGCGGCCTCGAGGGCAAACTGGCACCGGCGCAGCACGGTCGGCCCCGTGGCCACGGCGGCGATGAAAACGGGTTGGAGGTCGATGCCCAGGAGCAGCGTGTCGGGCGCGCTCATCCCTCGTAGTATCGCTCGCGAGCCCGCACCTGCACAATACGTTTTTCGGGAAGAATGTAGGCGGTCAGGTTTCCCCCCATGACGCATCCGGTGTCGAGCCCGAGGGTCCATTTCGTGCGCGCCACCTCGTTCCGCGGGGTGTGGCCGTAAACCACAAACGGCGGACCTTCCCACAGGCTCGACCAGTGCGGCGCATCGGGAAGCTCCGAGCGCTTGCGGGGTTCGCCGTCCTTGTCGACCACCTGGATGCGGGTCACGACGCGCGCCGGCTGACGCTGCCACGGCTTGCCCGGAAGAAATCCGCCGTGCACGAATACCACGCCGAGTTCGACGTCCTCGTATGTGAGCGGCATCGACTCGAGATAGTCCCAGCATTTGCCGTTCAACTGATTCAGGGTCGCGTGGTCGTACCGCTTCAGGTGGCTCGGATCGTCGGTTTTGCGGTAGTTGATCAGGCGCAGCTCGTGGTTGCCGAGCAGCGACACCGTCGCGTGCTCGCGCGCGAGCTGGATGACCTTGAAACTGTCGGGGCCGCGGTTGACGAGGTCGCCGAGCAACACGACCCGGTCGTCCTTGCGCGGGTCGAGTTTCTCGAGGAGGTCGGCGAATTCGCGATGGCAGCCGTGGATGTCCCCGATGGCGATGAGGCGGCCGGGCATGAGTGCGCCTTTTTGCTAGCTTCCGTCATGCCAGCAGGTAAACAAGAAAATCCCATGGAGCTGAATCTTCACCCAATCGCCACGAAGTGCTTCGCCTCGCAGAGCGAATTCCAGGAGGGCGACCGCGTGGTCTGCTATCTCGTGCGGGAGGAGAACGGTCAGACCGGCCGGCGGGATCTGAGGGAGAGCGAGGACGGCAAGGTGACGCTGCCGCTCGAGATTTACTGTCGGTGGGTGGTGAAGTACAAGGCGCGGACCTCGGGCGAGGACACGGCGCGCCTGCTGAAACTGACGGCCGAGAATCTGTTCCTGACCCTGGCCGATCCGAACAATCCGCCCTCGGAAACAAACACGCCGCTGCTGCAATTCCTCGCGCTGATGCTGGAGCGGAAACGCCTGATCAAGCTGCGTGGAATGTCCGAGGACGGTCAGCGGCAGATTTTCGAGCACATGCCCTCGCACCAGATGTACGAGGTTCCGGCCGGCACGCTCGATGCGGCCTTCTTCGTGCGCATTCAGGAGCAGCTTGGCGTGCTGGTCGGCGAACCGAAGCCGAAGGCGAAACAGCCCGAGCCGGCGCCGGCTTGATGGTGTAGGGCGGGGTCGCCGAACCCCGCCTTATACCGGTCACCTTTTGACCGCGGATTTCACCGATACACACGGATTCCGAACCAATTTGGTGGGACATCCGTGTTCTTCGTGAAATCCGAGTTTAAGTATATTCGGTGAGAGTGGAAGGCGGGGTCCGGCGACCTCTCCTGAATTTTAACTGTCAGTCATCAGAGGCCAAAAGTGTCACCCATCAGAGGCCAAATGCCGCCGAACCCTGCCTGGATCGATCCACGTTTTGACCACCGACTACACGGATGGCACGGATCAACCCTCACGTCATGTCTTGAGAATCCGTGTTATCCGTGAAATCCGCGGTCAAAAGGATTGGCTAAATTCATCGGCGGCATTCGGCCCTTCGATAGGCTCAGGGCAGGCAATGCCGCCCTACGCTTAACTCACGCCTCGACCAGCGTGATGTCGGGCTCGAACGCGACCGACAGCCGGTAAATCTGGCCCGGACGCATGATCAGCGGGTGATCGCGCACGAACATCTGCACGTAATGCAGCTTGCCGTAGTTGGTGCGATAGGTGGGATCGGGAGTCACGACCTCGGTTTCCTGCCAGGTCGCGTGAAAATCGTCCTTGAGCACCGAACACCGGTGGCCATTCGGCCCGAGGGCCGGCGACGTGCCCTGGCGGTAGCGGGAGTGAGGCGCGCCGATGACGAGCGCGAACCGGAACTTGTCGAGCTGCACCTGATTCCGGACGGTGTAGGCGAACTCCGCCGCGACTTTTCCGCCGGTGAAGGACCACTGCACCTTCACGCTGCCGACGCCGCGGACGAGCTCCTCCTTCAGGTTGACGAGTTCCGGCTGTTCGTAACGGAAGAAAAATGAGTTTTTCAGTCCGAGGCCGGTGACGCATTTCTGGCCGTAGAACGCCGGAATCGTGACGTTTTCCCCGAAGGTGAGTTCGGGGAGCATGATCGGCAGATACAGATTGTTCGGCCAGTCGAACACACCGGGGCTATGCGGGAAGGGAAGATTGTCCGCGGTCGCCGAGCCGCCGGAGCTGACCAGCGGGAGCTGCACGTGCAGGCCCGAATCGGCGTCGCGATAGAGGAAAAGTCCCTGCTCCTTGCGGTTGCTCTTGTCGAAAATGACGAAGCGGCCGCTGGTCTTGGCGGGTTCGGCGCGAATGCCGTCGGGCATCTGCACCGCCTTGACGAGGCGCGACCACTGGCAGAGATAACGTGCGGCGTCGAAATTCGCCATGCGCGTCGTGTGCGAGGCGTAGGCAGTGCGCTCGTCGTCGCGGACGTCGAGGAATCCGTGCTCCTGATCCAGGTAGGTCTGGAAGAAGAAATAGAACAGCCGGCGCAGGATATCGAAATACTTCGGCTTCTGATCCTCCGGGATCCAGCCGTCCCGCATGCCCTGCAAAATGAGGCTGATGCAGTGCATCTGGCCGTAGACGCCCGCGGCCTTGCCGTACGCCCAGCCGAGACCGTCGGCGCGGACGAGATCGGGCATCATCTTGATGTATTTCTCCGCGTATGTGCGCAGCGTGGGCAGCTTGCGTTCGCGCAGCGCGGAATTCGCGTGGAGCTGGAGCGCGGAGCGCACGAAAACCAGCGTCATCACGCCGTAGAGATTGAAATGGCCGCCGATGCCGGGCTCGGTGTCGTCGAAGAATCCGGTCGAGCTGGTCTGCTCGATGCGCTCGACCATCCGCTCGATCAGGCGCGAAGTCTCGTCCTTTTTCGAGAGGCCGAGGCTGAAGCGCGAGACGGCCTTGGCGATGTTGAAGGCCTGCCAGTAATTGTCGTAGTCGCTGCGGTGGAGCAGCTGCTTGTCGAGGCGCTGACGGGTCTCGTCGACCAGGCGCTCCCAGACGGGATTGCGCTCCTTGGAAGGCCCGAAGGCGAGGAGGCCGAGGGCGGCGTAGGCGAGTCCGTTCTCGCCGGCGGGCTCGGTGAAAACCTGGGCGGTGATGCAGCGGGCGGCGAGATCGATGAGATCGGTGCCCTTGAGCGTGGTCTCGCCCGTGGCGCGGTAGTATTCGCCGAGGGCGAAGGCGACGTGGCCGGGTTCGTCCGAGCGGGGGCTTTCGCCCTCGGCCGGCTCGACCGTACCGTCGGGCCGGATTGCGGAAAGGTTATGGCTCAACATGGAGCGGGCCATGTCGAGACATTGCTCGGAGAAGCTATTCATTCAGCGAAACGGAAAGATTGGCCGGGTGGAGGCGGGACGGGCAAGGCGGAAGTTAACGGGCGATGAGTTTCAGGAACTCGTCGTTGCTCTTCGTCTTGTTGAGCCGCGTGACCATCGTTTCGGTCGCCTCCTCGATCCGCTGCTGCACGAGCGCGCGGCGGAAAAAGTGGATGCCCTCGAGCTTCTTGGCGTCGATCAGCATCTCCTCCTTGCGCGTGCCGGACGAGGCAATGTTCACGGCGGGCCAGATGCGCATCTCGGCCGCCTTGCGGTCGAGGACGAGCTCCATGTTGCCGGTGCCCTTGAACTCCTGGAAGATGACCTCGTCCATCTTGCTGCCCGTATCCACGAGGATCGAGGCGATGATCGTCAGCGAACCGCCGTCCTCGGTGTTGCGCGCGGCCGCGAACAACTGGCGCGGTTTTTCGAGCGCGCGGACGTCGAGACCGCCGGTGCCGGTGCGGCCGGAATTGCGCGCGGTGTTGTGCGCGCGGGCGAGGCGGGTGAGGGAGTCGACGAGGATGACGACGTCCTTGCCGACCTCCACGAGACGTTTCGCACGCTCGATGCAGAGGTCTGCGACGCGGATGTGATTCTCGACCGCCTCGTCGTTGGAGGAAGCCCACACTTCGGCGGGGACGCTGCGCTTGAAATCGGTGACTTCTTCCGGGCGCTCGTCGACGAGCAGGATCATCACGTGGCACTCGGGATTGTTTTCCAGGACGCCGAGCGCGATGTCGCGCAGAAAGGTGGTCTTGCCCGTGCGGGGCGGGGCGACGATCAGGCCGCGGGTGCCCTTGCCGATCGGACAGAAGAGATCGATGACGCGGGTCGTCATGCGCTCGTCCTTCATCTCGAGCTTGAGATGCTTGTTCGGCGTGATCGTGAGGAGATTCGCGAAATCGACGGCGCGGCGGCGCTGTTCGAGGTCGACGCCGTCGACCTTCTCGATGAAGCGCACCTTCGGATTCGGAAAGCGGTCGTCGGGGGTGGCCTGCGCGGTGACCACGCTGCCCTGCTGAAGCTTGAAACGGCGGATCAGCTCGCGCGGGACAAACGGGTCCGTCGGCCGGCGTTTGCCATAGCGGGTCAGGTCGAGCAGCGCGCCGTTGCGGCTGGCATCGATATCGAGGACGCCCTCGACGCGGACCGAATTATCGGGTTGCGAGGGGGCTTGCGCGGGAGCCTGCGCAGGGGAGGACGCAGGCGGATTTTCATGTTCCATACAAAAAAATGATTATCAAGCTGCCCAGACTTGACCGCTAAATCCGCCGGCGGCATTCAGGGAATGAGTCCATTCCCCAACCCCAAACGAGGACAACCAGTGACGGATCAAACGATAACCTCAGTATCCCGGGAGAGTCGAATTTTCAAACCCTCGGCCGAGTTCAAGGGCCAAGCAAACCTTGGCAGCTTCAACGAGTACCGTAGGCTGTATGCCGAGTCTGTCAACGCTCCAGAGAAATTTTGGTCGGCGCAGGCCCGCGAAAACATCGTCTGGCGCAAGCCTTTCAAGAAGGTTCTGCAGTGGAAGGCGCCCCATTCCAAGTGGTTCATGGGAGGCAAGTTAAACGTAGCTGAGAATTGCCTCGATTGCCATCTCGGCACGCCGCGCGAAAACAAGGCGGCGCTGATTTTCGAGGGCGAGCCGGGCGACGTCCGGACGATCACGTATCGCCAGCTCTATTACCATACCTGCCGGATGGCCCACATCCTGGCGAACATGGGAATCAAGGCGGGCGATCGCGTCGCGATCTACATGCCGATGATTCCCGAGGCGGTGATCGCGATGCTGGCCTGCGCCCGCGTCGGCGCCGTGCACACGGTCGTGTTTGGCGGCTTCAGCCCCGAGGCGCTCAAGGATCGCATCAACGACTGCCAGGCGCGTCTGGTCATCACCGCCGACGGCGGCTGGCGTCGCGGCAAGATCATCGAGCTCAAGGCGAACGTCGACAAGGCCGTCGAGGGCGCTCCATGCGTCCACACTGTCATGGTGGTGAAGCGCTGCGGCAATCCGGTCACGATGGTCGAGGGTCGCGACGTCTGGTGGAAAGAGGCATGGGAAGGCGCGCCGAACGAGCACGAGCCGAAGGCGTTCGATTCCGAGCATCCGCTCTTCATTCTTTATACCAGCGGATCGACCGGAAAACCGAAGGGCGTGCTGCACACCAGTGCGGGTTACCTGCTCGGCGCCAAGCTGAGCTCGAAATACGTTTTCGATCTCAAGGACAACGACCGCTATTTCTGCACGGCCGACATCGGCTGGATCACCGGCCACAGCTACGTCGTCTACGGACTGCTTTCAAACGGCGCCACGATCTTCCTGTACGAAGGCGCGCCGAACCAGCCGGAGCCGGATCGTTTCTGGCAGATGATCGACCGTCACGGCATCACGATCCTCTACACGGCGCCGACGGCGATCCGTGCGTTCATGCGCTGGGGCGACAATTACGTGCTGCGGCATCGCCTCGACACGCTTCGGCTCATCGGCTCGGTCGGCGAGCCCATCAATCCCGAGGCCTGGATGTGGTATCACAAGATGATCGGCAAGAAACGGTGCCCGATCGTCGACACGTGGTGGCAGACCGAAACCGGGGCGATCATGATCACGCCGCTGCCGGGCATCACGCCCTTGAAACCGGGATCGGCCACGATGCCCTTCTTCGGCGTCGTACCGAAGGTCGTCGATGAATCCGGCAACGAGGTGCCTCGCAACAGCGGCGGCAAACTGGTGCTTACGCAACCGTGGCCGTCGATGCTGCGCACGCTCTGGGGCGACGACGCGCGCTACAAGAAGGCCTATTGGAGCGAGTTTCCCGAGCATCCGGACTATTATTTCACCGGCGACGGCGCACGGCAGGACAAGGACGGCTACTTCTGGATCGTCGGGCGCATCGACGACGTGCTCAACGTGTCCGGTCATCGCATCGGCACCGCCGAGGTCGAGAGCGCGCTGGTTTCGCATCCGTCCGTGGCCGAAGCCGCCGCGGTGGGTCGGCCGGACGAACTCAAGGGCCAGGCGCTCGTGGTCTTCGTCACGTTGAAGACCGGCCAGACGGCGAGCGAAGAGCTCAAGGAACAGCTCCGCGCGCACGTCGGCAAGGAGATCGGCTCGCTCGCCAAACCCGATACAATCCGGTTTGCCGCCGGCCTGCCGAAGACGCGCTCCGGAAAAATCATGCGGCGACTGCTCAAGGAGCTCGCGGCGAGCGGAAAAATCAAGGGCGACACCACCACGCTCGAGGATTTTTCGGTGATCTCCGCGCTCCAGCAGGAGGAGTAGCCCCGAGTGACATTTCGCTATCGTGGCCGGGCCCTTCGGACCCGGCTACAGATGTGCGGCAGCGCCGCGATCATTTGGTGGAACCGGACCTCTGGGCCGGTTGATGGGTTGACCGGATCGATGACGACATCGATCCCTACCTACCGCCTGCTCAAAACGATCGAGTACCGCCGAGGTGGAACGCGTTGTCCTCAACGCGTTGAGCGTCTTGACCACGAGAGGCGCCGCTAGCAGGGCCGATTTCCGCGAGCTGGTCACTTTTATAAGTGTCAAGGCCGCTCCGCTACGTCGGTTGCGGTAATCCGGCGCCTTGTGCCGGGCCTCCGATATCGCACTCACTGGCGATGTGACCTTCGCCCCGCGATCTTTCGTCCGCCCTCGAGCCGCCTTCACGCTCGCCGAGCTTCTCGTCGCGTGCGGCATTGTGACGATCCTCGTCGGCATCGTGTTGGGCGGGTCGAGCCACGCGATCGAAACCGGTCAGGCTACGCGGGCACGCGCGGATCTTGCCCGAATTTCGCAGGCGCTGGACGAGTATCAGCACCGCTACGGTGATTTTCCGCGAACGGACCAACCGGCGGACCTCCTGCAGTCTCTTCTGGGGCGTCGCGGACCGGACGGTGAACCCTGCGATGACGCGCCACTGTTGGATTTGAGCCAGCTGGACATTTCGAACGACAACGGTTCGGCCGCTGTTGCCGGAGGTGCCATTCTCGATCCCTGGCGCCGTCCGTATGTCTATATCTACAAGGTGCCGCTCGCGGGATGGACGAATCCGGAATTCGTCCTGTGCTCGCTCGGTGCGCCCGGTACGCCGTTGGGGCCGCTGGCCGCCGGCGGCTATTGGGATTCCGCGGTTCGGGCGAATAGTTCGGTGCTTATCGCCGGCGGCAATTGATGACGTCCATGCGCTGTCGCGGATTCACGCTCATCGAGGTGCTGACGGTAATCGTCATCATCGTACTCCTTTCGGCGCTGGCGTTTCCCAGTTTCTCCTCTGCGCGTGCGGCGGCGCAACGCGCGAAAACGAAGGTAATGTTCTCGCAGTGGTCGACCGCCGTCGCGGCGTTCGAATCCGACTACGGATTCGCGCCCCGCTTCGGCGACGCGCAGTTGGTCAACGAGGGAGCCGGGGCGGCACTCTCGTCGGACCATCTGTTTCACGACTTGCTGGCGGGTTGTCATCGCGACGGCAGTGCGTTGGCGGACTCTACGGACCCGCGCAGCGCGGCGGCCCAGAACCCCCGTCACGTGGCCTTTCATGTTTTCGCGGAGTCGGAAATCGCCCCTGACGGACACGTTCGCGATGCCACCGGGAACGAGGAAATCGCGGTCGTCGTCGACGAAGATGGCGACGGCCTCGTGAAGGCGGGCACCGACTTCGATCATCTTCCCGTGGTCCACGCCGCGGACGGCACGGCCCTGATTCCGACCGCAGCGGACTTTCCCGCCTCGGGCGTGCGGGCGGGCGTGATATTTTATGCGGCGGATTCGTCGGCGTCCGCGACGAACCCGCTTCTCGTCTTGAGTTGGAAGTGAGCTTCGCCCTGACCACGCTGGTTTGCGGAGTGCGGGCGTCCGGGCGGGACGTCGTCGGATTCAGTCTGCTTGAAATGCTAATGGTCATCGCCCTTATCGCGGCCCTGTGCATCGCGTATCTGAACGGCTTCGGCGGCGGGCAGGCGGCCGCCCTGCAATCCGCGCAGGCAATCCTGGCGGAATTGATTCTTGAGGCCCGCGGCAAGGCGCTGGCCACCGGACACGAAACGCGGCTGTTGCTGAATTGCGGATCGGCGGGCAATCCGACTCCCGCCCGCTTTCTGCGCTGTCTGGTCGTGCAGGAACAGGTCGACGACGGTTCGTGGAAAAGCGCGGCGACCGTGACGCTGCCTCGCGGAACCGTCATCCTTCCGCCCAATGGAGTCGTTTCGGCGACGCTCTTGGTGGGAAAGGATCCGTGGGTCGACACGAATGGTCAGGCGCTCGAGTCGACCGCCCTGCTGCCCGTGGCCGGGACGGGGCTCGTACCGGCGTTTCCGGACGAGTTGTGGTGCGGCCTGACCTTTGATCCCGAGGGATCGGTGGTATCCGCAGGGGGAAACATCATCGTGGCCTCGTGCCGTCCGGAACCCGGCGACTCATCGTGTCCCCTCCGATGTGCCTCGGCGCGGGGCGTCCGCGGTGTGCTGGTATCGCGTTACGGCATTCCGGTCTCCCTGAATGGATGGGGGGAGATTTGAAGCGATGTCCTGGTTGTCACGGGGCTTTTCCCTCGTCGAGGTTGTGGCGGCGCTGGCGGTGGTGGTGCTCGCGGTATTGCCCGCACTCGCGTTCCTGCCGACGGCAGTGTCGGAGGAGATGCGACAGCGGGATCGGCAAACCGCCGAGGGATTGCTCGACGCTCTGCGTGTGGCGGCCGGCGAAGCTCCAACCGACGTGGAAGGTGGCCTGGGTTCGCTCGTATTCGGCGCGGCCCGCGACGGCACCGGTTTGCACCCGATTCAATCGGATCCGGCACCCGGCGAATATTTTCTTTGCTCCCTCGAACCGGTGCCGGGAGACGTTCCGCCCGCCAGTTCGGCTGAATTTGCGGTCACGGTCTGGTGGCCGTTTCGCCGTCCGTCCGGCGCGGCCTGGAGCGAGACGCCCGCTTCCGCGCGGGAACAAAGGGTGTTTCGAATTCGGGTGCGTCGGTGATGAACGCGCGGGGCGCATTGCAGTGGCGACGAATCCGGTCAACACATCCGGTCGGACGGGGAAGCAGCGGTTTCACGATCACCGAGCTGCTGGTCGCGATGGGCATCACGCTGATTCTGGCCGCGCTCGTTCTGGCTGTGGTGGTCCGCACGGGTGATGTCGCCCGACGCGTTTCGGATTCCCTGACGCTTTCGTCGCGGACCCAGCAGGTGTGCGATCGCATCGAGTCCGATTGCCAATGCGTTCTGCGCCGACGGGATGCCAATACCTGGCTGACCGCACAAACTCGGGACAATTCGACGGACCTTCGCGACCGTTTCGGCTGGTCGCTCGATGTTCCGACCGGAGGTACTATTAAGCCAGCAGGGCCGATTTCCCTGGATGCCTTGGCCGAGGCGGACACGCGTGGAGGCCGGCCGGGTGAAGCTCGTTTTGGGATGGGAGGCTGCCGCCTGTGTCTGGTGGCGCTGGGCTCCGACGCGCGGCCGCACTTGATTACCTGCCAGATTCAACGCCGAAAAATTTCGGATGCGGCGTCAGGTTATTTTCTCATGCGGTCCGATACGCCGCTTTCGCTCAACCGGCCTCCGGCCATCGATGACGATTCGGTGGAAGCCTCCGAAGCTCCCGGCCGGGCCGATATCCTGGCGGAAGGAGTGGTGGATTTCGGAGTCTGGCTCGGACGGCGTGACACGAGTTCGCGCGATGGCGTTCGGTGCGTCTATCCGCGAAGTGCTACCGACACTGACTCCTTTTCCTGCAACGGTGCGCCCGGCTCGGATTATGCGGGCCGCAATCCCGATTGCGTCGATATCATCGTCAGGTTCCTGACTTCCGAGGGCATTCAAAAGTTGTCGGCTTTCGAGGCCGGTCAGGGGCGACGACAGGCCGGCTCGGACACCGATTGGTGGAATCTGGTGAGGGCGCATTCGACCGTGGTGGTCCGGCGCATCGAGTTCAAATCCGTGGGCTGGTGAGATCGAATCGAGTCCAATTTCGAGCGGATACGCGCGGCATGGCCCTGCTGCTCGTGCTCACCCTGGTCGCCCTGCTGGTGGTGCTTCTATTGGGGACGAGTGTGATCATGACCACTTCCCATCGCATCGGAAACGCATCGTCCCACCGGACGGGGGCGAGACAGGCCGCGCTGCTCGCACTTGATGAGGCATTGGACCGCCTGCAGGTGCTCGCTGGACCGGATGCCCGCATCACCGCGACCGCGGACTGGAGCGATGATGACGCGAACCGTCGCTGGACCGGAGTGTGGGAACATACTCCCGGATCCGACCCGATTTCATGGCTGGTGAGCGGCAACCCGGCCGCGACCCCGCTTGCGTTCACTCCGACCACGCCGTCGGGCGATTCGATCGAATTGGTCGGTCCGGGTACGGTTGGGCCGGCGAACGCAGGTGCTGAAGTGCGCGCACCGCTCCTGACTCAGCCGAATGCGGGCGCTTCGGTCCACTACGCGTGGTGGGTGGGCGATGAAGGAGTCAAGGCGTCGATCGGCATTCCCGATCGCACGATCGACATCAACTATGCGCCGTTTGACCGGCCCGAGATGCGCGCCGTGCTCCGGGCCCAGGCTTCGCGCGAAGCAACCTTTCTTTCTCTGACCGAGGCCGCATTCGATCCTTTGGCGGCAGACAATGCGTCGGCCTTGAGAAATCTGGTTTCCTTTGCACAACTGAACGAACTCACTCCGTTTGGCTCGCAGGCGCTGGACTTGTATTCCGAGGCGCACCAGCACGAATTTACCGCTCGGACCTGGGGAGTGCTGGCGAACACCCGCGTCGACAATCATCGCGGACTGAAGCGCGACCTGTCCCTGGACTCGCTCGCGTTGGGTCAAGGGGTGGCCGCATTCCTGAATTATTCCGCGGTCATGGAATCGGTGGACGCGGCCAGCACCGCGATTCCGCCGATCAGCGGAGCCGCGTCGATGCGGCGGCGCTACCATCTGCTCGCGCCAGTGGCAGGCGACGCGACCGATTCGATCACCGCGACGTTTTCCATTGCACCCGTTCTGACCGAACTGCTTGTCCAGTTCAGCATCCAACGGGCGGGCTCTTCGGTGCAGGTCAAGGCGCGGATGTTCGTCGGATTGTGGAATCCCTTCACGAGCGCGCTCGTGCCGGAAACACTGCAACTTCGGATTGCGGGCCTGCCCACCGTGCTCGCGTCCGACCTCGGCGGCGCGGGCAGTCAGGGCTTCAATCTGCAGTCGATTTTTGGAGGGGATGAAAGCCCTCCGGAAAAAGTGCTGCTGCCGTTCACCAGCGCCGGAACGAACGACACGGTTTCCTGGCTCCCGGGACGCTGGTACGGCTGGACGACACCCACCGGAGCGAACCCGGGCCCCGCGCTTCATTTCTACGACAAGAACATGTCCGCCGCCGGATGGATCGTCACGACGAGCATTCCCGGCACGGCGCATCTGGCGCTGTCGTGTCCGACGACGACGCAACTGACGTTTTCCGTTGCGCGCGCGGACGGGTCGATCCTGGCGACCGGTACGAGTCCGAACTTTCCCGCGTTTGCCGTTCCCGATTCCATGGCCACCGCGCAAGGCGGGTGGAATTTCGGTTTTGCGTTCCGGCTTCGTCAGGTGGATCGCCAATCCACCGATCGCGGTTGGCTGGTCACGTCCGGTTTGGATCCCCGCAGTAGCGTCGTGCGCGCGGAGGCATTGGCTGCCTTCGATTCCACGAAAGGATTCGATCCCGCGCAATACTTCGGAACGCCGGCGACGGCAACCGGCCTGCAGCATTTTCTGCTGTTTCGGTCCCTCGGCGGAAGCAGCAACACCTCCGTTTCCGCCAACAACGACGCGCCCGTGTTCGAGCTGCCTCGGCAACCGGTGGTGAATCTCGCCGAACTTCAGCACCTGTCGATTTCGGATGCGCGTCCGTTTTCACTCGGAAATTCGTGGGCGCCGGCCGAAGCCGATGGCACAAGCGTCAATTCGCTTTTCGAGCAGGTTTTTCTTTCCGGGTTGTCGGCGACGGCGACGCATCCGGTCCTGGCCGCGAACGAGCCTCTGCCCAACGTTCACCTGGTGCCTTTCGATTCGCGCCCAGATCCCGGTGCGCCCCTGGGTTTGACTGACATCATGGCCGTCGCGAGCGATTCAGCGCGTTATCTCCTCGTGGAGGGGGCATTCAACTGCAACGCCACGTCGGCGCGCGCGTGGCAGGCCGAGTTGTGCCGGTTGCGTTTTGCCGACGAGCCCTGGCCACGCGCTGACATTGACAATAGCGCGAGTCCAAGTCCGACGCTTGGGACGCAGGTGGCGACCAATCCCGGAACGATTGCCGAGTCTTTTCCCGACAGCGGCCTCGGCGGACCGGGCTTTGCCGTGTTTCGATTTCCGCAATCAGCGGAGGAAACGTTTGCGGCGACGCCGCTGGCCGATCCGTCGTACCCTGATCGGGTGCCGTTTCGCCGCGGGGTACGGGGTGGGGACGGCACGGCAGCGATCCCAGGATTTTCGTCGGATGCCATCGCCGCGTTGGCCAACGCGATCTCACATCGCGTCCGCCAGCATCTGGCGGCGTTTGGGCCGTATCGCGACCTGGAGGAGTTTCTCGGAGGCTCCGCGGAGTTCAACGGTCGCAGTTTGCTGGAAGATGCCATCAACGAGGTCGGATTGAATCCGTCGCCCGTGGCAGCGGGGGTGACCGCGGGAGTCTCCACGGATTCAGGAATGTGTTCCCTGACGCTCACGCAGGCGGACCTGCTGGGATTGATCGCGCCGGTTCTGCAGGCGCGCTCGGACACCTTTGTCATTCGCGCTTATGGCGAAATCCGCTCATTCAGCGGCGACGTGACGGCGCGCGCCTGGTGCGAGGCGCGGGTGCAGCGGACGCCCGCGCCCTTTGCGTCGAACGACGACCCAAGACAACCGGGCGGCCCGCTGGGGCGAAGGTTTCGCGTCCTGTCGTTTCGCTGGCTGCGGCCGAAGGACGTTTGAGGCGGCCGCAACCCGGCACGAAAAAGCCCGGAGAAATTCCGGGCATCGCAAATCTTGCCGGGCCGGATCTTCGGCGGATCAAGGAATGATGTCGCCAATGGAATCTGCCTTAGGGTGGGGCGGGACCGCTGGGCCCGCCGATTATCCCGACATCCAGACGGCGGGCCCAGCGGTCCCGCCCTACCTTTTTCAACCCTCGACTTCGTCCGTCCGCCTTAGTTCTTGGCCGGCGTCGGCGCAGTGCCCGGTGTCGGAACTGGTCCCGGCGTCGGCATGGTGCTGGGCGGCGCCATCATCGGGTGCGGCTGTCCCATTCCCGGCATGGGACTGTGGGCGCGCATGGCCTGCTGAATTTTTTCGTTGATGGCCTTGATCTCGGGATTCGATTCGAGCGCCTTCTGGCGCAGCGCGCCGACCTCGCGTTGCTGGGCCTGCAACTGCGTGCGCAGCTCCTTGATCTTGTCATTCAGGGCTTTCATCTCGGGACCATCGTCGACATCGCGCCGGAACTTCTGCAGCGCCTGGTATTCCTCGAGCGTGATCACGCCCTGCAGAAAGGGAGGTAGCCCCTGCGGCTGCATTTGCATCGGGCTCGGAGCACCGGGCATGGGCATCGACGGCGGGTGCGCCGGCTGGACCGAAGGCTCGCCTCCGGGTGCGGGCGCCGGAGCCGTCTGGGCAAGGATCACGGTGGCGCCGCAAAAAGTGGCCGCCGCGATAAGAAGTGAGCGGAAGGATTGCAGGGGGAAGTGCATGAATGGATGAGACGGCTGCCGAACTAAATGGTTTCCAGTCGCTCGCAATACTTTCGTTGTGACACCACGAGTGAGGATGGAGGGCGGCCGACCCCGGCCGCCGAGGATTCGGATGCGTGAATGAGGATCGGAAAACAGGCGATTGGACGCAGCGAGAGTCTACGGCGGCCGGGATCGGCCGCCCTCCAATGGAATTAGCCGATGGGTTTTTGATCACGCATCCGCTTGGGCGCTCATTTGCAAGGTCGACCGGGGCCAGACGGCCCCGGCTACACCATGCATTCGAACCGAGATGTAGCCGGGTCCGCAGGGCCCGGTGCGTTGATCGCGGCGTGACGCGGTTTTGGGAGATGCGACCTGTCACCGGGTGGCGTGCATGCAGGCGAGAGGGCTGCTCTGCGCAAAAAATGGATTTCAAGCGGCCCAGCGAAGATAACACTACGCTCATCCGGCCGCGTTCACAACACTCATGGCAATAACGAGATGCTAAAACTTCCTGCGGCCAATGACGTTTTTGACCGACATCCTGCACTTTAACGCCTGAGGGCAGATAGTAGCGTTGCTTAAGGTAAAATACCTAGACATTTCTGGGAGTTTAATGCAAAAACATTTCAAAACCGAATACAGGTGTCGCGAGTCAATCCCATGAAACATCTCCTCTCCGCGTGTTTGTTCCTTCTCGGCGCGCTGTCCGCTCAGGCCTCAATGGGCGCTCCGGACACGTACTATTTCTCGTATCATTTTGATGCGGGCGGCGGCATCGACGTCAGCGGAACGTTCGTCGGTTCACGCTCGGGAAATCTGATCACGAATATTTCCGGCGTCACCGCGTCGTTCAACGGCTCTCCCGTGACGGGCCCGCTTTTTGCCGTGGCCCACGATTCGGGCGGCCCGCGCGGCTGGTCAACCTCGGCGCCGGCCGTGGTTTCGTTCGATGGCACGGCGAACGACTTCGTTTTCGTGAACAGCGACGTTGCCGGTGGCGATTCGAGCGGCTCGCAGTTCTTCGACAGCCTCACCGACGGCACCAACAGCTTCGCCGACGTTGATGGCGTTCAGGGTGGCTCCTCGAATGGGGCGCAGTCGCTGCCGTTCAATTCCAACAGCTCCTGGTTCGTCGGCCGCGCGCAAACGATCGATTTTTCGCAACCGGCCGATCACGTCTTCGGCGATGCGGCATTCGCGCTCAGCGCGACGGCAACTTCCGGACTCGACGTTTCCTTCAGCGTGGTCAGCGGACCGGCCACGATCACCAGCGGCATGCTGACGATCACCGGAGCCGGCACGGTTGTGGTGCGGGCCGCGCAGGCCGGCGATGCCAACTACGGTCCGGCGCCGACGGTTGACCAATCGTTTGCGGTGACCGCCGCCGCCGCGTCCGTGACGCTGCAGAATCTCACGCCGACCTACAACGGTTCGGCGCAACCGGTTTCCGTCGTCACCTCACCGGCCAGTCTGGCGGTCAGCGTGACATACGACGGCAACACCACGGCTCCGACGAGCGCGGGCACTTATGCTGTGGTGGCCACGATCACCGATCCGAACTATTCCGGTTCGGCCTCGGGCAGCCTCGTGATCGGCAAGGTCTCGCTGACAGTCACCGCGTCGGATGCGACCCGCGCCTTCGGAGCCGCCGATCCGACTTTTGCCGCGACCTATTCCGGATTCGTCGGCTCGGATACCGCAGCCGTCGTTGGCGGTGCGCCGGACCTGACCACGACGGCAACCAATACGAGCGGAGTGGGTCCATACGCGATCGACGCCGCGATCGGCACGCTTTCGGCGGTCAACTACTCCTTCGACACGTTTGTTCCCGGCACGCTGACCATCACGCAGGCTTCCGCCTCGGTTTCGCTGGGTGCGCTGGCGGCGAACTACGATGGCAGCGCCAAGCCGGTTTCGGTCATGACGACGCCGAGCGGCATTGCCTACGCGATCACGTACAACGGTTCCTCGACGGTGCCGGGCAACGCGGGCAGCTACGCCGTTTCCGCGTCCATCACGGATCCGAATTACTCGGGCTCCGCTTCGGGCACACTCGTGATTGCCCCCGCCGCACTGACGGTCACCGCCGCGAACGCGAGCCGGGCCTACGGTGACGCCAATCCAACCTTCAGCGCCGCGGTTTCGGGGTTTGTCGGCACCGACACCTCAGCGGTTGTCTCGGGAGCGCCAAGCATCACCTCGACGGCGACGTCGACCAGCAACGTCGGCAATTATGCGATCACGCCAACCCTGGGCACACTCTCCGCGTCCAACTACGTATTCACCAGCTTTGTCCCCGGCACGCTGACCATTTCCCAGGCCTCTGCGACGATTTCGCTGGGTGCGCTTTCCGCCACGTACAGCGGTTCGGCGAACGCGGTCACCGCCACCACCACGCCGACCGGTCTGGGCGTCGCGGTGACTTATGATGGCAACAGTGCGGCTCCCACCAACGCAGGCAGCTACGCCATCGCCGCAACGGTCACGGACTCCAATTATTCCGGTTCCGCCACGGGTACCCTGGTGATCGCACCTGCCGGGCTGACCGTCACCGCAACCGGCGCGACGAAGGTCTACGGTGCGTCGAACCCGACGTTCTCCGCGACTTATTCCGGCTTTGTCGGCAGCGACACGGCGGCGGTCGTTTCCGGGTCGCCGATGCTGACGACGACGGCGACGTCGACCAGCGGCGTGGGATCCTATCCGATCACGCCGGCCGCGGGTTCGCTGGCCGCCGCGAATTATACCTTTTCGAACTTCGTCGCCGGTTCTCTGTCCGTGACGCCGGCTCCGCTGACGGTCACGGCCCAAGATGCCACCCGCGTTTACGGCGCGGCAAATCCCACGTTCACCGCTGCGTTCTCCGGTCTCGTGAATGGCGACTTGCCCTCGGTGGTCTCCGGCTTTCCGGCGATTACGACGACCGCCTCGGCCACGAGCGGCGTGGGTAACTACGCGATCACCCCGACGGCTGGCTCGCTGACCGCGGCCAACTATTCGTTCTCGAACTTCGTCGCGGGATCGCTGTCCGTGACGCCGGCCTCGCTCACGGTCACGGCGGACAATGCGCAGCGCCCGAAGAACAAGCCCAATCCGGCGTTCACAGTGCACTACACCGGCTTTGTGAATGGCGACACGGCCACGGTGCTGACCACCGCGCCGGTGGCGGCCACGACCGCCGTCACGAATTCTCCGGCGGGCACGTACCCGATCAGCGTCACCGGCGGCGCGGCGGCGAACTACACGCTGGCCTATGCCGACGGAACCCTGACGGTGCAAAACGTCGTCATCGGCGACTTCAACGGCGACGGCAAGATGGACCTCGTCTGGCAGAACCTCGTCACCGGCGATCGCTCGTTGTGGTTCATGGACGGTTCCAACATCAGCGACTTCGGCTACATCGCGCAAATCGATGCGCCGTGGACCATCGTCGGCAAGGCCGACCTCAACGGCGACGGCAAGACGGACCTGATCTGGGAAAATCTGTCCACGGGCGATCGCACGGCCTGGCTGATGGACGGGATCAACATCGATTCGCAGATCTACCTCGCCTACGTCGATCCGGCCTGGCACATCGCGGCTCTCGGGGATTTCAACGGCGACGGTCAGACCGACATCGTGTGGGAAAACACCACGACGGGCGATCGTTCCGTCTGGTTCATGCACGGCGCGGAGGTCGACAGCTTCGGCTACATCGCCGGCATCGATCCCGCCTGGCGCATCGTCGGCGCGGCCGACGTCGATGGCGACGGTCAGACCGACCTGATCTGGGAAAACCGGACCACCGGCGACCGCACGGTGTGGTTCATGAACGGCATCACTTTGAGTTCCTTCGGTTACTTCGCGATGATCCCGGGCGACTGGCATATCGCGAGCGTCACCGATCTCAACAACGACGGTCACCCCGACCTCGTCTGGGAAAACACGACGACCGGCGATCGTGCCGTGTGGCTGATGAACGGGACGACCCAGGTGTCGGCCCCTTATCTGGCCCTCATCGACACGAACTGGTCGATCGCGCCCTAGACTCCGGGTGTGCCGTCGTAAGGCACCAGGCGCCCAGCCCCCGCGGCTCGGGCGCCTGTTTTTTGTGCATAAGAAAATGCATTCGTTGCACAGATAAATGATGTTTTGCGTGCGATTCGTGGTACATCGGCGGCATTGCCCTGAATCGGACGGCGCGTTTCATCGCCGATGCGACACCGTGTCGAGGACGGGTGCTTCAACCATGCATCCGGTGACTTTCCGTCGTTTCCCCCTCGCGGCCTGGTCGCTTGCCGCGCTGGTCTTGCTGTCCGCGTCCCTGCGGGTTTCCGCCGCGACGCCGACGCTCCTCTGGAGCGATGAGTTCAGCGCGGGCGATGCGAGCGACAGCACCGCGCCCGACAGCACCAAGTGGGGTTATGAACTCGGCAACAACAACGGGTGGGGCAACAACGAGCTCGAATCGTATACCAACTCCCGGGCGAATTCCGCAATCGTCGCCGACGCCGCGGCGACCGACGGCAAGGCACTGGCGATCACCGCGACTTCCGACGGATCCGGACATTACAGCTCGGCGCGGTTGAAGACGCAGTACACCTTCACCACCACGTACGGTCACGTGGAAGCGCGCCTGAAGACGACGAGCGGGCAGGGGTTGTGGCCCGCATTCTGGATGCTCGGTGCGAGCATCGGCACGGGCACACCCTGGCCAAATTGCGGCGAGATCGACATCATGGAGGTGGTGAACAAGTCGCCCGCCACGGCGTATGGCACCGCGCACGGTCCCGGTTACTCGGGCGCCAACGGCCTGCAGGGTTCGGTGACCTTGAACTCGGGTTCGTTCGATCAGGCGTATCATGTGTTCGCGGTCGACTGGTCGCCGAACCAGATCACGTGGTCCTGCGACGGCACCGCCTACAAGACGATCACGCCGGCGCAGATGCCCGCCGGGGGCACGTGGGTTTTCAACAACTCGCCGTTTTTCCTGATGCTGAATCTTGCGGTCGGCGGCTTCTGGCCGGGCAATCCCGACGGCACCACGGCTTTTCCCGCGAAGTACATGGTCGACTATGTGCGCGTTTACGGAATTCCGCCGACGACACCGGGAAGCCTCGTGCCCGACGTGAGCGTCCCGAGCCAGGTCACTTTCACGTGGAGCGCCCCGACCGATTTGAAGGGATTTGCGTTCACGGGCTATGTCGTCGAGCGCGCCACGGATTCCGGATTCTCGCAGAATCTGGTTCGGACCTCCATTGGCAATGTGAACACGTTCACCGACACGGCGGTGGCGGCCTCGACGGCCTACTACTACCGGCTGTCGGCCGTTTCGACCGGCGGAACGTCGGACACTACGGGCGCCCTGGCCGTGATCACGGGCGGGCCCCCGAGCCCGACCAATACGATTGCCTTCGGCTCGAGCACGTTTCCGGCCACGGCGAAACGGGGAGCCACCGTACCGTTCTCCGTCACGGTCACCAACACGGGCTCCAACGCCTGGGGCCCCAATCACTATCTCACGGTGCGGGACACGGGCGGCAACAATCTGTCCTTTGCCTCGCTGAACGGCGTGGCCGCCGGCGGCAGCACGACCGTGCAACTGTCATTGACCGCACCGGCGACGGCAGGCCGCTACACTTATTCGCTCCAGGCGTTCGAACAGAACGTGATGTGGTTCGCCAACACGCAGGCGGAATCGCTGACGGTGGGCGCGCCGGCGCGTGATTTCAACGGCGATGGCCAGGCGGATCTGATTTGGAGCAACACGACGACGGGCGACCGTGCGATCTGGTATCTCAATGGCGCGGCGGTCGGCACCTTCGGCTACATCGCCGGCATCGATCCCGCCTGGCACATCGTGGGGCAGGGCGACTTCGATGGCGATGGCAAGACCGACCTCGTATGGGAAAATCTCACCAGCGGCGATCGCACGTTCTGGATGATGAACGGGATCTCCATCGCGAGTTTCGGTTACCTCGCGAATGTGGACGGCGCCTGGCACATCGCGGCGATCGGCGACTTCAACGGCGACGGACAAAACGATGTGATCTGGGAAAACACCTCCACCGGCGATCGCGCGGTCTGGTTCCTTACGGGCCAGTCGATCGATTCCTTTGGCTACATCGCGGGCATCGATCCCGCCTGGCATATCGTCGGCGCGGCGGACTTCGATGGTGACGGAAAAACGGACCTGGTCTGGGAAAATCTGACGACGGGCGACCGCACCGTTTGGTTCATGAATGGTCCGACGCTTTCAACGCTGGGTTACATCGCCAATGTTCCCGGCGCCTGGCATATTGCCGAAGTCGCGGACATCGATGGCGACGGCAATCCGGATCTCGTTTGGGAGAATACCTCGACCGGCGACCGCGCGATCTGGCTGATGAACGGCACGAATCTCTCGTCGGCGCCGTACCTCGCGTTCATCGATCCGGTCTGGAAGATCGCGCCGTGAGCGGCGCAGTGGCGAGTGACCAGTGACCAGTGACAAGTGACAAGTGACGAGTGACGAGTGACGAGATCGGAATTGAACCACCGATGTGAACCCAAAACCACCGGACCGATCCTCCACGAATTATCACGGATGGTGCACAAAACCCGGAGTGCCCACGGAACACACGGACGACACGGAACAGGACAACCCATTTATTCCTCGGCGGTCTTTGCGGTCTCCTGTAAATGTTTTTCCTTTTTTGCGTCCTTTGCGCCCATTTGCGGCCAACCTGATTTTGAAGTGGCGAGTGACCGGTGACGTGTGACGAGAAAACCCACTGGACCGATCCCCCTCCGAAATCACGAGAGGCGCACGAGACCCGGAGTGCCCGCGGAACACACGGACGACTCTGGATTGAACCACGGAGACACGGAGGACACGGAGTGATACTTTCCTGCAGGAACAAGCGGCGATTACTGAGTTGCTCACCCTCCGCGTCCTTTGCGACCTTGTATGTCTTGGCGCGTGAAAGCAACCGAGGGGTTAGCCGCCGCCAGCTTCCGAGAATGGGCCATAAAGCTCGTCGGAGGAAGCTGGCGGCGGAGGGATTGCCTGCCGCGGCGAAGGGCCGCAGGTTCGGGTAATCCCGCCAGGGTGTCCTGCGCGTTAGCTCCGCGCGGGACAACAAGACCGACAGACCGATCTGCGACCCGGGGTCTGGACCTCGAACAGGAGCAAGTGTCGCGGTCTTGTGCCTGGTTAAACTCGAACCGCTGACAGAGTCATGAACTCGCATCACAAGACAGAGTCGACCATCCCCGTGAAGTACGTGCCGTTGGACGTGTCCAAGCGCCGGCTGGACTATGGCTTGGAACCGGGCCGGACGGCGGCCGTGGCGAACACCCGGGAAGGTATCGCCGCGTTGATCGAAAAATTGGCCGGTTGTCCGCACGCCCGCGTGGTTTGCGAATCAACCGGGGGCTATGAACGGCCGTTGCTGGCGGCGCTGGCGCAAGCCCGCATCGCCGTCAGCCGGGTGCACGCCGGCCGGGTGCGCGCGTTTGCGCACGCCGAGGGGCTGCGGGCCAAGACCGATAAGATTGATGTCGAGCTGCTGCGCCGTTACGCCGTGGCCATGCAGCCGCGAGTGACGCTGATGCCGAGCCCCGAGGTGGAAGTGTTGCGCGACCTGATGGACTATCGTCGGCAGCTC
This sequence comes from Candidatus Didemnitutus sp., assembly GCA_035545955.1. Taxonomy (GTDB): domain Bacteria; phylum Verrucomicrobiota; class Verrucomicrobiia; order Opitutales; family Opitutaceae; genus Didemnitutus. The sequence continues at coordinate 395 of DASZXI010000032.1, read as the reverse complement.
GACGAACAACGCGTCCTGTTTGCCAACCGCCTGGAGACCGCGGGGCCGACGCTGCGTCATCTGATCGAACCGCAGGTGGCGCACCTCGAGGCGGGCCTTAAGGAGGTGGAAGCGCGCATCGACGAGCACATCAAGGGCCATCAGACCTTGCGGTCCAAATCCGAACGCCTGCAACAACTGCAAGGATGCGGGCCGGTGCTCGCCGCCACACTGTTGGCCTTCCTGCCCGAACTCGGTGTGCTCGAAGACAAGCAGATCTCCGGACTGGTCGGCGTCGCACCCCACGCCGACGACAGCGGCGAGACTCTGCGGCCGCGCCACGCGCACGGGGGCCGGGTCGCGGTGCGCAACGTGCTCTACATGGCCGCCGTCAGCGCCTCCCAGCACAACCCCAT
>DASZXI010000031.1:0-2373 GCA_035545955.1 Candidatus Didemnitutus sp. | reverse complement strand
GTCACTCTTGCGCTCCGCCGAGGCCCGCACCGCCGATGAACTCCAGCACGCCATCGCCCAAGCGCTCCGTCGCATCACCCCGCAAGACGCCGCTCATTGGTTTGCCGCTTGCGGCTACAGTATTATTTAATATGCTCTAGCATCGAGCAGCGAGGAGCGAGGTGACGATCCGGCCGGGCACGCCGTCGTGTGCCGGGTAGGGGACGATGTCGTCATCGGCTTGCGGGTCTTTTCAACGACCAATCCCCCACGAAATTCACGAATTGCCACGAAAACCGATCCGTGAAATCCGTGGTTAAAACTCCGGTTCATGGTCTCGTCGCTCGCCCATGAACCAGTAGCGAGCATCCAGTAGCCAGGAGCGAGTAGACGATCCGACCGGAACGCGTTCGCTTTTGCAAAAATCTCTGTGTCCTCCGCGCCTCTGTGGTTCAAATTCGGTCTCGTCACACGTCACTGGTCACTCGTCACTCGGCTGTCCCCCAATCCCATCCAGCGGACTTCGCACGCCCAACCCCGGCTTTTTCATGACATGCGTGTAGATTTGCGTGGTCTCCACGCTCGCATGACCAAGCAGCTCCTGCACCGTGCGGATGTCGGCGCCGGACTCGAGCAAATGCGTGGCGAATGAATGCCGAAGCACGTGCGGCGTGACCCGTTTGTGCAGACCGGCTTTCGCGGCGGCCTCTCGTACGACGCGTTGAAACCATGTGTCGCCCACATGATGCCGGCGAACGGTGCCGTTGGACGGATCGGAGCTCACCTCCCGGGCGGGGAAGAACCATTGCCACGGCCATTGCTCGCCGGCCCGGGGAAATTTCCGGGCCAGTCCTTCCGGCAGCCAGACGCCGGGCAATCCGGCTGCGCGGTCCGCCTCCCACAGTTTCTTCAGCCCGCTGAGGTGCAGCTCCAACGGCCGGACCAGGCCATCGGGCAACACGGTAACCCGGTCCTTGTCGCCCTTGCCCGCGAAGACCTGCAGCCGGCGCCGGGCGAGGTCGACATGGTGGACGCGCAAACGCAGCAATTCCATCAACCGCAGGCCCGATCCATAGGCGAGCTCGACCATCAGGAGGGGTGTGCCGTCGAGCTGTGCGAGCAACGACCGACATTCGCCAAGGGACAGGACCGTCGGCGTCCGGCGACGTTGCGCCGACCGGGAGAATTCGAGCTCGCCGACGGACCGATGCAGCGCCTCCTCCATCAGGAACACGATCGCGTTTAGCGCCTGCTTTTGGGTCGACGGTCCGCAGCGCAACTCGACGGCGAGATGGCTGAGGAACCGGCCGACGTCGTCCCCGGCCGCCGCGTAGGGAGAGCGCGGCGAAAGAAACCGGGCAAAGCGGTGCGCCCAGGCGCGGTAGGTTGACTCCGTTCGCCAGAGGAATCCCTTTTCCCGGACCGTGCGGACCAGAGCGCGTTCCCAGTCAGAGCCGCCGAGATCGGTGGCGGCGGGTGGAGGGAGTTCGGCGGCTCCTCCAGTGGGCATCCGCCGGAGCGAAGCGACGGAGCTCCGACCGGCCAGGCAGAACCAGCGCAGCGCCTCGCGCACGGGCGCCGAGGTTTCATTTTCCCGGGAAAAAACGTGCATCCGGGCGAATGCGATCGTGGCCGGCCGGTGTTCCCGGCGGCAACGGGCCAGAAAGACGACAATTTCGCAGAAAAACAGCCGTCGGCGTCCGGGATCCATCGGCAGGCGTTCCAATGCTTCCCGCCAGTCGCCAAATCGGATCGGCTGTTCGTCGCTTTCTGGCATCCCTGTAAAATCGTGCGCTTTTGCCGGGCGCGTTCACGGTTTGATTCTACGGCAGCTGCAGTATCCCATTGCCTTGCAGGCAACTGTCGATTCTCTCACCCAAAAGGAAATGTTAAACCGTGCGTCTTATACGAGCGCACAATAATACTGTTAGGCACTAAGAGATGACCGAAAATAAAAAGCCTCTATTCCGGCACGCTGCCAAAGAAGCTTTTCGGAAGCACCCGGTCCTCGTGTTTCTTTTCGCGCTGATCGCATTCTACCTCACGGATTGCTTCGTAGCCCATAGATATCACCCAGATCTTCCTTGGTTCGAAAGTGGAATATTTGCCGGCGGACCCTTCGGCTTTTTCGCGACAGTCGCACTTGCGCTTTCAGGTATTGTTTGCGCCGTTAGAAAAGGTTGGTGAGCAAGCTCGAGAATATGAATCAGGAGCCTAACCAGTCGCCCGAGCCAACTCGGGCCTTCGGCCCTCGTGGCTGTTATGGGAAAGATGAAGTCAAGCGTGGAGGCGTGTAGTCTGCGTCAGGTTTTCATGAAGAAGCAGGGGCGGGTTGTTGTGATGATTTGAGGCGCGGGGCTCTCGGGCGGAAGGACGAAGAGGTTCCGGCACGCA
>DASZXI010000030.1:0-88226 GCA_035545955.1 Candidatus Didemnitutus sp. | reverse complement strand
GTCACTCTTGCGCTCCGCCGAGGCCCGCACCGCCGATGAACTCCAGCACGCCATCGCCCAAGCGCTCCGTCGCATCACCCCGCAAGACGCCGCTCATTGGTTTGCCGCTTGCGGCTACAGTATTATTTAATATGCTCTAGCCGCGCACACAAAGAAGGCGGCGTGACGCCGCCAAGGTGGAACGCGTTGCCCTCAACGCGTTTTAGCGTCTTGAGGACAGGCCGCTCCATCTTGCGCAATGGCGGCATTCGGCGATGCCGCCCTACAATTTATTCCACCCGCGCGAATCGGGTCCGCTTCTCTCCACCCACGTCCACCATTTCGCTCCACATTTTGGCCGGCCTCACCCACGTGCCGCCTTCGCCGTACAGGGCCTGATAAACCACCATCGGCTCCAGCGTTTCGGAATGCCGCGCCAAGGAGATCACGCGGTACTCGCCGCCCTTGTAATGACGATAACGGCCGGGTTTCGGTTCCTCGGGCAGGGGCGGGAGCGATTCCATGGCCCCAGCACAGCCGAAATCTTCCGTCGCGCAAGCCGGTGATCTGCCCAGGCCGAGGTAAGGAGGAACGCGCCTCCGCCCCGTCCTGTCCATGGGCGGTATGCTCGACTTTCTCGATCATGACGATGTTGCCCGGCTGATCCAAACGGCGCTGGTGGCCGTGGTGGCCCTGGCCCTTTTCTTCGGACTCAAGACGCGCTTCTTCCAGTTCGCCCGGTGGGCCCGCCTTCCGCGCCTGGCGCTCACACCCATCCGCCTTGGGCTGCGCTATGCCATTCTCGTTGGCGCGGTCCTGCTTATCCTCAGCCGGTGGGGTTTTCAGATCAATGGTCTCATCGCCGTTCTCGGCACAGTCGGCGGCCTGATTGCCATTGGCTTCGTCGCCATGTGGAGCGTGCTGAGCAATTTCCTGTGCACCATCGTGCTCGCCATCTCGAAACCCTTCAGCGTGGGCGATGAAGTCGAGCTGCCGACCGTGAACGTGCGTGGCAAGGTGACCGACATGACCATGATCTTCACCACGCTCGAGACCACCACCGACGAGTCCGTGCTCGTGCCGAACAACACCTTCTTCCAGGTCGTGTTCAAGCGCCGCCGGCTGCAGGGCGGCGTCGACCTGCAGACCCACCTCGAAAATGCGGCGCCTCCGCTCCCGCCCGCCCCGGCGGCGCCGCGCTGACCCTGGATTCCGCGGGCGGCTTGCGTCCGCGGCATTTCTGGATTCTGACTGATGGCCCGCTGCACCACGGCCATGTCGCCCGAACCCATTCCTGTCACCGTCCTCACCGGCTTCCTCGGCGCCGGCAAAACCACGCTGCTCAACCGCATCCTGACCGAACAGCACGGTCGCAGGATTGCCGTGATCGAGAATGAATTCGGCGAGGTCGGCGTCGACAACCAGCTCGTCATCCAGAGCGACGAGGAGATCTTCGAGATGAACAACGGCTGCATCTGCTGCACCGTGCGCGGCGACCTCCTCCGCATCCTCGAACGGCTGATGAAGCGCAAGGACCGCCTCGATGCCATCCTCATCGAGACCACCGGGCTCGCCAACCCGGCGCCCGTCGCGCAGACCTTTTTCACCGACCCGGAGATGAAGTCGCAGTTCCGGCTCGACGCGATCGTGACGGTGGTCGACGCGAAGCACGTGCTGCTGCACCTCGACGACTCGCCCGAGGCGATGAAGCAAATCGCGTTCGCCGATGTGATCGTGCTCAACAAGACGGATCTCGCCACGCCCGCCGAACTCGACCGGCTCGAGCATCGCCTGCGGAGGGTGAACGCGATGGCGAAGATCCATCGGGCGAAGAACGCCGACGTGCCAATCGACCGCGTGGTCGGCATCGGCGGCTTCAAGCTCGAGCGCGCCATCGAGGTCGACCCCCAATTCCTCGAGATGGAATATCCGTTCGAATGGGCCGGGGCGTATGAGCTCGCGGCCGGACGCCACGAACTTGAGATCGGCCACGGCGACGACGACGAGCACGGCCTCGATCATCATCATCATGATCATGAGTGCGGTCCGGATTGCGGACACAATCACAACGAACTGGATCTGGTCCTGATGCCGGCCAGCGGCGCGAAGGGCGCCGAACCCACGGCGGAAGTCCAGGCCGCCGTGCGGGAGTTTTCCGATTGGGAAAAAGCGGTTCAGTCCGGCGAAGCGGTGGCGCCGGACGGCAAGCTGCATCGGTTGAAGCTCGCGGCGGAGCACGGCGTTTTTCCGGTCACGATCGCACAGGCGGGCCGCTACGTGCTCTTCACGGGCCACGACGTGCCGACCCACCTCCACGATGCGAACGGCAAGCTGCTGAAATATGGTTGGGATCGCACCTTTCGCCACGAACATTCCCATGACGAAGAGGTTTCGTCCGTGGGCATCAGCACGCCCGGCGATCTCGACGGCAAGCGGCTGAACGAGTGGATCAGCGAGCTGCTGCGCACCAAGGGCGGCGACATTTTCCGCATGAAGGGCGTGCTCTGCGTGAAGGGCACGAACAAGCGCCTCGTTTTCCAGGGCGTGCACATGCTCTTCGATGCGAAGTTCGACCGCGAGTGGCGCGGCGACGAGAATCGCACCAACACGCTCGTGTTCATCGGCAAGAATCTCGACCGCGCCGCCCTCACCGAGGGCTTCAAGGCCTGCCTGGCCGGTTGAAGCCCCGCCGCGGCGTCAGGGGGCGACGCGCCGATAGACGATGAAGCGCGCGTCGCTCGAAAGGTACGGATAGCCGGGCAGGCTCGCGAACGCCTGCAGGCGCGGAAGGCTGTTGACCTCCGCCGCCACGTGATAATTCGCCGCCAGTGCCTCCTCTTTCACGAATCCGTTGGCATCGTACGGACGAAGCACCAGCCAGTCGGGATGCAGTCGCGCGACGGTGTCCCAGACATTGCCACCGGTTTCCCGCCGGGCGCGAACCACTGAAGGCGAGACGAGTCCGGGCCAGTCGAGAATATGGCGCTGGCTGAAATAGCCGATGTAGCCGACGGGTTCCAGAAAGACTGTCTCGTTCTCGGCCACATGCGAACGTAGCCACCATCCCAACGGGGTGCGGGTCTGCTGTTCGATCACCTGCTGCTGGACTCGCGCCTGCGCGAGCGCCCAGGGGGTTTCATAAGCCAGCATCAGCACGAGCGGAAGCGCCAGGGCGAACGCCCATCCTGGGTGCCCGTTTTCACGGTTCACGGTGACGAAGATCATCGCGCCCAATACACCGCAGGGCACGAAGTACCACGGAAACATGAATCCATCGATGCCGACCGCGGCCAGATAACCCGCCGAAACGGCGAACGCCAGGGAGGCACGCCGCGCGGCCGCGGGAATTTTTCCCGGAATCAACCAGAGGACCGCGCAAACGATCCCAACCGCCATCGCCACCACATGGATCCATTCGGGCCAGCCTCCCGCCTCCGCATAGACCGGTTCGAACGCGCGGGACACCGCGGGGGGCCACTGACGCAGCCAGGCGAGGAAGCCGCCGCCCTGCGAATACGCCCCCATCTTGGCGATGATCGTGTGCGGCACGGGCGTGCCGTAGTAGACCCAGGCCCAGACGAACCACGGCAGATAAATCGCGCCGCCCAGCAGGGCTGCTTTGGCGAGGCCAACCATTGCCTCCCGTCTCGATGCGACCGGAAAAATCACTGCCGCCACGGACAGGGCCACGATGTGCACCGGGCTGTCCGGTCGCGTCCACATCAGGCCCGCCATCGCCAGGCCGGCGCTGCGCCAGCACAGTCCGACGCCCCGGTTGATCGCCACCAAAAGGAGCAGGAGAAATCCCGCCCAAAGGCCCGCCTCCTGGCCGTTCGTAGAAAATGCCGCCAGCTTCGGCTGCAAGAGCAGGAGCAGCGCCAGCAGCAATCCCGACCATCCGGCCAGGCGGCCGCCGGCCTCCGTTATCCATCGAGCAGCGGCGTAAAGACCCAGCGCCAGGATTCCCAACGAGACCAGCACAAAACCCCAGAGCGGCCAGACGTAGTCTCCGGTTGGATTGAGCGCATGAAACAGCGCCGGCAGCAGCACGTTCAGGGGCGAGGTGAAACCATGTACCCGTTCACCCGGCTGATAGACGAGACCGAACCCTCGCACCAGATTCTCGCTGTGCCGATACGTGATGAAATAGTCCTCCCACACCTGACCGGTGTAGAGGTGCATCAGCACGAACGCCGCGACCACCAGGCTGGCCACGGCCAGAGCGATCCGGTGAGCGGACGGTGCCGCGACAGAAACTTCGTCCTCCACGATTCCGAAAGCTGGCGGATGCAGGGTACGCCGCAAGATATTCGTGGCTCGCTTTTGGGGCAGTTCAATTAATCCGATAGCCACAAAAAGGCACGATAAGTCACGAAAAGTGAGGCGACCTCTGGTTCGCGCGCCTATGGGTGCTCATGAAGTTCACCGAAGCGACTGGCTCGTGCGTTGCTTATTGTCGGATCACTCATTCTTGCGAAGATTTTCGGCCATCGTCGCGCCGCGAATCGAGGCCGGCGGGACGCCGTCCCCTGCCTTGTGGGCATCCTTTGTCGGAAAGCTCGTAAGTTTCGGTAGGGGCGGATGTCCCCATCCGCCCGTTGGACGCTCACGTCGCGATTCCGCTACTTTGATTGCGGCTCCGCCGCGCTGCGCCTTTTTGCGGCTACATCAATTCTTGATACATTTCAGCTGCGCCGCCGGTCCTCCCATTCCTCGATGGTCTTCGGCCAGTCCTTGTTGAGCAGGCGCGACAGCGACCGGTCCGCGAGCATCTTTCCGCCTGTCTGGCAGCGTGGACAGTAGTTCACCTCGTTGTCCGCATAGCGAATGCGCTGTACGACGGTTCCGCACACCGGACACCGTTGCCCGAACTTTCCGTGCACTGCCATCTCCGGGCGAAAGGCCGTGACGTGCGCGGGAAAATCATCGCCCGTCTCGCGACGCAACCGCTCCGTCCATTCCCGCAGCACACGCTTCGTCGCCTCGTTCAGGTCCGTCACCTGCGCCGGCGTCAATCGTGCGGCCAGCGTCACCGGGGACAATCCTGCCGCATGCAGGATTTCATCGGAATACGCATTGCCGATGCCGCTGAACAAGGTCGGATCCGTCAGGGCGCGCTTCAGCGTGTGATTCCCCGCGACCAAGGCGGAACGAAATTCCTCCGCGGTCGCAGCGAACACATCGATCCCGCCGCGATCGTGGGCCGCCAGATCCGACTCGTCCGCGAGCAAATGCAGCGACGCCCGGTGCTTTGTCCCGGCCTCCGTCAGAGTCAGGGTGCCATTCGAGAAATGAAATCTCGCCAGCGCGTTGCGCCCGGCGCCCTTGACCGGCTTGGCGCCCGGATCATTCCACTGCAACCGACCCGCGACCATCAGGTGCAGCACCAGCCACTTTCCGTCGTCGAAACCGAACGCGATCCGCTTGCCCAGACGGCGCAATTCGCGAACCGCGTGGCCGGCGATGGAATCGATCGGCGGCCGCGCCGTGCGCAGGACGAACAGGTCGAGAATCTCCACGCGCTCGAGGATTTTTCCGACGACGCGACGCTCGAGCGCCTCGATATAAACCGTGATGTCAGGCAGCTCGGGCACGTCCGCACAGAAGCACGAAATTCGAGCGGTGCACGTCGAATCCCTTCGGCCCGCCTTCCCAAGCTTGCGTCGCTGCACCGGCAGGATTCGTGTTGGGCCAATGAATCTGGCCAAACATTGGGCGGCGATCCTGGATGACTATGTGATCGGGGTCGCATGGTCGCCCGACGGCTCGATCCTCGCCGCGGCATCGGCAGCGGGGCCGATCACGCTGTTCGACGCCGCCTCCGGGACGGTGCGCCACGAGCTGGCCGGTCACGCGGACGGCACCAATGCGCTGGCGTGGGCCCCGGATTCCAGCCGCCTGCTCGCCAGCGGAGGGCAGGATGGAAAGGTTCGGTTCTGGCGATCGGCGGAGGGCGAACAAACGGCGGAGGCCTCGCTTGGTTCCGCCTGGGTCGAACATCTCGCCTGGCGCGTCGGCGGAGACACGCCGCTGCTTTTCGCCGCCGCGGGAAAAAAACTGGCGGCAATCGATCCTGCCGGCGCCATCGTCCACGCATTTCCCGACGCACCCAAAACGATCTCTGCTCTGTCGGCCTCCGCCAACGCGCGCGTCGCCTCCGGACAAAAAACGGGAACGTCCTGCCTGGCGGCAGCCTATTTCGGCGGCGTGGCGGTGTGGGAGGCGAAGTCCTTTTCGTCGTTGCGAGAATTTGGTTACGGCAACGCGCTTCCGGCCGTGACCTGGTCGCCGGACGGCCGCTGGCTGGTCGCCGGAACCCAGGACAATGCCGTGCATCTCTGGGCTCCCGCGGAGGACGAGGAGCTGCATATGAGCGGCTATGAGACCAAGCTGCGCGAGTTGTCCTTCAGTCCGGATTCCAAATGGCTGGCCACCGGAGGCGGACGTGATGCGTGCGTCTGGGACTGCTCGGGCGCCGGACCGGCCAATCGCGAGCCGACGCCACTGCCGCACGAGGGACGGGTTTGCGCGGTGGCATTTCAGAATCATCGGAGCGTCGTGGCATCGGGTGCGGCAACCGGCGAGTTTCGCCTCTGGGCTCCGACCCACCGCAATCCGCTGCTGGGCGAGGCGAAGCTGCCCTCGCCTCCCACGCAGTTCGCCTGGAGTAGCGACGACCGGCTTCTCGCCGTCGGCACGGAAAAGGGAACGGTTTTCGTGTTTCGGGTGGATAGCTAAGGCAAGTGATGTAGCCACAAAGAGGCACAAAAACCTGCGGCCTCGGGAAAGTTCATATGCGCCCATAGGCGCGCGAACCAAGGCCGCTGCGTCTTTTTGTGACTTATCGTGCCTTTTTGTGGCTGGAGAATCATCTGGATTCCTGGCCGGTTGCGATCCGCGGGTGCGCTCGTGAAAAACGCGACCGGTCCGAGGCATTTCGGTAGGGATCGACGTCCTCATCGATCCGTCGCACGGGATCGGAAAAACTCCTCCCAACAAAAACGATTTTTGATCCTGCAACTCTCAACACTCAACCTTCGACCACGAATCCCCTCACCCCGCGAACACCGCCTGCCGCTCCGCGACCGATAGCTCGCGCCATTCCCCGGGCGCCAATCGCAGTTCCGACAGCCGCAGCGCGCCGATGCGGACGCGAACAAGGCGCAACGTCGGATGACCCACCGCCGCCGTCATCCGCCGCACCTGACGGTTCCGGCCTTCCGTCAACTCGAGCGCCAGCCAGCAATCGGGCACGTTTTTGCGAAAGCGAATCGGCGGATCACGCGGGGCCGGCAGCGGCTCATCCAACACCGCCCGCACATTGACGGGTCGGGATTTTCGTCCGTCGATGACGGGACCACCCGCCAAACGGGCCAGGGCTTCACTCGTGGGCACCCCGTCCACCTGCACCCTGTACTCGCGCACGTGTCCGCGCTCGGGATCGAGCAGCCGCGCGTTGAGCTCCGTTTCGTCCGACAAAAGCAGCAAGCCTTCCGAATCGGCGTCGAGTCGCCCCAGCGGATAAACCTTAGCCGGCAATCCGCAGGTCGCGAGCGTCTGCCATCGCGATCCCGGTTCCGGCGTGAACTGGGACAACACGCCATAGGGTTTGTGCAGCGCGATCAGCATTCCCCGAATCTGTCGCATCCGCGGCAGCGAGACAATCCCAGCGACGCAATTGGCGTGCGCACCGCCGACCTCACCGTTTTCCTCACCGAATGCCCTCGGCGGGTCCTGGCATTCCCACCCTTTTCTTCGCGGCCCTGCGACTGGGCTGCACCTCCTTCGGCGGACCCATCGCTCACCTGGGTTATTTCCGGCACGAATATGTGCAGCGCCGGAAATGGCTGAGCGAATCCGAATATGCGGAACTCGTCGCGTTTTGTCAGTTCCTGCCCGGACCGGCGAGCAGCCAGGTCGGATTCGGAGTCGGGCTGCTCCAGCGTGGTTGGCTGGGCGGACTGGCCGCGTGGCTCGGGTTTACCCTGCCCTCGGCGGTCCTGATGACGGTGTTCGCGTATGGCGTCGGATCGCTCACGCATCCCGAGGCGGCCGGATGGCTCGCCGGCCTGCGCATTGCAGCTGCCGCGGTGGTGGGCCAGGCCGTGGTTGCCATGTGGCGAAATCTTTGTGGGGACCTTCCGCGCTCCGCGATCGCCGCAGCCGCGGCTCTGACAACCTTGCACACCTCCGCCGTTCTTCAGCCGCTGCTGCTGGCGGTCGGCGGGCTGATCGGTTGGCGCGTGCTGCGCGTGACGCCGAAGGAGCCGAGCGCCGCGCCGTCCCTGAAATCCCGGCATTCGGGAGTCTGCCTGGCGACGTTCTTCGTCCTGTTGACGTTGCTTCCGATCGCCGCCCATTTCCGACCTGACTCTTCCGTCGCGGTGGCCGACCGGATGTTCCGGGGAGGATCGCTCATCTTTGGGGGCGGACATGCCGTGGTGCCAATTCTTGGACAGCAGGTGGTCGCCGAAGGCTGGATCAGCGAGGAACGATTCTTCAGCGGCTACGGATTCACGCAGGCGATGCCCGGTCCGCTGTTCACCTTTGCCGCCTACCTGGGCGCCTCGTTTCGCGTCGGCATGGGAGGATGGCTCGGCGCCACCTGGGCCCTGGCGTGGATCTTTCTGCCGGGACTTCTGCTCGTGGGAGGACTTTTGCCATTCTGGCAGTCACTGCGCGGGTCGGTCGGGATGCAATCCGCGGTCGCCGGCGTCAACGCGGCGATTGTCGGCTTGTTGTTCTCCGCCTGGATCGATCCCCTGGCCACGACCAGCCTTCTGGGCTGGCGCGAGGTTGCGCTGGCCGCGGCCGGCTGGATCGGCCTGCAGTATCGGATCATTCCCGCGTGGCTGGTCGTGCTTGCCAGCGCCGGAGCAGGTGCTTTGCTGCTTTGATGCCGTCCTCTTCGGCATCGCCCCGGAGCCCGGGGCTCCTCATTGGCGTCGTCGGTCGCCCGGCCGACGGCAAGACCTGCCTGCTGCTCCAGTTGGCGGCGCATCAGCTGTCGCTGGGACAGGAGGTCGAGGGCTTCGCCTCGATCGCAGGCGGACGCCGCGCCCGTCACGTCGGCGCGTCGGAATACCATCTTCAATTTCTGGCCCGGGGCGAGGAGATGACCTGGGCGGTGCGTGACGAAACGCTCAGTCCGCCCTATCGACTCGAATGGGAAACCTTTGAGTTCCTGCTCGAATGGGCCGGCCGCCTGCGAGGCGGACTCGATGTGCTGATCCTGGACGAGTTTGGTCAACTGGAGACCCGCGGCGACGGCCTCATGCCGCTTTGGCCCGCCATCAAGCAGGCACGTCCGCACATTGTGGCCGTTGCGGTTCATCATGGCTGCGTCGAGGCGATCGAGTCGAAACTCGGACGCGAGTTCGACGTGCTCATCGACGCGTCGTCCCCCGACGCGCTGGCCAATCTGGAACGGGCCTGCGCGGACTACGGAGAATGGACGCGAATCGGGCTTTTCGGCGGAACCGCGGGCGCGCTGGAGATGACGATCGGATCGGCCATCCACGATGCGCACGTGCCGCTGGGCGGCCTCACCATGTGCAGTCTGCAGTCCGCGCTGATGACCTTCGCGGGCTTCGGCCTGACGCAGCCGGCCCGCGTGATCTGGGTGCCGTTCATCGCCGCAGGCTTGAAGGCTTTTTCGCCGACCGCCAATCGCGTGCGCCCCATGCTGGCGATCACGATCCAGGGCGGACTTTACGGATCCGCCGTGCAGGTTTTCGGATGGAATATTCGCGGCGTCGCCCTGGGCGGCGCACTGATCGGCATATGGTCGGGCCTGCAAGGCATGGCGCTGCAATACCTCCTGATCGGCGGCGAACTTTCCCGGAGCTACGATTTTCTCTCGGATTGGCTGGAACGCACCACATCACTGTCGGCGCCGGCCCTGCCGATTGTCGCCGCCCTCTCGGCCTGCATCCATGCTATCGTCGCGTGCGGCGCGTCGGTGACGGCGTGGCTGCTGCGCGCCCCCCCGCAAGCCCTGCAGGAGCTGATCGCCCGCGAACGCGTTCGGGCCCCCAACATCCTACCCGCCGCGAACCGGGGCTGGAGCGGAGTCTGGCGCGGATGCCTTCGCTGGCAGTTCTGGGTGCCCCTGGTTGCCGTCGTGGCCATCATGATCGCCAGCGGACGCCCATGGGAATCCATCGCGTGCCTGGTGGTGCGCACCACCGCCGTGATTCTGGTGCTGACAGCCCTGTTGTCGCTGCTCCGGCCCGCGTGGTTTTCCAACCGGCTGCGCCGACTCGGCTGGTGGGGCCCGGCCCTCGCGATGGAACGGGCGCTTGACCGGGGTGCGGGCGTGGCTGAGCCTGTGACGTCCGAATAAGCCGCATGCGCCGCGTCATCGCCGTCAGCTCCCTCGCTTTTGCCTCTCTTTGTGCCACGGGCCTGCTGTGGGATATCGTGCAGGTTGTCGCCTGGGGCCGGATGTTTGCCGGGTATGAACAAACCGAGAGTTTCGTTGCGGCGATGGAGGACACCTTTGATGGCGGCCGGCCCTGCGCGCTCTGCCAGGCAGTAGATGCGGCGCGCGGCCTGGCCGGGCACGAGCTGCCCGCGCCGACCTCACCCGGTCGCGTCACCGAGCGGGTTCTTTTTGTGGCGGACAACACCCTCACGGTTGTCCCCACGGCCACGGCCCTGGAGTGGCCGGTCGAGCGCGATCTCGTCGCGCCCGACCGGGCTGACAAGGTTCCGGTTCCGCCACCGCGAGCCTGAGCGGCATTTCGTTTCGGAAGACGCCCGGCGTGGCCGGCGCGTCATCGCTGCCCTATCCGTGCGCGCCCGCCGGGCCGTGCGCGGTGTCAACTTAACTGGCGCCGGCCTTCCTGCGGCCGTCGTCGACTCACTCCCGCTCCTTCATGCATTTCCGGATTCTCACTCTTGCAACTCTAACTCTCGCCGCAGCGGCGGGACCGGCCCGGGCCTGTTCGGTCTGCGGCTGTTCGCTCAGTTCCGACTGGGCCGCCCAGGGCTATGTCATGGCTCCCGGCCTCAATGTCGATCTGCGCTTTGAATACTACGAGCAAAACGATCTTCGCTCCGGCACCGGAAGCGTCGATCGTTCGGCGCTGACTTTTCCCAACGACGAGGAAATCCAGCAGCGCACCGTCAATCGCAACACCTGGCTGAATCTCAGCTATGTGTTGAATCCGCACTGGGCGGTCGCCGCGTCCCTGCCGTGGCACGACCGCTTTCACACCACGATCGCGGAGGGCGACACCGACATCTCGACCTCGGACGCCTCGGGCTTCGGCGATCTGCGGCTCACGACCCGTTATCAGCAGTCGTCACCCGGCGAGAGCTTCGGCCTGCAGTTCGGACTCAAGCTGCCCACCGGCCGCTTCGACCAGACATTCGCATCGGGTCCGCAGACCGGGGAACAGGTCGATCGCGGACTTCAGCTCGGCACCGGCACCTGGGATCTGCTCGCCGGCGCCTCGTGGTTCGCGCGTCCGACATCCGATTTCGGATGCTTTTTCCAGGCGACGCTCGATGCGCCGCTGGCCGAACGCCAGCAATTCATGCCGTCAACTTCTGTCACCTTCAGCACCGGCGTGCGCTGGCTCAATCCCAGCCGGTTCACGCCCCAGTTCCAGGTGAACGCCAAATTTGAGGGCCGCGAACACGGCGCCGAGGCGGATACGGACAACAGCGGCGGCACGCTCGTCTACGCGAGCCCCGGCGTGACCGTCGAACTCGGCGGGCGGGCCAGCGGCTTCGTTTTCGTGCAGCTGCCCCTGCTGCAGCGCGTCAACGGACTGCAGCTCGAGCCGCGCTGGATCCTCAGCACCGGCGTGCGGTGGAACTGGTGAAGACGGTCAAAAAATGCGTGGCCTGTTCGGCAGGACACGACCGCTTACCGCACGGGCTCTCGGCAAATTGCAAACCTGAGCGCGTCGTGAATTCTCGGCGGGCCCGGCGGTCCCGCCCCACCCTCAAGACAGACGCCGTCGGCTCCACGATTTACCTTGTACCAGCGGTCCGGCGCGTCACTGGACGCGCTTGACCTTGCACCACAATCCCTCGGAGACGATCACCAGTCTCCACCCTGCCCAGCTGTGGGGCTCCAACGCCACCTCGGGATCAACCAGGTGCGGGAAATATTTGATGTCGGGACTCGACTGTTCCCACACCTGCCCGTTCTCGAGGTGAAACACGGTGTGTCCATCCCAGCCCTTGAAGCGTCCGAGAATGCGGGTGTGGATGACTTCATCGTCCTCGCGCACCACCAGCCCCGCGCCGGCCGCCTTCTTCTTGCGGGCCTCCTCCTTCGCCTCGGCCTTCGCTTCCTCCCGCGCCTTTTTCGCCGCGACCGCCGCCTCTTTCTTCGCCTCGACCCGGGCTTCCTCGCGGGCTTTTTCCACCGCCGCCGCGGTCTCGGCCTGCGCCTGCGCTTTCGCCGCCTCGACCTCGTGACGCGTTCCCTCCTGGGATGACTTCTGCACGAGGCGGTCGAGGGCAGCCTGCTGCTCGGGCGTGAGCTGGTCGATGCCGGCCGCCTTGCGTTCCTCCGGGGTCAGTTGCGACCAGAAACTGGGAGTGTCCGCCCACGCCGTCGCCGCCAGCACGCAAAAGAGAACGAACAGTCGTTTCATGCCGCGAGCAAATCATGCCCCGGGCCCGGCGCCACCCTTTTTGCGTCCGTCTCCGAGACATCGGAGCAGGCGATGCGACCCATCAAGTTTATCAATTAACCATCGAAGCCCTCCAACGGCTATACTCGCGCCGCACCACCCGCCATGAAAACACTTCGACGCCAACTCACCCGCCTCATCGCCGCCGCCGGCCTCGTCATCGTCCTGGTCGCGGCCGCCTGGTTCGGCTGCGGCTTCACCCGCCCCTACCGGCCCATCGAACCGCTTCCGGCCGGCCAGTTCACCGACATGCACTGCCACACCGCCGGCATCGGCGCCGGCCACAGCGGCTGCTTCATTTCGCCCGCCCTGCGCCACAGCTACAAGTTCGGCCGCTACCTCGCGGCCCTCGGGGTCACCGAACCTGAACTGGAGGCGCAGGGCGACGCGATTGTGATCCGGCGCATTTCCGAGACGCTCGCCCAGAGCCACCACGTGAATCGTGCGGTCATCCTCGCCCTTGACGGCGCCGTGGACGAACACGGTCAACTGGATCGCGAGCGCACCGAAATCTACGTCCCGAACGAATTTGTCGCCGCCGAGGTTGCGCGCTACCCCAACCTGTCGTGGGGCGCCAGCGTCAACCCGTACCGTCCCGACGCGCTGGCCCGCCTGCAATGGGCCGCGGACCACGGCGCCGTGCTCATCAAGTGGCTGCCGTCCATCCAGCAGATCGATCCGTCGGATCCGAAACTCGAACCCTTCTATCGCAAGATGGTCGAGCTCGGGCTCCCGTTGCTTTCGCACACGGGCAGTGAGCACTCCTTTACCCGCGCCACCGACGCACTCTGCGATCCCGCGCGTCTCGAACTTCCGCTTCGACTGGGCGTGAAGGTGATCGCCGCCCACGCCGCGACCACCGGCCGTTACGATGGGAAACCGTCGCTCGACCGCCTCGTGCGGCTGATGGTTCGCTATCCGAACGCCTATGCCGACATTTCCTCCCTCACCCAGGTCAACAAGGAGGGCGATCTGGGCCGCGTGCTCCGGCGTCCCGAGTTCACCGGCCGGTTGATCTATGGCACCGACTTTCCTCTGGTGAACATGCCGGTGCTCGTTTCGCCGTGGTACTATTTTCACCGCCTCTCGCGTGCCGATCTTTTCGCCATCAACGCCAACGCGAATCCGTGGGATCGGGACGTGGCGCTCAAGCACGCCCTCGGCATGCCGGCCGACGTGTGGACCCGCGCCAATTTTGTGCTGCGCAATGTTCCGTCAGCAACGCCCTCCGTTCAGCGGTGAGGTCGTTGCCGCGGTTCGAATATTGGCAGGGCGCATTAAGGTGGGGCGGGACCGCTGGGCCCGCCGAGGATTCTCGGCTCGTCCCTCCGCCATGGTAGCGCACAACGGCCCCAACAAATTTTGAAATGTTCCGAGAGTCTTCCCAATCCGATCGACGAAAGGCGAAAGGCCTCTCTGGCCTGAGCGGCGGCACACCCTGTCAGCGCGTGAGTCCTCCAGAATTGTGTCGCCGCGCCGCGACTCGTGACTGTTGATGCGATCATGGCCCGGTTGTTTGTCGCCCTGATTCCGCCGTCCACGGTTCAAACCGAACTTTCCGAAATCGCGGAGCCGCTCGAAGGTGTGCGCTGGACGCCGGCCGAAAACATCCATCTCACCCTGCGCTTCATTGGCGAGTGCGACGACGACAAGCGCGACCGCTTTATCGACGCCCTGGCCGCCGTGCGCGTCGAACCCTTCATCCTGCCGGTGGGCGGAGTCGGACTCTTTCCCAGCCGCGGCCCGGCTCATGTCCTCTGGGCCGGAGCCGGCCGGTCCCATCCGCGTCTTTTTCAACTGCGCAAGCAGGTCGACGAGGCTCTCCTGCACGTGGACCCGGCGCTCGAGGTGCGCAGCTTCCACCCGCATTTCACCGTTGCACGCCTGACCGGTCAGGCGGCGCCCAAGGCGATCGCCGCCTGGATCGAACGCCATGCCGCGCTCGAAGCGCCTCCCTTCCGGGTCGATTCCTTTCAGCTCATGGCGAGCGCACTGTCGCCCGGCGCGCCACCGCACTACGAGGTCGTACGGACGTTTGGGCTGCGGACGAGTTGAGATTCCTCGAAGATGGATCGCGACGTCCCGGCGCGATCGAAAACCTCCATGGAGGAGCCTGCTTGCAGGCGACATCAGGTAGGGCGCGACCGCTGGGCGCGCCGTCTTTCGCCTGCAAGCAGGCTCCTACCTCGGCTCAACAATTTTTAATCCGCTCGCTGCCAAAAAAACGGGGCCGTTTCCGGCCCCGCGATTTCTCGTGACTTGAGAAGGCTTACTTCCAGGTCAGAAGCAGGCTGCTGAAATAAGTCGTGTCGAGGTGCTTCACGCCGTCGGGCGGGCGGCTGTTGTAGTCGTTGGTGACGCCGATCTTCAGTTTCCACATCGAGGCCGCGAGCGGGATTTCGAAGGCCGACTCGTGATGGATGCGATAATTCGAGAACTCCTTAAACGCCGGCGTGTAGTCGATCATGTTCGTCAGCTTCGAAGTCGAAAACGTGTAGGTGTGCAGGATCGCGAGGTCGAGACCGGGCGACTCGAAACTCGTGCCGTCGTCGTATTTTTCGTAGAGGTACACGAGACCGGCGCGGACTTCGAGGTCCTCCTTCTTGTTCTTGATGAGCTTGTGGCCAAGACCCGCCGCAGTGCTCGAACGCAGGTCGAGCAGGTTGATGCGGTCCTGTTCGAGGAGCGTCTTGGCGTACCAGCCGTTGCCCGTCGAGTCGTATGATGAATAGTCGGCAGTGCCGAGAAGATGGTTGGCGGTCTCGATCCCCTCGTCGCGTGAACGCTGCGCCGCAGCCGTGAGCACGAGCTTGTCCGTGTCATTGGCCAGCGTGGCCTTGAAGCCGAGGTCGGCGCTGAATTTGTCGGCCACCCCGGTGCGGCCCGCGATGGCGGCGGCGGCCTCATAGGACCAGTGGCGGACCTTGCCGGCCGAGATCGCCTTCAGCTTGCGCACCTCGGGGCTGTCCGAATCTTTCCGCCAGATCTCGTAGATCTTTCCCGTGGCGACGATATCGGGCGAGTTCACCATCTTGATCTTGATACCATTGTCGGCGCTCTCGACCTCGCTCAGCACCGGGCTGCCGCCGGTGAGGAGGATGTTCACCGGCTCGTCAGTGGAAAAGCTCTTCACCTTGTCCTGCGCGATCTCCAGCGTGCCGGCGAAAGTGGTCTCGATCTTGAATTTGCCGGCCTCGACCGACAGCTTCTTGCCCATGATCACCGATCCATCGGCGAGTTCGATGCGATCGGCGGCAAGCGTGGCACCGATGCCCAGTGCCAGGCTGATCAGGATGGTCCTAAGTGAATTTTTCATCATGATGAGTTCCCCCTGAAAACCTAAACCCCTCCATGATCAACCCCATAATTCACCCCGGGGAGTTTTTGCGGAACCGTTGCACAGTGCCGACTTGTTCCGAGGTCTAGCCGCCATGCCCGCGCGATCCTGGTTTGCCACCCCCATTTACAGCGCGCCCCTGATCGGACGCGGCCTGGAGGCCTTCAATGCCGATCTGGCCGATGAATGCCGGCGCATCCGCGCCTATGATACGGCCGGCCGGCGCTGGTCCGCGCGCCATTATCCCGGCGGATACACGTCGTATGCGACACTCAATCAGTTGCATAAGATTTCCTCAACCTTTGCGGAACTCGAGCGGCGCATCCTCGTCCACGTGAAAAAATTTTCGCGCACGCTGGATTTCGACCTGCGCGGACGAAAGGTCGCGATGACCGATTTCTGGGTGAATATCATGCCCGAGCAGACGGCGCACAGTCTGCATCTGCATCCGCTGTCGTTCGTCAGCGGCACCTATTACGTGGTCACTCCGCGCGGCTGCCCGGGCCTGAAATTCGAGGACCCGCGGCTCGATCGATTCATGGCCGCACCGCCGCGTCTTCCCGGCGCACGCCCTTCCAATAGGACCCACGTGACCTATCCGGCCAAGGCCGGTCATCTCATTCTTTTCGAAAGCTGGCTGCGCCACGAGGTGGCCGCCAATCGCGTCACGGCCGAGCGCATCAGCGTCAGCTTCAATTACAACTGGCTCTGACGCGCGGGGTCGCCGCGAAAATCGCCGGGGCGTCGCAACCGGAGCCGCCAGACCGGCGTCTCCGGATGCAATGCACGCCCTTTCGCGCTCTTTGCCGCGAGCCGGCGGCCTGGCCGCCGCATTGTTCGCCTTCGTTTTTGCCGGCTGCTCCAGTGATCGTTCGGAGTATGCCCGTCGCGGACCGCCTCCACCCCCGCCTCCTCCGCTCGCCGGCCACGAGGTTTTCTTCGACGGCCAGATTCTGGCCGAGATCCAGACCGGCGCGGGATTCGGTGATTCCGGAAAAGTCGACAACCCCTCGGCCAACGGTGGCGGTGGACGTCACGGCGGAGGCGGCCGCATGGGCGGCGGCCGACACGGACGCGGTGGCGGCGGCGGCGGTTCGCCCGACAGCCCGTCGGTCGACGACACGATCGAGCAGGAACAGATCGCCAACATCCGGCGTGCGGCCGCCTCGGGCGGTCCGCCAATGATGATTCATCTGCGCTTCACCAACCACGGCGCGACCCATGTCGACGTCTCGGTCGTCGACTTCCTCTCCGAGCTGGGAAATTTCGTGGTGCAACCCGACAAACTGGCGCTCGATCCCGGACAGATGATCGAGGTCGATCCCATGACGTCGCGTCTCACGGCCGAAGCCGGACAGGCCACGATCACTCTGGTGCTGCATGCCGGCGGACACACGGAAAAGAAAACGCTCACCCTGACACCGGTTACTCCGCCACCCGGAACGCCGGCTCCCGCCGCGACTCCGAACACGCCACCCGCGGGCACCTGAACCCGGCGCGTCCACGATCGACGCCCCGCGCCTCGGCAAGACCAGCCCGGATTTTTCCCGAAAGCGGGACAATCGGTCGCGCGCTACAAACAAATGCTCGCGGTTGGACGTGCAATCGGCGCATCGGCGTTGCATCCGGCGTGAATGGATACAACGTGGAGCTATGAAATCGGTCGAACTGAGTGATGACGCATTTGAGGCTCTCAAGCGATTGGCCGAAGCGAAGCGGCTCACGCCTTCCGAAGTGCTGGCCTCTCTGCTCGGCGCCGGTCGCCCCCTGACGGGAGACCATCTTCTGTTTTATCTCTCGAGCCCGGAATTTCTGCAGCAGCACGACGCCACCGAACGCTATCTGGCGCTGCTTGCCTGGGTCGCGCGCAACTATGCGTGCGATTTTGCCGATTTTGTTTCGCACCAGGACAGCGCGCGGCGCTACCTGATGCTCGCGCGGGACGAGGTGAATCAGATCCGGACCCAAAATCATGCGCGCCAGATCGACGGCACGCAGTTCTGGGCCGTGATGGCCATCGATGCGTCCACGCGCAGCCGCTTTGTCCGACGCCTGCTGGAATTCGTCGGCTGCCACGACGAAACCGTCGCCGCGGCCGTTCGCGCGGTCGGATTGGACGGCAATCCGGGTGCCTTCCGCCTGCGCGGGGTCGCCTGATTCGCGTCCGCGCACGCAAATTTGATTTGTGACGGCGTGGGTGCCGGCTTCAATCGAAGCTGTGAGCGCCCCCGGCAACACGCCTCCGAAGCGACGCGACTTCCGCAATTTCATCCAGTCGGTCGGCTACGCGATCGAGGGATTCTGGGCGGCCGCCCGGCATGAGCCGTCGTTCCGGGAAGACCTGATCTTCGCGGCCCTCCTCACTCCGCTGGCCGTGATCCTGCCGGTGAAGGCCGTCGCCACGGCCATGATGATCGCCTCGCTGTTCATCATCATCATCTCGGAGCTCCTGAATTCCGCGATTGAGTGGACGATCGACGACATTTCCCTGGAAAAACGGCTTTTCGCCAAGCGCGCCAAGGACATGGGCAGCGCGGCGGTCTTTCTTTCCTACATCAACTGCATCGTGGTCTGGGGCGTGATCATCTTTTCGAACTGGCACCGCATCCGCACGCTCGAATTCCTCACCTGGCCGCCACTGTTTCTGCAGCAGTGATCGGGATGTAGGGCGGGGTCGCCGAACCCCGCCTCCCGCCGGAGAGATTTCAGGCCGGTAGGGGCGGATGTCCGCATCCGCCTTTCGTCAGTTGTATCGAGGCCGGCACGGAGGCCGTCCCCTACCACCAGCCAAATCTCAAGGTCATCTCAACGTGGCGGCGGCAACTGACAAAGGCGGGGTCCGGCCCATTCGACTGGCTCAGGGCAAGCGACCCCGCCCTACAAAGTTGCGGACCTCACCGCAAACGTCCGAACAACACCGCCGCAATTCCGACCATCGCGAGGTCGGGCAGGCACGCCGCCCAGACCGGCTCGATCCAGTTCGATCCGCCCAGGACCGTCGCGATATTGGTCAGGATGTAGTAGGCAAAAAATAGGCCGATCGACTTCGACACGCCCACGGCCGGACTGACGCGCACCCCCGTCACCGAGAACGGCAGCGCGATCGCCAGAATGATCAGCGGGCCCATCGTGTCGGCGAGCAGGCCGTAATAACGCACCGCGTAGCGCGAGAGCTTCGGGTCATCCTCCACGGTGAAATAGTCGACGATTCGTCTCAGTTCAAAAAACGAAAGATCCCGCGGATTGCGGTCGATCAGCAGCATGAGCGACGGATCCTCGTTGAAATACGGAATCACCTTTTCCGTAAACGCATTCGACTGCACCTTGTCGCCCGTGTCCGGATCCACCCAGGTCTCGCGTCCGTCCGTGAACACCCACGCGTGCTGCGCCGGATCGAAATGCGCGGTCCGGGCCGCGAGCTGGAAATGCACCCGCCGCTCGCGGTCGAGCTCCGAGACCGTGACGCCGTAGGCCTCCTGCTTGTAGCGACTGTAGCGATTGATGTACCACATGCGGTTGGCCCGGCGGTTGTCGAAGGTCACGCCGGTCACGAGCCCGATCACGCCAGTCGGAGCCTTGGCTTCCTCGGCCCGATATTGGAAACTCTCGATCATCCGGCGCGAGGTCTCGACCGACCAGGGCACGATGCGCGCGTTGAGAAGAAACGACAGCGCGCAAAATCCGAGGCTGGCGATCCAGAGAATGCGCGTGGTCGCAAAGATGTTCAGGCCGGCCGCGCGAAGCGCCGTGATCTCGTTGTTGCGATGCAGTTTTCCGAGAATGAACAGTAACGAAAGCAAGAGCGCGATGGGCAGCACCACCGACAGGTAGCTCGGCAGCACGGTGACGTAGTACAGCAGGATCTCGAGCAGCCCGGCACCTGTCGCGAGCAACTCGCGGAAATTATCGTAGATCGCAAAGATCAGGAGCGGGCCGACCATCGCGCACACCACCAGGCCCAGGATTTTCATCCATTCGCTGAGGAGGTAGCGGTCGATGATGGGCACGCAGGCTGCAGACAAGCGAACACGCCGGAAGTGTCCACGCCGAATCCACCCGCCGCCACCGCATGGCGCGGGCTTGCGCCGGAAAGGGCTCTCCATTGAGTGGCCACATGCGAAATGCCGCTCTCCCGCTCCTTCTCGTTGCCGCCGCCGTCCTGTCCTCCGTCGCCCGGGCCGATGACCCGATTCGCGTCGGCCAGTTCGGCGCCTTCACTGGCAAGGAGGCCGCGTTTGGCGTGTCGGCCCGCAAGGGAGCGATCCTGGCCATCGAGGAGGTCAATGCCGCGGGCGGCGTGCTCGGCCGAAAAATCGAGCTGATCACCGAGGACAATCAGTCCAAGCAGGGCGAGTCGGCCACCATCGTGAAGAAATTCGTCGCCCGCGACCATGTCGTCGCCGTGCTCGGCGGCAACGCCTCCGCCAATTCGCTCGAGGCCGCCCCGATCTGCCAGACGGCCCATGTTCCGATGATCGCGATTTCGTCGACCGATCCGAAGGTGACGCAGATGGGCGACTATATCTTCCGGGTCTGCTTCATCGACCCGTTTCAGGGCGCCGTGCTCGCGCGTTTTGCCACCGAGACCTTGAAAGTGAAAAACGTCGCGGTCCTGACCTCGATGAACTCGCCCTACAGCGTCGGGTTGTCCCGCGTCTTTCGCGAACGCTTCTTCGCCGGCGGCGGAAAAATTGCGGCCGATCAGAGATACTCCGAAGGCGACAAGGATTTTCGCGCCCAGCTCACCGCCATCAAGGCCGCGGGGGCCGAGGCGATTCTCGCGTCCGGCTACTACACCGAGGCGGCCCTGATCTGCAAACAGGCGCGCGCGCTCGGGCTGACCGTGCCCATCTTCGGCGGCGACGGCTGGGAAGCGCCGGAACTTCTCTCGATCGGCGGGCCGGCGGTCGAAGGAACCTACTATTCCGCCAGCTACACGTCGGAATCGACCTCGCCCGAGGTGGTCGCCTTCGTGCAGCGTTTCCATGCCCGCTGGGACGAGACGCCCGACAGCATTGCCGCGCTCGGATATGATGCCGCCATGCTGCTGGTCGACGCCCTCAAACGCGCCGGCTCCGCCGAGGGGGCGGCGCTGCGCACCGCGCTCGCTTCCACCAGGGATTTTCCGGGCGTCACCGGCCGCACCACAATCGATGCCCAGCGCAATGCGTCGAAATCCGCCGTCATCATCACCGTGAAGGAGGGGAAGTTTGCCTACGTGCGGACGGTCGAACCCTGATGAGATTTTCGATTTTGGATTCTTGATTTTCGAGTTCTGAACTTCGGACTCAGGGTTTCGTATTTCGGAATGCGGACTGAGGAATGCGGAAGGTCAACAGCCCGAGGACCGCGTAGCCGGGAACCCGCTCGCGCTGATTTTGGAATTTTAAGGCCGACAGCAATTTCGTAGCCGCAAACTTCGCTCCGACCTCCGACCTCCGACCTCCGACCTCCGACCTCCGACCTCCGACCTCCGACCTCCGACCTCCGACCTCCGATTGTGCTTTTCTCGACGTCCGTTCGCGCGTCATATCGCGGGATGATTCGTTTCACCACCCTTTTCGCCGCGGCGGCGCTGATCGCCGGCGCGGCGCAGGCCGACGACGGGATCAAGATCGGTGAATATGCCTCGCTGACCGGCAAGGAAGCCACCTACGGACAGGCTTCGCATCAGGGGACGTTGCTGGCCATCGAGGAAATCAATTCCCGCGGCGGAGTGCTCGGACGGAAAGTCGATCTCCTGACGGAGGACGACCAATCCAAGCAGGGCGAGGCCGCCACCGCGGTGAAGAAACTGGTTTCTCGTGACGGAGTGATCGCGATGCTGGGCGAGGTGGCCTCGATCCGCTCGCTCGAAGCCGCGCCAATTCTCCAGGCTGCGCACATCCCGATGGTGTCACCCTCGTCCGTCAACGCGAAGGTGACCCAGGCCGGCGATTACATTTTCCGCGTGTGCTTCATCGACGCGTTTGAAGGCCCGCTGCTCGCGCGGTTCGCGAAAGAGCATCTGCACGCCCATCGCGTCGCCATCCTGACGTCGGTCTCGAACGCCTACAGCGTCGGCATGACGAAATATTTCAAGGAGCGGTTTCTCGCGGATGGCGGCGTGGTGGCCGTCGAACCGCGCTACAACGAGGGCGACAAGGATTTTCGCGGGCAGCTCACGGCCATCCGCGCCGCGCATGTCGACGCGATCTTTGCCTCCGGCTACTACACCGAGGCCGCGCTCATCTGCGTCCAGGCGCGCGAGCTCGGTCTGACGATTCCGATCTTCGGCGGCGACGGCTGGGATTCGCCCGCGCTCCTCGAAATTGGCGGCAAGGCGATGGAGGGAACCTATTTTGCAACGCATTTCGCGCCGGACAATCCCTCGCCCGAGGTGCAGAAGTTCAATCACGACTTCGAGGCGCGGTGGGGCTCGCGACCCGACGCCATGGCCGCGCTCGGCTACGATTCCGCGGTGGTGCTCTGCGATGCGATCGCGCGCGCCGGCAGCACGCAGCCCGCGAAAATCCGGGACGCACTCGCCGCCACGCGTGACGTCGCCGGCGTGACCGGCCGCATCACGATCGACCACGAGCGCAACCCCAGGAAGGCGGCGGTGATTCTGACGGTGAAGGATGGAAAGTTCCAGTTTGTGAAGGAGGCGACTCCGTAGGGGCAGCGAGTACACGTTGCGACCGTCAAATGGTTGAAAGTTGAATGTTGAGCGTTGAAAGACAGAGCCAGAGGCTTCGGGCATGTTCAATTTTGAGAAGCTCGACGCGTGGCGGAAATCGATTGAACTGGCCGATTTGATTTATCGAACCACCAGGACTTTTCCTCCTGACGAACGATTTGGACTAACCAATCAGCTGCGCCGGGCTGCGGTGTCGATTTCGTCAAATCTCGCCGAGGGCTGTTCGCGCGCATCGAGTACCGACTTTGCGAGATTTGTGGAGATTGCGGCCGGGTCCGCGTTTGAAACCGCGTCGCAAAGCGTGATCGCTCGGAATCAAGGCTATTTGAGTGAACGCGAGTTCGGCGCCATCCAGGAGTCGGCCCTTGAAATCACCCGCATGTTGAGCGGCCTGCGCCGGTCGCTCGTCGTTCGCCGAGGCTGAACATCGACCGGACTTTCAACCGTCAACTCTCAACCTTCAACCACCGTCTTGTCCGAATTCCTCCAGCAGCTCCTCAACGGGATCTCCCTCGGCGCGATCTTCGCGCTGATCGCGCTGGGGTACACGATGGTCTATGGGGTGCTGCGGTTCATCAACTTTGCCCATTGCGATGTGTTCATGGTCGGCGCCTACGTCGGCTATTTCGTCGGACAGCACGTGCCGGAACACACCTGGTGGGGCGGGCTCACCGCGCTCGCGGTCGCGATGCTCGTCTGCGCCGTCCTCGGCGTGCTGATCGAACGCTTCGCCTACCGGCCGCTTCGCTCCGCGCCCACGCTCAACGTCCTCATCGCCGCGATCGGCGTCTCGCTGCTCCTCGAAAATCTTGGCCAGCATTTTTTCAGCGCCACGCCGCGACCGTTTCCCGAGCTGTTTCCCGTCTATTCGTGGGAAATCCCGCACACCGGACTTCTGCTCTACAGCAATCAGGTGCTCGTCATCGTGTTCACCGTGTTCCTGCTCTTCGCCCTGCGGTTCATCGTTATGCGCACGCGGATCGGCATCGCCATGCGCGCCCTCTCCCTCAACCGCCAGGCCGCCGCGCTCGTCGGCATCAACAACGATCTCGTCATCGCCGCCACCTTCGCGCTCGGCTCGGCCCTCGCGGCCGCGGGCGGGATTCTTTACGCGGTCAACTACCCGTCGATCGATCCGCTGATGGGCGTGATGCCCGGACTCAAGGCCTTCGTGGCCGCGGTGGTCGGAGGCATCGGCAGCATTCCGGGCGCCGCGCTCGGCGGATTGCTGCTCGGCGTGGTCGAGACCTTCGTGAATGGCAGCGAGTGGTCGACTTACAAGGACGCCATCGCCTTCGGTTTGCTCATCCTCATCCTGATTTTCCGGCCGGCCGGTCTGCTCGGCCGCAACGTGCGCGAAAAGGTCTGAGCCATGGCCGCACCTGACCGACGAATTTCGCTGCATCCCGCCCTCGTCCTCGCCGGGGCGCTGCTCGCGGCCGGATTAGTTTCCCATTTTTCCGATCACTACAATCCCTACTATCTCGACGTCGCGTTGGGCGCCGGCATCAATGTCATCCTCGCCGTCAGCCTGAATCTGGTGAACGGGTACACGGGGCAATTCTCCCTCGGTCACGCCGGCTTCATGGCGACCGGGGCGTACGCCGCGGCCGCGGTGACGATGCTGCTGGGACCATCGCTCCTGGGCGCCGATGGCGGGACGCCCTGGCAGCAGAATCTCCTGTTTCTTGGCGCGCTCGCCGCGGGCGGCCTGGCGGCGGCGGTCGCCGGGCTGCTCGTCGGACTGCCGTCGCTGCGCCTGCGCGGCGACTACCTCGCGATCGTCACGCTCGGGTTCGGCGAGATCATTCGCGTGATCCTCCAGAATGTCGATGCGCTCGGCGGCGCGATGGGGCTCAATGGCATCCCGGCGTACACCGATCTGTTCTGGGTCCTCGCCGTCGGCGCCCTCACGGTTTTCGTCGTGCAATGCCTCGTGCGTTCAACTTACGGCCGCGGATTTCTGGCGACGCACGACGATGAGATTGCCGCCGAGGCCATCGGGCTGCGCACGACCCGCTACAAGATCGTGGCTTTCGTGGTCGGAGCATTTTTCGCGGGCGTGGCCGGCGGACTTTTTGGCCATCTCAAACAGACCATCTCGCCGTCGGGATTCGATTTCACGAAATCGATCGAGATCGTCGTGATGGTCATTCTCGGCGGCATGGGCAACACGCTCGGCGTGATTCTCGCCGCCATTCTGTTGACCGTCCTGCCCGAGGTGCTGCGTCCGGTCGCGGAGTATCGGATGATCGCCTATTCACTGCTGCTCGTGATCCTGATGCTCGTTCGCCCGCAGGGCCTCTTTCAGTTCCGGCGCCCAGGTCGTCCATGATGAATTCTGCTCCCACGCCCGTTCCGCCGATCCTGTCGCTCGAGGACGTCACCGTGCGTTTCGGGGGACTGACCGCCGTGGATGCGGTAAGCCTGTCGATCGGCGAAGGCGAACTCGTCGGACTGATCGGGCCGAACGGCGCGGGCAAGACCACCACCTTCAATGTCATCGCCGGCGTCTACGCGCCGACCTCCGGCACGGTGCGATTCGCCGGCCGCGATCTGGGCCGGAGCGGGCCGGCTGACCGCGCCGCACTGGGCATCGCCCGGACTTTTCAAAACATCCGGCTCTTCGGCAGCCTGAGCGTTTTCGACAACGTGCGCGTCGCGATGAATCTTCACGCCACGACCGGTCCCGGGCACGCCCTGCTCCGCCTGGGCAGGTTTCGCGACGACGAGGCGAACGTCGCCCGCCGCACGGAGGAATTGCTCGAGTTGTTCGATCTCCTCCGCTTTCGCGACGCGCCGGCACGCAGCCTTCCCTACGGCCACCAACGCCGGCTCGAGATCGTGCGCTGCCTGGCCACCCGTCCGCGCCTGCTGCTGCTCGACGAGCCCGCCGCGGGCATGAACCCGACCGAAAAAGCCGGCTTGATCGAACTGATCCAGCGCGTCCAAAAGCAGTTTTCGCTCTCGATCCTGCTCGTCGAACACTCGATGAAGGTCGTGATGGGCTGTTGCGCGCGCATCGCGGTCCTCGATTTCGGCGCGAAGATCGCCGAGGGAACGCCCGCGCAGGTCCAGGCCGACGCGAAGGTGATCGAGGCGTATCTCGGCGAAAACCACGCGCAGTCGCTCACACACCACTAAGCAATTTGCGATGGACGAAGTACGATTGACGAATTCCGAACCAAACCAATCGCTCGGCTCGTTTTGCAGAACATTTCGCCAAACGGCTCGCTCGCTTGGAAGTCCCCGCGCACTCCACGGAGCTGGTCGGCAATCGTACTTCGTAAATCGTAGATCGTAGATTATCTCGTGCTCGTTGTCTCAAACCTCGTCGTCGGCTACGGCGCCATCACCGCGCTGAACGGCCTTTCGCTTGCGGTCGAGCGCGGGCGGATCGTCACGTTGATCGGGGCGAATGGCGCGGGCAAGACGACGACCCTGCGCACGCTGTCGGGATTGCTTCGCCCCCGTTCGGGTTCAATCCGCTTCAAGGACGAGGAGATCAGCCGCCTGCCCCCGCACCGGATCGTGGGCCGGGGACTGGGCCACGTGCCCGAAGGGCGCATGGTTTTCGCGAACCTGACCGTCGACGAGAATCTCACGATGGGCGCCTTTCGCCTCAAGGAGCGCGCTCGCATCGCCCGCAACCGCGACTACGCGTTTGGCGTTTTTCCCCGACTGCGCGAGCGCCGCGAACAGCAGGCGGGAACCCTTTCGGGCGGCGAACAGCAGATGCTGGCCATCGCGCGCGCGCTCATGGGCGAACCGGAACTGCTCATGCTCGACGAACCCTCGCTCGGCATCGCGCCGAAACTCATCGGCGTGATCTTTGAAAAAATCGTGGAGATCAACCGCGACCGCGGCACCACCATCCTGCTCGTCGAACAGAACGCCAATCTCGCGCTCGAGATTTCCCACCGGGCCTATGTGCTCGAAACCGGCCGATTGGTGGTCGAAGGCGATTCGAAATCCCTGCGCAGCGACCCGCGCGTGAAAGCGGCCTATCTGGGTGGGTAGTTGGAAGTCGTAAGCTGTAAGCGATAGGCTCTAAGCCGGACCTCGACTTGCCCGGGAGACCGCCGAACGGCGAGGTAAGCGCCGTTCCGTTCGCGGCGTAAAGCCGCTCCCACAAGGGAATTCAGCGGCGTTCCGAAATGCCTTCCCGCTCTCAATTTCTCCCGCTTGATTTTTTCCAATCCTCGTTAGACTAACCGACCCGCAACTAACGTCACTCGTCACTCGTCACTCGTCACTCGTCACTCGCCCATGCCCACCGCCACTCCGCAAAAATTCGAATTCCAGGCCGAGATCAAGCAGCTGCTCGATATCGTCATCCACTCGCTCTACACGGAAAAGGAGATCTTCGTGCGCGAGCTGGTTTCCAACGCCTCCGATGCGTTGGAAAAGCTGCGGCACCTGCAACTGACGGAAAAGGAGATTTTCGACGACACGCTCGAGCTCGAGATCAACGTCACTTCGGACGACAAGGCGAAGACCATCACGATCCAGGATTTCGGCATCGGCATGACCCGCGCCGAGCTGATCGAAAACCTCGGCACCATCGCGCATTCGGGGTCGAAAGCCTTCCTGAAGGCGCTGGGCGAGTCCGGAGCGAAGAACGCCAATCTCATCGGCCAGTTCGGTGTCGGTTTCTACTCCGCGTTCATGGCCGCGAAATCCGTGCAGGTCTACTCGCACTCCTGGCACAAGGATGAACCCGGTCAGGTGTGGACGAGCGATGGCGGCGGCAGCTACGAGGTCGAGGAGGCCGAGGGCCAGCGCCGGGGCTGCAAGATCGTCATCCACCTCAAGGACGAGTGCGCCGACTTCGCGCAGGAATGGCGGCTGAAGGAAATCCTGACCCGCTACAGCGCCTTCGTCGGCTTCCCGGTCAACCTGAACGGTACGCGCCTCAACAAGGTGCAGGCGCTGTGGCTGCGGAACAAGAACGAGATCAAGGACGAGGAGTACGAGGAATTCTACAAGTTCCAGGCGCACGCCCACGAACCCGCGCGCTATCGTCTGCATTTCTCGGCCGATGCACCGCTCTCGATCAACGCCCTGCTGTTCGTGCCGCAGGAAAACACCGAGCGTCTCGGCTTCGCGCGTCTGGAACCTTCCGTCGCCCTCTATTGCCGCAAAGTGCTGATCGACGCCAAACCGAAGGATCTCCTGCCCGAGTGGCTGCGTTTTCTCCAGGGCGTCGTCGACAGCGAGGACCTGCCGCTGAACATCTCGCGCGAGACGATGCAGGACAAGGCCCTCATCGAGAAGCTGAACAAGGTCCTGACGAAGCGATTCCTCAAGTTCCTCGACGAGGAGGCCACCCAGCGCCCCGAGGACTACGGCAAGTTCTACGCGCAGTTCGGCATCTTCCTGAAGGAGGGCGCGGCGCTCGACTTCACGCACAAGGACGCGCTGCTGAAGCTGCTGCGCTTCGAGTCGTCCCTCACGGAAAAGGGCAAGCTGACGTCATTGGCGGAATACGTCACCCGCATGGGCGAGGGACAAAAGGAAATCTATTTCCTCGTCGCGCCGAATCGCGAGGCGATCGAGTCCGGTCCATATCTCGAAGGCTTCAAGGCCCGCAACCTCGAGGTGATCTATTGCTACGAGGCCGTCGACGAATACGTGATGAGCAACGTGCGCGAGTTCGAGGGCAAGAAGCTGCTCTCCGCCGATCACGCCGACGTCAAGCTGTCCGACGTGCCGCAATCCGGTGACACGCTGGCGCCGGCCGACGTCGAGACGCTCGTGAAATGGCTCAAGGAGTCCCTTGGCGCCCAGGTGGCCGACGTGAAGGCAAGCGACCGTCTCGTGAACTCCCCCGCCCTCGCCACCAATGCCGACAAGTTCATGTCGCCGCAGATGCGCCGGATGATGAAGGCGATGAAGAAGGACGACGAGGCGCCGCCGGCGGTGAAAGTGAACTTCGAGATCAACCCGCGCCATGCGGTGATCAAGCGCCTCGCGACCCTGCAGAAAAGCGACGCCGCCAAGGCCGAGCTGGTCGCTGAGCAGCTGCTCGACAACGCGCTCATCGCCGCCAACCTGCTCGACGATCCGTCGCGCATGGTCGCCCGACTGAACAAGCTGCTCGAGAGCGTGTGAGCCGTCGGGTGGAGCGCGTTGCCTTCAACGCGCTTTCATCCTGACGTCACTCGAGCAGTTTAAAATTTCATAGCCACCAAAAGGCACGATAAGTCACAAGAAA
The DNA here is from genome assembly GCA_035545955.1 of Candidatus Didemnitutus sp. GTDB lineage: Bacteria > Verrucomicrobiota > Verrucomicrobiia > Opitutales > Opitutaceae > Didemnitutus. The sequence goes on along the minus strand of DASZXI010000030.1, from coordinate 59,358 downwards.
CGAAGCGCCTTCAGGTTCGCGCGCCCATGGGCGCTTATGAAAGTCACCGGAGCGGCGGGTTTTTTGCGCCTTTTTGCGGCTACAATGTTTCTCGAGATGCGTTCGTCCAAACGCGTTGAGCCAACGCGTTCCACCCTCACTTCTTCAACCCGACGTATTCGAGGAACGGCTCCATCGAGCGAGGCCGGCCGAGGAATTTCTCCACCGAATCACCCACATCGCGGCGATCGCCCATGCCGTAAACCTCGTCGCGCAGGCGTCGTCCGACTTTGACATCGAGAAATCCGTCCGGCGCGTGCTTGAAGACGCTGGCCATGTCGATCGCCATGACCTTGGCCCAGAGATAGCCGTAGTAGCCGGCGTCGTAGCCGGCCAGGTGACCGAAATACGCCACGAACGCTGTGTTCGCCGGCGGGGCAATCGAGACCCGCGCCGCGACCGCATTGGACTGGGCGACCACGTCGACCGTCCAGGCGTCATCCGCCGACAATGAATGCATGCTGAGGTCGATCAACCCGAGCGCGAGCTGGCGACGGTAGAATAACCCCTCGGTCGCCTCGCGCGCCCGCACCATCGCGTCAATCGTCGCGGCCGGAATCTTTTTCGACGGATCGCGATAATCGGCGGCAAACGTGTCGAGCACCGCCTTGTCCCACACCCAGTTCTCCAGCATCTGGGACGGCGCCTCCACGAAATCGCGCGGCACGCCGTTCGACGTCTGGCTCGGAAACGGCGCCCGGCTCAGGATATTGTGCATCACGTGACCGAACTCATGGAAAAGCGTCTCGACGTCGCTGTGCGAGAGCAGCGACGGCTTGTCCGCTGACGGCGGCGGGAAATTGCAGACCAGCGCCGCGAGCGGCAGGTCGTAGGTGCCGTCCGGCAAGACGCGGCCGCCCTTCTGCGGAAAATTCGCGAAGTGGTTGTACTTTCCGTCGCGTGGAAACATGTCGAGGAAGAACGCCCCCATCGGCACCTTCGTGGCGGAATCCTCGACGACAAACAGCTTCACGCCCGGTGCCCAGGTGTAGGGCGCTTCGACCTCGGTGAATTTCAGGCCGAAGATCCGCTCATAAATCGAAAACATTCCCTGGAGCGTTTTGTCGTAGGGAAAGTACACGCGCAGGACCTCCGTATCGACGGAGTATTTCTGCTTCTTGAGCTGGTTCTGGTAATAATTGATGTCCCACGGATCGAGTTTCGCGTCCAGTTGGCCCGTCGCCGCGGCCTTCATCTGCCGCAGCTCCTCGAGTTCGGCGTCGAACTTCTTCTGCAGTCCGGTCACGAGCTCCTCTTCGAACTTGGTCGCCGTGGCGCCCGTCTTCGCCATGCGCGTCTCGGTGCGGTAATCGGCCCAGCCGGCGTAGCCGAGCCGATGCGCGATGTCCGCGCGCAGGGCCACCAGTTTGGACAGGACCGCGACGTTCTTTTCCCTGGCGAGCTGATTGCGGGCGAGATAGACCCGACGGCGCGTCTCGGCATTGTCGGCGTTCTCCGCGATCGCAATGGCGTGGAAGGTAATGTTCGCCATCACGCGATAATTTCCATCGGGCTGCTTGACGCCGGGACTGCCGAGAAAACTTTCCGGCACGCCCGCGAGCTCAGCGGCGGTGAAGTCGAGCGGACCGCGCGCCTCGTTGATGTTCACCTGGAACTGCTGTTCGAGTTCGGAGAGATCCTGGCGAAGTTTTTCCACGCGCTCCCGCTCGGCCGGAGGCAGCGTGAGGCCGGCGCGACGATACCCGCGCATCGTGAAATCCAGCAGACGCTGCTGCTCCGGATTGAGCTTCGGATGCGTATCGGCGAACGCTTTCAACGTCCGGAACACATCCTCGCGGTAGTCCAGGCCGATGCCCCAGGCATCGAGCTTTTGCGACTCGTCGCGACAGGCATCGCGCATCGTCTTGTCGGGATGCGTCTCGGCCAGCGTGCCGAGATGCGCGGAAAGGGTTCCGACCTTGTCGGTAATGAGATCGTACGCCGCAAAGGTGTTGCCGAAGGTCAGCGCGGCGGCCGGCTGGGCCGCCAGTTTCGTCAGCGCATCATCGGCCTCCTTGATCGCCGCGACTCCCGCAGCGCTGGCGGCATCGGGCGTCAGGGGATAATTCGGCAACGCGAGTACGGTTCCGTGGCGCTTGGCCTCGGCTTGGAAATCCGAAAAGGTGGCGGGAGCGGAGTGAACGAGGGAAGGCATGGCAAAAATAACCGGGATAAGACCAGCAAGTCGCAGCGGTTTCATGGGAATTTGGGGTGGCCGAGCAAGACCGAGGTGACCCGACCTCGCAACGCTATTGCGGCAAACGCGCGTGGTTAAGCACCAGACTACTTTGCCAAACCGACACATCAGCAGAGATTGACGGACCGCATTTGAATTTACGGACACTTTGGCCTACACTCCGGCGGATGCACGCTCAGGACGCCGTGCGGCCGCGAATCGTTCTCTCGGCCGCCGCCCTTCTCATCCTCATCGCCGCCGGCTGTACCCGCTCGGCGCCTCCCGCTCCCCCGCCCGCCGACGTCCAGGTCGTCACCGTCGAGCAGCGCGACGTTCCCATCGTGCGCGAATGGGTCGGCAGCCTCGACGGCTATGTCAACGCCCAGATTCGCGCGCAGGTCTCCGGCTATCTGATGAAGCAGGATTATCAGGAGGGCGCCCACGTCTCCAAGGGCGATCCCCTCTTCGAAATCGACCCGCGTCCGTTCCAGGCCGCCGTCGCGGAAGCCGAGGGCGCGCTCGCGCAGGCCAAGGCCCAGGCAGGCAAGGCGGAGCTCGACGTGAAACGCGACACCCCGCTCGCGCACGACAAGGTCATCAGCCAGGAGGAACTCGACAATGCCTCGCAGGCGAAACTCGCCGCCGATGCCCACGTCGCCGCCTCACAGGCCGCCGTGGATCAGGCGCATCTCAACCTCGATTTTTCGCGGATCGTCTCGCCGGTTGATGGCATGGCCGGACTCGTCCAGGCGCAGATCGGCGATCTGGTCGGACCGGGTTCCGGCGTGCTCACGACGGTTTCCACCATCGATCCCATCAAGGCCTACTTCCCGATCAACGAGCAATCGTACCTCGAGTTTCGCCGCCAGGCACCCGACGGGCCGGGCTTCCCGCCCGACATCGCGTTTCAGCTCGTTCTGGCCGACGGCACGGTCTACGCGGAAAAGGGCACGCTATTTGCCGTCGATCGCCAGATCGACCCGAACACGGGCACGATCCGCGTCGCCGCCGTGTTTCCCAACCCGAAAGGTCTTCTGCGGCCCGGTCAGTTCGTTCGCGTGCGCGCGGAAATCAGCGTGGCTCACAACGCCCTGCTGGTCCCGGTGCGGTCGCTCACCGAGCTGCAGGGCGGCTACCAGCTGGCGGTGGTCGACGCAAAAAATGTCGCTCATATCGTGGCCGTGAAGGTGGGTGACGTGATCGGCGCCAAACGCGTCGTCGAGTCCGGCCTGCACCCGGGCGACCGGGTCGTCGCCGAGGGCATCCAGAAAGTGAAGGAAGGCGCGCCGGTGAACCCGCTGCCTTTCCAGCCCGAAGGCGGAAAGTAACCGGGCCGTGTCAAAATTCTTCATCAATCGCCCGATCGTCGCGATCGTCATCGCGATCCTGACGGTCATCGTCGGCGTTGTCTCGTTCCTCGGCCTGCCGATCGCGCAGTTTCCGAAGATCGTGCCGCCGGAAGCGCGCATCACAACGACGTTCGTCGGTGCCGACGCCCAGACCGTCGAGCAGTCGGTCGCCACGCCGATCGAGCAGCAGCTCAGCGGCGTCGACAACATGAACTACATGTTCTCGATCAACGGCAGCGACGGCTCGCTGCGCCTGGTCGGTAACTTCGACGTCGCGACCGATCCCAACACCGACCTCATCCTTTCGCAGATGCGCGTGACGCAGGCCGGCCCGCAGCTGCCCACGGACGTCTCGAACTTCGGCGTCACGGTGCAAAAACAGCTGACCGCGCCGCTCATGCTCATGGCGCTGTATTCGCCGTCGAATTCCTACGACAGCACCTTCCTGGCGAATTACGCGTACATCAACATCAACGACCAGCTCACCCGCGTGCCGGGCATCGCCAGCGTCGCCGTGTTTGGCGCCGGCCAGTATGCGATGCGTTTCTGGATCAAGCCCGACCAGCTGGCCAAGCTCGGCATCACGGTTCCCGAGGTGACGCAGGCGATCCAGAGTCAGAACACCGTCAATCCCGCGGGTCTCATCGGCGGGGAGCCGTCGCCCCAGGGACAGGAATTCACCTACTCCGTGCGCGCCCGGGGGCGTCTCACCTCCCCGGAGGAATTCGGCGAGATCGTCGTGCGGGCCAACCCCGACGGCTCCGCGGTCCGCCTGCGCGACGTCGCCCGCGTCGAACTCGGCGCCCAGCTCTACAACGTGATGGGCCGCTTCAACGGCAAGCCGTCCGCCGTCATGGCCGTCTATCAGCTCCCCGGCTCGAACGCCCTCGATTGCGCCAACGGCGTGAAGGCCGCGATGGAACAGATCAAGAAGCGCTTCCCCCAGGGCCTCGACTACGAGATCGGCCTCGACACCACCCAGGCCGTGTCGGAAGGCGTCCGCGAGATTTCGCAAACCCTCTGGCAGGCGCTGGTGCTCGTGATTCTCGTGGTCTTCGTCTTCCTGCAAGGCTGGCGCCCGACCCTGATTCCCCTGCTCGCCGTGCCGGTGTCGCTGATCGGCACGTTCATCCTGTTTCCGCTCTTCGGCTTTTCCGTCAACACGCTCTCGCTGTTCGGTCTCGTGCTCGCGATCGGCCTCGTGGTCGACGACGCAATCGTGGTCGTCGAGGCGGTCGAGCACCACATCGAGCACGGACTGTCGCCGCGCGACGCCACGCTCAAGGCCATGCACGAGGTCGGCGGACCGGTCGTGGCCATCGCCATCATCCTCGCCGCGGTGTTCATCCCCACGGCCTTCATCCCCGGCATCACCGGCCGCCTCTATCAGCAGTTCGCGCTCACGATTGCAATCTCCGTCATCATCTCGGCGTTCAACGCGCTCTCGCTCAGCCCGGCGCTGTGCGCGATGCTCCTGCGTCCGCGCGAGAAAAACCGCGGACTGCTGAGCCGGTTCTACGATTGGTTCAACCGCTTCTTCGGTCGCGCCACGGATGGCTACGTGGGGCTTTCGCGCCACCTGATCCGCAAGAGCCTCGTCAGCTTCCTCATCCTTGCCGGCTTCACGGCGATCGCGCTGTGGTTCGGCAAGAAACTGCCCACCTCCTTCCTGCCCGAGGAGGACCAGGGTTACGTGTACGTCGGGCTGCAGCTGCCGAACGCCGCCTCGCTGCAGCGAACGAGCGAGGCCGCCCGCAAGGTCGAGGAGGTGCTCAAGAACACCCCGGGCGTGAAGTCCTACACGTCGGTCATCGGGTTCAGCCTCCTCAGCACGGTTTACAACACCTACAGCGGATTTTTCTTCGTCAACTTCAAGCCGTGGTCCGAACGCGGCCCCGAATCGGAGCATCTCGATGCGATCCGCGCCCATCTCAATCGCGAGCTGCGGAAGATTCCCGAGGGCACGGCCTTCGCGTTCTCGCCGCCCGCAATCCCCGGCGTCGGCACCGCCGGCGGGTTCACGTTCGTGCTCGAGGACCGCGCCGGTCGCGACATCAGCTTTCTCGCGAACAACGTGAACAAGTTTCTCGAGGAAGCCCGCAAGCGCCCCGAGCTCACCGGCCTTTCGACCACGTTCCTGCCGTCCGTCCCGCAGCTCTTCATTAACGTCGACCGTGACAAGGTCCTCAAGCAGGGCGTCGCGCTGTCTGACGTCTACAAGACGCTGCAGTGTTTCATGGGCGGCACGTTCGTGAACTACTTCAACCGCTTCGGCCGCCAGTGGCAGGTGTACGTCGAGGCCGAGGGCGAGTATCGCAACTCGCCGGACAAGCTCTCCACCTATTTCGTGCGCAACCGCCAGGGCACGATGGTGCCGCTGTCTGCGCTCGCCACGGTCGAGCATCGCCTCGGCCCGGAATTCACGATGCGTTACAACCTCTACCGCAGCGCGCAGATCAACGGCTCGGCGGCGGCCGGCTACAGCTCGAACCAGGCGACCGCCGCGCTCGAGGACGTCTTTGCGAAAACCATGCCGCGAGAGATGGGCTTCGACTACATCGGCATGTCGTTCCAGGAGAAAAAAGCCCAGGAAGGCGTGCCGCCCGCCGCGATCTTCGGCCTGTCCGTCCTCTTCGTCTTTCTGATCCTGGCCGCGTTGTATGAAAGCTGGTCGCTGCCGTTCAGCGTCCTGCTCGGCGTGCCGATCGCGGTCTTCGGCGCCTACGCCGCCCTGCTGGCGCGCCATATGGAGAACAACGTGTTCGCGCAGATCGGTCTCGTCATGCTCATCGGCCTCTCCGCGAAAAATGCCATCCTGATCGTCGAGTTCGCCCGCACCCGCTATGAGCACGGCGTGCCGCTCCTCGACGCCGCGCTCGAAGGCGCCCGCATCCGGCTCCGGCCGATCATGATGACGTCCCTCGCGTTTATCTTCGGCTGCGTGCCGCTCTGGCTCGCCGACGGCTCGGGTGCCGTCGCCCGCCGCGTCATGGGCACCGCCGTCATCGGCGGCATGCTCGCCGCGAGCATCCTCGCGATATTTCTCATTCCGGTGACCTTTTATGTGATCGAAATGTGGGCCACCAAGGGCAAGCCGCATTCGGCACGGCACGAGGCCACTCCGCCGTTGCCGCCGGCCCACTGAGCGCCATGAACCGGAATCTTTTCGTCAGTGCCCTGACCGGCTCGATTCTCCTCGCCGGCTGCGCCGTCGGACCGAACTACCATCGCCCCGACACGAACCCGCCGGCGGCGTACCGCGATCAAACCGCGCCGGCGGACGCGAAGTCCCTGGCTGATGTCGGCTGGTGGGACATCTATCGCGATCCGCAGTTGAAGGCGCTGATCAACGCGGCGCTGGCGGACGGCTTCGATGCCCGCATCGCCGCCGCGCGAGTCGAGCAGTCGCGCGCCCTGGCGGCCGAGGCCCGCGGACAGCTTTTTCCCGGCGTGGGCTACCAGGCCAATGCCGATCGCGGCCGCAATGCCCTGCTCGGCAACGCCTACACCCAGGGCAATGGCAGCATCGCGAACGGCTTCGATGGTTATCTCGGACTCGCCTGGGAGGTCGATGTCTGGGGTCGCGTTCGGCGCCTGAATGAAGCGGCCCGCGCGGAATATCTCGCGTCGGAAGAGGGTCGCCGCGGTGTGCTGCTCGGACTCGTCAGCGAGGTGGCCACTGCCTACTTCGAACTGCTCGAGCTCGATGCCCAGCTCGCGATCACCCATCGCGAAGCCGACTCCTTTGGCGACACGCTCCATCTCTTCCAACAGCGCCTCGAGGGCGGCATCGCCTCGCGCCTGGAAACGGCCAGTGCCGAAGCCGCGCGCGCGAGCAGCGTCGCGCGCATTCCCGAGATCGAGCGCCAGATCGCGCTGAAGGAGAACCAGATTTCCGTGCTGATCGGACACAATCCGGGTTCGATTGCCCGGGCCACGTCACTTGAGGACCAGCTCCTGCCGCCGGAAATCCCGGCGGGAATCCCCTCGCAACTTCTCGAACGCCGGCCCGACGTGCGTGCGGCCGAGGACGAGGCGCGCGCGGCCAACGCGGGCATCGGCGCGACGATCGGGAGCTTTCTTCCGCGCATCGGCCTGAGCGCGCTGTTCGGAGCGGTCAGCTCGGATCTCAACGATATCACGTCGCGCAAGGCCGGATTGTGGTCGATCGGCGCCCGCGTCGACGGACCGCTTTTTCAGGGCGGTGGACTCACCGGTCAATACGACGCCGCCAAAGCCCGATGGGATGAGGCGCGCCTGCGCTACCAGCAGACGGCGTTGAATGCCTTCGCCGAAGTCGCCGGTGCGCTGCTCAGCCGCCAGAAACTTGCCGAAGTCCGCGCCCAGCAGGCCGTCGCCGTTCACGCCTTCGACGAGGCCGTGAAGGTGGCGACGCAACGTTACGCCGCCGGCAGCGCCGGCTACTACGAGGTCTTGCAGGCGCAGCAGCAGTTGTATCCCGCGGAGCTCTCTCTCGCGCAGGCGCGCGCGAACGAGTTGCTCATCGTGGTGCAGTTGTACCGTGCGCTCGGCGGCGGGTGGAATCTCGCCGACGCCGCAGCGTGGTCCGCGCCGAGATAAGTGCAGGGCGGGATTTCCGCATCCCACCTGGTTCAGGCGCGAGTCATGATGCGCCGAATGGTAGGGGACGGCCTCCGCGCCGGCCTCGAGTTGATCGCGGGAAGGCGGATGAGACATCCGCCCCTTCCGCGCGGCATTCTCGCTGCGGAATTCACCGACGGAAATCCTTCTCCGAATCCGTGCTTTCCGTGAAATCCGTGGCCAAAAAACGGGATTGATCACAGGGGGGAACTGGCCCTTCGACGGGCTCAGGGCGGGCATTCCCGACCCACCTCACGCCACCACCAGCGAGAGCAGGAACTTGCGGACGTCCTCGGCCACCGCCGGCGCCAGATTGGACACCGCGAGACAAAACAACCACCGCGCCTCCTCTTCCTGCACCTCGGTCAGCAGGCCGGTCGCAGATACCTCGGGCTTCTCGTTGGTCTTGAGTTTGAGCTTCAGCACCGGTTTCGCCTTCGCGGGATCGGAAGTCTCCGCCGGCACGCCGTAGGTGCGGAGTTCGGTCATGCCCGAACTCCATTTGACGCCATATTTGTTGAGACGAAAATCGAAGCCGGTCAGCTCGCCGCCCGTCGGGCTTCGCGTGATGACGAGTCGCGAGGAATTCTTGCCGGCATACATCTCCCGGCCCGGCGCCAGACCCTCCTGCGCCGGGTCCACCGGCGCGAGCGAGGTGCCGATGATCACGGGCTCGAGCACCTGCATGAAGGACCTCTCCGTCTCGGCATCCGGAAAATTGAACTGCACTCCGCACACGGCATAGTGCGAATACGAGACGAAGTGCACCACCGAGGCCGGAATCTCGATGTGATAGCTGCCGAGGCTGAACTTCATCCGGCAGGGATCGTCGGCGAACGCCACCGCCGCCAGGTTCACGTGGATGTTGGCGCCCGTCGCCGACAAATCCACGAGCGTGCCGGGCCAGTCCTTCCAGCCGGCTCCGGGCACCCGCAGCGCCACGCGGCCGTGCGGGGCCGCCGAGAGCTTCACGTTCTTGTCGCGCAACGAGAGCAGCGTCTTGATCGGAAACGTCGGGTTGATCTGGTACCGCGAATGCTTCCGCTGTTCGGGTCCGCCCGCCGGCTTCTTGCCCGGTAAGGTCATGGGTTGCGGCGTACTCACGCGCTCTTTCGGCCGGCCACCCGGCCGCTGCTAAGGGAGATCAATCGGCTCGACATTTTTTTTCGGAGCGGGCCGCGGAAACGCTCCTGTCGACAGGAACGCACACGCTGGCCCGTGTGGATATGCGAGAAATCCGGCGAATCTTCGGAATGTCGAGAGGAAATCGGGCCAAAGCAGCGCAAATTTCCCGCCGCTCGGGCCTATTTCTTCGCCAGGCCCTCGTCGTACATCGCGGCGAACTCGAGGTGCTGCTGAATGGGATCGAAACGATCGGCGATGCTGACCGAAGTCAGGGAGCCGTCCGCCTTGAACGAGGCCGACAGCTTCGGGTACAGCCCGGCCCAATAGGCCGGCAGGTTCAATTTGGCGAAGCGGGCGACCACCTCGTCGCGCACGGCCGGGTCGAAATGCACGCCATACCGGTCGATCAGGGACTTGATCGCCGCATAGTCGCCCTCGGCCTTGATCCGCATGATCTCCGCCAGCAGTTCACCCACTCCGGCCCGTGCCTGCTGGTAGTCCTTCACATGCACGTAGGTCTTGCCGTCGCGGTGGATGATTTCGGCCGCGCCGGTGTGCTGGATGAGATAGTTGGCGATCAGCGCTCGGTTGCGCTGGTGGTCCTCCTCGATGGTATTGCCCCGTTTCAGGCTGCGCAGCTGGTAGACGACCTGCTCCAGGCGCTGGTCGTACATCGCCTTGGCGACCTCCTCCTGATTCGAGATGAGGCCGAGCTCCTTCAGTTTCGGATCCCAGATGTTCCAGAGGCCCATGAGATCCGCCCGCGCCTCCTCCATCGTTGAAAAATATTCCTTCAACTCGTTTTCGGTGCCGCTCGCGAACTTGGGGTTCAGCTTGCCGGAGCCGTGACCGACGATCTCGTGCAGCGCCGTCAAAAGGTCGTTGGCCTCGGCGCCATACTTTTCCTGCCGCGCGATCGTCTCGGGGCTGTCGTAGAATTCCTCGATCGGGGCGTTGCCCTGGGCCGCGACCAGTGCGTTCGAGGACGTGGTGAACAGGAAATTCTTCGAACCGTATTTTTCGCGCACTTCGTTCTCGTTCGGCAGATTGTCGCCGATGGTCGAGATCTCGAAGTCGCCGGTCTCGACGAGGATCTCGACCGCCTTCACCACCGGGGCGCGAAAATCCTTCTTCTTGTAGATTTCCAGCCAGGGAGCCTTTTCCTCAAAATAGGCCGCGTTCGCGGCCAGCGAGCTCATCGCCCGGGTCATGCGCTCGTCGGTCACGCTCACGAAACTCTGCGAGCTGCCCTTCGCCCCCACCGCGTCGCGATAGATCTCGATGAAGCCGTTCGCAAAATCAACCCGGGCGTCGTTCTGCACCCAGGCGACATCGTATTTGATCAGATCGGAGAATTCCCCGGTCTCGTAGAAGCGGATCAGGGCATCGATCACCGTGGCCTGCGCCGGTTCCGCGACGTTGCGCGCGCGCTCCAGGTAGTCGATCGCCCGGCCGAGAAACGTCCGATAGAGTCCGGGGGGCACCTTGCCGTCCGGGGTCCCGGCCCGGTACACCAGCTCGCGCAGGACGCCATCGGTTCCCTTCGCGAGCCGCGAGTTGAGGGCATAGTGCGGCGTGAAGTTCTTCAGGTCCGCCACGGACACACCAAGATAAAAGGTGTTGGAGCTGCCTTGAATCACGTCCTTCCCGTTCTCCGGATTCTTGGCTGTGATCATCGGATCGGTGCCGGCATCGAAGAATGCCGCTCGCAACGCGTCCACTTCGTCACTCACCGCCTGCGGTGTGGTCAGTGCGTCGAGATCCGCATACGGCGTGCGGAATGCCCCCGCCGACTGGGCCGCCAGCGCGGCCTCCTTCAATTCGCCCGCGGTGAACGTCGGGAGGAATTTCCGTGAGGTGATCAGATTGTGATTCCCGCGATTGGCCCAGAAGAGTTTCGCAAAGGTGGCGATTTTCGCGCGAATTTCCGGATTCACCTGGTCCGGCCGGGCGAGAATTTCCTCGAGCAGTCGCTTTTGCCGCAGGCCCGATCGCGACAACTGGTCGTAAAAGATCGGATCGATGGCGATCGCAGCCTGCGTCAGCCAGTAGGCCAGTTCCTTCTGGCGGGCGGAAAGACCCGCAAAGCTCGGGGAACTGACCCGGATGAAACCCGTGTCTTCGACGCGTTCGACCAGGACGGGCCTGGAATCGGCGCAGAAGGCGGGCGTCAGCAAGGCCGTCAGCGCGAGGGGCAGAACGAATTTTCGCATCCGGTCACTTTATGACACCCTGGCCTCTCGGTCCAACGCAAATTCCCGAGGTGGAGCGCATTGCCCCAATGCGCTTTCCTGGCGTCGTCCTGACCCGAAGCGGCGCGGCGAGGGGCCCGTCTCATGACGGAGACCACCAAAAGGGCCAGTCATCCGCCTCGACACAAAGTTTCTTCGCGACGGGATTCAGCCGGATATATGCCCAGGCCTCATCGGCTTCCCTTTCGTGGCGCAGGCGATGATCAAAATAGTTTTTCTGCCAATCGACGTTGAGCATTCGCGCGGTACCTCGCTTCCACGAGCGAATAGTTCCGGACAACCTGTCAATATCGGGAAACACGAGTATCGCGTGCAGGTGATCGGGCATTACCAAGGCGATACGACAGTGCCATCGCTCGGTCGCATGATACCGCCTCATCCATCCCAAGATTTGTTCGGCGAGAACCCGATCGGTCAACGGTGGAACCTGCCCGGCAGCGGCCCTGATCCGAACGTGAAACGCACTGCCTGACTTCACCCACGCCGGAGTGTGGTGATGCAATCGTCCTGGAAAATCCGCCATGGCGAAAGGCAGCCTAAGCGGAGTGGAAAAGTCTAGACGGCGGAATACGGCATAAGGTGGAGCACGTTGTCCCAATGCGCATTCGGCATTCGCGGATAGCCCGCAGAAGCGCGTTGAGGCAACGCGCTCCACCTCGGCCGAATGGGGTTTCGAACGCTTACTTCACCGGCGACACCACCAGCACGAATCCGTCGTGCGCCGCCAGCTTGAGCGGGAAATCCGCGGTCGTTCCGGCGGGCAGGCGAAGCCGTCGGAACGACAGGTTGCCCTTGCCGCCATCGGCCACACCCTCGCCGGAAACGCGACCCAGACCCGACAGGTTGAGGTGCAATTCCCTCGCCTCCGCGTCGCCATTGATGCCGGCAATGTACCACCGGTCGCCCGCGCGGCGGGCGAGGACGATGAACCGGCCGGGATATCCATCGAGGAAACGCGTATCGTCCCAGATCGACGGCACCGCACGCAGAAAATCCCGCACAAAGTCCGGCGCCTGTTCCATGCCTTCCGGAATCTCCGCGTAGTGCGTGATGCCCGACGTGAACACGACCGACAGCGCCAGTTCGAACGCGCTCGTGGTGCGGCGCTCGATGTGGTTGATGTGATCGAGCACCATCGGCGTGAAATCCATCGGGTCGAAAAGATTCCGCGCAAAGGGCAGCGTGGCGGCATGCGCCGGTTCCTCATCGGCGTTTTTCTGCTCAAAGGTGATGTACTCCTCCCCTTTCACCGCCTCCATCGTCATCAGCTGCGGGTAGGTGCGCTCCCAGCCGCGCGGCAGCGTGGCGCCATGGAAATTGATCAGGAAGCCGTACGGCGCCGCGTCGTCGAGAATGTCCTGATAGTAGTCGATCATCGACTGGCCGTCGCCGCCGAAGAAATCGATCTTCAGACCCGCCACGCCCAGCGCCTTCAGGCGCTTGAACTCCTGCACGCGGCTTTCATGCGTCAGCATCCGGTTGCGCGGCGTCTGCGGCGCGCTGTTCCAGTCACCATTGGAGTTGTACCAGAGCAGGATCGAAACGTTCTTTGTGCGCGCGTAGTCGACGAGTTCGCCGATGCGATCGTAACCGATCTGCTGATCCCACATCGAATCGATCAGGCAGTAGCGCCAGTTCATCTGCGATGCATAGTCGATGAACCGCTTCTGGACGTCGAACGTCGTCTTCGCATCACCGAGCAGCGGCCAGCTCCACGAGGCCTTGCCGGGCCGGTAGGTGAACTTCGAGGCGTGCGCGGGATCGTCGGCGAGGTCGGTGCCGAGCGTGGACTCCACGATCGTTTTCAGGCTGCCGAGGGCGATGATGCGCCAGGGCGTCGTCCAGGGCAGCGTCGACTCGGGATTGACCGCACCGCCCGGAAATTTTTCGCGCGGGTCGGGAAACGCCACCGCATATTCATTGTCGGGCGACTCCGTCGCCAGGCGCGTGCCGCAATAGGAGCGCCCCAGCGACGCCTCGGTGAGCGCCACCCAGGTATCGCCCGTTCGGAACAGCGCCGGGTAGACCCAGCCCGCACCGGACGGCGACGGCGTGCCCGCGGCAATGTCCTTCTCGTAGAATTCCTCATAGCAGGGATTTACCTGCGACCAGCCGGTCTTCGCCACCGACATCGGCTGCAGCCAGGCCCGCGTATCCGCGGGGAAATGGAAGGTCGTGGCTTCGCGGGTGATTTTCGCGATGGTCGGACGCGTTTCCGGGAAAAAATACCGGAAGGCCACGCCGTCATTGGAGACCTGGAAGATGATCGTCATCTTTTGGCCCGCCGGCGTTTCCAGGAAATATTCGGCGCGGCTGGCCTCGTAGTGATTCTTGCGCCGCTTGCCGGTGAGGAGCTCGTACCGGTCGAGGATCACCGTCGGATGCGTCCACTTCACGAGCCGCAGCCCGCGCGTGAAATCAACGTCGTCGCGCTGCAAGCCGAGCTTCGAAGTCCGCAGCACCACCAGACCATCGCGTTTCACGGAATACTCCGGCGTGCCGTCGGCATTGACCTCGAAATCCACGGCCAGGTGCCGGTCGGGACTTCTTACGCCCAGGTCGAAATCGGGCAGGTCGGCGCGGACCACCGACGCCAGAGACCAGGACACAGCGAAGCCGAGCAGCAACCGGGGGCAGCGGAATTCCATGCCCACCACGTTTGGAAATTCGGTGTCGCCGCGCAACGGGTTTCGGCGCCGCCGGCACTTGACGGTCCAACGCGCGCGGGGTCGCGGCCGTCCGGACCGCGCCGCACGCTGGCCATTCACCCCATGAAAATCGCGTCCTTCGCCGCCGCCGCGCTCCTCGGCGCCGCTTCCCTGTTCGCCGCCGACTCCTTCGATGCCTCGCTGGTGCTGCACGCCGACCAGCCCGGTGCGGTCATCAATCCGAATCTCTATGGCCAGTTCTCCGAACACCTGGGCCACTGCATCTACGGCGGCATCTGGGTCGGACCCAACTCGCCGATTCCCAACACGCGCGGCATCCGCAACGACGTCATCGCCGCTCTCCGCCAGTTGCACGTGCCCGTCCTGCGCTGGCCGGGCGGCTGCTTCGCCGACGAATATCATTGGCGCGACGGCATCGGGCCGCGCGACAAGCGTCCGGCCCATGTCAACACGAGCTGGGGCGGCGTGGTGGAGGACAATTCGTTCGGCACACACGAGTTTCTCGATTTCTGCGAACTGATCGGAGCGGAGCCGTACATCTGCGGCAACGTCGGCAGCGGATCGGTGCAGGAAATGTCGGACTGGGTCGAATACATGACCTCCGACGCCAACTCCCCAATGGCCAACCTGCGGCGCGCCAATGGCCGCGACAAGCCGTGGAAAGTGCGCTATTTCGGCGTCGGCAACGAGAGCTGGGGCTGCGGCGGCAACATGCGGCCGGAATTCTACGCCGACAATTTCAAGCGCTACGGGACCTTCGTGAAGAATTTCTCGGGCAATCACGTCTTCCAGATCGCCTCCGGCGCCAACGCCTCCGAGACGAACTGGACGGAGGTGCTCATGGCCGAGGCCGCCCGGCACATGAACGGCCTGTCCCTGCACTACTATACGCTGCCCCACAATGACTGGAAAAAGAAGGGCTCCGCGACCGGCTTCAATGAGGCCGACTGGTTTTCGACGATGCAGGCCACGCTGCGCATGGACGGGATCATCGCCAACCACGCCGCGATCATGGACAAATACGATCCCGAGAAGAAAGTCGGACTGATCGTCGACGAGTGGGGCATCTGGACGGACGTCGAACCGGGCACGAATCCCGCGTTCCTCTTCCAGCAGAATTCCCTGCGTGACGCGCTGCTCGCCGCGCTCAACCTGCACATCTTCCAGCGCCACACCGACCGCGTCGTGATGGCCAACATCGCGCAAATGGTGAACGTGCTGCAGTCGATGATTCTCACCGACAACGAGAAGATGCTTCTCACCCCGACCTACCACGTGTTCGAGATGCTCAACGTTCACCAGGGCGCAACCGTTCTTCCAGTGGACCTCACGACGCCGGACTACGTGTTCAACCAGGAGAAGATTCCCGCCGTCAGCGCCTCGGCGTCGCGGGACGCCGCCGGTCACGTGCACGTCTCGCTCGTCAACATCGACCCGCATCATGCCGCGCATCTCAGCTGCAAACTGGCCGGCCTGGCTGCAAAATCCGTCACCGGCCGCGTCCTGACCGCTCCCGAAATCAATTCCATCAACACCTTCGCTTCGCCCAATGCCGTCGCACCCGCGACCTTCAACGGGGCCCAGCTCGCGGCCGACACGCTCACCGTCGATCTGCCCGCGAAGTCGGTGGTCGTCGTCGAGATTCGGTAGACAGTCAGCAGATAACGGTTAGCGGGCTGCCTTCGGCCCGGTAGGGATCGATGTTCTCATCGATCCGAATTTGGATTTTGTAGGGCGGGGTCTCCTGACCCCGCCGAGGTGGAGCGCGACCTCCGGGCGCGATTGTTTAAACCGGCCCGGAGGTCCGGTTCCACCCGTAGTGGGAATGTGCACAGAGGGTCGGGAGACCCCACCCTACAACCTGGAACTATCGCCGATAGCGCCCGCCACCACCGTTCCGGTTTTGCTGCCCATGCCGGCCGTGCTGTCCGTGTCGGTGTTGACCGTGGCCCTGCCTTTGTTGCTGCGGCGGCGCCGGCGGCCTTGCCGCAAAGGCGCGGTACGGGAATCCCTCGAGTTTCAATTCCTCGATCTTCTGCCCGATGAACCGCTGGATGTCGCGCACCTTGCCGCCATCCTCAGGCGTGACGAGCGTGAACGCATCGCCGACCGCCTGCGCGCGTCCGGTGCGGCCGATGCGATGGACATAATCCTCCGGGTTCTCGGGCACGTCGTAGTTGATCACGTGCGTCACGCCGGCGACGTCGATGCCGCGAGCCGCGATGTCCGTGGCCACCATCACCTCATACCGGCCGCTCTTGAAGCCTTCCAGCGCCTCGAGCCGCTGGTTCTGGGATCGATTCGCGTGTAACACCGCCACGGCATGATTCGCCGACTTCAATTTGCGGGCAATCTTGTCCGCCCCGTGTTTCGTCCGCGAAAACACCAACACGCTGTCGAAACCCGCTTGGGCAAGCAGCGCGAGCAGGAGATCGAACTTCTGATCGAAGGAAACCGGATAGAGCGCGTGGTTGACCGACTTCGTGACCGAGCGGTTGGCCCCGACCTCGACGCGCTCCGGATTTCTCAGCGCGAACGACGCCACCGACTGGATTTCCGGCGGGACGGTCGCAGAGAAGAAAAGCGTCTGACGATTTCTCGGGCACCGGCCGATGATTTCCTTCACGACCGGGAGAAAGCCCATGTCCAGCATGCGATCGACCTCATCGAGCACGAGAATCGACAGATCGTGGAGGCTGATGGAACGGTCCTGCAGATAATCCATCAGCCGGCCCGGCGTGGCGGCGATGACATCCACTCCCCGTCCCATTTCCGCCCGCTGGTGCCCGTAGCCCACCCCGCCGAAGACCGCGAGGGTCCGCAACGAGGTGAAGCGGGCGAAATCATGGAACGCGGTCTCGACCTGCGCCGCGAGTTCACGCGTGGGTTCGAGAATGAGCACCTTGGGCGACGCCGTGCGGAAACGTCCGTGTCCTCGACCGCTGCCCCGGCCGTCACCCTGTCCTTGTGCGGTGGCCGCCACCGGAGTTCCGGCCGCGAGCAGGCGGGTGAGCACCGGGAGCGCAAACGCCGCGGTCTTGCCCGTGCCGGTTTGCGCCGACGCGATGAGGTCTCGTCCAGTCAGAATGACCGGAATCGCCCGCAGCTGGATCGGCGTCGGATCGGTATAACCCGCGGACTGAATTCCCCGCAGGATGGGTTCGGCAAGGCCGAGTGACTTGAATGCCATTGCACCACGCTGACGGCCCGCCCGCCCAGTGCAAGGCAAGGTGTGAGGCGGCGACCCACTGCGTTGGAGTTGGAGGGCGGGGTCGCCTACCCTGAGCCTGTCGAATGGGCCGAACCCCGCGTCGATTTCTGAGTGGTGGCCCGCCAAACCACATAATTTCATCCGATAGCGTCTCTTCAGAATATTCGGTGTGCTCAGGGCGTTCCGTGGGCAATTCTCGGCTCTGTTTCGTGCCCTTTCGCGATTTTCGTGAGGAATCGTTTTGACGGAGTCCGGCTCGATCGTGAACTCCAGCTTGGTCCATCCCGCGGTCTCAGCCAATCGACCGGGCAGTCCCACCCTGCCTGGTCTGAATAGTCCGGATGAAACCGATTTAATCCTCACGGAATCTCGTGATTTCAGCTAGCCTGATGCCGGACCTGTTCATCCTTCATCCGTGACTCCCGCCAGCCCGCCTCTCCGCATCGCCGTCGTCGGCGCCGGTCATCACTGCCGGACATTTCATCTGCCGGCGCTGCGCCAATTCGTCGGGTTGCATCCGAGCGTCCTGCGGCTCGTGAGCCTGGTCGATCCCGACCAACCCATGGCAATCGCCACCGCCGCCAGCTTCGGTTTCGAGTGCGCTCATGCCTCCCTGGAGGAAATGCTCACCGCCGCCAGACCCGATGCCTGCCTGGCGATCACTCCCGTCGCGTTCAACGCCGAGGTCGCGGTCAATCTCGCCGCGAAGGGACTGCCCATCCTCATGGAAAAGCCTCTCGGCGCGACCATCGCCGAGGCGCGTCGCGTGGTGGCCGATCTGTCGGCGCGTCACGCCCGCGTCATGGTGAGCATGAACCGCCGGTTCGATCCTTTTCTCCGCGATGCCCTGAAATGGATCGCCGCGCGGCCTATCCGCCGAATCAAGGCAGTCATGTCCCGCGTGCAGCGCACCGAGCCCGAATTCGTCGAACACACGGGACTTCACGTCGTCGATGTGGTTTGCTCGATCGGCGGGGCGGTCACGTCGTGCACCACCGGACGTCATGCCCCGGGCGACGGGTATCAGGCGCAACTTGCCTTTGCGAATGGTGCCACCGCCTCCATCGCTCTCCATCCCCGCGCCCAAACCCAATCGGAGTATCTCGAGATTTGCGGCGACGACTTCCGGGTGGAGATCCGCAGCGCCGAATTTGACCTCGGGCAGTGGCGCGCGTGGTCCGGCGACCGCTTGGCCAAGGAGGAGGCGCGTCTGGCGTCGACTCCGTTGTTCGTCGCCAACGGCACCTACGCCGAAACGGAAGCGTTCGTTCGCGGCGTGCGTTCGGGCGGTGCGTTTTCGCCGACTCCTGCCGAGGTTCTTTCCGCCGCCGAGATCTGCCATCAACTCGCGGGGTCTGTCGCCGCCCGTCCGCCTTCGCCATGAAAACCATCGCGTTCCTGCCGGTGGATGACCGGCCCGTGAACTACGACTATCCGCAATATCTTGCCCGGATCGCGGGACTGACGGTCCGGCTCCCGCCGCGGGAATGGCTGGGCAATCCGTGGCGGGAATCGCGCCACGAAAATCTCCTCAGCTGGCTCACGCAGGCGGCAACCGGGGCCGAGGCCGTGATCGTCGCGATCGATACGCTGGGTTACGGCGGTCTGATCCCATCCCGGCGGTCGACGGAAACGACCGCGGCGGTGCTGCGCCGACTTGAGGTGTTGCGGGAATTGAAGTCCGCCCGCCCCGAGCGCCCGATCCTCGCCTCCAGCGTCATCATGCGCATCCATCGTTCCGACTCGGCCGAGGAGGAAAAACCTTACTGGGCGCTCTGGGGTCGCCGGCTGTTCCGCCTGTCGTTTCTCGAACACAAGGCGGACCTTGGCGCCGCGTCCGCGGCCGAATCCGCCGAACGCGACCGCCTGCGCGCGGAGATTCCGGCGGACATCACGCTCGACTATCGTGCGGGCCGCGAGCGCAATCACGCGGTCAACGCCGCCATGCTCGACTGGGTGGCGGAGGGCATCTTCGACTATCTGCTGCTGCCCCAGGATGACACCGCCGACTATGGGTGGAACATCGCCGAGGCCCGGCGCCTCGACGCCGCCATTCGCGCGCGCGGCCTCGCCGACCGGGCGATCACGTATCCCGGCGCCGACGAGATCGGCTGCCTGCTCCTCGCCCGGCAGGTTGGACAATGGGCGACCTTCATGCCTCGCATCGCGGCCCGGTTTTCCACTCCCACCGGAGCCGGGGTGGTGACCGACTATGAAGACCGGCCGCTGATCGAACTGCTCCGGGCTCATCTTTCACCGCTGAGCGGCAGCATCGTCGAGTCATCTCCAGGCGATCTCGAAGTCTGGTTCAATTCCCCGTCCCGTCGCCAGGGCAACAGCGAATCGCAATGGATCCTCAACCGGGGCCTCGAAACGGTGCAAAAAAATTTCCCGCCCAAATTCCAGTCCTGGCTCGATGAAGTGGTGGCGAGCGATGGATTTTCCGCCTCGCGTCAGGAAGTCGAGTCTTCCCATCGACATGCGGAGCCTCTGGTCGGGGCCCTGCTTGCGAGTGTTCGCGCCAACCGTGCGGTTGCGCTGGCGGACGTCGCCTTCGTCAACGCCGCCGATGCCAACCTTGGCCGGAAACTCATTTCCCATCCGGAGATCACCGGTCTGGCGGGGTTCGGTGGCTGGAACACCGCCGGCAACACGCTGGGCATGGTTCTGGCCCAGGCGGTAATTTTTCTGGTCGCGCGACGCGAAACGCTCACGCGCGAGCAGATTTCGGCCCAGCTGGAATTTCTCTTTCTGCGTTTCGTGGACGACTATCTTTATCAAGCCGAGGAGAGGACCCGTTGCATGGTCGAAGACCTGCCGGCCCTCGGGCTGGCCCCCACCATGGAGCGACTGCCGGACGACCTGGCCCCGCTCGTTCGAACCGCGGTCGAAAGCCACCTGCTTGCCGCCGCGCAGCCGCTGGTCGACGCGTTCGTGGCGTCCGGTCGCGTGCGCGCGGTGCGGATCAGCCGCATTCACCTGCCGTGGCAACGCTTGTTCGAGGTCGGCTTCGACGTATCGCTCGAGCTCGCCTGATCGACGTTATCGAACCGGGTGCTTGGTGTGCGCGGGTTCAGGCTATTCGGCGCGCGGCCGACTGGGCCCGAAGACAGAGTTCGGCGGCCTTGAAGGCGTGGGCCTGCGTCATGGCCACCTCGGTGCGATTGAGGCAGTCGAGAATCAGCTCCCCGAAAAACCGGTAGCCCACCTTGCCGGCGACATTGAGGTAATGCTCGCCACGCTCATCGACCAGGAAGACATGGTCGCCCTCGGCCGTGCGCGCGACGTCTAGGTACTTGCGCAGTTCGATGGTGCCCTTCTCGCCGAGGATAAACGTGCGCCCATCGCCCCAACTGCGCAGCCCGGTGGGAGTAAACCAGTCGACCCGGACAAAATTGGTCGCGGCATTGTTGCCCAGGAGAGTCACCTCTCCGAAATCCTCGAGTTCCGGCACATCCGGATGGGCGTGATTGGCCACCACGGCGTGCAGCACCTCGGCATCGGTCGCCCCGGAATAGGTGAGAAACTGCTCGAACTGATGACTGCCGAGGTCGCAGAGAATTCCGCCGTACCGCGCCCGCTCGAAAAACCAGTCCGGACGTCTGGCCTGATCCAACCGGTGCGGTCCGAGCCCGATCACCTCCAACACGCGACCGATGGCGCCCTGCCGCACCAATTTCGTCGCATACATGGCGGACTCCACGTGCAGGCGCTCGCTGAAATAGACCATGTATTTCCGCGCGGTCCGCGCCGCGACCTCCCTGGCCCGGCTCAGTTGCTCCAAGGTGGTGAAGGGCGTTTTGTCCGTGAAGTAGTCCTTGCCGGCACCCATCACGCGACAGCCCAGCGGCCCGCGCTCCGACGGCACCGCCGCCGCCGCGACGAGATGAACCTCCGGATCATCGAGCACCTCGTCGAGCGATCGGGCGACGCGAACCTTTGGGAACACCTGACGAAACGCGTCGACCGCAGCGGCCCGCGCATCGTACACCCATTTCAGCTCCGCGCCGGCCTCGATCAGCCCGCGGCATTGTCCGTAAATGTGTCCGTGCTCGAGGTGGACCGCGGCAAAGACGAACTCGCCGGAATTGACGACGGACGCCGGCGGCCCCTCCGGCGCGTAATTCATGCCATCGGACTTGCCCATGCGCGCAGTGTCGCGGCCCTATTCGACGGCGACCGCGACGCCGCGACGGGCGGATTCGTACATGGCCTGCACAATCGCCACGGCGTTGCGTGCGGCCTTGCCGTCCACCGCCGGCGCCCGGTTGTTTTGCAGGGCATCGACCAGGTCCTGGAGCTGTCGCTGGTGGCCGAGCGCGGTGATGGCGTTCGCCGCCGACGCTCCGGAGCCGAGCGAAGCCGCGCTCGCCGTCACCCGGAAGTCGGCATCGCCCGGTCGGGCTTCGTCGAAATCCCAGCGCACAATGCGGTCGTCCTCCAGCGCCACCGATCCCTTTTCGCCGCAAAGCTCAATGCGCCGGCTCCAGCCCGGCCACGCGCCGGTGGTGGCCTCGAGCGTTCCCAGGGCGCCGTCCGGAAACTGCAGGGTCGCGCAGGCCGTGTCCTCGGTCTCGATGCCCAGGTGCACCCGGCGGGCGACACGGCAATTCACTTCCCGGGGCAGCCCGGCATACCATTGCAGCAGATCGATGGAGTGAATCGCCTGATTCATCAGCACGCCGCCGCCATCCGCGGCCAGCGTGCCGCGGGGGCCGGCATAGTAGCGCGCGTCGCGATGCCACTTGACCGCCGCGCTCGCGAGGACGACTCGACCGAGCCGTCCGCCCGCCACCGCGGTCTTGATGGCGTTGGCGCCATCGCCAAGGCGGCCTTGAAATATTGCGGCCACCACGACCCCGGCCGATTCCGCGGCGGCGAGGATCCGATCGATCCGCTCCGTCGAGACATCGAGCGGCTTCTCGATCACGAGGTGCTTTCCGGCCCGAATGCATTCGAGCGCCGGCTCCATATGGGCGGCCGCCGGGGTGGTGATGCAGACGACATCGACGTCGGGGCGGGCGCACAACTGGTCGATTCGATCGGTCGCAAAACCCACCTGATGGCGGGCGGCGAAGGCCCGGGCCCGATTCAGGTCACGACTGGCGACACCGACCAGCCGGCCGCCGCGCAACCCGGCGATCGCCTGGGCATGAAAGTCGGCGATCATCCCCAGGCCAATGATGGCGAATCCCCGTGACGAGGGTGGTGTCATCGTTTCTCCCGGTCCGCTCGACGCCGGGGCGCCGTTGCTCGCTCAATCTCCGGCATCGTGACGCTTAGTGGAGCAAAATCGACGGCGTTGCCGAGCGCAAAGGCGCCTCACGCATGCTCAAACTCCGCCGCGACGAGCCGGCTGCTCCAGCGCGAGGGCGGATGCCCGGTTTGCCGACGGAACCAGCGGGCGAAGTACCCCTGGTCGGGCAACCCCACCATCGCCGCGGTGCTCCCGACCTGCATGCCCGAGGCGAGGAGCTCCTTGGCCTTGGTCAGGCGTTGCTGACTGCGCAGCTGGCCCAGCGTCAGGCCCGTGTTCTTTTTCACCAGCCGGTTCAGATAGTCGCGATTGTAGCCGCTGCGCTCCACCACGTTCGTCAGCGGCACCGTGGGATCGAGACTGGATACCAGTTGCCGGATTGCGGGGCTGACTTCGGCGCCCGGGGCGAAGGACGCGCTTTCCATCCAGCCCGCCGCCCGCAGCGCCGAAACCAGGATGCGCAGGATCACCGTCGCACCCTCGAGCGAAATCCGGCCCGCCGCCGCGCGACCGCCGTGCCACAGCGCGGCCAGCTCGTGCCGCAGATGAAACAGCTGTTCGCGCCCCAGGTGCCGGACGGTTTCCTGCGGCATTCGCTGCCGGTCAATTTCGAAGTCGATGACCAGGCACAGGGGAGCGCGTTTGGCGGTGCGCCGAAACGAGTGGCGCGCCCGGGGCGGCAGAACGACCACCGTGCCCGGTTCAACCTCCGCCGTGTCCGAGGCCAGAAACTGCAGGCCATGTCCACTGAGATAAAAGATCACCTGGCTCCAGCGGTGCCGATGCGGCTCCACGGCGGCGGCGCAGGTCCGGTGACGGTGCAGCGCGGCGCCAAACACGCGCAGCCCCGGCAGATTCATCGAGGCGTGCTCCGAAAGCAGGGAGTGAAATCGATGCATGCTGGTTCGCGATGACCCGGGTTGAAGATGGCGGCGAGGAGAGGTGTCCCGGGGAAAGCAGTGAAATGGCGGCCCCCGGCTTTGCAACGCCGTCAAAATTCATTCATTAGAAACCCTGGCCGACAAGTGCCCGCTCAAAGCGCCAGGCAGGCGCGCCACTATTCCTTCACCGTCACCGTCGGCGCCGGTTGTTCGGCCAGCCGTTCGCATTCGCGCAGGCAGAGGCGCAGCGAGCGCGGAATGTGGAAGCAGCCCTTCCATTTTCCGCCCTTCAACGGCAGCAGGACCTCGCCCTGCCGGTTCAGATAACCAAACCATTCGCCAAATTCCGGGTCGGGATAATGACTCCACGTGTACTCGTGGAGGCGCTGAAACCAGCGCAGGCATTCCGGCCGGCCCGTCAGCCGATAGCCCTTCAGCATCGCCACGAGCGCCTCGACATGCACCCACCAGAGCTTCTGGTCCCACTCGAGCTGCTGCGGCGGATGGCCGGCGGCATCCAGGAAATAGAAAATGCCGCCGTGCCGCTCGTCCCAGCCGAACTCCACGGTGCGCAGCGCCACTTCCACCGCGCGTTCCAGCAGCGCGCGATCCTGCCGGCGTTCGGCGACGTCCATCGCAAACCACATGCCCTCGATGCCGTGTCCCGGATTCACCAGCCGGCCCTCGAAGCAATCC
Organism: Candidatus Didemnitutus sp.; assembly: GCA_035545955.1. Taxonomy (GTDB): domain Bacteria; phylum Verrucomicrobiota; class Verrucomicrobiia; order Opitutales; family Opitutaceae; genus Didemnitutus. Next base: position 35,101 of record DASZXI010000030.1, on the reverse strand, counting down.
CGTTTCGCGCCGTCGGGTGCCACGTATTCCCGCAGCACGTGCCGCGATTCATCCAGAAAGCAATCGAACATCTCGTTCAGGCAGCGCGTGATGATCGCCTGGGTATGGGCGGGATCCAGCAGCCACTCCAATTCGACCGTGAGGTTGGTCAGGATCATCGGCACGGCCAGCGAGATCAGCGGACGGGTGTCGGGCAGCGCCTTGGTGAACGCACCCTTGGGGTTGCGCTCGCGGCGCAGCACATTCTCGTAGGCGTCGAGCGCGAGGCGGCGGTCCTCGTCGCTGCCCGAAGCGCGCGCGAACTGGCCAAAGGCCATCGCCGCGAAGCAGTCGGAGAAGATGTTGTACGGGGCGATCAGCGGGCGGCCGTTCTCGGCCACGCTGAAGTACCAGTTCCCGCCGGGATCGCGACCGTACTGGCGCAGAAAATCGGCCCCGTGCCGGGCCACCGCCAGCCATTCACCGCGCGCCTCCACCTCGTTGTGGAGCATCGCGAAGGTCCAGACCTGCCGCGCCTGCAGCCAGATGAACTTGTCGCGATCGTAAATCGATCCGTCGCGGGCGAGACAGGTGAAATAGCCGCCGTGGACGCGATCGAGCGAATGACGTTCCCAGAACGGGATCACGTCTTCGAACAGAGCGCCGCGGTATTGCCGGGCAAGAGCCGGAAAGGAAGGTGCCATCGTGCGGTTTCTGGACGCGGCTGATTCATACGGAGCGGGCGCGCCGTTGGCAATCCCGGGTCGGTTCATCCATTAGAAAGAAAACCGGGCGTCCACCACGGGCGAAGACCGGAAAAATTCTAATGTATGAATTCGGATCGATTTGACGCCCCGGCGGAGCCCCGTAGGGTCGCTTCCTTCCCGGCAGATCGGACCGATGGGCGAGTCCGCGCGGCGGGATGAATTTCGGCGCATGAAGCATTTGCCGACGATCAAGGACGTGGCCGCCGCGGCCGGGGTGCACTTCACCACCGTCTCGATGGCCCTGCGCTCCGATCCCCGGATTCGGCCGGAAACCCGCAACCGGGTCCTGGCCGCGGCGCTGCGCACCGGCTATCAGCGGAATCCGGTCGGCGCCGCCCTCAGCATGCGGCGGCGATCGGCGGTGGCCGCGAAAAACACGCCGCGCATCGCCTTTCTCTCCAATCGCTCCCCGGAAAACGGATTTTATCGCCGCGACTACATCGGCAACCTGCTGCGCGGGGCCCGCGAACAGGCCCTGGCGCTGGGCTACGAATTTGAGGTCGTTTTCGTCGACCAAGGCCATCACGACTCGCCCTCACTCTACCGCTACCTGAAAAAGCAGGCGATCAGCGGCCTGATCATCGGGGCCTTCGAGCCCGACCGCGCGGAGCTCAGCCTGCCGTGGGAGGAGTTCTGCGTCGTGCAAATCGATTCCCGGCACCATCGGCCCTCGTTCACCTTCGTCTCGCACGACCAGATGCATGCGGTCCGCCTGGCCTTCACGAATCTTCGTCGTCTCGGCTACCGGCGGGTGGGCCTGGCGATCGGGGCCAACGATCCGATCGTCACCGCCGACTTGCCCGGATGCGGCTACTTGCTGGAGCTGTATTCGGTCGCGGCGGCCGACCGGCTCGAGCCCCTGCTCTTTCCGCCCAATGTGAACATGAAGGCCGCCGCGCGGATCGTGTCGGAGTGGGTGCGGGAAGTGGAGGCCGACGCGGTGATCTGCAACTGGATGATGATCGGCCGTCTGCTCCGGCTCGGCGGGGCGCCGCGCCGCGTGGGCAGCGCCTGCATGTGCCTCCAGCGGCCCGTGCCTCATCTTGCGGGCGTCGTGTCGAATACCGACCTCGTCGGCAGCCAGCTGACCAGCCGGCTCGCCACCCTGCTCCAATCGGAAAGCTACGGCGTTCCCGCGATTCCCACCAGCACCTATGTCGAAGGCCTTTGGCACGATGGCACGTCCGCGCCCGGCAGAAACTGACGTGGATTCGCCACCGGCGGTGGTGACGATGCGGGACATCGCCCGCCTGGCCGGAGGTGTGCATCAATCGACGGTCTCGCTGGCCCTGCGGAATCACCCGGCCATTTCCCTCGCCACCCGGCGGCACATCCAGCGGACCGCGGCGGCCGCGGGCTACCATCGGGATCCCCTGCTCGATGCGTTCAACGAGCGGCGCCTGCAGTCCGGCCAGCGGAAATCGCATCCCGTCCTGGCGTTCGTGGTCGATTTCGGGCACCGCCGAAAAATGGATGCGTCGCCCCTCCACGGGCACCTCTGGCATGGCGCCCTGCGCGCCGCGGAGACGCTCTTTCATCGACTCGAACTTTTTCTGGTCGGACCGGGAGCGCTGACCCCGGAGCGCCTGGACTCGATTCTTTTCACGCGGGGAATTGACGGGTTGATCGTCGCTTCGTTCCGTCCCCAGACGCCTCCGCTGGAGCTCACCTGGAAGCGATATTGCGGCGTGAAGATCGAATGCCAGGACTGGGTGGTTCCGCATTTCACCATCGCGACCGATCTGTTGCAGAGCACGCGGGTGGCTTACCGCCGCGCCAAGCAGCTCGGCTACAGCCGGGTCGGATTGCTGCTCGAGCCCGGCGAACGCGCGCGAAGCGATCTGGCCCAGGCGGGCTATCTGGTCGAGCACTCCCCAACCCGGGCGCGTGGCAAGCCGCTGATTGCACCCGGAAATCTGAGCGTACAACGCCTCCGCAAATGGATTCGCTCCGAGCAGATCGATGTCGTCCTGGCCGCCTCCGCCGCGACCGGGTCTGTCCTGACCGCCGCCGGCTTCGCTCCCGGCCGAGAAATCGGCTGGGCTTGTCTGGCCCTGACGGAAGCCGAGCGAACGGTGGCTGGTCTCGTCGCCGACTATGAGCGCGCCGGGGCGCTGGCCGTCGAGCAAGTGGTCAGTCTCTCCCGTCTCAATCTGCGCGGGCCGTCAAGCAGCTCGATGATCACCTACGTACCCTCCACGTGGCGGGACGGACCCTCGCTCCCCAGCCGTCATTTGCTGACAACGTCCCGTTAGGGCAGATTCAGAAAAGGTGTGGCCGGGTCCGAAGGGCCCGCCCGAGTTCCGGATGCGGATGATGTCGCAGTCGACTCCCGGGGGCGGACGCCCCCGGCTACATCAAGCGGGAACGCTAATTCTGGCGTCGAGCCGGTTGCTGCCATCCGCGCAGGTAGCTTTCCTTCTTGCGCATTGGCTCTCCAAATTTCCCTCGGTTCGCTCCGTTTCCTCCGGCGAAAAACCTCTGTCAGGAATTTCCCGGCGATCTCAGCGGTCTCCTGCAAGTGTTCTTTGGTCGATTGCCGGCAATCGCTGCGACACTACACAATCTGCTGTAAATCGTTTTAATGCGTCGCCGGTTGCGGCTGCAGATGCGCATCCAGCCACGAGAAGGTCCGAGCCCACATCTCCGGAGTGTAGACGTGGCCCAGGCCGGGATAGACGATGCTCTTGAATTCCGGCCCGGCATCATAAAGCCGATAGGCCGATTGCACGGTGGTTTCGATGCGATGAATTCCGTCGATCGGCGAACCGGGATCGCTGTCGCCCGTTTGAAAAAGGATCGGGCGCGGCGCGATCAGCGAGATCACCGCTTCGGAATCAAAATGTTTCAGCATTCCCGGGACGAAGTAGCCGATGTCGTGCTGATAGATCGACTCCTTCAGGATCAGGTTCTCGTACCGGGTGAAGCAGGCAATGGCGACGCCGGCTTTCAATCGCTCGTCCAGCGCCATCAGCCACCAGGTTCGCGTCGCTCCCATGCTCATGCCGGTGACGCCGAGCCGGCCGGCGTCCACCTCGGGCCGTGACGCCAGATAGTCGAGGGCCATGAGATCGTCGCGCAGCATCATGCCCCAGAAGGTGCGCCCGACCCAGAGATCGAACTTGCTCGCCGTTTCCTCCGCCCGGTAGTCCTTCTCGCCGGCTCCATCCGGGCCCTGCCCGTTCCGCTCTCCGAAACCGGGGGCGTCGATCGCCACCACCACGTAACCGCGCCGCGCCAGGGCCGGTCCGGGCGCCTCGGGCGTGTGCTTGGCCTCGAACAATTCCTCTTTTCCGAGATCGTATTCGCCCGCGTGCCAGTGGCAGTACAGCAGCCCCGGCTGCCGGCCGGACATCTTTGCCGGCCGCACGACGTAACCACGCACCAGGGACCCCGCGGCATTGTCGAATTGAAATTTCTCCACGACGTAGTCGCCGTGATCCTTCGTCCACAGGGTCTCCACCTTCGGCACGGGCGGACGCGGAGGCAGCTGGCCGAGCAGGGTCCAAAGCTGCGTTCGCACCTCGAGCCGCTTTTTTCCCCACACCTCCTTCGAAGCCGGGATCTCAAAAGGGGGCGCGATATCGGCCTGCGCCAGCCACTGCCGGGCCACCGAGGGCGGAGGAATGGCGTCGCTCATGAGAGTGGCCGTGACGACCAGGGCGGGGGCAAGGAAAACGGCGCGGAGTCGAGTGATCATGGCGAAAGGGAATCAGGGTCAGTCGTTCGAGGCAATGTCCACCGCCCCCGGAACCGCGGGCGCCCCGGCCGAGTCGGGGTTTCGCCAATCCACCACGACGCCCAAGACGCGCGTCTTGTCGCGCGCAATCCGGTCGTAGGCCAAAGGCAGGTTCTTTGGTTTCGCGGAATGCGTGATCAGGCCATCGACCCGCACCTTTCCCTGACGCAACCAAGCGAAGGACTGCTCGAGCAGGGCTTGTCGCGAAGATTGCCCCGCCGGCGCGCGATCGGGCACCATGGCCTCGTGGGCGCCGACAAGCGCGACGCCCTTGCGATGGATGTGCTTGTACAGGTCGACCTCGAGCTTTCCCCGGGGAGAGCCCAGCAGGACCACCTCGCCGCGTCGCCGCACCGCCCGCAGGGCCGCCGTAACCATCGCGGGAACGCCCGTGGCCTCGATCACCACATCCGGTTCGGCGCTCAATAGTTCTCGTGCCGCCGCGAGGTCGGCTCCCGTGCCCAGGGCGCAGCGCGCGATGCCGCATCGTTTTGCGAGCTGAAGGCGGGCCGCGTTGATGTCCTGCACGACCACTTCGGAAACTCCCCTCGCCTGCAACGCCTGGGCGGCCAGCAGGCCCACCAGACCGGCGCCGATCACCACGACGCGAGACGGCGCTTCGCGAAACGCCAGAGTACTCGTGGCAGCGATCTGCAGCATCCGGCCCATCAGCACCTGGGCCACGGAAAGATCGGCGGGGAGCGGAAGCCACAGCATCTGGCCCGGATTCCACATCGACCACGATTCGTGCCGACCGAGGAAAAAAATCGCGTCACCCGCTCGCAAAGCGGTCACGCCTTCGCCGCACGTCTCCACCCGCCCGAGGGCGGCGTAGCCCGGCCGATGCGGAAATTTCGCGAACGTGATTTCGGGATCGTTCAAGCCGGCGTGCGTTCCCTCGTAGAGTGCCAGCTCGGTGCCGGGACTGATCAGCGAGTATTCCGTGCGCACGCGGACTTCACCCGGCCCCGGCACGGGAGGCTCTTGCGGTTCGAGCACCACCTGCCTGATGCCGGTGAAGACAACCCGGCATCCTGATCGATCCGATGGCGTCGTCGGGTTCACTGCGTCAGGCGCCCGGCGAAGCAACGATGTTTCGCATCAGATAGTCGAAGCTCTGCCGCAGCGATTCGAAGGGATCGCCCTCGCACGTGTCCTGCTCGACGATGAACCACTGGCATCCCGCGCGCTCCGCCTCGGCGATGATGCGCGCGAACGGAAGCGTGCCCCGTCCGATCTCCGCCCAGGTCGGTTTGTGTTCGGGCGTCATCCGGTAGTCCTTCAGGTGAATGAACGGCAGGCGGCCAGCCAGCTTGCGACACCACTCCACGCAGTCTCCGCCGCCGAAATGGATCCAGTAGGTGTCGATTTCGCCGACCAGATGGGACGGGTTGGTCTGCGCATAAATATAGTCCAGGACCGTGCCGCCCTCGAAGGGCAGAAATTCGAGCCCGTGATTGTGGTATCCCAGGGTCAGGCCCGCGGCCCGCAGGACGGCGCCGGAGGCATCCAGATTCCGGACAAATCCCCTGACCACCGCCGGGTCCGTGAAGTCGATGCCGTGCGGATAAGGATAGGCCGTGAGCGTGCAGCCGAGCTGCTGCAAATTTTCGACCACGCGCTGCGGCGCCTGCAAAACGTTGGCCGAGCTGTCGTGACTGGCGCAAATCTTCAGGCCCTCGCCTTGCATGATCCGGGCGACCTCCGCCGGCGGCACCGGACAGCTCCAGGTATGCTGGACCGCCTCGTATCCGATGGCGCGCAACTTTCGCGCCGTCGCGGTCAGGTCGGCCGCGGTGCCGCAAAAATCCCGGACCGTGAAAAGCTGCGCCGCCAGTTGTGAACGCTGCATGATTAGATTCCGTCGGCCGTTCTTTTTCCTAGCGCGAGTCGACGGGTCCGCCGCGAAGCCCGTCCTGGACTTTTTCCAGGCGCTTCAACTCCAGGTCCGCTGGCGAAAGGCCGAAGGTGCCGAGCAGGCTCGCCACGGAACGCCGGGGATCATTGGACCAGAATATGCCCATGTCCTGATCACGATAGTAGTGCGAACCGATTTTGTCGCCAAACTTCCGTCGGGGCGCCGCGCCTTCCTCCAGATCGGCATCCCAATGCAGCACCTCGAACGAAAGATCGAATTGATCCACGAGCACGGCGCCCTCGGTGGAAACTTCCGCCTCGATCATGCCCAGCGGATTGAACACCGCCGCATGATCGCGCGGCGTCGCGCTCACCACGTAGAACTGGTACTCGAGGGAATAGACCGACGGATGAACCGTCTCGGGCGAGGCCGACGGGAGCGCCACTACGTCCGCGCCGCGACGGGCCAGCGCCCGCCAGCCGTCATCGTAGACCATATCGAAACAGATCTGGATGCCGAGCCGGCCGAAATCGCAGTCGAACACCGGAAACTCCCCACCGGGTTTGATGCCGCCTTCCAGGACCCGGCTGTCGTGGCCTCCCACGGGATGCACCTTGCGATAGATTCCCGTCCTCTTTCCCTGCCGGTCGAATAACAGGGCCGCGTTGCTGAAATAGCCTGGCTCGCCACCTTCCCGCAGGACAAGGGGCGCGACCAGATAGCAGTGGTACTTGCGCGCCAACGCCCCCAGTGCGTCCTCAACCTCCGCCATCGTAACCGCGCGTTGGCTCGTTTGGTCGCCGGCGTGACCAATGAAATATTCGGGAAACACCGCCAGATCGAGCGCCGCCGCCGGCTTGAGCCGCGTCGTCCGACCCGCCATCTCGGACAGATATTCGTCCATGCGCCGCAACCGGGCCTCGAGCTCCAGCGAATAGATGACGTAGCCGCCGACCAATGTTCCCACAGTCACCTTGCGCGGCGGACGTTCGTATTTGGGGAGTGTCGTCGACGGTGGCGGGCTGACCTCGTCGGTCGATCCGGATCCGGCCAGCGGCACCAGGCCAAGGACGATCCCGATCAGCCACGGCAACGCCCCGCCGATAGAATTTCGCGAAGGATGAGGATATTCCATGATAAATCCGCGGGCACCGGTCGATCGACACAACCGGTGCCGGGCATCATTTGCCCAAGAGGAGACGATTCAATCTAGAAGGTCAGCGTGTTCGACAGCTCCCACGTCATGCCCTCCTGTATTCGGGCCAGGGCAATGGAGCCGTCAGGCTCGTAGTAAGAGGGCACGAGGCGCGTCTTCTCTCCCACGTTGCGCAGGTTCAACTGCACCTTCCACTCCAGGTCGGAGCGCACCTTCATCCGGTAGCCCAGCCACAGATCGACGTGCGTATCGTTGGGTCCGTACCAGGGATTGGTCACATCCAGCGTCTGCAGGGCGGCGCTGTAATGGTAGCCTTCGATGCGACCCGCCTCGAGTCGAGCCGCGCCACCGACAAACAGGCCCTTCAGCGCGCCGTGATCGAAGGCATAGGTGGTGATGCCGTTCAGTCGCCACGGGGCAACTTCGGGCGCGGACTGGCCCTGCGAGTTCACCTCGACGAGGTACGGATTGTACACGCCCTGAATCCAGGTCGGCCCGACCGTGAAACCCGCGCTCGAACCCCACAAGCGGAGCTGCCCGGCCGGGCCCGACAGGAAATCGTGCCAGGTGTTCATGTACACGCGCGTGGTGTCGTCGATGTTCTCGTGCGTGGCGAACGTCCGGCTGTAGTTGACGGTGACATTCCAGTTTTTCACCGGCTTGAAATCCAACTCGTACTCGGTGCCCCGGGAAATGATGTCGACCGTCGAAACCGCGTTGCTCGCCCCGGACCAGTTCTCGGATCCCGGCTGAAAGGTCGCCGAGTCATAGCCAGCACCGAACACGTTGCGGATCTCGCCAGTCGACAATTGGGTCACATCGATCGACAGCGGATGAATCCCGTAATACTGGAAGAAGGAATTCGTCACCGGCGCGTGCAGCCACGCATCAACGATCTGATGGGAAAGGAGGGTTTGCGGCGCATTGTCGAAGGCGGCATTGCCCGGTCCGGCCGAAGCGCCCGGAACGCCGTCGATCGCCGCATAGTTCCACTCGCCGCCGCGGCTCAGATTCCGGCCCTCGAGATAATCCTGCAGCTGCGCGGCAAATCCGAGACCCCAATCCGGCGCGCCCCACACCAGGTAGCCGTTCGAGCCCAATCCCGCGATCGAGTTTCCGTTCGTGTTCGCGAACGTCGCGTTGGTCACCTTGGTATGAAACCAGTCGACCTTCAGGGTCAGCCGGTCGTCGAACGTGCCGACGGTGAATCCGTACTCCTTGGTCTTGCCGTTGGGGTTCGCGACCGTTTCGCCGACCAGATTCTGGCGCGGAGTGTCGGCCTTGAAATTGCTCGAGCGGTCGTAGAACACGCTCAGCGTCGTGCCGCCGGGGAGGTATTTGGTCACCGCCTTCGGCAGGTGATAGACGCCGCCCCAGGAAAGGCTCTCGCCCGCCGCGACGTTGCGGGACTTGGGATCGTCATTGAAATCCAGGCTGACGAGACCGGACGTGGCGTTGCTCGGCGCACCGGTGGCGTAGCTGGTGACCACGTCGCGGCGCCAGCCGACCGTCGGAACGAGGTCGCCGTCGAGCATATATCCCTGCCACGTGAATCCGCGGGAGAGATCCCGGTAGCGGGTCTTTTGCGCCGCGGTGACGAGATCGGGGAACTGGGCGGCCACGTCGGCATTGAGCCAGTTCACGGTCGTGTTCTGCCAGCCGGCGTAGTTCGCCGGATTTTCCGACTGGGTGGAGTTCACCACGGCACCCGTGGTGTAATTCGTGTAGGTGTAGGGCGTGGACGGGTCGACGCCGGTGGCATTCCAGTGCGAATTGAAGTAGCGGACGACCGACGAGGAGGTCGGCGCGATCTGGCTCGCGACCCGCGAGAGGTTCGCCCCCGCGGGACTCGACGCTCCCATCAGGCTCGGTCCGATGTAATCGACCCAGTCGAACTGCCGGTAGGAGGTGAGGGTGTTGGCGGGAAAATTGAGCAGCGAGGTCCAGTCGGAAGTGGTGGCGTACTGGCTCCATTGGATCGCCATCGTCTTCTTGTTGTCCTCCTCGAGCAATCCGGTGAAGACGTGCCGGCCCAGGACCTTGGCCAGCGTGGTGTTGCCCAGGAAATCGGAGGCGCGAATCTCACCGGTGGCGGTCAGGCGCAGGCTGTGGCGCGAGATCTTGTTCGAGTTGCTGCTCGACCAGAATGAATTCGCGACGTACGGGCGGCCGACGTTGGGATTGGGCGAGCCGTCGGCGAGGGTTTCGTTGACGTCAACGCTGATGCCGTAGTTGGCGCCCTGCAGAAAGCTGACCTGCCCATTGTTGTAGTCCTGTTGGTCGTAGACGAGCTCGAGCCCCAGGCGGTCGTGCAGGAACGTCTGGGACAGGGCGAGATTCGCCGCGTGCCAGCCCTGCCACTCGCGCTTGTTGTTGCCGTCGAGCAGCTGCTTGTAGAAATCGAAAACCGAGGGATCGGTCAGAACCCGGTCGTCGTAGTAGGACCCGCCCGGAATCGGCACGGGCGCGTTGGCCGCGTACTGACTGAAGGGCGGAATTCCCAGCGGCTGGTAGTTCGGCAGTCCATCGATGCCCCCGTCGATCGCTCCCGACGGACCGATGCCGTACCCCTTGCTGATCTGGCCGCCAATCACGTTGGTCGGAGCGTTGCTCGAGGCGGCCGGCGCGGAACCGTTGCTCACACCGTTGTAGTAGGTGAGAACATCCGGGTAGTAGGTGCGACCCTCGTACCAGCTGCCGAGATTGTAGGTGCTCGTCGCCTGCGCCGAGGCGCTGTCGTGCCCCGGCGTGTATTGATTGATCGTCAGCTTGTTGTAGCCGGCATTTCCGTACGCGTTGGTTCCCGATTGAAACCATGGCGTGATCTCATCCACCGGCGGGAGGGCACGCGGGTTGTCGGACCTCACCGAGCCGTTCTCGTACTTCACCCGGAACGAGGTGTGATTGTCGGCGCCGAAGAGATTGGGATCCCAGCGCAGCGCGGCGTAAACGCGGCTCTCGTTGTTGAACGCCGGCTTTTGCTCGTACTTCCGCCGATCGTCCAGGGCGGCGACCCTGATTGCCAGTTGACCAGGAATCACCACCTGGTTCAGCGAAACCGAGTTGCGGAGCGAACCGTAACCATCGACGCGATTCTCCACCTGGTACTGATTCTTGAACGCCGCATCATCCAGGCTGGCGTTGATGATTCCCGCGGGGCTGCCCACGCCGAACAGAATCGAGTTGGGGCCGCGCTGCAGATCGATCCGCCCCGTGTTGAAGGAGTCCCAGGGAATGTCGGTCAGAAAATAGTCGCGCGTGTTGTCGGCCGTGTCCAATCCCCGCACGCGGGTGGTGTTCCCCGGATTGATCAACGCCTCGTTGTAGGACGGGATTCCCGCCTGGCCGGAAAAATTGCCGTTGATCCCGCCCACCTCGGTGTTCGCCGTGTAGACCAGCAGATCCTGTGCATTGGTGGCCCCGACGTCGTCGAGAAACTGTTTCGTCACGACCGAAATCGCGCTCGCGACGTCCTTCAACTGCGTGCGCACGCGTGTGCCGGCCAGCGTGTCCCGGGCCGTGTAGCCGGTGTCCTCGGTGCCGCTGACGACGAACGGGTCGAGTTTCACCACGGCGGCGTCGGACTCGCCGGGCGCCGCGGTGTTTGCCGGTGCCGTCTGGGCCGGCATGAGCGCTGTGCCGAAAAAGGAGGTGAGCGCGAGAAGCTGGAGAATTCCTGGTCCAGTGCGATTCATGGTTGCGATTGGGTTCTTGGTGCGGGCGCGGCCGGCAAATCCCGGGTCGAGCCGGCGGGCCCTGGTTTCTTGGATGCGTTGAGGTGTTCGTCCTGATTCAGCCGCGACGATTCGGTGCGATCGCCCGGCGACTGCGGTGACGATAGCGAATTGCCCTGCGGACCGTGAGGATTTTACCGGGACGCGTTGGGATTTTTTCGACTCGTGTTCCGCTGGAAGAAACGGTCGATCCGCGATCGCGCGGGAAAAACCGCGCCCGGCACCCGTCAGCGCTCAGCGGCCCGAGCCCCGGGGCGGCAGGTCCGCCGCCGGACGTCCGTCCGCACGGCGACTGTGCCACAACATCAGTGCCGCCACTCCAATGACCACCGCTGCCACGGCGCCAATCTTGCCTTCGTGCCCCCGGCTGCTTTCCGGAATGAGGAGCAGCAACATCGCCAATCCGAGGACCAGCCCGAACACTCCGATGATCGCCAGCTGGCGACCGTCGCTGGCCTCGCCGATTTCGGCCGCGAAATCGACCGGACGGTCGCGCCGCCCGAAGAATTCCTTTTCGCGGGCCAGAGTGGCGTCGTCCGGCGGAAAGATGCGTCGCGCGGCAAAGAAGCAGAAGGTCGCCACGCTCATCACTGTTCCGACCTGCGCCTGAAAGCTCCAGGGGTTGGCGCCGAATGCCACCGGGAGCAGAAAGATCGACAGCGACGCCCCCAGGCCAAATCCGATCGAGATGAAGGGAACGATGGGCGATACCCGGCGCACGAAAAGGCCGAGCAGCATGGGCAGCGCCACGGGGGGAACGATGGTCGCCAGGATATCGAGCAGGATCTTGAAGATTCCGCCGCGACCATGGGCGGCCATCCACAGGGCGCTGGAGATGATGACCAGCGCGCAGCCCACATTGACGAACTTGGCGAAGATCAGTCGCGCCCTGCCCTGCCAGGGAGCGACGCGCATCCGTCGGCACAGGGCCGGATAGACGTTCTCCGTGAGGTTGGCCGCGAGCGAGGTCAGGCCCGTGTCCAGCGTGCTCATGGTCGAGGCGCACATTCCCACCAGCACGATGCCCACGAGTCCCGGCGGCAGGAAGTGTATGGCGATCGCCGCGTAGGCCCCTTCCGCAGGCTTGGCCAGCGGCATGGCGCGAACCTGGTCGGCGATCAGGAGCCGTGCCGTCATGGGAGGAAGATACCAGATGAACAAGCCCATCAGGAACAGCCCGCCGGCGAACCAGGCGGCGCGCCGCGCCTCGCGTCCGTCCTTCGCGCAAAGAAACCGCGGGCACGAGGCGCCGCTGATCGAATTGGAATTGATCAAATTGTTCGCGTACCACGCCACGAAAAAAAGCGGAGTGAACCAGTTGCGATCCACGCCATCGAGTGTCGCCATGACGGCCGCCGTTTTCACGGGAGCGTAGGCGGTCGACAGTCCCGCCTGATGGATGGCCGCGAGCAGTCCGCCGAAGCCTCCGATTTCGCGCAGGCAGACCACGGCCACCAGCAACGTGATCGGCACAAGCACCAATCCCTTGATGAAATCGGCCGCCAGGACGGCCCACGCGCCGCTGAGAGCCGAATAGAAAAGCACCACGACGCCGAGCAGCACGATGGTCGGCGCAATGGGAACGCCCAGCAGGATCGAGGTGAAAATCGCCAGCCCGTACAACTGCACCCCGCCGTAAATCGGTCCCATGATCATGCCCAGATACGCCACGACCTGTTCCATGCCGGGACCAAAGCGCAGTCGAACCACATCCGCCCCCGTCATGCAGCGCAACTGCCGGAACCACGGGCCGGTGATGAGAGCGAAGCTGACGAAGATCAGGACATTGGAAAACTGCATGACGATCAGGCTGAATCCCGCCTCGAACGCCGCTCCCGCCGCGCCGGTGAACGTCCAGGCGCTGAAGCTCTGCATGAACATGCTGCCCCCCAGCAGCCACCAGGTGACCTTCCCGCCGGCGCGAAAATAATCGTCCGTGTCGCTGCTGAACCGTCGGAAGACGATCCCGATGACGACGAGCACCAGAAGGTAACCCGCGACGACCATGAAGATCGTCGCCTTGTCTTGAAGAATGAGCGGGGCGGCCGGAGAGGACGGGTCCAAGGGTAGACGGTGAGGATAGTGTAGTGAAGTGCCGGGTGAAAAAGGAGCCGATTCGCCCACGTTCGTTGCCTCGCGACCCGCAGGCCACGACTTCATCCGAACGTGCGGGCGACAACACCCGCCGCCTATTCTACAACCTGTCTCCCCGATCCCGTGAGGACTTGGCCGAAATGAATTGGGACGGAATCGACTCCGTCCCGATCAACCGGATCGCGACATCCGCGGACTTAAAGCAGAATGCCGCGAATGCGTTCCTCGAGCTTCTTGGCGCGGTCTCCCGTGAAGACCAGGGTCTCGCCACTGAACAGGGTAACGCTGAGGATATCCTCGTACTTGAGCGACTCCGGCCTGGCTTCTGGCATCGCCACGGTGGCCGGACGGTCGACTTCAAATTCAACTCGTTTGATGGTGAGGGGAGGTGGCATGCCTTAGAGTACGCGGCGGGACCCACTGCGTTCCGTAACGTGAGCCGAATTCTTTCGCAGTGGGGTCCGCACCCGATAGGCGCCCCCAGCAAATTGAAGCGCTTGCAGGGCGTTGCGGAATCAGATGTCCGCCGGTTCCTCGCCCGCCGGCACGGATACGGAAGGACTTCCCGTCGGTTCGAACGAGAGGAGATCGCCAGGCTGGCAATCCAATGCTGCGCACAAGGATTCGAGCGTGCTGAAGCGGATCGCCTTGGCCCGCCCCGTCTTGAGCACGGACAGATTCTGCGGCGTGATGCCGACCTTTTCGGCCAGGGTGTTCAGGCGCATCTTCCTCCGGGCGAGCATCACATCGATATTAACGACAATGGACATGGGAATTTCCTCCTGCGCTCAAATGGTGAGGTCGTTTTCTTCCCGCAGCGAAGTCGCCATCTCGGCAAACCAGGAGATGGCGATGATCACTGCGCCGATCACCAGCGAATCCATCGTGACGCCCACCGCGGCGGACGGCTGATTGAGGGTCATCGCCGGCACAAACGCCCAAGCGATCTTGAGCACACCCCAAAGCATGCAGGTGACTCCGAAGTTGCGGATTTGCCGGACCGCTTCCGAAGTGAAAATCTCGCGGCGCGAGAAGTTATCCGCCAACCGCCGGAGATGGTAAAGGGCTTTGCCGATCACCAGTCCCGTGAGCACCACGGCACCGGCAATCAGTCCTCGTCCGCTCTGGGTCACATTTCCAACGGGAATCGACCCGCCGAAAAAGGTGATGGCCGTGAGGCGTCCCGTGATCGCCGCCGCTGCCGCCACGACGGCGCCGATACCGACAATAACCAGGAGAGCGGTGCAAACGCCGCGAAGGGCGCCGCTCATCCGCTCGATCCGAAGAAGTTTCGTTTCAATTTCAGGATTTGAGGAAGTATTCATGGAAGACGTCTCGTACAACAATCATTATAGATCGTTTTGCAATCTCTTTTTATCGTTTCTCGATCATTTCGTAATGTTTTTCGTAGACCCATTCGCCTGCAGACATTGCATAACTCTCAATACCAGATATTTGTGCCACCTACGCGAGCCCGCCGCGACTCACGTGCTGAATACCACTTTCGTTTCTCCATCCACCTCGTGAATCGGTTCTACTCTGCGATTGGTCAGCGCATTCATGTTTCTGACCCGCGCAGCGGATCGATCGCCGCAATTAACCTTGTCGCTCTACCGGAGTCGATAAAGTGCCGAATCCGCCCGGGAAAATCCTGACTCCATCGCCTCGGATATGCTAGATTTCCAGCAGGACTCTTCTTCCGCCCAACACCCCATGCGTGTCCTCGGCTCTGCTTTCGTACTCTTAAGCGCGCTCGCGTGCGCTCCCTTGAGCTTTTCGGCCACGTCACCCGCCGAATGGCAGGCGCAGCACGATTCCCTGGTGGGTCGTCTGCGTGCACTCGCGTCGGCGGAGAACCGCTGGGGTCCGGCGTGGCAGGCGATTTATCACGCGGCGCTCCCGTGGTACGAGCGGTGGGGCGGCAATCCGCGCCATGAAGTCGACGACTGGATGCAGGCTCCGGAAATTTATGCGGACAACCTCGCCACCGCGCTCGAGCAGGGTCGCAACTTCTTCGCCGAAAATCCCGGCGCACTCATTCCGCTGGCGTTCTCCGCGAAGCTGCCGGATGGCCGGACCGTCGAGGCCAACTATTGGCTCACGCTCCCCGCCGGATTTCCCGAGAGCGGCAAGACTTTTCCCCTGGTGATCGGGCTGCATGGCTCCGGCTGGCTGGGGCACAAGATTTCCTTTGTTCGGCAATCGCGCAAGGACTCCAACGGCGGCCGCACATTTGGGGTGACGCCGATCGACGAGGCGGGTCCGTGGCAGATTGACTTTCTCAACGCCTACCTCGACGAACTCGAACGCCTGCTGCCGATCGACCAGGATCGGGTGTACCTCGAAGGACACAGCCTCGGTGGGATGGCCACCTGGGAATGGGCGATGAACAATCCGGAACGCTTCGCGGCCATCTCGCCGCACTCCGGCCGCGGCGAGCCGTACCGCGCCTCGCGCTTGCGCAATATTCCCGCGTGGGTGATCCACGGTGAGCGCGACGACGTCGTCCCCACCGGCTTCGCCGATCAGATGGTGACGTCGCTCGAAGCCATCGGCGGCCGCGTCCGATTTTCCCTGCTCGCCGGCGTCGCGCACAACATGCCCGAGGGTCTGGATGACGGCCAGGTCGTGGACTGGTATCTGCGCCAATCGCGCAGCCGCGAGCCGATTCCAGCCGATCCGCGCGACCAGCTTGGCCTGGGCTCCGGCGGCTCTTCCAAGTGGGAGATCGTGACGACGCCCGCGTCGGTTGGTTGGAAGTCGGAGCCCGTGCCGGTCAAGGATCACAACGCGTCTCTCGCCGCCGTGAAGCGACTTTTCGACCACGTTCATGCGCGCGACGAGCAGGTCGATGCACCCGTCGTGATGCAGCTCGATCCAAAAACCGACCGCGCCACATTCTGGCTGGCTGCGCCGAAAACGCTGCATGTCCAACCCGCGGATCCCACCGAAGTGTCAATGCCCGCGCGGCGGACGTTGCGGTTTTATTTCCGCGGACCCACGACCGATGCCCTCGCCCATCTCGCGAAGGTCGTCTCCGAAGCACGGTCGGCCGGACAACATCCCCAGGGCGACATCTGGATCACGCCCCTTTCGCTGTGGTTCGACACGCCCGGCTACATCGCGGAGTATCGGGTCGACCTGGACTGACGGCTTCAGAATCGAAAGCCTGCCAGTACTTGCCGAAGGAGCAGTCGACGAGACTGCAGTTGATTGAGGCTCATCCTGACCCGTTCGCGTGGCCAGATAAGCGGATATCAGGACCGGGTCCAACACGGACCGCTATCGTCAGCCGGCTCGCAACGCCACGATCGGGTCGGTGCTCCTCGCGCGGCGCGCCGGAATGTAGCAGGCACCCAACGCCACGCCGACGAGCACGATGGCCACCCCGGCCAGGGTCAGCGGATCAGTCGGCTTCACGCCAAAAAGGAATCCGGCAAACAGGTTCGAAACGAGCAGGGCGCCGACCAGCCCGACTGCGGTGCCCGCCAGAGCGAGGTCCAAACCCTGGCGCAAAATCATCCACGTGATGTCGCCGGGCTGGGCTCCGAGAGCGACGCGAATGCCGAACTCGTGCGTGCGCTCGCCCACCACGAACGAAATGACGCCGTAAATGCCGAGACCGGCGACAAACAGCGCGGTCAGGGCAAACAGCGCCACCATGCCCATCGAGAATCTCCGCGCGGTCAGCGAAGCGGACACGGTTTCGTCGAGCAGTTGGGCGCCGAAAACCGGCAGCGTCGCATCGACCGCCTGCACCTGGTCGCGCAGCGCGTCCGGGAGGGATCCGGGATCCAGATCTCCCCGCAGAAAGATCGCGAGATGATGGGCGACCATCTGATAGAGGGAGACATAGGCCTGGGGAATTCCCGGGTCTTCGATCGATTCCGTCCGGGCGTCCGCCACGATGCCGACCACCGTGGCCCAGTCCGTGGCCTTGCGGGACAACTTCAGGCGTTTCCCCAGGGCGTTTTCTCCGGGCCAGAACGCGCGCGCCATGGCCTCATTGATCACCGCCACGCCGGGCGCATGGTCGTTGTCAAAGTCGGTGAACCAGCGGCCGCGCAGCAGCTTCATTCCCATCAGGGAAAAATATTCGGGAGTGACAATCGATTGGTCCACCAGGGGCGCGTCGCCTCCTTCCGACACGCGATCCTCCAGAATGACCGGAAGGGGCGGATTCTGATTCGTGCGGTCGTGGCCCAGCGGAATCGCTCCGAAATCTCCGACCGCCGCGGCCTCGACGCCCGGCAGCGTCCGGCTGCGCCGAAGGATCTCGCGGAAAAACGGCGCCTGCTGCGCAACGGTGGCATAGGCGTCGGTCGTGGGATCGTTCGGAAACGGCAGGCGTGTGCGAATGGTCATGACCCGGTCCGGATCGTAGCCCAGCGGGGCATGCAACAGATCCCAGAAGCTGCGCACCAGAAGACTGGCCGCGATCATCAGCACCAGGGAAAGGGCGAGTTCGATCACGACCAAAATCCGGCGGGTGCGAACCTGCTCCCTCGATGCGGACGATCCGCGTCCTTCCCGCTTCAGCATGTGGACAAGGTCCAGCCGGCCGGCCTGCAGGGCGGGTGCCAGCCCAAAGATCGCGCCGGCGATGAGCGAGACGCCGAGCGCAAAAAGCAATACGCCCCAGTCGATGGAGATTTCGTTCAGCTGCGGCAGCTCCTCCGGCACGAGTCGCAGGAGAAAATCCCTGAGGAACGCGAGGAGCGCCACGCCCGCGACTCCGCCGAGCAGCGAAAGGAGAAGACTTTCGGTCAGAAGTTGCCGCAGCAAACGCGTCCGACCCGCCCCCAGCGCCTGGCGGATCGACATCTCGCGCGAGCGGGAGCTGGCGCGCGCAAGCATGAGATTGGCGACGTTCACGCAGCCGATCAGAAGCACCAGCCCCACCGCACCGAGCAGCAGGAACAGCGACTGACGGACATTGCCGGTCACGCCCTCCTGCAGCGGCACCAGCCGCACGGTCCAGGCGCTTTGCCGGGGATAGTCACCGGGAAATTGTTTTTGCAGCGACGCCACCAGCGCGTCCACCTGGCTCTGGGCCGTCGCCACGGAGAGTCCCGGTTTGAGCCGCGCAATGGCGGTGGGCAGGTTTCGCCGGTTGCGCAAGGGATGGTCGGCGAGCGGCGCCCCATAGAAGCTGGATGAAGCCCAGACTTCGATATTCCGATCCCGACGGGTCCGACCCGGGTCGTGATATCCGGCCGGCATGACGCCGACCACGCGATACAGGTCGGTGTCCATCCGCAGGCTCTTTCCGAGAATGTCCGGCCGGCCGCCGAATTCGCGTTTCCAAAGACCGTCGCTGATGACCAGCTCCGCCGTTATGCCCGGAGAATGGTCCTCGGGATTGAAGGTGCGGCCCAACTGTGGCGTCACGCCGAGCAAAGAGAAATAGTTCGGCGCCACCATCAACAGACTGACCCGGGATGGCCTGGAGCCTCCGGTGACGTTGTTGTCGTCGTACCAGGTCGGCGAGACGTATTCGAAAATCCCGGAGCGCTGTAGGTCCTGCCATTCGGGCTCGGACAATCCGGCATCCCGGGCACCCACTCCCGGCAGGTCGTCCTGAATGATGACCAGTTGCTCGGGATGCGCGAACGGCAGCGGACGCAGCAGCACGCCCTGCACGACGGAGAAAATGGCCGTGTTGGCGCCGATGCCGAACGCCAGCGTAAGGACAATGACCGCGGAAAACCCGCGGTTGCGACCCAGGGCGCGCATGCCCTGGCGCAAATCCTGCACGAATTGCTCGAGCCAGAGGAAATGCCGCTCGTCCCTGGATTGCTCCTGGATCTGCGCGATATTGCCGAATTCGCGTTGTGCGGCGGAGCGGGCCTCACGGGGGCTCAGGCCCGCGTCGATGCGTTCCTGGATTCGGATTTCAAGATGCTGCCGCATCTCCTCGGCCATGTCGGCCTCGAGGTTCCGACGGCGGAAAAGCGACGCGACGCGAAAGAGGATTTGGCGGAGCCAGGTCATGGACAACGCGAGCCCGCTAGGCGTTCTGGAGAATCTCCGCAATGACGGCCGAGAGCCGGCCCCAATCCTGCTGCTCGATTTCCAACTGTTTGCGGCCTGCCCTCGTCAGCGCGTAATATTTCGCCTTCCGGTTGTTGTCCGACTGCGCCCACGAGGCCCGGATCCAGCCCTTCGCCTCCATGCGGTAGAGCGCGGGATAGAGCGAACCCTCCCCCAGCTGGAGCGCGCTCCGGGAGACCTGGGCCAGCCGGTCGGCGATGCCGTGGCCATGCATGTCCCCGCGGGCGAGAACCCGCAGGATCAGCATGTCGAGGGTGCCCTGCAACAAGTCGATTTTATCCATGGTCTTCCTTCGTCATTCGATGGAAGCCGCCTCCCTTCGGATGTCAAGGGGAGACTGCTGCGCCTGTATCGGCGGCCGACGCAGATGGTTCAGCCCGGAATCTAAACAAGGCCGCTCCACACTTGCGCAGCCCAGGCGCCCGGCCGGATTGGTGAGTACTTTTTTGGACCACTCTCGCCACAAACCAGCCTGACCCCCGTCCCGCCAGCCCCTTTAAAGGCGTTACGTCCACGCTATCTGGTCAACCAACGGAGCCAGCCGGGTCGCGAGTCGATTTCACCTTCAGGCAGCAACGGCGAGCCGATTTTCTTCAAAAAATCTGTGACCCGATCTACCTCCTCGGCATTCATGTGTTCAAATTTCGGGTCTTTCGTGAGTGCAATGGGATCACCCCATTTGAAGAAAATATTCTGGCGGATTCTGCGCTCGGTCGGCCCATCCGAGTATTCTACCGACAGCACATAAAATGCAGGTGACGCCGCCCTGTAGTCCCATGGCCTGGTCAACTCACTGATCATTGAAAACTTGCCGCCGGCCCGTGCCTCCGAGGCTGGGGTCCGAAAGGGAAAATTAAACCTCTTGTAAGCCTCCGCCTCTGCCGAAGAAAGAGTCTGCGGAAGGATATATCCCTTCCATTGGATCTTGGCCGCAACTCGGCCACCAGTGTTCAACAAATTCGCAGCAAAAGAAACAATCGTGAGTGGTTCGGTTTCGCTTTTTCGTGGCCCAAGTATTACGAAGGAGGGGTCTTGATCGGAAATCGAAAAATGTGCCGAATTTTCTGGATCCCACTTCTTCGGTCCCCAGCACAGCATGCAGTAGACAAAAATTCCGACGAGGAGCCCGACCAATCGCGCCCAATTCGGGAACGCGATCCAATGTTCCGTCGGAAGTGACACACACCTCTGATAGGGAGCACCCTGTCTCAGCGCAAGCGGGGATCATACAGGGTCAGGTGTCGTGACTCTTGACTGCCGGCATGGGGTGCGACCATCGGCGATGGACGGCGGGAATGACGTACCGTCGTCGTTAGGTGCGAATAATCGCCCTGCTTCGCCAAGGCTTCGCAGGGCCGCCATCCTTCGCTCCTCGTCGCTCCGATGGCCGTGCCATCCGTAACTCCGCCGGAGCGAAGAGTGGCGGAGAGGGGGGGATTCGAACCCCCGGTAGGTTTCCCTACGCCCGCTTTCCAAGCGGGTACTTTAAACCACTCAGCCACCTCTCCAGGTCAGAGCCAAGGGGCCGACTAAAACCCGTCCTCCCTCGGGCGGTCAACGGTATTCAGGGACAGGGAAGCGGCATCCGGCCCGCCTGCGCCAAGGCTGCGGCGCGGCGAGCGATGCCGCCCTACATCTTGCCGCCGATGCACTTGCCGGGGACATGCCGGACGCGCGCATTGCAATCCGGTCCTTTGTCACCATCGTCACCTTTCCCTCCATGGCCAAACGCATCGTCATCGTCGGCGGCGGATTCGGCGGCGTCAAATGCGCCCGCACCCTGCGCCGGCTCCTCGGTCCCCACGACGCCGAAATCGTCCTGTTCAACCGCGAGAACCACCTGGTTTTCAGCCCGCTGCTGGCCGACGCCGTCGGATCGTCGCTCAACATCATGGACGTCATCGTCCCGCTTCGCCAGCTGCTGCCCAACGTCATCTGTCGCACCGAGGAAATCCTCAACATCGACCTGCCCGGGAAAAAGATCGAGCACGCGGGCTTCGACGGTGTTCCGCGCACGATGAAGTACGATCACGTGGTCATCACCTGCGGCAACGTCTCCAATCTCAACGTCGTCCCGGGCATGTCCGACCACGCCCACCCGCTCAAGACCGTCGGTGACGCCGCGATGCTGCGCACCCACGTGCTCGAACAGCTCGAAAAGGCGGAGGTGTGCGATGATCCGGCGCGGCGCCGCTGGTACCTGTCGTTCATCATCGTCGGCGGCGGCTACAGCGGCGTCGAGGCCGCCGGCGAAATCAACGATCTCGTGCGCGGCAGCGTGCGTTTCTTCCATCACATCAGCGAGGAGGAGATCACCGTCACGCTCATCCACTCGCGCGACCAGCTGCTGCCCGAGATCAGCCCGTCGCTGCGCGAGTTCGCCCGCGAGAAAATGCAGGACGCCGGCATCACCATCAAGCTGAACGCCCGCGTCCAGCTCGCGACCGGCGAAGGGGTGGGCCTCAAGGACGAATTTGTTTCCGGCGGCACCATCGTCTGCACGATCGGCAGTACGACCGCCCCCGTGATCGAGCGCATGGACGCCGCCAAGGAAAAGGGGCGTCTGCTGACCGAACCCGACATGCGCCTCAAGGGCCAGACGAATGCGTGGGCGGTCGGCGACTGCGCCTGGATCATCAACGCCCAGGACGGCCAGCCTTCGCCGGGAACCGGCCAGTTCGCCGAGCGCCAGGGCCGCCAGTGCGCGCAAAACATCGTGCGCACGTTGCACGAGGAGCCCACGCGGCCGTTTTATTTCAAGATCCTCGGCCAGCTGTGTTCGATCGGCGGCCACAAGGCCGTGGCGGAGATGTTTGGTTTCCGACTCTCGGGCTTCTGGGCGTGGTTCGCCTGGCGCGGCGTTTATCTCTTCAAATTGCCGAGTTGGTCGCGGCGCGTGCAGGTCGGCTTCGACTGGGCCTGGCTGCTTCTTTTTCCCCGCGACCTGAGCTATCTGCGCACCGACGCCACGGACCGCGTCACGCACGCGCACTACGAACCCGGCGACTACATCATCAAACAGGGCGAGCCGCCCGTCGGATTCTACGTGATCGAGGAAGGCGAGGTGGAGGTCGTCCGCACGTCGAAGGAAAAACCCGAGGGCGAAATCCTCGCCGTGGTCGGCAAGGGCAGCTTCTTCGGCGAGCAGGCGCTGCTCAACAAATCGCCGCGCACGGCTTCGGTCCGCGCCCGCACGCCCCTGGAGGTCGTGGTGATGGGTCCGCACGTGTTCACCTCGATCTCGAAGTCGCTCGCGCCCCTGCGCACCGCGCTCACGCAGGCGCTGACGCGCCGGTCGGCGTCGTTCTGGCAGCAGCGCCCCGAGGCGCTCGAGGCGCTGCGAAGTTTCAAGCTCGACGATTTCATCGAGCCGCCGCCCCAACCGTTGCTGGCGCCCACCACCACCCTGCCCGAAATCTCCCGGCTGTTCGCCGAGAATCCCGCCGACTTCTTTCTCGTTTCGCGCGACAACAGCCGCCTCGACGGCATCATCACGCTCACGGATCTCCTGCGCGCGCAGGGCAGCGGCGCCAATGCCGAGGGCTGCATGACCAAGGATCCGATGACGATCACCACGAAGGACTCGGCACTCGTCGCTGCCGCCGCATTCAGAGAATACGGCATGAAGTATTTGCCAGTCGTCGCCGACCAGCAGTCCCGGAAGATCGTCGGATTTGTTCGGGCGAGAAAACTGATGGCGGGCGTGATCACGCGCATCACCCCCAGGGCGGTGACGAGCGCGCCCGTGGCCACGTGATTCAATTTCTTACCGGAGGTCGCTGAGATCGCGGAGGGAAGCGTCTTATGGGAAATGTCTTGAGGTTGGGCGGGACCGTCGCCGCTCGAGGACCCGGGTGGATCGGAAAACTGGGCCCGCCGATATATCCTGGCGGCGGGCCCAGCGGTCCCGCCCTACCTTAATACACGTTGCTTCCTGTAAAGCCCCAATCTCTCCGTTTGCCAAATCCGTCCGCTGACATAGCCTCGATCCCTCACGCCGGCACCCGATGAACGACCTTTCCGAACTCTACCAAACGGTAATCCTGGAGCACAACCGTCGCCCCCGGAACTACCAGGTTTTGCCGGCAGCCAACCGGATGGGCTCCGGCAACAACCCGCTGTGCGGCGACGAGGTGACCGTGTATGTGAAGCTCGACGGCGACAAGATCGCCGACATCAGCTTCCAGGGCAGCGGCTGCGCCATTTCGCAGGCCAGCGCGTCGCTGATGACCGTCAATCTGAAGGGCAAGACGATCGCCGAGGCCGAAGCGATCGCGGGCGATGTCCACAAGCTGATCGTCTCGGGCGAAATCAAGGGCGACGAGTTTTCGGATCTCTCCGCGCTGGCCGGTGTGCACCAGTTTCCCGCCCGCATCAAATGCGCGACGCTCAGCTGGCACGCCGCAATCAATGCCGTAAAAGGCGACCCAACCACGGCGACGACGGAGAAAACGTCGGATTGATGCAAAAGTAGCCAGCATCGAGTAGCGAGTAGTGAGTAGCCAATCTCTCGACCCGCCATTCGATCGCCCCAAACGGCACAAAACGACCGCCTAACTCCTCTCGCACTGACCGCCATTCGGTTTCTCTACTCACTACTCGCTACCCGCTACTCGCTACTTCGTACCGCCCCTCGCTCCTAGCTCGTCACTCGCCACTCATCACTCGCCACTTCGTAGATGCCTTCCCCCTGGACCACCCTCCGCGCCGATTTCCCGATACTCGACCAGCAGGTCAACGGGAAGCCGCTCGTGTATCTCGACAACGCCGCCACCAGCCAGAAGCCGCGCTGCGTGATCGATACACTGGTGCACTATTATGAACACGACAATTCGAACGTTCATCGGGGCATCCACGCGCTGAGCAACCGGGCGACGGCCGCCTACGAGGCCGCCCGCGAACGCGCGGTGAAGTTCCTCAACGCGGCGGATCCGGCCGAGATCGTGTTCACCGCCGGCACGACCGACGGCGTCAATCTGGTCGCCAACGCCTGGGGCGACGAAAACCTGAAGAGGGGCGACGTGATCCTGCTCACCGAGATGGAGCACCACAGCAATCTGGTGCCCTGGCAGTTGCTGGCCCGCCGCACGGGCGCAACCCTGCGCTATTTGCCGATCGTACCGGGTGACACCGGGCTGCTCGATCTCGCCCAACTGGACAAGGTGCTGACGCGCGAGGTGAAGATCTTCGCCTTCACGCACGTCTCGAACACGCTGGGCGTGATCAATCCCGTCGCCGAACTCTGCGCGGCTGCGAAAAAGGTCGACGCGCTCACGCTCGTCGACGCCGCCCAAAGCGCCGGCCACATGCCAATCGACGTTCGCGCGATGGGCTGCGATTTTCTCGTCCTCTCGGGCCACAAGATGTGCGGCCCGACGGGCATCGGCATTTTGTACGGCCGCGCGGCGCTCCTGAACGCCATGCCGCCCTATCGCGGCGGCGGATCGATGATCTCCTCGGTGGCGTATTTCGAGAGCCGGTGGGCGCCGTCACCCGCGCGCTTCGAAGCCGGCACACCGAACATCGCCGATGCGATTGGACTCGCGCGCGCGATGGACTACCTCGACGAACTCGGACGCGAGGAAATTGCGCGCCACGACGAGAAGCTGGCGACGCTCGCCTACGCGCGCCTGAAGGCCGAAGTGCCCGGCATCCGCCTGCTCGGTCCCGCCCATCATCGCAGCGGCGTGGTGTCGTTCGCGCTGCCCGGCGCGCATGCCCACGACGTGGTGACGCTCGCCGACCAGGAAGGCATCGCCCTGCGCGGCGGTCATCACTGCAACCAGCCGCTGATGCACAAGCTCGGACTCAATTCGACCTCGCGCGCGAGCTTCTATTTCTACAACACCGAGGCGGAAATCGACCGGCTCGTTGCGGCGCTGCAAAAGATCCAGAAGTTCTTCGCGGGTTGATTAATACTGACCCGATCCGATCTGCCGCAAAAAGGCGCAAGAGGCGCAAAAAGATTCAGCCGGTAGGGATCGATGTCCTCATCGATCCGTGCAGACTGGGATCGGCAGGTGTGGCCACGGCCTATTCCACAAAGATCGACCCGTTTTTTAACCACGGATTTCACGGATAGCACGGATCGATCCGGGGATCCTTGTCTTGGAATCAGTGTAATCCGTGAAATCCGTGGTTAGGAACTGGACCGATTGTTGGCGGGGTTCGGCGACCCCGCCCTACATCAATCAATTTCGTCACGCCTCGTATGCGTGCATCGTGCGCTCGAGCGTTCCGTCGTTGAAAAAGTCGAACATCGCATACGCCGGACCGAACTCGTAGTGGCTGCCGTTCCACCACGCGCCGCAGACCGCGCCGTTGCACAGATAGCGCACGCCGAGATACGTCACGTCGTCGACCATGTGCAGGTGCCCGCTGAGGCAGGCCTTCACGTTGGGATGCTTGAGAAACAGGTGCTGGATTCTCCGCGCATCGACGTGCATCCAGGCTCCCGGAACCACCCATGAGCCCGAGCCGGCGAGGTCGCCGTCGAGGAACGCCGCCGCGCTCATGATCGGAATGTGCGACATCACGCACACCGGCGTCGCGGCGGGTGTCGCCGCCAGATCGCTCTCCAGCCAAACGAACTGCTCGTCGTCCAGACGCGCGGTGTAGCCGTTGCCGTTGCCGTAGTCGATCATCATGCTGTCAAGGATGACGAAGTGCCAGCCGGCGCGATCGAAGGAATAGTACCGGTCTTTCAATCCCAGCCGGCGCATCCCGAGCACCTTACCGTAATCGGGATCCTTCGCGGCCGCGATGTCGCCGCGCCGTGCCCAGCCGAGTACGTCGTGATTTCCGAGGCAGGTTGCATGCGGCAGCTTCACCTCGGAGTTGAAAACGCGATCCCACACCTCCCATTGCGCCAGAACCTTGTCCTTGGGCGTGCCCAGGCTGTCGCCGACGCAGTCGCCGCCGATCAGGATGAACTCGGCCGGATCCGACTGGCCCTGCGCGTGGCGAATCGACGCCCGAAAACCGGCCTCGGAGTGATTGCCCGGCGAAATGTGAACGTCCGTGAGATGCGCCGCGCGCAGGACGCGCTTGCGGTCGATGGAGGTTTGGGGAGTGGCGGCCGCAGCGTTGCGGGCGAGAACGGCGCCGAGCGCGAGCGCGCCGGCGCCCTGCAAAAAGGACCGGCGGGAAGTGGTCATGGTGGATTCAATTTCAGAGGACATGTTGAAGAGATAAGAGATCTTGGTGCCGAAGGTGGAGCGCGGCCTCCGGACGCGCTTATTGCGCCTCGTTTCTTAAACCGGCCCGGAGGTCCGGTTCCACCTTGGCAAAATTTCGTTCGTTTGGTTCCTGGATTTCGCGCGAGTCATGAAAAACGCTAACTTTTCGCAATCCAGGCCATCGTCCGCTCCGCGAGGCGATCGAAAGCCCGCACGCACAGCTCGAGATGCTCCTCGCGCGTGTCCTCGATCTTGTTGTGGCTGATGCCGTGGAGGCTTTGCACGAACATCATGACGGTCGGGACGCCGGCGCGCGCCACCTCCGCGGCGTCGTGCAGCGGACCGGAGGGCAGGCGATATGACCTCGATGTCACCGCGCGGATCGCTTCGTCGCAAAACTCGATCAGTTGGGGATGAAATGGACGTGGGTCGATCCGCCACAAACGTTCCCAGGTCACGCGCACGTTGCCTTCCTGCGCGAACCGCGCCGCCGCTTCCTGCGCCGCCTGCAACATGCGCGTGAGCGCCGCGCCGTCGAGATGACGCTGGTCGAGCGTGATCCGGCATTCCTCCACCACGCTGGTGACGATGCCCGGCTTCGTCGTGCAGGAACCGATGGTGCAGACGCCGCCTTCGGCCGCGGCGATGCGGTAAATCTCCTGGCTCATTTTCCCGGCGGCGAGAAACGCGTCGCGCCGGCGGTTCATCGGCGTGCTGCCCGAATGCGCCGCCTGGCCGTGGAACGTGATCGCATGGCGCTCCACCCCGAATGTGCCGAGCACCGCGCCGAGGGGAAGATCGAGATCGAGCAGCACCGGACCCTGCTCGATGTGCAGTTCGAGATAGGCGGCGGCGCCCTTCAGCTCGGCGCCACTCTCCTTCACACGTTCGAAATCGACCCCCACCTCCCGCAACGCCTCGGGCAAAGTCACACCGGCGCGATCGGTCAGGCGACGCGCCTCGTCGAGGTCGAGCGCACCCGAGCAGGCCGACGATCCAAAGAGGCTGCGGCCAAAGCGTGCGCCCTCCTCGTCCGCCCAGTCGACCAGCCGCACCGTCACTGGCGGGCGCCCGTTGTACTGCGCGGCGATGCGCCGGAGAATCTCGAGGCCCGCGAGAACGTTGAGGCAGCCGTCGAGCCAGCCGCCGTTCGGCACGGAGTCCATGTGGCCACCGATCAGCAGCGCCTTCTCCGATGCGCCACGCAGGGTGCCCCACCAGTTGCCGGCGGCATCGACGTGCTGTTCGATCGGAAGAGCGGCGGCCTTGTCGCGAAGCCATTTTCGCGTCGCCACCCACACCGGAGTGAACGCGACCCGCTGCGCGCCGTTTTCGTCTCCCGTGAGGCACCGCAGCTCCTTCAGCTCGGCGAGGGTTCGCTTCGGATCGACGATGGGCGGCATGGATTTGAAATGGCCGGAGGATGATCGCGCGTTCGGTGCCGGCACATTTGCTGCTTGGAAACTAAGGGTTCTGCGCCAGCATTCAATCCGCCAATCATCAACTTCCGATTCCTGCCGGCGCCCGCGCGGTCGCCGGGGAACAGCCGGCCTCGTTGACTGACTTTTCCCGCGGACGACTGCGACTCCCGGCCATCGGGACCAACCCGTCACTCTGATGCCCACGCTCGCCACCACCGTCGATGGACTGAAGCTGCCCAATCCGTTCGTGATCGGTTCCGGCCCGCCCGGCACCAACCTCAGCGTGATCCAGCGCGCCTTCCGGGAAGGCTGGGGCGCCGTCATTGCCAAGACCATCAGCCTCGACGCGTCAAAGGTGGTCAACGTGTCGCCGCGCTACGCCAAGCTTCATTCAACCAATGGCGAGGTGATCGGCTGGGAGAACATCGAGCTGATTTCCGACCGGCCGATTCATCTGTGGATCGAGGAGTTCAAGAAGTGCAAGGACGCCTACCCGGACGGCGTGCTCATCGCCTCGATCATGGAGGAATACCGCAAGGACGCCTGGATCGAAATCGTCGAGCGCTGTCAGGATGCCGGCGTGGATGCGTTTGAGTTGAACTTCTCGTGCCCGCACGGCCTGCCCGAACGAAAAATGGGCGCCGCGATGGGCCAGGACCCCGACATTCTCGAGGAAGTGTGCGGATGGGTGAAGGCCGCCGCCAAAAAGCCGTTTTGGGCGAAGATGACGCCGAACATCACGCATATCGAGGACCCGGGTCGCGCGGCGTTGCGCGGCGGCGCGACGGGTCTGAGCGCGATCAACACGATTCGCAGCGTCATGGGTGTGAATCTGGACACGCTCCGTCCTGAACCCACCGTTGAAGGCTACACGACGCCGGGCGGTTATTCCTGCCGCGCCGTGAAGCCGATCGCGCTGCGCATGGTGATGGAGCTGGCGACGCTGATTCGCTCGGAGTTTCCCGGACGTTCGCTCTCGGGCCTCGGCGGCATCGAGAACGGAAACGACGCCGCGCAGTTCATTCTGCTCGGCGCCGACACGGTGCAGGTGTGCACCGGCGTGATGAAGATGGGCTACGAATGCGTGAAGCCGATGTGCGACGAACTGCTCGCGTTCATGGCGAAGCACAAATTCGAGACGCTGGAGGATTTCCGGGGCAAGAGCCTCCCCTATTTCACCACACATGCCGATCTCGTGTCGAAGCAGACCGCGCGCAAGACCGCGCAGAAGGCCGCCGCCGCGAAAACCGTCAGGTCGGACGGTGAGTGGAGCGGCGATGAATTCGTGAAGCAGTCCGACGCGCTTTCGAAAGGATGATCACTTACCCCAGTCAACTCCTGCCCCTATGAAAACCAAATATGCCGCGCTCCTGTGCGTCGTTGCCGCCAGCCTCGGCTTTCTTGTCGCCCGACTGATGGCCGCCACGACGTTTCAGCCGGCCAACGCGGTCAACCGCGTTGCCTTCGAGAATGACCGCGTCCGCGTCATCGACTATCAGGCCGGGGCCGGCGGGCCGGTATGCGGTTTCGGCAAGCACTCCCATCCCGCCCATCTCGCCATCCTGCTCACCGATTCCAAGGTGAGGGTCAC
Organism: Candidatus Didemnitutus sp.; assembly: GCA_035545955.1. Lineage (GTDB taxonomy): Bacteria > Verrucomicrobiota > Verrucomicrobiia > Opitutales > Opitutaceae > Didemnitutus. The sequence continues at coordinate 5,530 of DASZXI010000030.1, read as the reverse complement.
CGATGCCGCCGGAAAAACCCACATTGAGGATGGAAAAGCCGGTGAGATGTTCTGGGAGCCTGCCGCCACCCACGAGGAGGACGATATCTCGGGGCAGGCGTCGCGCTGCTATGTGATCGAGTTGAAGGACAAGGACTGGGCGCCGTCGACCGGAGTGACGAAATGAAATCCGGACGAAACGGTCGCAGATCAGCCCCGGGACGGAGGATCGGCGTCGCGGCAAACCGCAGCGGACCCAACGAGACCGGCTGCGGATCTTCGCGGCAGCGGGTTTCTGGACCTTGGTGGTTGGAACCTGGAGCCTGGTTATTGGATTTTGGAATCTTTTCCTCATGAGTCTCACTCCCTGTCCTCATTTCATTGGCGGTGAATGGATTTCCGCCGGCGGCGGAACACCCGTCTTCAATCCTTCAACCGGTGAAGTGATCGCCGAATGTCCGGCCGGCGGGGCGAAGGAGGTCGCCGATGCAGTCGCCGCGGCGCAGGCGGCGTTTCCGGCCTGGCGCGACACTCCGCCCATCGAACGCGCCCGCATCTTCTTTCGCTACCGGCAGTTGGTGGAGGAGAATTTCGACGCCCTTTGCCGCACGGTCACCCGGGAACATGGCAAGACGCACGCGGAGGCGCGGGGCAGCGTCTATCGCGGGCTCGAGAACATCGAATACGCCTGCAACGCCCCCACCCTGCTGTTCGGCGATTCGCTGCGCAACATCGCCCGGGGCGTAGATTGCGAGACGATCAATCTTCCGCTCGGCGTCTGTGCCGGCATCACGCCATTCAATTTTCCCGCGATGGTGCCGCTCTGGATGTATCCGCTCGCGCTCGCCTGCGGCAACACGTTCGTCCTGAAACCCAGCGAGAAGGTCCCGCTCAGTGCGGTCCTCCTGGCGCAGCTGCTGGAAAAGGCGGGAATCCCCAAGGGCGTTTTCAACCTGGTGCACGGCGGGCGCCCGGCGGTCGATGCGTTGCTGACCCATCCGCAGGTCAAGGCGGTCTCATTCGTCGGATCGACACCGATCGCGAAATACATCTGGGAAACCGGCACGAAGCACGGCAAGCGCGTCCAGGCCAATGGCGGGGCGAAAAATTACATCGTGGTCATGCCGGATGCCGACGTGCCGAGAACCGTCGAGGCGTTGTCGACCGCGGCCTTCGGCTGCGCGGGCGAGCGCTGCATGGCGGGATCGACCGCGATCACGGTCGGGGCCGCAGCGGAGCGGCTGCTGCCCTCGTTGACCGAGGCCGCGCGCGCGATCCGCGTCGGCCCGACCGATCGCGCCGCGCAGCCGGACATGGGACCGGTCATCACCGCCGCGCATCGCGATCGGGTGCTGAGCCTCGTGGCCTCCGGCGAAAAGGAGGGCGCGAAGGTCGTCTGCGACGGCCGGAACGTGAGGATTTCGGACGCACCGAACGGTTTCTTTGTGGGCGCGACGATCGTCGATCAGGTTGCGCGCGACATGACGATCGCCCGCGAGGAAGTGTTCGGTCCGGTGTTGAATGTGATGCGCATGGACGGGCTCGACGACGCCATCGAACTCGCGAATCGCTCCGCGTATGGCAACGGCGCGGCGATTTTCACGAGCGACGGCAAGGCGGCGCGGGAGTTCACGCTGCGGGTGAAGGCGGGCATGGTCGGCGTGAACGTGGGCGTCCCGGCCACGCTGGCGATGTTCCCCTTCACCGGCTGGGACGATTCGTTCTTCGGCGACCTCCACATCCAGGGCAAGGAGGCCGTGCAGTTCTACACGCAACAAAAGGTGGTCAGTTCGCGCTGGCCGGGAGCGAACGTCGCCGACGTGTGGAAGAAATAGGCCGATTTTGACCACGGATTTCACGGATCACACGGATCAATTCCCGAACCATGAGCCACCAGCATTTGCATCATTTTGGAAGATTGCTGAAACCGGCAACCGCCTGCGCTCTGACGCGTGGAATTCCCGAAATCGAAACCGACCGAAAGACTGATTCATTGGGAACTAAGCGAATCCATTGTCGGTGCCGCAATGAAAGTGCTGAATACGCTGCGTCCCGGCCTCAATGAAAAGGCCTATGAAAATGCACTGGCAATTGAACTTCGAAACCGTGGGCACATTGTCGAGCAACAGAAGCGATTCGATGTTCTCTACGATGGCATCATTGTGGACACACTCATACCTGACTTGATCGTCAATGGGGCAGTGATCGTCGATCCCAAGGTCAGCGAGGCATTCACCGACGCGCATTTGGCTCAAATGATCGGATACCTTGCAATAACCGGAATGCCGTTGGCGCTATTGCTCAATTTCAAACACCCTTCGCTGCACTGGCGACGGATTGTGCGGTAGGTCCATCCGTGTAATCCGTGAAATCCGTGGTCAAAACCGTCACATGTCACTTCTAATAAAGAACGGCGAAATCGTGACCGCCGACAGCCGCTACGTCGCGGACATCTGGTGCGAGGGCGAAACGATCACCCGCATCGATCGCAATCTGCCGGTGCCGCCCGGCGCCGAGGTCATCGACGCCGCCGGCAAATACGTGTTCCCGGGCTTCATCGACCCGCACGTCCACATTTACCTGCCGTTCATGGGCACGTTTTCCAAGGACACTTATGAGACCGGCTCGAAGGCGGCGCTCGTGGGCGGCACCACGACGCTGATCGAGATGTGCTGCCCCGCGCGCGGCGACGACGCCCTCAAGTCGTTCGACCTCTGGATGAGCCAGGCCGTGGGCAAGTCGGCCTGCGACTTCACATTTCACATGGGCGTGACGCGCTTCGACGACCAGACGCCCGCGCAGCTGCGCAAAATCGTCGAGCGCGGAATCAGCTCCTTCAAAGTCTTTCTCGCGTACAAGGGCGCGTTTGGCGTCGACGACACCGAACTCTATCGGACCCTGAAGCTCGCCCGCGAACTCGGGGTCATCGTCACCGCCCATTGCGAAAACGAGACGCTCGTTTCCGAACGGTGCAAGGAGCTGCTCGCCGTCGGCAAGACCGATCCGGGCCAGCACCACGAAAGCCGTCCGCCGTCGGTGGAGGCCGAGGGCGTCAACCACCTGATGACTTTCGCGGAGCTCACCGGCGCGGCGGTCTACATCGTTCACCTGAGCTGCGCCGAGGCGCTCGAGCGCGCGCTCGCCGCCCGGACCCGCGGCGTGCGCGTGGCGGTCGAGACCCTGATCCAGTACCTTGTCCTCGACAAAACCTACGCGGAGCGGCCGGATTTTGAGGGGGCGAAATACGTGATGTCGCCGCCCCTCCGCGACGCGCGCAACCAGGCGGTGCTGTGGAACGGCCTGCGCTCGGGACTCGTGAACACCGTGGCCACCGATCACGCGCCGTTCGACTTTCAGAAGCAAAAGCCGATGGGTAAGGCCGATTTCACCAAGATCCCGAACGGCATTCCGTCGCTCGAGGAGCGGATCAATCTGCTCTACACCCACGGTGTGCGCACCGGCCGCCTCGACCTGTCGACGTTCGTGAACGTGGCGAGCACACAGGCCGCGAAACTCTTCGGACTGTTTCCGCGCAAGGGCACGATCCAACCCGGAGCCGACGCCGATCTCGTCGTCTTCGATCCCGATTATCGCGGCACGATTTCCGCCCGCTCGCAACTGATGAACGTCGACTACAGCGCGTTCGAAGGCTGGAAAACCGAGGGACGGCCAAGCGTCGTCACCGTCCGCGGCGAGGTGGCGGTGCGCGACGGGAAATTCGTGGGCACAATCGGACGCGGGCAGTTCCTCGCGCGGAAGCCGGGGCATTTCAGATGAGTCGCAATTGCGTGAGCAATGATTGCGAAATGGAACGCGTTGCCCCCAACGCGTTCGTTCCGGTAGGCCGCGACCGCTGGGCGCGCCGCCTGGAATTTCGGCGGGCGCAGCGCACCCGCCCTACCCCCAATTAAGCGGACGAAAAAAGCCCCGAATCGTTCCCATGTCCGCCCCCTCGAACACCGCCAACGCACCGGACGTGCAGGTCGACCTGCAGGAGAGCGCGCTTTACAACGAGGACCTCGCTCCCGTGCCGGCGGAGCGGCGCCGCTGGGGTCTGCTGAGCATCGCGGCGCTGTGGATCTCGATGTCGGCCTGCATCCCCACGTACATGCTCGCCTCGTCGCTCATCGGCGGCGGCATGAATTGGGCGCAGGCCATCGCAACGATCTTTCTCGGCAATCTGATCGTGCTGATCCCGATGGTGCTGAACGCGCATGCGGGAACAAAATATGGAATTCCGTTCCCGGTCTTCTGCCGGGCCTCGTTCGGCACCCGCGGGGCCAACGTGCCGGCCATGCTGCGCGCCCTCGTCGCCTGCGGATGGTTCGGAATCCAGACGTGGATCGGAGGCGACGCGATCTTCAAGATCCTTTCGGTGTTTTGGCCGGCCCTCGCTGGCGGCACTCCCCTGCCCTGGCTGGAAATAACGCCCGCGCAGGCCACGTGTTTCCTGTTTTTCTGGGCGATCAACATGTTCGTGATCTATCGGGGGATCGACACGATCCGCGTTCTGCTGAACATCAAGGCGCCCCTGCTGATTGCGCTCGGTTTGCTTCTGCTCGCGTGGGCGTGGCGGCGCGCCGGGGGTTTCGGTCCGATTCTCGGACAACCGTCCGCCTTCGCCGCCGGCCAGCCGAAGGCGGGCCAGTTCTGGTCGTTCTTTTTTCCGTCGCTCACCGGGATGATCGGATTCTGGGCGACGCTCTCGCTCAACATCCCCGATTTTTCCCGCTATGCGCGCTCGCAGCGTGACCAGGTGTTCGGTCAGGCGCTCGGACTGCCGCTGACGATGGCGTTGTATTCCTTCATCGGCGTCGCGGTCACATCCGCTACCACAATCATTTTTGGCCACACAATCTGGAATCCGATCGACGTGCTGTCACGTTTTCAGGATCCCGTCGTGCTCGTGACTGCCCTGATCGCGCTGTGCGTCGCCACCCTGGCGACCAACATCGCCGCCAACGTGGTTTCCCCGGCGAATGACTTCGCGCATCTGGCTCCCCGGCTGATTTCGTTTCGCACCGGAGGTCTTATCACCGGAATCGTCGGATTGCTCATCCGGCCCTGGAAGCTCATGGCCGACCCGTCCGGGTACATTTTCACCTGGCTTGTGGGTTACAGCGCGCTGCTGGGACCGGTCGGCGGCGTGATGATCGCCGACTATTTTGTCTGCCGGCGTCGCAGTCTCGACGTCGCGGCCCTGTACGATCCGCGAGGAGTCTATCGATTCACCAATGGATTCAGCACGGTCGCCCTCGTGGCCCTGATCCTGGGAGTGCTTCCGAGCCTGCCGGGATTCCTCGCCGAAGTGCACTGGATCGATGGCGCCGACCTGCCGCAATTTCTCGTCGCCCTCTACGGCTACGCGTGGTTCGTCGGTTTTGGCGTGGCGTTCGGATCGTACGTGATTTTGCGGAAGTTGGCGCCGAATGGATGAGGCATTTGCCCATCGAGGGTTGGGGGAATGCCGATGGTGCAGCGTCCATATCTTACGGAACCCGAATGGATCGACCTGTAGGAGCGGCTTTACGCCGCGATTCGAAACCCATCG
>DASZXI010000029.1:0-24989 GCA_035545955.1 Candidatus Didemnitutus sp. | reverse complement strand
TCGGCTTTTTCATTTTAGCGCCTTCCCTGAAACGCGCATGAACACCAAGAGCAGAACAACAGATAGTGCGAATAGAGCACCGATCACGGTGAAGCGCACAAACGGCTGATCACGCCGCCAGTCTTCGACGATCAACTCAACAGCGGCCCAAAGCGGCGCGAGGAAATAAGCGAGAAACGGCAGCCCGAAGAGCTCTCGCGGCTTCATCTCTGCGTAAAACCCCACCGCCTTCGCTCTCGAAATCACTCGAAAACCCGCCACCACGCAGACCAACAAATAAAGCGCTCCAACAATGAAGCCGACCGGAAAACTTCCCGGCACAAACAACATGATCGAGAACGCGAGAAACGACGCGACGATTGAGCCGAGTGCGTAAGCTTCGAGTTTACCGAGCGTCGCCATTTTTGCCGAACAGTATATTCACCTCAACTCAGTTGAGGATAACAAAATCGGCCCGCTTGGAGATTTAAGTGGGCAAGACGCGGGGAATCAACGTTGTAGTGCATTTGAGGGTCTGGGGTCTGTTGAATTTGGGCCGGGCAAAGCTCAACTCAGTTCCCGGCGGCTCGCGCCACGGGCTTTGAGCGAACGCGTCTCGGTCGGATCGTCTGGTCGCTCCTCACAACTCGTTCACGGGCGAGTGACGAGATCGGCCTCGAACCGTCGCGACACGGAGGACTGGGAACCATTGGTCTTTTTCGTGGGGAGACTGTTTTGGTCACGGACTTCGCGGATGAACACGGATCCAATTCCGGGCAATTTTGCCGGACGCCGCAAAGTGCGCCTTCGAATCCCACGAAGAGAACATCTGAGTTTCGCGTCGTTCGCGTATTTCGCGGGCCCATGGCTTTGCGTTCTTTTGCGGCCAATTTGAATTGAACCACGGAGACTCGGAGGACACGGAGTGATTCATTTCGTCACAGGGCGTCGAGCCCCACAGAACGAACATCTGAGTTTCGCGTTCTTCGCGTATTTCGCGGGCCCATCGCTTTGCGTTCTTTTGCGGCCAATCTGAATTGAACCACGGAGACACGGAGAACACGGAGTGATTCATGTTTTTGCGCCTTTTTGCGGCCAATTTGGATTGAACCACGGAGGCACGGAGAACACGGAGTAATTCATATTTCCAGGAGTGAACGGAGAGAACTGAGATGCCTGTCCTCCGCGGCCTTCGCGGTCTCCTGTGAAAACCGAGTCTCCGTTGCCTCCTGTAAATGCGTTTTTTTGCGTCTTTTGCGCATTTTTGCGGCTACACCATGAATTTCGGATCGATGAGGACATCGATCCCTACCGGTTTTGCGGACAAACATTTGGCCCGAACAGCCAGGAGCGTGGGGCGGTGAATTGTCTACCCGCTCCTCGCTACTGGCTACTCGCTACTCCCGCCTCAAAACCACTGCGTCCGATCCAGGCTCCGATACTGAATTGCCTCGAGCAGATGCGGCGCGGCGATCTTTTCGGAACCGGCGAGGTCGGCGATGGTGCGCGACACCTTGAGAATCCGGTCGTAGGCGCGGGCCGAAAGCCGCAGTTGCTCCATCGCCCGCTGCAGGAGATCGCCGAGCGATGAATCCAAGGCGCAATGACGCTTGATCTGCACCGGGCTCATACGCGCGTTCGCGTTCGTCGCCGTGCCGGCAAAGCGCGCCTGCTGGTGCCGACGCGCGGAATCGACGCGCTCGCGCAGCGTGGCGGACGATTCTCCCGGGTGGCTCGTGCGCAGGTCGGTGATCGACAGCGCCGGCGCCTCGACGTGGATGTCGATGCGATCGAGCAGCGGTCCGCTCACACGGGCGCGATAACGCTGGATTTGCGCGGGCGTGCACCGGCACGCATTGCGGGGGTCGCCCAGGTAGCCGCACGGACATGGATTCATCGCTGCGACGAGCATGAAGCTGCAGGGCAGGGTGACTTTGCCGGCGCTGCGTGAGATCGTGACCGTGCCGTCCTCGAGCGGCTGGCGCAGCACCTCGAGCGCGGAGCGTTTGAATTCGGGCAACTCGTCCAGGAAGAGCACGCCATGATGCGCGAGCGAGATTTCTCCCGGACCGGGAATGGCGCCGCCGCCGAGCAGTCCGACGTCGGAGATCGTATGATGCGGCGAACGCGCCGGTCGCTCGCAATACGGCACGGAACGCCCGATCGTCTGGCCGGCGGCGGAATGGATGCGGAGGATTTCCAGATATTCGTCGAGTGACGGTCGCGGCATGATCGTCGGGATGCGCTTCGCGATCATCGATTTTCCCGAGCCGGGCGGCCCGATCATCAGGATGTTGTGTCCGCCGGCAACGGCGACCTCGACCGCGCGACGCACTGAGGCCTGACCCTTGATCTCGGAGAAATCCGGCGCGGTATCGCTCGCGGGCGGCGCGGCGAGGGCAGCCGGCGAAACGGCCGGCAACGTTATCTCTCCGGCCAGAAATCGCTGGGCCTGGCTGAGGGAATCGACGGCAAAAACGCGCACGCCTTCGACCAGCGCGGCCTCCTCGGCGGTGCCACGCGGCAGCAGGAGCGATTTTTTTCCGCTGGCCCGCGCCAGCACAGCCATGGCCAGCCCGCCCTTGATGGGGCGCGTGGCACCCGAGAGGCTCAGTTCACCCGCGATCAGATGGTCGGCGAGACTTTCCACCGGGAGCTTGTCGTCGGCCGCCAGGATCGCGAGCGCGATGGGCAGATCGTAGATCGCGCCCTCCTTGCGCAGGTCGCCGGGCGCGAGATTGATGGTCGTGCGCGAACGCGGCAGGCGAAAGCCGGAGTTGCCGAGGGCCGAGACCACGCGGTCGTCGGATTCCTTGACGGCGGCATCGGGCAGACCGACCAGCAATAGCTTCAGTTCTCCGATTTCGCCGGTGTTGACCTCCACCTGCACCGACACCGCGTCTATGCCCACAAGGGCCGCCGAACAAATCGTCGCCAGCATTTACCGGGGGAGGCGCGTTATACGTGCACCAGCCCCTCCTCGAGCTGTCGTCGAATCTCCCGCATGTTGGCTTCGACGGCGTCGAGATAAGGATTGGTTCGGCCCGGTTTGGAAAGGTAGCGGAAGACGGCGTCGGCTTCATTCTCCAGCATCGGCTGGACGAATTTCGTCCAGAACGCCGGCGTCTTCTCAAATAGTTCGCGCACGCCGTGGTACGGACGTTTCTCCGGGGGCACGCGCTCGAAATCGAAGGACTCCTCGAACTCGCGATAGAGCACCTTCAGCTTGGCCGGATAGTCGGACGCGCTCATTTGCGCGAGGTAGTCGGCCGTCATCAGGATGCACGCCATCATGCGCGCCTCGGGCCGGCGGAAAACGTGCTCGCCGATCCGGTTGCGCGGGCCGGTGCAGCTGATCGCGGCGCAGACGTCGTCGAGTTCCTCTTCGGTGACGCCGAGCGAGGGCAGGTAGCCGCGCGCGAAATCGCAGCTGCGCCGCTCGTGGATCATCGTGTACTTGGCGCCTGTGCCGCCGGCGTCGTCGGACCGCTTGAGAAAACCGGCGTCGTGCAGCAGCGAGGCCATCACGGCCAACTCGCCATCCCGGGCGGAAAGGGCGGGGGTGCCGCCCATGCGCTGGCGTCCGTCGATGATGTCGAGCAGACAGACCGTGGCCTGCAGCGTGTGCTCGAAATCGTGATACCGCATGTCGATCCCGCGGTAGCCCGGATACTTGCCCGCGAACATGTTGGCGACGTCCTGAAACACCCGCTCGACGAGCGGCACGCTCGACGCCCAGCCGAGGCGGACGAACATCGCGCGGGCATAGGCGCTGACGGCGCGGGCATCCTTGGTGTCAACCTCGTACGGGACGATCATTCAGCGGCACGAGAAATAGGGTTTGCTGCTGGGTCGGGCAAGTTCATTGTCTCATCCGTTGATCTATGGATTCAAGGGAGAATCTGGTTGTCGGAATCACCGGCGGTATGGGATGCGGGAAGTCGACCGCGGCGGCACTTTTTGCCCCGCACGGCTTCACCTGTCTCGATGCCGACCGGGTCGTCCGCGAGGAGCTGCTCGTCCGGCCTGAGGTGGTGACGGCGATCCGCGAGCGCTTCGGCGTGTCGGTTCTGGACGACAAGGGCCGGGTTGACCGCCGCCGCCTCGCGTCCGTGGTTTTTTCCGACGACGATGCCCTCCGGTGGCTGGAAAATCTGCTTCATCCCAGGCTGGAAACGGCCTGGCGCACACTTTTTACGGCCGGATGCGGACAGAAGTTCATGGCCGAGGTTCCGCTCCTCTTCGAGAAGCAGCTGAATAATTGGTTTGATTTCACCATCTGCGTGACCACAGACTCCACCTTGCAACTGAGAAGGCTGGAGCAGCGCGGCATCGCGCCTGAGCTCGCCCGCCAACGAATTGCCAAGCAGCTGCCCCTGGCCCGCAAATGCGAGATGGCCGATTTTGTCATCGTCAATGACGGCTCTCTCGAATTCCTCCGCGAACAGGTCGGCCTTCTGGCGAATCGCCTTCTCCATCTCCAAACTGCCTGACCGGCCCATCTAATGGAAGTCCCTCCGCCCTCATCCGAGGATAATGAATCCGCCGATAGCGGCGCCGAATCGACCAGCGCGCCGAAAAAGCGTTCGCGTACCCGCTCGCGCCTGTATCGCAGCGGCAAGGGGGAGAAGGCAGCCAAAGGTTCCGCCGAGGCTCCAGCGGAAGTGGCCGAACCCGTCCGCGAGGCCGCGCCCCCGCCGGCGCCAGTACCGGTTGCCGCACCTGAGCCACCCGCACCGCCTCCCTCTGAACCAGCGCCCGCACCCGTCGCCGAGTCGGCCCATGGGGGCGACCAGGGTGGCGGCGAAGGCGGAGGCGAGCATCGCCAGGATGACGGTGGACAATTTCATCACGGCGGCGGAGGCAAGTTCAACCGGCGTTTTCGCGACAAGCATTTCCGCGGCGGTGGGGGTGGCGGCGGAAAGTGGAACAAATTTCAGAATGGCGGTCCGAAGCATCCGCCGCAGCCGCCTCCGCCGCGCGGCGAGATCAATTACGGCGACCTGCCCGATCCGCAGCGTTTCGCCGACCTGGCGGCCCTCGATGTCGTTGCCGATCAGATTGCCGGCAAACGAACGGAGCCGATTCGCCTCGAGGAACTGTACGCGTTGGGACATGCGGAGCTGACCGCCAAGGCGCGCTCGCTCGACGTGAAACTCGAAGGCGTGCCCAACCGCAAGCAGCTGCTCACGGGAATCTTCGCGGCCGCCGCCGAGCAGAAGATTCCACTGCTCGACACGGGCTGGCTCGACCTCACCGATCGCGGTCACGGCTTCGTGGTGCACGCCTCGGTCAACTACCGGCTTTACCCGGAGAATGCCTACGTTCCGGAAGGTTTCATCAAGAAATTCGGGCTTCGCCGCGGCCACGAGCTCGAGGTGCAGGTGCAACCGCCGCAGGGCAACGAGCGTTGCCCGAGCGTGGTACGCGTGCGCAAGGTGATGGGCGGCGAGCCCGAGGACATCGCGAAGATCAAGCCGTTCGAGGAGCTCACCCCGTACTATCCGCTCAAGCGCATCTGGCTCGAAATGCAGGGCCAGAAGGACGTGTCGATGCGCATGGTCGACATCATCACGCCGATCGGCTTCGGCCAGCGCGGGCTGATCGTGGCGCCGCCGCGCACGGGCAAGACGATCCTCATGCAGAACATGGCGAACTCGATCGCCGCGAATTCGCCCGAAGCGCGTTTGATCATTCTGCTCGTCGACGAGCGTCCCGAGGAAGTCACCGATTTCCGCCGTCACTGCAAGGGCGAGGTCGTCAGCTCGACGTTCGACGAAACCCCCGAGAGTCACGTGCATTGCGCCGAGATGGTGATCGAGAAAGCCCGCCGTCTCGTCGAACAGGGCGAGCACGTCGTCATCCTCCTCGACTCCATCACCCGCCTGGCGCGCGCCTACAACGCGCTCGCGTCGAACTCCGGCAAGATCATGTCCGGCGGCCTCGAGGCGACCGCGCTGCAAAAGCCCAAGCGCTTTTTCGGCTCGGCCCGCAACATCGAGGGTGCCGGCAGTCTCACGATTCTCGGCACCGCGTTGATCGACACCGGCAGCCGCATGGACGAAATCATCTTTGAGGAGTTCAAGGGCACGGGCAACATGGAGCTCCATCTGGACCGCGACCTCGTCAACAAGCGAATCTTCCCCGCGCTCAACATCGACAAGAGCGGCACGCGCAAGGAAGAGCTGATTTATCACCCGGACGAAATCGCGCGCATCTACTCGCTGCGCCGCGCGATGCAGGGTGTGCCGGCGGCGGATTCGATGGACATGCTCATCGGCCGGCTGAAGAAGACCAAGACGAACGCGGAATTCCTGATGAGCCTGAACCGCTGACGCCTGGTTGGCGTCGGCCTGATCGTGATCGAGGCTGGCGAGAGAATCCCGGAATCGGGCCGGACGGAGGTCTCCCATGCGAAGGAGCGTCCGCACTCGTTCGTCGCCGAAGGGCTGCTGCGTGCGGAGCCGCTGGACGACATAGCGCCGCCGGACGAAATTTTGGCGAAGATTCCCCGCGCCCTGGCGGTGGGCCACGGCGCGGTGCCGGTTGGCCGGCGAAATGGGATGCTCACGGTGGCAGTGCCGGACCCGCTTGACCTGGCCACGATCGACGGGATTGCGCGACACGCCGGGGAAATGATCGATGCAATCGGCGCGTCTCCCGCCGAAATTGCGGGGGCGATCGAGCGAATATACGGGATGGAAAAGCCATCGGCCGCGTCGCCCGTCGAATCGATCCGCGAGTCATCGTCACCCGCCGACGATGAGGTGTCGGCGGAGTCCGCGCCAGTGGTGGGCATGGTCAACGAGCTGATCGCCGCCGCCGTCGCGCGCGGCGCGTCAGACATTCATTTCGAGCCACGTGCGCGGGGCCTGAAAGTGCGTCTGCGCATTGATGGAGTGATGGTCGAGACTTCCGTCATCGAGCGCCGCTTTCAGCCCGCCGTCCTGTCGCGCCTGAAGATCATGGCCGGGATCAGCATCGCCGAGCGACGCGTGCCACAGGACGGGCGGATCCAGCAGATGCTGTCGGATCGTCGGGTCGACCTGCGGGTCTCGTCGCTTCCGAGCCTCCATGGAGAATCCATTGTTCTACGCGTGCTCGATGCCGGACGTCGAAATTTCCATCCGGATGCGTTGGGGCTCGACGCCGAGAATCGCGCCGTGCTCGATCGCATTCTCGCGTTGCCCGACGGCATGGTCCTGGTCACCGGCCCGACGGGTTCCGGCAAGACCACCACGCTTTATGGCTGCCTGAATGCGTTGAACAGCGTCGACCGCAAGATCATCACGGTCGAGGAGCCGGTCGAATTTCAGTTTCGCGGGATGAACCAGGTTCCGGTCCGGCCGGAAATCGGGCTGACCTTTGCGACCGCCTTGCGCGCCATGCTCCGGCAGGCGCCCAATGTGATTTTGATCGGCGAGATTCGCGACCGCGAGACCGCCGAGGTGGCCGTCAACGCCGCGCTGACCGGTCACCTGGTTTTCAGCACCCTGCACACGAACGATGCACCGGGGGCGGTGACGCGCCTGACCGATCTGGGGGCGCGTCCGTTTCTGGTTTCGGCGGTGCTCCGGGCCGTCGTGGCACAGCGGCTCGTGCGACGGGTTTGTGAAAACTGCGCCCGTCCGACGGAGCCGGCTCCGCACGAAAAAGTCGCGGCGGGCTGGATACAGCCGGACGTCGATTTCAGTGGCTGCCGACGGGGAATTGGATGTCCGAATTGTGAGGGAACGGGCCTTTCGGGGCGGACGGCCATTTTTGAGATCTTTTTGATAACCGAGACCGTCCGTGGTCTGATCGCCACCGGCGCCGGGGCGGAGGCCATCCGCGCCCAGGCGCTCCGGGAGGGCCTGCGCAGCCTTCGGGCGGATGGACTACGCAAAGTCCTTGCCGGGGAGACGACAATCGAAGAAGTTTTCGCTGCCACCGCCGGGGATCCCCTCTAACCGCCAAACCCTCCTGTCATGAGCTACGAAATGAATGACCTGCTCGAGCTGGTCGTGGACCAGAAGAGCTCGGACCTCCATCTGCAGGTGGGCACCCCGCCCACGCTGCGTCTGCGCGGCAGTATGACGCCGATCGACGGCGCGTCGCTTACGCCCGAGGACACCGAAAAGCTGATGCTTTCGATCACGCCGGATACGCACGTCCAGAACGTGAAGCTCAACGGCGGCACCGATTTCGGCTTCGCCTATCTCGACAAGGCCCGCTTCCGCGTGAGCGTGCTGAAGGCCAAGGGCAACTACGGCCTCGTCCTCCGCCAGATTCCGAACCAGCTGTTCGATCTCCGGCAAATCGGTCTGCCGGACAAGATCAAGGAGCTGCTCTATCGTCCGCGCGGTTTGTTTCTCGTCACAGGGCCGACGGGCTCGGGCAAGTCGACGACGCTCGCCTCGATGGTGAACTACATCAACGAGAACCGCGACGGTCACATCATCACGATCGAGGACCCGATCGAATACTATCACAACCACAAGCGCTGCATCGTCACGCAGCGCGAGGTGGGCCAGGACGTACCGACGTTCTCCGAGGCGATCCGGCGCGCGTTGCGCCAGGACCCGGACGTCATTCTCGTGGGTGAGTTGCGCGATCTCGAAACGATCGAGGCGGCGATCAGCGCCGCGGAAACGGGTCACCTCGTGTTCGGCACGCTGCACACGAACGGCGCGGCGAAGACGGTCGACCGCATCGTCGACGCGTTTCCCGCGAACATGAAGGAGATGATCCGCACCCAGCTTTCGACGTCGATCATCGCCGTGATTTCCCAGACACTGTGCAAGAAGAACGGCGGCGGCCGCATCGCGGCCTACGAGATCATGGTCAACACCTCGTCGATCGCGTCGCTGATCCGCGACAACAAGACCTTCCGTATTCCGTCCGACATCCAGACCGGTGCGCACCTCGGCATGATCACGCTGGACACGCACCTGATGAGCCTGGTGAACAAGGAAATCGTCGACCCCGACGAGGCGGTCGAAAAGGCGCAGGATCCGGAGACGATGCGGACGAAGCTCACGGGCATGGGATTCAAGTTGCGGGAAGTGTGAGTTAGCTCGGGCCAATGCGCGGGCCAGACGCGCAATGCAAGAAGGCGGGGAACGAGTCAGTCAGGATTTGCCGTACGGGGAAGGGCGGGACGAACCCGGCCGGCCCGCGGCGGCGCTTGCGCCCAATTCGGACGGCCCTCGGACCGTTGGGGGAGCCACGAAAACAGCCGGCACATTGGCGCCGGAGAACGACGCGCCGGTTGTCCGGTATGTGGACGAAGTCTTGACGGCGGCCGTGCGGGACCGGGCCTCGGATGTGCACTTCGAACCGTTCGAGGAGGAATTTCAGGTGCGTCGCCGGATCGACGGAGCGTTTCAGTTGCTGCCGCCTCCGCCGGTTCCGCCAGCGCCCGTGATCTCGCGCCTCAAGGTGCTCGGCGGGCTGGACATTGCCGAGCGTCGACGTCCGCAGGATGGAAGAATCTCGCTGAGAATCGGCGAACGGGCGATCGATTTGCGGATCTCCACACTGCCGACCCAAACCGGCGAAAGCGTCGTCCTGCGCGTGCTCGATCCGGACGCGGCCCGGCACGGCTTGCGCACATTGGGGCTGCCTGCGGAGCTCGAAGCGTCCATCGGCCGGGCGGTGCGCCGACCGCACGGCCTGGTGCTCGTCACGGGGCCCACCGGTTCCGGAAAAACGACGACACTTTACGCCTGCCTCGATTTGGTGAATTCCTCCGACACGAAAATTCTGACGGTCGAAGATCCCGTCGAATACGAAGTCGAGGGACCGGTGCAGGTGTCGATCAATCCGGCGGCCGGTCTCACCTTCGGCCGCGCCCTGCGCTCGTTCCTGCGTCAGGATCCGGACATCATTCTAGTAGGGGAGATTCGTGACTCGGAAACGGCGCAGATCGCCGTGCAGGCCGCGCTGTCGGGTCACCTGGTTCTAAGCACGCTGCACACCAATGATGCGGTGGGCGCGATCGAACGCCTCGTCGATCTCGAGGTGGAACCGTTCCTGCTCGCGTCGACGGTGCAGGCCGTCCTGGCGCAGCGACTGCTCCGTCGGGTCTGTCCGCATTGCCGTCGGCTCGTCCCCGCAACTTCCCTCGGCGTGTTGCCGGAATTGATGGGAACGGATTTCGCCGGCCGCACCGTGCCGGTCGCGGTGGGTTGCGCGCAGTGCGAAGGGAGCGGATACCGCGGACGACTGGCTTTGTTCGAGTGGTTCGAGGTGTCGGAGGCGGCGAAGGCGATGATCGCCGGCCGGGCCGCGCCGCGCGAATTGAGAGCGTGCGCTCGCGCCGGTGGGCTGGTGCCGCTGCGCGACGTCGCACTGCGCCTGGTTTTCGAGGGAAGCACCACGCTGGACGAATTGCTGAGATACACCTGAACATGAGCGACTACGATTACACGGCTTACGACACGAGTGGCCGACAAGCGACCGGTCAGCTGACCGCCTCGGATGAAAAGGACGCCGGACGCCAACTCTCCGCGCGTCGCCTCTACCCGGTACGAATCCAACTTGTGCCGCCCGGTCGTCCGCGAAACGGCCAGCGACCGGTTCGCGGACGGGCGAGACGAATCCGGCCGCGCGACCTGGCCGTTTTCGTGCGTCAGCTGGCGACCCTGTTGCGCGCCGGATTGCCGCTGGTTCGCGCGCTCGATACGTTGTCACGGCAGGAACGGGATGCCGCCCGGCGCGCGCTGATGGTCGGTCTGGCGTCGGACATTCGCGCGGGTCTCCCGCTTTCCGAGGCCGTCAGTTCCCGTCCGGGCGTTTTTGACCGGATGCAGATCAACCTGATCAGGGCAGGAGAGGCCGCGGGTGCGTTGGGCGCCGTACTCGACCGGCTCGCCACGTTTGCGGAAAAATCGCTGGCGCTGCGGCGCAAGCTGCAGGCGGCGCTGATTTACCCGGCCTGCATCCTGATCGTCGCGGCGGGCATTCTCATCGCACTCCTCGTCTTCGTGATCCCCCGCTTCAAGCAGATCTTCGCCGATCTGCTGAAAGGGGCACCGCTGCCGGCTCTGACCCGGGCGGTGTTGTCCCTGAGCGAGGCGGTGCGGCATCACGCGATCGCGCTCGGAGTGTTCGCGCTCGGAGCGGTCCTGGTGATTCGTGTGCTGGGGCAAACCGTGCGCGGACGACACTGGCGGGACGCCGCGATCCTGCGGGTGCCATGGTTGGGCGATCTGCTCCTGAAATCGCTCGTGGCGCAATCGAGTCGCACGCTCGCCACGCTTCTGACGAGTGGTGTGCCGGTGCTATCGTCGCTCGCGATTGCACGGGATGCGTGCGGCAACACGCAGGTCTCGCGGGCATTGGAGTCTGTCCGCGAAAGCGTCGCCGGCGGCTCGGCGCTGGCGGCGCCGTTGGAAAATTCGGGCGTGTTCCCGCCGGTGGTGACGAGCATTGTCGACGTCGGCGAACAGACCGGACAGTTGCCGGAAATGCTCGGACGCGTGGCGGAGATCTTCGAAGGGGAGGTGGAGACGGCGGTCGCGGGCCTCGGCGCCGCGCTCGAGCCGCTGCTGATCGTGACGCTGGCGCTGATCGTCGGGACCATCGTGCTCGCGCTTTTCCTCCCGATCCTGCGCATCGTGCAGCTGCTGAGCTGAAGCCCGTCGCTGCGCGCGGGGCGATTTTCAAATGTTTGAACGGCAGTAGCATTTGTGTTAAAAACATCGTCACTTCTGCCATTTCGTTCCGGGCCGCCCGATTTGTATGATGGGCGAAATTACCGCGCAGGCCCTGAACTTTGTGAAGCCTTCCGTCCCCACCGCCCCGTCTGGTGCCGTTCCGCGACTTGAAATCCGCCGCCTTTTCCGGTGCGCGGAGACCGTCCCGTGTCCGGTCCTGGCCACGGCGGATCGACGGCTGGTCCCCTGAAGTCCAGAGCGCGCTTTCCAACCTTCGCCTCCCCCGCGAACCTCAAACACCCGGCTGAACATGATTCCGATTACACCACCGCCCGTGTCCCCCCGGACACGTTTCCACCCCTCCTCCCGCCTGCTCGGCGCGGTTGCCGGGGCGGCCGCGCTGCTCGCGTCCGCCCTCCCGCTGGCCGCCCAGGATGCCCCGACGCCGCCCAAGGCGGCGGACGACAAGGTCGTCAAACTCGACACGTTCGAGGTCCACGGCTACCGGCAGAGCCTCGCCGCCTCGCTCGACGACAAGCGCAAGGCCGACTCGATTGTCGACGTGATCTCGGCGGAAGACGTCGGCAAGTTCCCCGACACCAATCTCGCGGAATCGCTCTCGCACCTGCCCGGTGTGACGATCGACCGCCTCTTCGGCGAAGGCGAGCGCGTCAGCATCCTCGGCACCGATCCGAGCCTGAACCGGACGCTGCTCAACGGCGAGCCGATCGCGACCGCTGACTGGTACATCCTCGACACGCCGAGCCGCCAGTTCAACTACGTGCTGCTCGCCCCCGAGGTCATCGGCAAGGCCGAGGTCTATCGCACCTGGGAGCCGCGCCTGCTCGAAGGTTCGATCGGCGGCACCATCATCGTCAACACGCTCGATCCGCTTGCCGGCCGTCCGCTTTCCGTGGCGGCGTCGGTCACTGATTCCTACAACGGTCTCAGCAAGCGCTACGAGCCGAGCTACAGCGCGCAGGTCAGCTGGCGCAATGACGCCAAGACCCTCGGCTTCCTGCTCGGCGGCGAGGACCAGAAGGATTACATCCGCCGCGATGGCGTCGAGGCGCTTGGCATCCTCGGCAACTACACCGGCAACAACGGCATCGTCGTGCAGAACACCTTCGGTCCCGGCACGGGACTGCCGCAGGCGGGCACGCCGACGCAGGCCGCGACTGGCCCGGGCAATTTCGGCGTCGACGAGGTGGTGAACACGGCCCTCTTCGAACAGTTGCGCCATCGCCAGGGTGCGAACGGCGCTTTCGTGTACAGCCCGAGCGAGCACTTCAAGCTCACGCTGAACGCCCTCTACGTCGACGAGAACATGGATAACACCAACAGCTCGTTCTACCCGATGTACATGGCGGGCGGCACGTTTTCCAACGCGACCTTTGCGAACGGAATCCTCACCGGCATGAACGTCACGGGCAACCAGCTCGAGATGGACCTCTTCGCCCGCAAGGCGGAGATCAAGACCCAGGACTACAGCGCCAAGGCCGAAATCTCGGGCGACAACTACAAGCTGACCGGCAACGTCGGCTACACCCGTGCCACCGGCGGCACGTCGATGCAGGCCTATCGCGGCGTGAACGCCTTCGACAACTATTCGATCTCCGAGGGTTCGAACTTCGCCTCCTACAACGTCACACCGGCCTCGAGCCAGGCGACGTATCAGCAGACGGCCGACATCGCCGGCCCGTCGAACAACGGCTGGGGTGGCCTGGTCGAGGAGCCCGAGAAGGACGAGGAGAAGTGGGCGCAGGTCGATTTCGAGCTGCCGCTCAAGCAGGGCTTCCTGAACAAGCTGCTCTTCGGCATGCGCTCGAGCATCCACAACACGTCGCAGTCCTCGGCCCACCAGGTCGCGCTGTTCGGCCCGGGCGAGCGCAACTATCTCGCGCTGCTCACCCCGGCCCCGTCGAACTTCCTCTCCGGCCTCCCGGGCATCACGCAGACGATGGCGACCCATCCGGTCGGCACGAACTTCGCCGCGATCTTCAACCAGGTCGCCAACACGCCGGCCTCGCAGACGGACGTCGACTCGACCTACTGGCCGGGCATCGTCGTCGGCGAGACGCTCTCGCAGTACGCGAAGACGCATCCTTACGCCGTCGTCAACGACTGGCTCGCGATCCCGACGGACTCGGCGACGGTCGGGCCCACGTTTGACGCGGAAGAGGACATCAACGCGATGTACGTCCAGACGCAGTTCTCGGATGGCAAGCTGAGCGGCAACTTCGGCGTCCGCCTCGTGCAGACCACGACCACGGGCACCTCGACCAATGTCGGCCGCATCTCGGGTTCGCCGTACGCCGGCGCGCTGCCGGGCGGCGAGCCGCTCACGGCCGCCTCGCTCGGCCAGTACGGCGCTCCCGGCTATCAGCCGATTCCGACGCCCGGCCCGGGCCAGACGCAGGCGCAGGCCAACATGGCCGCGTGGACGCAGGCCCAATACGACGCCACGGAAGTTCCGGTCACGGGTCACGTGAACGACACCTACGTCAGCGTGCTGCCGGCCCTGAACATCGCCTACGATCTCGGCCGCGATCAGGTTCTCCGCTTCGCGGTGGCCGAGGTCATGGCCCGCCCGAACCTGCTCCAGGAGTTCGGCTACACCACGCTGTACCCGATCAACACCCCCGGTGACATCGGCGGCAACGGCGTTGGCGGCACCACTGGACTCGATCCGTACAAGTCGATCAACACCGACGTCGCCTACGACTGGTACTTCGCCAAGAATTCCTACTTCTCGGTCGACCTGTTCTACAAGGACATCGAGAACTACATCATCAACGTCACGCAGCCCGAGGTGCACGCGAACACGACGACGTGGGAAGACCAGTATTTCTACGTCACGCGTCCGCAGAATGGTGGCAAGGCGTCCTCGAAGGGCATCGCGCTCTCGTACCAGCAGGAGTTCACCAGCGGGTTCGGCCTCCAGGCCAACTACACGCACATGAACGCCTCGGGTCAGACCGGCACGCTGCCGTTCGCCTCAAAGAACCAGATCAACATCGGGCCGTACTTCGAAAATCACTTCGGCCTGTTCCGCCTGACGTACACCTGGCGCGACGACTTCGCCACGGGCTCGTTCAACGGCTCCTCGACGGTCTTCACCCGGCCGCTGACGGAGTTGGATGCGAACGCGTCGATCTCGCTCACGAAGAACCTGTCGCTCGTCATCACCGCGCGCAATCTCACGAACGAGACGTACCAGCAGTACTTCACGGTTCCGAACGGCGCCAAGCTGTTCGCCGACGCCTACAAGACCGGCCGCATGTACACGGCCGGAATCCACTTCGCGTTCTGATCGCGACTCGATCCGTTTCGAAATAATTACTAGGGGTTAGGTCTAATCCAGGGGTCCGGTGCTTAGCGCCGGGCCCCTGTTTGTTTTTGGAAATGTAGGGCGGCATCGCCGTATGCCGCCAGTCAGAGACCAATGTGGAACTCGCGAAATCAGGCGCCGAACTCGTCGATACCCGCGAACCGCCCCGGCGCGGATAGTTGAAATGCTGGCTCGAATGCAACAGGTGGAGCGCGACCTCCGGGCGCGCTACTATGATGAACCGGCCCGGAGGTCCGGTTCCACCTCACTCACTTCCCCGCCGCCGCCGGCCGGCGATGTCGCGGCCCGCCGTGCGGGCCGACCGACTGACGATATGCCATCGGCGAAAGCTGATAGGCGCTCCGGAAGGCGCGGCTGAAACTATAGATCGAGTTGAAGCCGCATTGCTCCGCGATTTCCGAGATGCGATTCGGCGTCAGGCGCAGCAGGCCGCAGGCGCGCTCGAGGCGCAACCGCCGCAGATGCTTGCCGAGACTCACGCCGCACGAGGCGCGAAAGCGCGCGCGCAAGTGACTCTGGCTGATGCCGAGGCCGTGGGCCATTTCCTTGATTCCGATCGGCTCGCCCGCGCGATGGGCGAGCTGGTTGACCTGCATGACCATGCCCGGCGCGGCGAGGGGAGTCAGCTTGTGCCGCGGCGCCGGTCCCTGCCGGCGCATGCGGGCCAGCAGGATCGCGAGCAACAGGGCCGGCAGCTCCGACATGCGTCCCTCGTCGCGGTAGGCTTGAATCAACTCGGTGGCGAGAAGCCGCAGCGGCGGAGTGAGGGTGAAGGGTCGGTACTGCATCGATTGCAGCGCCTCCGCGTCGGCCAGGTCGAACGTGATGAACAGCCAGAAGAGGCGTCCCACGCCTTCCTCGACGTAGTGGTGAAACTGGAAGGGAAACACTAGCAGTCCCTCTCCGCCGCGCAACTGGATGATGCGGTCGTCGACGCACACGCCAACGGTTCCCCGCAGCGCCATCATCAGCACGAAGCGATGGTGCAGCGCACGGCCGCGGCGCGGACGGTTCAGTTCCGCCCCCGACTGTCGCTGAAAACAGACAATATTGTCGGGGAGAACGAGCGGTCCCGGCCGGCGTCCGAGCAGTTGATAGGGCGGGTGGGGAAGCAGCGCCGCGACCGTGTCGAGTGTGACCGTGGGGGCCTGTGGCATTTTTGCTAAAAACATCGTCATTTCTGCCATTTCCTATCAGACTGGCGAGTCTTAATATCGGCACCACGAGATTTCCCCATGTCCGCCCTGACACCCCTCGTCCGCAGCCATCATGAACACGTGCCGCTGGCCGTTTTCTCCGGCAGCGCGGAGGCCTCGCGACGGGTGGCCGGGGAGATCGCGGAACTGATCCGCAGCCGTCAGCGCGAGGGCCGCATGGCGGTGCTCGGTCTCGCCACCGGGTCCACGCCCGTGGCGGTGTACGCGGAACTGGTGCGCCTGCACCGCGCGGGCGAGCTGAGTTTTCGCAACGTCATCTCGTTCAATCTCGACGAATATCATCCGCTCGGCGCGGAGCATCCGGAGAGCTATCACCAGTTCATGCGCACGCACCTGTTCGCGCATGTGGACATCAAGCCGGAGAACGTGCACATTCCCGACGGCGAGGTGCCGCTGGCCGAGGTTGACGCTTCGTGCCGCGCGTACGAGGAGGTGATCCGCGCGGCCGGCGGGATCGACTACCAGATCCTCGGCATCGGCCGCACCGGCCACATCGGTTTCAACGAACCCGGCAGTCCGCGTCGCTCGCGCACGCGGCTGGTGGTGCTGGATCCACTGACGCGCCGTGACGCGGCCGGCGATTTCGGCGGCGAGGAACACACGCCGCGCCAGGCGATCACGATGGGCGTCGGCACGATCCTCGATGCACGGCGTCTCGTGCTGATGGCGTGGGGCCGGCACAAGGCCGACATCGTGCGCACCGCTGTGGAGGAGGAACCGAATTCGAAGGTCACCGCGTCGTTCCTGCAGGAGCACGACAATGCGCTGTTCGTCCTCGATCAGGCGGGCGCGAGCGCACTCACGCGCTTCCGCACGCCGTGGCTGAACGGTTCGCTCGAGGATCAGGGTCTCGCCTGGGACGAGTCGATGACTCGCCGTGCCATCCTCTGGCTCGCGCAACGCACGGGAAAAGCGATCCTCAAACTTACCGACCAGGACTACAACGACGCCGGCCTGCAGGACCTGGTGCGCGTGCACGGCTCCGCGTACGAGACGAATCGCGCGGGTTTCTACCAGATGCAGCACACGATCACGGGCTGGCCGGGCGGACGTGATCCGAAACGCACGCAACCGGGCGATGCACCGGTGCGGCCGCTGCGCGCGGCCTCGGCGAATGTCTTTCCGAAGCGCGTGCTCGTTTTGTCGCCGCATCCCGACGATGACGTGATCTCGATGGGCGGCACGCTCTGCCGTCTGGTCGAGCACGGTCACGAGGTGCACGTGGCGTATCAGGTCTCGGGTGCCTCCGCGGTTTCGGACGAATCGTTGTGGCGGGTGCTGATGTTTGCGCGCGACTCGGGTCTCAGCGGAAACGGCGACGTGGCCAAATGGTGCGAACAGTTCGCGCAAGCCGGCTCGCTGCCGCCGCGCGGAGAGTGGCAGCGCTGGAAGGGATTGATTCGTCGGCACGAGGCGACCGCGGCCGCGCGCGTTTGCGGCGTGCCGCCGACGCGGCTCCATTTTCTCGACCTGCCTTTCTACGACAGTGCGCCGGTGCGACATCGTCGTCTCGGCGACGCCGACGTGAAGGCGATGCGTCGCCTGCTCTCGGAGCTGCAGCCGCACCTCATTTACGCGGCCGGCGATCTGGTCGATCCGCACGGCACGCACCGCCTGTGTCTGGCCGCCTTGCGCGAGGCCCTTTCCGCCGAGGCGGGTGCGGCGTGGCTGCAGGAGACCGAACTCTGGCTCTATCGCGGCGCCTGGGCGTCGTGGGAACCGGACGAGATCGACCTCGCCGTACCGCTCAGTCCCCAGGAGGTGCTGCGCCGTCGGCGCGCGATCTTCCGCCACGAAACGCAAAAGGATCAGGCCTTGTTTCCCGGCGATGACCGCCGCGAGTTCTGGCAGCGGACTGAGGATCGCAGCCGCCGGCTCGCCGAGCAGTACAATCAGTTTGGCCTCGCTGAATACGAGGCGATCGAAGCCTTCAAACGCTACACCCCTGAGGAATTTCTCCGCCGTGTTTCGTTGTGATCCCATGAAGCGATTCCTCCGCATCGCCGGCCTGATCCTGCTCCTCGCCAGCACCAGCTTGGGCGCACACGAACTGATGCCCGCACCAGCGGCCATCACGCCAGGTTCCGGCCGTCTGGATGTCGATGCGGCGCTCGGAGTGGCGATTGATCGACCCGAGGACATGCGCCTGCGGACTGCGGTGACGCGTTGGACCGACTCAATTCACCGGCGCACCGGGATCGCCGTGGCGACCGCTCGCGGCATGGAGGTCGTGGAAATCAAGACTGCGGCGAATTCTCCGGAGCTGCCGAAACTCGGGGATGAGGAGCGCTACACGCTTACGATCGACGCGCACGGGGCGACATTGACCGCGGCCACGACTACGGGAGCGCTGCGCGGTCTCGCGACACTGACGCAATTGCTGCAAAAGGATGAGCGCGGCTGGTTTTTCCCGGCGGTGACGATCGAGGATTCGCCGCGTTTTCCCTGGCGCGGCCTGATGATCGACGTCTGCCGGCACTGGCAGCCGGAGGAAGTCATCTTGCGCAATCTCGACGCGATGGCGCTCGTGAAGCTCAACGTGCTGCATCTCCACCTGACGGAGAACCAGGGCTTCCGGATCGAGAGCAAACGCTTCCCAAAGCTGCAGGAACTCGGTTCCGACGGACATTACTTCACGCAGGAGCAAATCCGGGAGATCATCGCCTACGCGGCCGACCGCGGAATCCGGGTGGTGCCGGAATTCGATCTGCCCGGCCACGCCACCAGCTGGCTGGTGGCCTATCCCGAGCTCGCGAGCGCGCCGGGTCCGTACACGATCGAGCGCCATTGGGGCGTCTTCGATCCGGTCTTCGACCCGACGAATCCCAAGGTGTACGAATTGCTCGACGGGTTTCTCGGCGAAATGGCCGCGCTCTTTCCCGACGAGTACCTGCACGTGGGCGGCGACGAGAACAATGGCGTCGATTGGAACGCCAACGCGCACATCCAGAAGTTCATTCGCGAACACGGCTTGAAGAACAACGAGGGGCTGCAGACGTATTTCAACGGCAAGCTGCAGGTGATTCTCGCGAAGTACGGCAAGAAGATGATCGGCTGGGATGAGATCCTGCAGCCGGGTCTGCCGGAAGGAACGATGATCCAGTCCTGGCGCGGCCAGACGGGTCTCGCCGATGCCGTGAATCACGGCTATCCCGCGATCCTGTCGAATGGCTACTATATCGATCTGAACTATTCCGCTGAGCAGCACTATCGCAACGATCCTCTGCCGGCGAACTCCGTGATTCCGGCCGCGGCCCGTCATCTGGTCTACGGCGGAGAGGCCACCATGTGGGCCGAGTGGGTGACTCCGGACACGATCGACACGCGCATCTGGCCGCGGACCGCCGCCATCGCCGAGCGTCTGTGGTCGCCCGGGTCCGTCAACGACGTTGAGGACATGTATCGGCGCCTCGCGATTGTCGATCAGCGCCTGGCCGAGGCGGGCGCGCAGCAGGACAACAATTCCCGCATTCACGCGCCCGGAATAGATCCGAAGAGCGCAACCGGCGGCGCGCTGGTGACGCTCGCGTCGCTCGTGCAGCCGGTGACACACTACAAGCGCGGCGGACTGCAGCCGGACGTCACGCAGTTGAATCCCAGCAACGATCTCGCGGACTGGTGCAAGCCGGAGAGTCTGGAGGTTCGCTCGTTCAATGTCGCGGTGGACGACTGGCTTTTCGCCCCCGGCGCGCTCGATGCCGACCGGGCGACCCGATTCAAGACGCAACTGATGGCTTGGGCGAAGGCGGCGGATCTGGTCGCCAAGGCGCCCGCCGCGGATGCTCCGATCGCTCAGGGCCGCATCAGTTCGGCCCGGACCGTGGTCGCATTGGCCGATGCCGGCGAGGCGTGCATCGATGCAATGCTCGCGAGTCAGCCACTCACTGCGGAGAAGAAGGCGGCGATCGCCTCCGCGATCGCGGTCGCCGACAAACCCACCGCCGCGGCGGTGGTGTTTCCGATGACGTCGTCCATTCGGCTCCTGCTGGCGGCGGCGGCGGAGCCCGCGAAGCGTGATCAGCTCGCCCGCGATGCCTGGAAAGCGCATCTCATCGCCACCGAGATTCCTCTGCCGAAGGAAAAAGAGTAGTCGTCCCTGATCCTTTGTTTCCAACCCCACCGCACCCATGACCGGCACACCCCAGGGCTACAACCGCTTCCTCCTCCTCGTGGCCGGACTGGGCGGACTCTTGTACGGCGTGGATGTCGGTATCATCGCGAGTGCGTATCCGTATCTCGAAGCGACCGCGAATTTGTCGCGCAGCCAGCTTTCGTTTGTTGTCGCTGCGGTGTTGCTGGGCAGCGTGTTTTCGACGCTGTTCGCGGGACTGCTGGCCGACTGGATGGGGCGGAAAAAGCTCATGATCATCAGCGGACTGTTCTTTGTGGCGAGCATTCCGATCATCGCGCTGGCGCCGGGATACGGTCCGCTGGTTGCCGGGAGACTGCTGCAGGGCATGAGCGGCGGCTTCATCGGCGTGGTGGTCCCGCTTTATCTGGCCGAATGTCTTTCCGCCGAATCCCGCGGCAAAGGCACGGGAATTTTTCAATGGCTGCTCACGGGCGGCATCGTGGTGGCGGCGCTGATCGGCGTCTATTTCAGCCAGCGGGTCGATGAAGTTTCCAAAGTGGGGACACCGGAGCAGATCCTGGCCTACAAGGACACCGCCTGGCGTTCGATCTTCTGGGTGTCGCTCCCGCCGGGAATTCTTTTTGTGTTCGGCAGTTTCATCGTTTCGGAATCGCCGCGCTGGCTTTTCCGTCACGGACGGAAGGAAGAGGCCCGGGCGGCGCTCTTGCGGTCGCGCACCTCGGAGCAGTCGAATGTTGAGTTTGAAGAGATGGGAACGGCGGAGACGAATGCGGCTCCCAAGGCAGGAACCGCGTCCGGCGGCTCGCTCCTGCAGCGGCGCTACGTCGTTCCGTTCGTGATGGCCTGCGTGATTCTCGCCTGCAACCAGGCGACGGGCGTGAATTCGATCATCGGTTACAACACCGACATCCTGCTGCAGGGCGGCCTGTCCGATGTGCAGTCCCACAGCGGTTACCTGATCCTGACGCTGGTCAACTTTGCGGTCACGATGGCCGGCGTGGCGCTGGTCGACCGCAAGGGGCGAAAGTTTCTCCTCTCGCGCGGGAGCGCCGGAGTCATTGTCTCGCTGCTTTTTGTCGCCGTGCTTTTCCACCGCAATGAGGCGCAAGCGGTGGATTGCGCCGCTGCCGTCCAGGCCGAGGCCGGCGCCGCCGCCAAGGTGACGTTCACTCCGGACGTGGCCTCGCGCTGGCTGGCGGGAACGGGAGCTGCGGGACTCGATCCGACGAAAGCGCCCGTAAGCCTGGTGATCATTTATTCGTACGGTGATTTTCGGACGGCGACCAAGGTCGTTCGCTCCGACGATCGTGCGGCGCCCGCGCTCGAGCTTTCGCGGGAAAGCTGTCTGCCGATGAACCGGGTGGTCGCGTTTTTCTCGAATCCCTGGGCTGACCTGGAGGCAGCGCGCCACGCGCCGCTGCGGATCGAGCACGCGCGGATCACACCGATTCCCTCGCTCACGAGCGGTTGGCTGACGGCTATTGGAATTTTCGCGTTCATGGCCTCCTTCGCCATCGGCCCCGGCGTGTGCGTCTGGCTGGCCTTGTCGGAACTCATGCCCACGCGGATCCGTTCCAACGGCATGAGCATCGCGCTGCTCATTAACCAGGCGGTGTCGACTGTGATCGCGGCCGCTTTCCTGCCGACCGTCGGACAGCTCGGCTACTCGACGATGTTCTTCGGCTTCGCCGCCTGCACCGTGGTCTACTTCATCACGGCCACCTTTTTCCTGCCCGAGACCAAAGGCAAAACCCTCGAGGAGATCGAAACCATCTTCAGCCAGCGCAAGCGAGGTACCTGATCGGGCGGATTCCCAACGACGCCGGGACACTCCCGGCGCTGGGGGGACCCTTGTCACCTTCCAACTTTCCACCTCTCTCCCGCACTTCTGTCCCCGTCCTCCGATGGTCATTGTTCCTCCCGACCTCCGTCCCCCGCTTGAACCCGATTTCCTGCCCGCCTTCCTGTGGGAACGCGCCTACGCCCGGCTCGCGGCGGCGGACCCGGCGTCGCGTCCCGTTGGTCTGGCGTTGCAGCGTCCGGGCGGCGGAGTGTCCCGGTGGGAAGGCCGCATTCTCGGCGAAAACCATTCGCAGCGCGAACTCACGCTCCGCTTCGTCGAGCGGAAGCTGAAATTCCTGCTCTGGCAGAAGGGCGGTTCGCGGGTGGCGATTGCTGGCGCGCCGGAACTCGCGGCCGCGCTCGCACGGATCTATGCGCCGGGCGGAATACGCGCCTTCGATGCGGATTTCATGGGCGATCGCATCTACGGCCAGGCATTCGCGATCGTTGCCTGCAGCTGGGCGGATCTCCCTCCGGAATGCAACGCCGGCCAGCCTCTCGGACGTCACCTGAAGGGTTGTCGCATCGGCTTTGACCTTGGCGGCAGCGATCGCAAGACCGCGGCCGTCATCGACGGACAGGTCGTGTTTTCCGAGGAAGTCGCGTGGGATCCCTATTTCCAGAGCGACCCGGCCTATCACATTTCGGGCGTGAACGATTCCATCGCGCGCGCCGCGGCGCATCTGCCGCGCGTTGATGCCATCGGGGGCAGCGCGGCGGGCGTCTATGTGGCCAACGAGGTTCGCGTCGCCTCGCTTTTTCGCGGCGTCCCGCGCGACCGCTTTGAGCGGGAGATTCGTCCGATGTTCTTCGCGCTGCGTCGCCAGTGGGGCGATGTGCCCTTCGAAGTTGTGAACGATGGCGAGGTGGCGGCCCTGGCCGGCGCGATGTCGCTACATGAAAACGCGGTGCTGGGGATTTCGATGGGGACGAGCATGGCGGGCGGGTACGTAACGCCCACGGGCGAGATCACCTCGTGGCTGAACGAACTGGCCTTTGTTCCGGTCGACTACCAGTCCGCGGCGCCCGTGGACGAGTGGTCGGGTGATGCCGGCTGCGGGGTGCAGTACTTCTCGCAGCAGGGTGTCGCGCGCTTCGCGAAACGGGCCGGTTTCGAGTTCCCGACGGGGACGCCGCCCGCGGAGATCCTCGCGTCGGTTCAGACGGCGTTTCGTCAAGGCGATGCCCGGGCGCGTTCGGTATTCACGACCGTTGGCCTTTGCTTTGGCTACACCTTGGCGCTGCTGGCGGACAACTACGATGTGCATCACGTGCTCGTCCTCGGCCGGGTCACGAGCGGGGAGGGTGGCGCGCTCATCCTGAGCGAGGCGAACCGGGTGCTGGAAGCGGAAGCCCCGGCGGTCGCGCGCCGTCTCCAACTGCACATTCCCGACGAGAAAAACAAGCGGCACGGCCAGGCGATCGCCGCGGCGAGCCTGCCGGCGCCCGCCTGAAATTTCCCAACCCTGCCACGCGCAGCCACCCTTTTTGACCACGGATAACATGGATAAACACGATGGGTTTTCGGCGGAAGACACCCTTGGGAATGGGCGAAGCAGCGGCGGACGTTCCGTCGTTGGTCAACCGCTGAAAATTCATCCGTGCCAATCCGTGAAATCCGTGGTCAAAATCCCTCTTTCCCTCCCATGAACTTTTCCCACCCGCGCGCCGATGTTTTCGTACCGAACGGAGATCCGGCGGGTTCGGCCCTGGCAAAGGTGACGCACCTGGCCGTGGGCGCGCACCAGGACGACCTCGAGATCATGGCGCACTCCGGGATCGCCGATGCGCTCGATCAGGCAGGCAAGGCGTTCGGCGGCGTGGTGGTGACTAACGGTGCCGGATCGCCGCGCACGGGCGCCTATGCATCGCTGACCGACGAGCAGATGCAGGAGGTTCGGCGCGAGGAGCAGCGCAAGGCGGCCGTGCTGGGAAAATATGCGATTCAAATCCAACTGGCGCATCCGAGCGCGGAAGTGAAGAAATCGCGGCATCCGTCCGTCGTTGGAGACCTGCGGCAAATATTCGCGGGCTGTCGTCCGGAGATCGTTTATCTGCACAATCCGGCCGACAAACACGATACGCACGTGGCCGTCCTGGCGCGCTGCCTCGAGGCGTTGCGCGACCTGCCGGCGGCGCAGCGTCCGGCGCGCGTGGTCGGGTGCGAGGTCTGGCGGGACCTCGACTGGGTGGTGGACGCGGACAAGGTCGCACTCGATTCCGGGCGGCATGAGACGTTGTCGAGTCAGTTGCTGAAGATTTTCGATTCGCAGGTGACGGGCGGCAAGCGCTACGACCTTGCGACGCTGGGCCGCCGGTCGGCCAATGCGACCTTTCACACATCGCATGCCACGGATCGCATGAGCGGCATCACGTGGGCAATCGATCTGACGCCGTTGGTGGTGAATCCGTCGCTGGATCTCACCGAGTTCACGCTGGCCTACATCGATCGCCTGCGGGCGGACGTGGCGGCGCGGATCGCGAAGTTTCGGTAATCGGACAGCGAGCATTGATCGGGTCCGGCTGACCTTTCCATTCCAGATGCAGTAGCCTGCTTGCCAGTAGAACAAGGTAGGGCGCGACCGCTGGGTGCGCCGCTTCAATTCTCGGCGGGCCCAGCGGTCCCGCCCCACCACACGGTCCTCGTGAATAGTCTATGATTCGCGCAAAGGACCTGCGCTCCGGCGCAAGTCTTCCGCGCCTATAGGCGCCTTGGGAATTCTGCATGCAGAAGAGACTAGGGTGCCTGTTTGCAGGCGAAAGACGGCGCGCCCGGCGGTCGCGCCCTACCTGTATTCGGGTCGAAGGTGAGTGGGGGTCGTATCCTTTGCGTTTTTTGTGCCCTTTTGCGGCCAATCCTTTCCGGC
>DASZXI010000028.1:0-17441 GCA_035545955.1 Candidatus Didemnitutus sp. | reverse complement strand
GCGGCGTGATCAGCCGTTTGTGCGCTTCACCGTGATCGGTGCTCTATTCGCACTATCTGTTGTTCTGCTCTTGGTGTTCATGCGCGTTTCAGGGAAGGCGCTAAAATGAAAAAGCCGAACCAGTCGTCACAGCCAACTCGGACCTACGGTCCTCGTGGCTGATTTCAAACGTTGTGCAGAGAAAGATGACCGAGATCGCGGCATACTTGACCGGCTACGATAATGACCGATACATGGTCGCGTCTTGTGAGAAGCGCCTCTACGCCGATGTGCCCGAAGAAGTCTTCTGTTCGTCCTGCGGATGGAAGAAGAAATGGGACCACACTCGTCCGAGTTTCGCGCTTGGGAAGAAGAAGCAAGACGTATCCTGCACTTACGATCATGCGATGATCGTCAGCTCCAGATTCCGCGATATCGCGCTGAAATTGCGCGAAGATTCGGGAGCCTTCGTGTCGCTGCCAGCAGAGCCGGGATTTTTTCACCTCGTCCCATCACGCCTTGTGAGCTTCGATCTAAAACGGCGAGGGACGCGCCAAGCGGGGTTTTGTCCGGAGTGTGACCTGTTTTCCCAAACTGCTGGCGCCACTCCCGTCATGCTTGTCGATGAATTTCCCTCGGTTGGGCACATTTTTAGGACGGATGTTTTCTTCGGCTCATACAATGCAAGAGGCCCATTGATTGTTGTTAGTGGAGTGCTTTCTGCCGCCTTGGAAAAGGCAAGTCTGACCGGATTCCACATCCACCCAATCCAGCACAACCAGCCGCCCGAGCCAACGACCTCCGGCCGTGGCTGTCATCTTGAACGTCGGCAAAAATGAAAAAGCCCCTCATCGCTCTCCTTGTGGCGGCAATCACAGCTGCTGGAATCGCAGTGTACGCGTGGATGAATCTACAGCAGCCGATGAATGAAGTCCTCGCATCTGATTCCAGAAACGCTGGAATCGAGGTCAGAGTCTCTTACGACGGTTGGCTGCCAGGTTCCGCAATTGTCTACGACCTGACGGCGGTTGCCGGATCGAATAGTCCAGCCGACGTGTTTCGCGTGTTTCTACAATACGCAGCAAAAAAGAAAGACGAGCGATTTGAAAGAATCTATCTCTCGCATCGTGGGGTTCGGAAATTCTACGTCGAAGGCTTTTATTTCCGCACCCTTGGCGAAGAGTTTGGATCACAAAATGCCGTCTACACGATAAGAACGTTTCCAGAGCACGTGATGACTCCATCTGGATTGCCGGCGTTTTCAAAATGGGAAGGCGGGATTCTTGGTGTTTCCATGCGGCAGATGGATGATTTCTCGAACTTCACCAAGCAGTGGTTCCTAAGCGACCTCTAATGAAGAAGCCGAACCAGTCGGAATGAGAAGGCGCAGAGGGCATCGCGCGTGAGCGCGGTGCCGGTACTCTACGTGTTTTGAATGCGAATCAGGTAACGATTGGATTGGGGGCCGATCGGTGGGATCAGCCTGGGTTCGTGATGGAGACGCGTTGACGGCGTCGGGCTTGCGGAATTGAGGTGGCGGCAAGAACGATGGTGGTTTCTCCGGGCGGCAGCGATTCAATCGCCTGCGCCTTGCTCTGGGTTTCGCGGAGCGGAATCCCGGCGGACGTCGGATTCGCCGGTGAAGAACCGTCCGGCGCACCGCCGACCGTAAACAGGAAATCCGCAAAAAGGGGTGCGCGGCTGGCGCACGCGGGTCGACGTTTTCCGTTCATATTTCCGCGTTGAAAGAGTTCATCGGCCGGCCGCCACGGGCGCCTCCACCGGGACTGGCGTCGCGGCAAAGGCGTCCCGGAACTCCTGCCAGCAATCTGCCGCCCAGCGCCGGGCCGGATAGCCGCCGCGCGCGAGCGCCCGCCGGTGCCCGAGCCACACCACCCCGATCGTAACCGAAAACAGGACAACCTGCAGGATCATGGTCAGCCCTCGACCGAACGCCCCGCGATCCGACCGCAGCCGGACGAGCTGGTCGGTCTGGAATTCCACGTGCCGCACCTCGTCGCACAGGATCTGATCGCACAGCCGGCGCAGGACGATGGATCGCGTGGCTTCCCGCAGGGCCGCGTAGTAGACCTTGGCGATGATCTCCGCCATCACCAGCACGGTGACGGAAATCTCCAGGCCGCCCATGAAGTTGCGGAGAAAGCGAAAGACCCGGTCGGCGAAAGTCGTTTTCACGGCCGGAATTCCGTTCAGCTGCATGATCCGGCCCAGATCACGCGCGTGCCGATGCTCCTCGGCAATCAGGCCCCGAATGGCGTCGAGATAGAAGACGTCGCCCGAACGGGCGGCATATTCACGCGCGTAGCGGATCAGATGCCGGCCCTCCGAGCTCTCGCCGGCCTGGAACTCCTGGACCGATGCGCTGATCGCCGCAATCTCGGCCGGAGTCAGGTCCCCGCCCAGCTCCCACGGGATCCCGAGCAGGGTCCGTTCGTTTTGCTGAAAATATTCCGCCCACTCCCGGGATGTACGCATGATGAGGATTGATTGAGCGCATCCTACCCCGCGTCCGTGAAGGCTTGATGAACGCCCGGTGAAAAGCCGATGAAATGCTCCCGCGCGCCTGATCCCAAACGCCGGGCCGATCCGATGGGGGCCCGCCCGACCCCGTCCCATCAGCCCCGCCACATTTCAACTAGCTCGGAAGGCCTCATTCCCCGCTCGCTCGCGCACGCCAGATCTCTAACGATCGGCGAACGAAAATGAAGTCCTCGCTCCTGCTTCTATTCGGTTTCGTTGCCATATTCACAATGAAGGCGCGGGCTGATTACGACGTGACGTCCGCAGACCGAAAGTTCCTTTCCGAGGTGTTGGCCGCTATAGAAAGAAAGGACGCAGACTGGATTGCCGCGCATACGGCATTCCCGATCGCCGTCACAACGAAAGCGCAACCGCGGATCGTGACGAACGAAGAGGAATTTTCCGCGATCGTTCTCCACCGGCTTACACCCGAATTGCTCGGGCGTTTTCAAGTCGCCGAAAAGGAGGCGCCGTTTAAGAATTGGCAGGGAGTGATGATCGGCAGCGGACTACTGTGGTGTGAGCGGATTCGCCCAGTGGGAGTGCCGTCGTGGGAATATAGGATATTTGCGTTCGGCGATTTTGCCTTTCAGCCAAAGGAGCCCAACCAGTCAGAGCCAGCGGCCTCCGGACGTGGCTCCCCTTAACCGTTAGCCGAAGAAGATGGGCGCCACCCAAGAAATTGATCTATCCGCGCCGCTCCGCCTTTCGACGGCGTTTCGATTTCCGCTCCAATCTCGTGTCGCACGCCGCGAAGTCGCGATCGGTGCGCTTTGGCTTTTGGTTCCAATTGTAGGTTGGGTACTGAACATGGGACATCGCATTGCCATGACCCACCGCATGCAGCACGGCGAATCCGCTTGGCCGGCCTGGCGCGACTACCCCGCCCTGATGAAGCACGGGACGATCACCTTTCTGGGCATGATAGAGTATCATTTGCCAGCGTTACTATGCGAGTTCGTGGCACGGCGCATGGAGTACGGTTGGCTCCACGCGGTGGCTGCGCTCCTTTGGATCATCGCGACCATCGCGGTTCCTGGCTACATGTCGCACTACTGCTTTACGCTCGATCCCCGAGAAGTGTTCGATCCCTTTCGCGCGCTGCGTCGGGTGCTCGAAGGCGGCCGGGCGTATTGGCACGCGTGGGCCATCGCGCTGGCGGCCCTCCTCTGCTCTTTTCTAGGACTTGTTGCTTTCGGTATTGGCTTCCTCATCACGAGCGTGTGGTTTTGGCAGGTCGCCGGTTTTTCGTTCGCAACGGTTTTCTCCCATGCATTTCAACTTCGAAAAAAGGGCTGACCAACCACACGAGCCGTTGGCCTACGGCCGGGACTCATCTTGAACGTTTCATCAAAAAAACGCTCTGATGGAATTTGATCCCGACAAGTTCTTCGACGAATTAAGCGCGGCGATACGGACGCGGAAGCCGTTTCCCGAAGGTCTTGGCACCATGATCGACTGGTGCTCCAATCACCTGCCGCACGATGATTGGAGCAAGATTCGATCACTGGACGTTTCGGGTGACGAGGAAGCGGCGCGAAACTGGATTCCAGAGGTGCTGAAGAAAAGTCCCTGTCCCTTTGAGATTCGGGCGCTCTATTTCGGCCTCGCGGAGAAATGTAGCTCCGAGGATGAGGAATATGCCGATCTGTATGTCGCGTTCATGGGGCAGTACGACCCCGCCGACCAGGAGGCGCAGTGGGTGTTCGGCAAGCAGCGCCACTACCCCGATCACGCGAGCCTCAACGTGACGACGCTGAAGTCAGCCGGCCTGATCTTCAATCGCGAGAACGGAGAGGGGCTCGGCAACGAGGGCAATTTCATGTTCGCCCTGTCCTACACCTTGCTGCTCACGACTTCGCTGATGTCACCCGAGCTTTATGGCGGCCTGGGGACCCCGGCGGAGCGAATTGGAATATTGGCGGGCTGGGACTCCGGGGATCTGATGCGGCCGGGCGAATTGAGCCGAGACGGATTCGTCCCCAATGGAGAGCCGATGATCTGAGAACGGAAACCAACCAAGCGCGAGTGCCAATGCCGCTGATGCGGCCGGGATCATCTTGAGCATTCGGCACCATCTAAATGATGCGCCTTGCATTCGTTGTAAATCTTTGGGCGTTAGGCCTGTCGTCGCTCTTCGCCATCGTCGCTGCATTCTTTGATCCGGAGCGAGTACGTGCGGCGATTCAGCATTTCCCTTTATTCGTAATCTTTTTTCTTCCTCTCTTCGTTTGCTGGCTGTCGGCAGTCTACCTATTCATTCAAAGTTGGGTTATGCTTATTCGCTTCTGGTACGGAAGAGAGTGGAGTGAGAATCTAAAGCTCCTGTTTTTGCTGTGCTTCTTCAGTTTCCTGGCTTCCTACTATTTCTACTGGAAGCGAGCGGACATCGATCCTTCCGCGACCTGACAGATGAGCTCGACCCGCCACCCAAGCCAATGGCCTCCGGTAGTGGCTTGTCTCTAACCTTTGGCGAAATTCATGAGGACCGTAAGCGATTACAACGAGCTGTGCCGGTCGCACCTTGACGAAGATCTTGAGGTCCTGTTCGCGGCGAAGTCGCCGCCGACGGACGCGCAAATAGATCAGTTCTGTCGCGAGATCGATTGCTCGCTCCCACAAGATTTTCGGTGCTTCATTGGCAGCTACTTGGATGGCCTTTATGTTGGTGCGTCCGAAAGGGCATGGCCGGATCGAAAAGGCGGTGCGGCGTGGATGTTTCAGCGCGGCCTTTACGTCTATGGTCTCGATGGCGGACTTCCTGATTGGATCAGCTTGCGGCATCAGACGCCGAAGTTTCGCGCCGCCAGTCGGTCGAGCCTCACGCCATGCCTGAAAATCGTGAGCGATCCGGACTTCTACTGTTTCAGTAGTGCGGGCGAGCTCCTAAGATGGAGTCACGAGACCTTTGTTGCGAAGCCGGTTGGAAGCGACTTTTTCACGCTTCTCAACGAGTCGATGGCCACGCTTCGCAAATACAAAGATCGCGCGAAGAAGGAACTCTTGCCTACGAAATAAAGGAACTCCTCGCATTATTAATGGCCCTGCTGACCGAAAGCTCCCGATCGTGAACAAGGCACGCATGCGAAAAACTCGTTTCATTCTTGGGCTGATCGCCGCGCTGGTTCCGGTGGTTTCGGCGCTGGGTGTGGAATATGCCGACGGCTGGCCGCTCGAGGACGCCTCCTATTTCACCAAGGTCAACTCATGGTCGTCGGCCGTTTCGGTCGCCGTTCTCGACGGTCAGTCCTCGGATACCGTACACCTGTGGCGCGCGCAAATCTCGTCCGCCCCGGCCGCAACGCCCAAACCCCGGCCGCGGCCGCGCGTGGGCGAGGCGACGCCGCATTCCGAACCGGCCGCCGGTGCGGATGCCTATTCGACGCAGCTCACGGAGGCGATGGCCTTTGTGTCCGGCCTCCAGCATGCCGTGATGGAGCAGTGGAATCTGGCGCGCGACACCGCGGAGGCCCGGGAGTGGGCGCATGAGATTGAGGCCGAATGCGTCCTCGCGATCGACAAGCGGACCGGAGGCGTCGCCCTCGAATCCCTGACCAATTCCCCCGCCTCCCCCACCATGGCGTCGCTCCGCCGAAACATCCTGAATGGCATCGGACCCGCCGACAAAATGGCGAAGGCCTTCACGACCGATGCTGCCGAGATGGAGCGATTCAGGAATTTCATCCGCAGCTTCTCGCATGCGGAACTGCCAGCGGCTCTGCGCAACCTGCCGGGGGACAGCGTCCGGATCCGCATCGCCTTCAAGCTGGCCAAAATCGGCGGCGAATCCGACGCCACGCCGGCTGCCGCGGTTGCATCGGAAAAGGATTCGTCGGCGGCGAACCCATCACCCCGCGGCCAGGAGGCACCCAACCCGCTGGATCACGAAAACGTGCTGCGTCACGCCGACATCAACGATCCCGTGTATCAGTATGCGATCGGGTTTCGTTACTACAATGGTGACGGGCTCGAGCGAAATCCGGTCCTCGCGGTCTACTGGTTTGGAAAAGCCGCGGACCAAGGATATGCACCCGCGCAGGCGCAACTTGCCTTAATGCACCAGATGGGAATGGGAACGGAGAGGGACCCGGCGAAGGCCCTGGTGTGGTACCGAAAGGCTTCGGCGCAAGGAAACGACATGGCCATCGCCAACATCGCCGGCATGTACCAAAATGGCGATGGCGTCGCGCGCGACCCGGCGGAAGCGGCGAGGTGGGATCGGAAGTCCGCCGAAATGGGTCACACGTCAGGCGAACTCGCCCTGGGATGGAGGTATACGGATGGAGATGGTGTGCCCAAGGACCTCGCCGTCGCTTTCGGGTGGTACCTCAAGGCGGCGTTACAAGGCGCGTCCTTCGCCCAGTACAAGCTGGGCGACATGTATGAGCACGGCCTGGGCGTGCCGGCGGACGAAGTCGAAGCCCTCGCCTGGTACAACCTCTCCCCCACCTCGGGCCTGGCCGATCAGACCAATCATCGCGACCGCCTGGAACGCCAGCTTGGACCCGACGTGGCCAGGCAAGCACAACGCCGCGCGGACGACCTGCGCAAGCAGATCGCAAGCGGCGCTCCTCTGAACTAGCAACGCGCCCACCGGTTTGCCGTCGGATCGGACGAAGAATGAATCGATCGTCGATTGAACAATTCTCTAGAGCAGTTTCAAAAAGCTTGTAGCCGCAAAAAGGCGCAAGAAGGAAAACTACCTACGCGGATGGCAGCAACCGGCTCGACGCCAGAATCAGCGTTCCCGCGTGATGTAGCCGGGGGCGTCCGCCCCCGGGAGTCGATGGCGGCATCAGCCTCCTCCGGACCCTGACCGGGCCCTTCGGACCCGGCCACACCTTTTCTGAATCTGCGCCAGCCGAAAAAGAACACAGCGCGGCGGAGCCGCAACCCAAGAAGAGGGACGCTGGCATAAACTATTCTACGGGCGGATGAGGACATCCGCCCCTACCGAGCCGGCACTGCGTGCGGCCGGGCCTACGATCGCCATGTTCCAGCCCGGAAGAACCGGATCGCTTTTGCGTCCTTTGCGTTTTTTGCGGCCAGATAAATTCCTACAGGCTTCAGGGCGCGTAGGTCACGGTGCGAGCACCGGCGACACCCGTGATCGTGATCGTGATGCCCTGAGTGTAGTCGGTCGGATAGGTCTCGTTGGCGACCGTGTTGATGGCCTTCACGTAGTTCGAGGAGCCGACGAGCATGATCGAGTTCACGTTCGAGACGCCGTTTTCCAGGAAGTACTGATCGGCCGCGGCGGAAAGCTGGCGGGCGTTGTTCAGCACGGTCTTGTCCTGCGAGGACTGACGCACCTTCTGGAAGGCGGGAATCGCCATCGCGGCCAGCAGGCCGATGATGACGACGACGATCATGATTTCGACGAGGGTAAATCCCGCCGTGGAGCGACGGAATGAAGCGTGGGTTTTCATGGATGAGTTGGGTCAATTGTTATTATGAGACAGACGATGATAGGAGGGTAACGGGGTCAATGACGACGCCTACCCTTCGATCCGTCACCTGGATACACGATTTCACAGGGTCTTGTGACGGTTTGGGCGCCGCGCTCACACGGTCGTAGGGCGCCGCCCTAGGTCCGGGCGGGTGGATCGGGACGAGAACGGTCACTTTGAACCACAGAGGCACGGAGAAATGCAGACCTCTGAATTGCTCCGTGCCTCAGTGTCTCCGTGGTTCAATGAATCTTCGACGAAGGTCGGTTCCGTGTGTTCCGTGGGCAAAATGATCGGGTTCGGATCGTGCAGTTCGTGGGCCCATGCCGCGGTTCGATGGGGACATCGAACCCTACCGAGATGGTCCGGAGTTTGTCGCGGATTTCACGAACCACCACGGATTCGATCCCGGATTTCATAACCGGAGCAAATTGTTTGGACCCTCTGTGCCTCCGTGGTTAAATTAATTGCAGGCCGGTTCCCGCGCAGCGGCGAAGGATTTGCGGTTGTCGATGGTCGCCGTCCGGATTTGATGCGACTCGTGAAAACCCTCGTCCGCGACTGCATCGTCCTGCTCTCGCTGGCGGTCATTCCGGCGCTGCTGACAGCGTGGCTGCATCCGCATCGTCCGGCGTTCACGTGGCGCGCGCCGGCAGTCGAGGAAGTCAGTCTCGAAACGATCGCGTCGTGGCCGCCCGGCACGCTCTGGATCGATGCCCGCGACGCCGAATCCTTTGCCCGCCGGCATGTGCCCGGCGCAGTCCTGCTCAACGAGGATCGGTGGGAGGCACTGCTGCCCGAATTTGCCGGCGCCTGGCATGGCGGCCAGCGCGTCGTCGTCTATTGCGACTCGCGGGAATGCCAGGCCAGTCAGGATGTGGCTCTCCGGCTCAGGCGGGAACTCGGCGCGATCGATGTCTTCGTCCTCGCCGGTGGCTGGCAGGCTTGGGAAAGGGCGCATCCGTGAAAATTCTTCGTTTCATTCTCATGTGGGCCTTGGCGGGAGTATTCGTCTGGGCGGCGGTGGCCAAAATTCTGCATCCACAGGAATTCGCGACCGCCATCAATCATTACCGGATCCTGCCCTACCCCATGACCGTCGCGCTGGCCGTCTACCTCCCCTGGCTCGAATTGATCTGCGCCGCCGCGGTAGTTGGCGGCTGGAGACGCGGGGCTGCGCTCGGACTGATGCTGTCCCTCCTGGTGGTTTTCACGGTGGCACTGGCCTCGGCCCTGATCCGCCATCTCGACATTTCCTGCGGCTGTTTCGGGTCCACCCCGGGTGGCTCAATGGCCTGGGACTTGGTCCGGGATCTGGTTCTGGCGGCGATCGCCGCGCTCCTGCTGAGCCTCGAAACGAACCCGAAGGACGAGACCCGCCATCCGACCGGAAGCTGACCGACTCAGGCTGCTGACACAATCCGCGATTGAGTTCCGGCGCCGGCCTTTCATTAAGGACGCGCACACACGGCGAACGGGCGCTGCCGGGCCAGCGGCGACCGACGCCTCGCCCCGCACCTCCACTCCCGACGCCGGGCTGTCCCGGCGCCAACTTATGATTATGCGCCATTTGTATCCCGTTCGAGCCCTCCTGGTCGCCGCCGTCCTCGGCGCTTTGACCCACGCGTTCGGCAAGACTTCGTGGGAACCCATCGACGATGCGGATCTTGCGTCCACCGAGTGCAAGTCGTTTCCCGGTTCCAGCGCCGAGATTCTCTTCCAGCGCCAGACGCTCGAGTATTCCAGCGGCAACACGTGGACCACGCGATCGATCCGCACCAAGATCTACAGCGCCAAGGGCGCTCTTGACGTGGGGGTCACCAATATCGAGTACCCGGCGGGGCGCTCCGTGAGCGAACTCGTCGCCCGCGTCGTGAAGCCCAATCACACGATCATCGAGCTGGGCAAGGAGGACTTTCACGACTCCGTCGCGGCCAAGGTCGGCTCGTACAAGATCAAGCGGAAGACCCTCGCGGTGCCCAATCTCGAATCGGGCGACATTCTCGACATCCGGTGGACCGTCTCCGAGGACATCAAGGAGAACACCTATGTCTGGTGGTATTGCCAGGAGGCCGTGCCGATGCGCGACTTCGTTTTCACTGTCGAGAGCAGTCCGTCGGACTACAAGATTCTCACCTTCAATGAGCCGGCGGCGCAGATGTCGAAGACCGCCGGCTACAAGGTGCGTGTCGAGATCAAGGACCAGCCGCCGTATGTTTCCGAACCCGACATGCCGCCGGAGCGCGACGTCCGCGGCTGGCTGCTGATCTCGTTCGATTCGTTCTTCCTGAAATGGTTCTCGAGCGACGACATCTGGCATCAGCTGAGTTCGTACTACGAGGAGGACTTCCGTCTGGCCACGAAGCCGGGCAGCGACCTCAAGGCCAAGGCGGCGGAGCTGGTGCGCGGCGCGAAGGATGACGATGAAAAACTCCGGCGTCTCTACGATTTCTGCCAGGAGAAGATCGACAACTACGCGTACTTCGATTCGGCGTCGCTGCAGGAATTCAAGGAGAAGGACAAGAAAGGCGAAGGCCCCGATCCGAAAGCCGTCCTGCGCCGCGGCGCCGGCAGTCCGGACCAGATCAACCAGCTCTTTGGCGCCCTGGCGAGAGCGGCGGGGTTTGAAGTTCGTCTGGGCAAGGCAGGCTCGCGACTGGAGACGCTGCTGACGAACAATCCGAACGGCTGGCTCTTCATGCGGGATAACGTCGTCATGATCGGTGCTCCGGGCGCCTGGAAGTTCTTCGCGCCGGGAGACTATTTTTCTCCCTTCGGCATGATGGATCGGAGCAACGAATTCGCCAGCGCGCTCATCTGCGACCCGGACAAGGTGACATTCGCGGATATTCCGCCGGCCCCGGCGTCGGCCTCCCTCATATCCCGCACCGGCCGCTTCACCGTCGACCCGGACGGCAATCTCGAGGGCACGGTGCAGATCAGCTACCAGGGGCACGCAGGCGCTTCGCGAAAGGCGAAATGGAATCCCACGGAGCCGGCGGACATCGACAAGGAATACATCGAGTCGATCACGAAGAATTTGCCCGCGGCGGAAGTCACCGAGCTCAAGTGGGAAAACCTGCGCGGTCGCACGCTGCCACTCAAGGTGTCGTACAAGCTCAAGGTCCCCGGCTACGCGGATCTCGCCGGCAGCAAGCTGATCGTGGTCCCAAATGTCTTTGCGCGCGGCGAACCGGCGCAATTCACGGCGGACACCCGTGAGCACTGGATCCTGTTTCCCTATGCCTGGAGCGAGCACGACGACATCGAGGTCACGCTGCCCGAGGGTTTCGCGCTCGACGCCGCGAGTGCGCCGTCCGACGTCGGTTCCTACACCACCACCCTCGGCTCGCACTATGCGCTCGGATACAAACCCAAGGCGCGCACGTTGACTTACAAGCGGGATTTCGCGATCGGAGCCAATGGCGCCGTCGCCTTCCAAAAACCAAGCTACCCCAAGATCAAGCAGCTGTTCGACGGCGTTCACCGGTCCGACAATCATTCGATCGTTTTCAAGTACTTGGCGCCGGTTTCCCAACCCGCACCGGTCCCGCCGCCC
This sequence comes from Candidatus Didemnitutus sp., assembly GCA_035545955.1. Classification (GTDB taxonomy): domain Bacteria; phylum Verrucomicrobiota; class Verrucomicrobiia; order Opitutales; family Opitutaceae; genus Didemnitutus. Next base: position 5,912 of record DASZXI010000028.1, on the reverse strand, counting down.
GCAACGCCGTCCGCCCCGGCCGCTTCCGGCGCTCCCGCATCTCCGGAGGGCAAATGACCCGCCAACTTTTCGGAATCGCACTGGGATTCGCGGGACTTGTTTCCATTGGCGCGGCGTCGACGTTCGATATCCCGGACTGGCTCGCCGCGATCAGCCATGCACCCACGCCGGATGGAGTCGGGCTCGCGCCGGCCGTGGTGCTGCTGGATGACACGACCTTCGACGTCGACGCCCACGGGGTGGCCAATGAAACCCATCGCGTGGTGATCCGAATCCTCCGGTTGTCCGCCCGCGACCAGGCGTCCGGGGTGACCTTCTACAACGGGGCGGCGGACAAGGTTCAGTCCACGGACGCCTGGCTCCTGCGCGACGGGAAGGTCGTGAAGCCCGTGAAATCCGACCAGTGGGTCGACCTCGCGGCCAATTCGCCGGGCGCGGCCGTCGACGAAATTCGTTCGCGCTCGATCAATCTTTCGGACCTCGCGCTGGGCGGCGACGTGTTCGCCTGCGAGTTTCACGTCCGGCGGCCGCTCGTGGTGGGCCAACTGGGACCGTTCCTGTTTGGCGGTCGCGATCCCAGCGTCACCGAACGCCTGACGCTCCACGTGCCCGCCGGCTTCAACCCGACCGCCGGGATTTTCGGCGCGCACCCGCCGCTCGCCTCCCATCCCGATCCGCTGACCTGGAGCTGGACCTCGTACGACCGACCGTATCGGCCGGAGGAGCCGATGCAGGCGCCGGGCTCGGATCGGGACGCCGAGTTGCTGCTGGATCTTGGTGCCCCCGGCAATCCGCACGAACTTGCCCTGCGCTCGTTCGCCCGCTGGTCGGATGTCGCGACCGTGACGGAAGAGCTGAATCAATCGCAATGCGACTCGAGTGCCGCGCTCTCGGCCAAGGTCAGGGAGCTCACCGCCGGTTGCGCCGACAATCTCTCGCGCATCAAGGCCGTCGGGGACTACGTGCAAAAGATCCGCTACATCGAAATCAACAAGGGGCTGCGCTACGGACTCGGCTGGCAGGCACGGAAGGCCTCGACCGTTTTTTCCACCGGTTATGGCGACTGCAAGGACAAGGCCAATCTCCTCATGGCGATGCTGGGCGAGGCCGGAATCAAGTCCCACCGGGTGATCGCGCTCGCCGGCGACGAGGAAGGACGTGAAGTCCACCCGGAATTTCCGTCGCCGATCCAATTCAATCATGCCGTACTGGGCATCGAAGTCGACGACTCGATTCAGGCGCCGGCGGTACTGACCGTGCCGTCGGTGGGGCGAATTCTCATCTTCGATCCGACCGACCCGTTCACGCCGGTGGGCGATCTGCCCGGCTACATCCAGGGCACGCGCGCTTTTCTCTCGGCGCCCGGCAACAACGAGCTATTCGCGCTGCCCGACCTGCCGGCGCGCGACGATTATTGCCTCGAACGCCGGTTTGAAGTCCAGGTGTCACCAGCCGGCGACATGCTGATGACCGGTGTCGTCTCCGCCCGCGGACAGCAGGCGGCCCGGCTCCGGCACGAAATTCAGGAAGCGGACACGCCCGAGCGGGTGGAAAAACTTTTTGCGGCGCAACTGGCGGACAGTTTTCGCGGCGCCATCGTTCGCGAACGCAAGACGAGCGAGGACCCCAAGCTGGCCACCTGCGCGCTGTCGTTCACATGCGCCAATCCGCGTTATTCCCAGCCGATGTCCGACGGCAGCACCATCGTGAAACTCGATGTGCTCAGCCGGCGCTATCTGCCGAATCTGCCGGAGCCCACGCGGCAGCTGCCGGTTCAGTTGCGGCCGATTTTTCTGCACGATCAGGTGAAGCTTGTCATCGACCCGGCGCACGCGCTCGACGAGGTCCCGGCCAAGGTCGCACTGAATACTCCTTTCGGCACGTATGAAGTCACGTACGCGCTGGTCGAAGGCAATCTGGTGGTCGATCGCACCATCGCGATCGCCAAGCAACAGGTCGCGGTGGCCGACTACGCGCGTTTGCGGAAATTCCTTTCCGACGTGGCCCGGGCCGATCGCAATTCCGTGTTGTTGCACAAGAAAGCGTAGCGCCATCGCAGGATGGCCACCGGCGGCGGGCCGGTCCGGCTTTCCAATCCTCCCTGTTCCGCGAGCGGTCAGCGGTCGGGCTCGACTCTCTGCGGACGGTCCGCGCGCGATTTTGGTTTCTTCGCGGCGCGGGACTTGTAGAAAGAGCCTTCCATGAGCCTGCCCCTGAAACCGGCCTCCGCCTGTGCGTTCGACCAGATTTCACTCGGTGAAGTGATGCTTCGCCTCGATCCGGGCGAGGGACGCACCCGCACCGCGCGCGCGTTCACTGCCTGGGAAGGAGGCGGCGAATACAATACGTCGCGCGGCCTGCGGAAGTGTTTTGGGCTGAAGACGGCGGTCTGCACGGCATTCGTCGACAACGAGGTCGGTCATCTCGTGGAGGACTTCATCATGCAGGGTGGCGTCGCCACCGATTTCATCAAGTGGCGCGAGGACGACGGCATCGGGCGCACGGTCCGCAACGGCCTCAACTTCACTGAACGCGGTTTTGGCATTCGCGGCGCCGTCGGCGTTTCCGATCGCGGCAACACCGCGGCCTCGCAGCTCAAGCCCGGTGACTTCGACTGGGACCACATTTTCGGCAAGCTCGGCGCGCGCTGGTTTCACACGGGCGGGATTTTTGCGGGACTGTCGGCCACCACGGCGGCGCTCGTGATCGAGGCGGTGCAAGCGGCCAAAAAACACGGCACCATCGTCTCGTATGATTTGAATTACCGGCCCTCCCTCTGGAAAAGCATCGGCGGACAGGCCAAGGCGCAGGAGGTCAACCGCGAGATCGCGCGTCATGTCGACGTCATGATCGGCAACGAGGAGGACTTCACCGCGTCGCTGGGGTTCAAGGTGGCGGGGGCGGACGAACACCTGGCCGAAATCGACACCACCGCCTTCAAGGCGATGATCGAGACCGCCGTGAAGACCTACCCGAACTTCAAGGTCGCAGCGACGACCCTGCGCCGGGTGATCACGGCCTCCGCGAACGACTGGAGCGCGATTCTCTGGCACGACGGCAAGTTTCACCAGAGCCGGCAGTATCCCGCGCTCGAGATTCTCGATCGCGTGGGCGGCGGCGACAGCTTCGCCTCCGGACTGCAGTTCGGTTTCCTGGAATTCAACGATGCGCAGAAAGCGGTCGATTACGGCGCCGCCCACGGCGCGCTGGCCTCAACCACCCCGGGCGACACCTCGATGGCAACGCGCAAGGAAGTCGAAAAGCAGATCGCCGGCGGCGGGGCGCGGGTGGCGCGGTGAGGCCGGAGAGTTGGTGGTGAGCGGTGAGCAGTCAGCAGGCGCGAGCAGCTTTAAGCGGTAAGCTATAAGTTGTAAGCTTTAAGGTCTAAGGTGTAAGCTCGAGTCACTTGGTACGGCCCGATGTCCTCGTCGGGCCGCTCTGATTGAACCACAGAGACACGGAGTTCCCGGAAAGAAATAGATTCTCACGGCAGGCGACTTCTCAGCGGTCTCCTGCGCAATAAGTTTGCCCGGTGCGGCGACACTTGGTGGGGTTCGTCCCGTTTGACAGGCTCCGGGCAGGCGACTTTCGGCGGGGTTCGGCGACCCCGCACTACATCCTGATTTGCAGCTTTCGCCTTATTGCTTAGACGTTTCACCTTCCTGCTTACTGCCCCTACCCCAATGAAGCATCCTCTGCTCCTCGGTCTCGGCGCGCTCGCGTCGCTGACTCTCCTCTCCGCACTGTCCGCCGCTCCGGTCGGTGCGTTTTCCGATCACGGTGACATCGGTTCGCCGGCGATCTCCGGCTCGACGTCCTACGATGGCCCTGTTCAGACTTACCGCATGACCGGATCCGGCACGAATCTCTGGGGCTCCAACGACCAATGTCAGTTCGCGTGGAATCGCCTCTCCGGCGACTTCATCCTGCGGGCCCGGATCGAATTCGTCGGCATGGGCACCGAGGCTCACCGCAAGCTGGGCTGGATGGTGCGGTCGTCACTCGACGCCGACTCCGCCTACGCCGACGGCTGCGTGCATGGCGACGGCCTGACTTCGCTGCAATTCCGACGCACCAAGGGCGCCACCACGGAGGAGAAGCGCCTGACCGTGCGCGGCGGCGACGTTCTCCAGCTCGAACGCCGCGGCAACACGATCACCTTTTCCGCGGCTCGCTACGGCGATGTCTTCGAATCCACCGAGCTGAAGAACGTCGATCTCGGCGCCGATGTCTATGCGGGGCTTTTCCTCTGCGCGCACAATGGCAAGGTCAAGGAGGAGGCCGTTTTCCGCGACGTCCGCATCATCCGTCCCGCCAAGGCCGATTTTCGTCCGTATCACGACTACATCGGGAGCACGCTCGAGGTGCTCAACGTCTTCACCGGAAAACTCGACGAGCTGCATCATTCCGCCGAACCGTTCGAGGCGCCCAACTGGCTGCTCGATGGACGGACGCTGCTCTATAACATCAGCGGCTCCGGACCGAACAAGGGACTGCTGCGCCTGCACGATCTCGTGACCGGCGAGATCAAGCCGTTCGATTCAGGCGTGGCCATTCACAACAACAACGACCACGTCTTTTCCTTCGACAACAAGATGCTCGGCGTGAGCAATCACGCGCCCGAGAGCCAGGGCCAGTCGGCGATTTTCACCCTGGCGGGCACCGGCGGCACCGCGACGCGCATCACTCCGAACTTCCCCTCCTATCTGCACGGCTGGTCGCCCGATGCCAAATGGCTCGTCTACACCGGCGGGCGCAACGGCAAGTTCGACATCTACAAGATTCCGTCGACCGGCGGCGACGAAGTCCGCCTGACCGACACCCCCGGTCTCAGCGATGGACCCGAGTTTTCTCCGGATGGCGCGTACATCTATTTCAACTCGACCCGCACGGGGCGGATGCAGCTGTGGCGGATGAAACCGGACGGCAGCCAGCCCGAGCAGCTGACGAATGACGAGTTCAACAACTGGTTTCCGCATCTGTCTCCCGATGGGAAATGGATCGCGTTCATTTCGTTCGGCGCCCACGTGCGCGCGGACGATCATCCGTACTACGAGCACATCTACCTGCGTCTGATGCCGGCCAACGGCGGTCCGGCGCGGGTCGTCGCCTACATCTACGGCGGCCAGGGCACCATGAACGTGCCCTCGTGGTCGCCTGATGGCACACGCGTCGCGTTCGTGAGCAATTCGGATACGTGGTGATTCCGGCGGGGGGATTCCGATCTTCGATCCCCCACGAAAATCACGAAATGGTTATTGCCCACGAATCGTCACGAAACATCACGAAATACTGAGTGCCCACGGAACACACGGACGACACGGAAAGAAATACTCCCGGGTGATTCCTGAACAGGCCTCTTGGTGAAAATTCGTGGTTTTCGTGGGGGATCGATTTGGCGGGGTTCGGCGACCCCGCCCTACAACAGGAAATTCCCTGCTCATCGGTGGGCATCGTACATCAGGTAGGGGCGGATGTCTCATCCGCCTTTGCCCTGATCAATTCAAGGCCGGCGCGGAGGCCGTCCCCTACCGATTGCGAATTCGAGTCGTTTTCCCGCTCGATTTCCGGCCAGTTGCCCACGAATTGTCACGAAACATCACGAAATACCGAGTGCCCACGGAACACACGGACGACACGGAAAGAAATCCTCCCTGGTGATTCCTGAATAGGCCTCTTGGTGAAAATTCGTGGGTTTCGTGGGGGATCGTCTTGGTGGGGTTCGGCGACCCCGCCCTACAACAGAAAATTCCCTGCTCATCGGTGGGCATCGTCCACCAGGTAGGGGCGGATGTCCTCATCCGCCTTTGTCCTGATCGATTCAAGGCCGGCGCGGAGGCCGTCCCCTACCGATTGCGAATTCGAGTCGTTTTCCCGCTCGATTTCCGGCCAGTTGCCCACGAATTGTCACG
>DASZXI010000027.1:0-48248 GCA_035545955.1 Candidatus Didemnitutus sp. | reverse complement strand
GAGGCGTTTTTCAAGTTCCACCAGGTCGACGACCTCGAAGGACTCAAGACCCGGCTTCGGGCGGACATGACGATGCGCAACGAGATGCGAAACCGTTCGGCGCAGCGCCGCCAGGTCACCGAGGCACTCATCGCGCGGGCGGAATTCCCGGTGCCGGAAAGCATGCTGGCCTCCGAGCGGGACGCGGTGCTGCGGCAATTCATGGAGGAGAACATCCGCCGCGGCGTGCCGCAGGAGCAGTTCGAACAGAACAAGCGCGAGCTCTACGACGGCGCGACCCGCGCGGCGACGGGGCGGGTGAAGGTCCAACTGCTGCTCGGCCGCATCGCGGAGGAGGAGAAGATCAAGGTCGAGGAGAAGGACATCAACCAGTGGCTCGTGCGCGAATCGATGCGCAGCGGCCAGCGTCCGGAGAAGCTGGCGAAGGAGCTGGGACGCAACCGCGACGAGCTGCACTCGGTGCAGCGGCAGATCCTCCTGGACAAGACCCTTGATTTTCTCGTGGCGAAGGCTACGGTGAAAACCGCCACCGCCAAAGCATGAGCTACTACGTCCCCATCGTTCTCGAAAATACCGGCCGCGGCGAGCGGTCGATGGATATCTACAGCCGGCTGCTGAAGGATCGCATCATCTTCATCGGCACCCCGATCGACGATGGGATCGCCAATGTGGTCATTGCGCAGATGCTTTTCCTGCAGATGGAGGATCCGAAAAAGGACATTCATCTGTACATCAACTCGCCCGGTGGTGTGGTGACGGGCGGGATGGCCATCTACGACACGATGAATTTCCTGCAGTGCGACGTCGTCACGTACTGCATCGGCATGGCCGCCAGCATGAGCACCGTCCTTCTGGCCGGCGGGACCAAGGGCAAGCGTCACGCCCTGCCGAACAGCCGCGTCATGATCCACCAGCCCTCCGGCGGTGCGGGCGGGCAGGCAGCCGACATCGCCATCCAGGCGCGGGAGATCATCCGCTGGCGCAAGACTTTGAACGAGACCATTGCCCGCCATACGGGCAAGACACCGGAACAGGTTGAAAAAGACTCCGACCGCGATTATTACATGAGCGCGGAGGAGGCGAAGGCGTACGGAATCGTCGATCACGTCGTGACGTCGACCCGGGATGCCGCGCAGATTCTGTCAAAGCAATCCGCTGCCTGAGAGCGGGTTACACCCTTCAACTCCCTGGGGAAAAATCCCTCGACACATCGGCCAGACGGGCCGATATAAACCATCATGGCCAAATCCTCCCGAATGACGCTCTGCTCGTTCTGCGGCAAATCGCAGGCGGAGGTCCGGAAAATCATTGCCGGACCGGGCGTTTACATCTGCGACTCGTGCGTCAACGTCTGCAAGACGATCATCGATCGGGAGGTCAAGACGCCGGCCGCGGCGGAGGCGGCCAAGCCCGCCTTCCGGCTGATCAAGCCGTCGGAAATCAAGAAGACGCTCGATGATTTTGTGATCGGTCAGGACCACGCCAAGAAGGTCCTCTCCGTGGCCGTCTACAATCACTACAAGCGCCTCAATTTTGATGCGGGACAGGGCAACGGCCGCGACAGCGCCGCCATGCCGGCCGAGTTCAACGACGTCGAGGTCGAGAAGAGCAACATCCTGCTGGTCGGCCCCACCGGCTCCGGCAAAACCCTGCTCGCCCGCACGCTGGCCAAGATCCTCGATGTGCCGTTTGCCATTTCGGATGCGACGACGCTCACCGAGGCGGGCTACGTCGGCGAGGACGTCGAGAATGTCGTGCTGCGCCTGCTCCAGGCCGCCAACTACGACGTCAAGAAGGCCGAGTGCGGCATCATCTACATTGACGAAATCGACAAGATCCGCCGGACGACCGAGAACGTCTCGATCACGCGCGACGTTTCGGGCGAGGGCGTGCAGCAGGCCTTGCTGAAAATTCTCGAGGGCACGACCTGCAACGTGCCGCCGCAGGGCGGGCGCAAGCACCCGAATCAGGAGTACATTCAGGTCAACACTTCGAACATACTTTTCATCTGCGGGGGCGCGTTCGTCGGACTCGACGCCGTGATCAAGAAACGCCTCGGCCAGCGTTCGCTCGGCTTCCACATCAACGAGAAGGACCACGAACTCACGCCCGATGAGATGATGCGCAACGTGGCGCCCGAGGACCTGATCCGTTTCGGCATGATTCCGGAGTTCATCGGCCGCCTGCCGGTCGTATCCGTGCTCGACGAACTCAAGGTGGAGGATCTCGAAAAGGTCCTCCTGCGCACCAAGAACGCGATGGTGAAGCAGTATTCGAAGCTTTTCGCGATGGACGGGGTTCAGCTGCGCTTCACGCGCGATGCCGTGCTGGCGATCGCCCGCCGGGCCATCGAGCTGAAGACGGGTGCCCGTGCGCTGCGCGCCATCCTAGAGAAGCTGATGCTCGAGGTCATGTACGAGCTGCCCATCCGCGACAACATCACCGAGGTCATCGTCGACCAGGCCGTGGTCGAGGGGCGCAAGAAGCCGATGTTGAAAAAGGCCACCCGGCGGCCTGCGAGCGACAAGAACGCGGCGTGATCGCATCGGCGCTTGGGCGGCGGAGCCATAGGGTGTAGGGCGGGGTTGCCGGGTGTTCGGACACTGATGGGTGACACTTTTGGCCTCTGATGGGTGACAGTTAAAATTTAGGGGAGGGTTGAAGGGAGGGGGCTTGGCTCCCTCCCTTCCCGGAATTGCCGTGTTCTGATCGAGCGGATCGCGGTGGTGTCCGCGGCGTGAAGTTCACCCAGCAGGTGAGGACCGAAGTGAACGGAGACGACACCTGAGCGCTCTGGGCGCAAGGCAACGATTTGCTGCCCGAAGGCCTGGCCGATCAACCGCGCTCGACCCGCCCAACGGATGCGTCCACGCGGATCGAGGCGCTTTTGAGTCCAGTGGGCAGGATAGCGCCAGACCAGAATCCTCGGGGGCTGCGGGCTGGGCCGATACAAGGAGGCGGGCACTTGCATGCCGAGGGCTTGATGGGGACGATCGTGGTTGTAGTGGTGGCGCCAGCGCTCGAAGCGGCGTTGTTGGGCGCGCAAGGTGGCGGCCGGTGGGCTGGCGGTTTGTTGCTGCAGGACCTGGTGCATTTGCTCGTGAGCGCCATTGTCCTGCGGGCACCCGGGCCGGCCATATTGCACTACAATGCCCAGGCGCACCCAGCCGACGGCCAGGGTGCTCCAGCCATACGGACCGTAACCGCCGAACGGCGGGCCGTTGTCGACTTGGATCGCCCGAGGCAGACCGTAGCGCCGGAACAGTCGGCGCATCACCGCCGCGACGCTGCGCTCGGTCGTGCGCGCCCGATGCGCCACATAAAGCACATAGCGAGTGGCCAGATCGCGCACGGTCAAGGCGCAAACCCGCTGGCCATCGGCGGTGCGAAACCAGCCTTTGAAGTCGACGGTCCAGACGTCGTTGGGCGCCACGGCGCGACGAACGCTCAGCACTGCCATGGGTCCGGGCGCGGCTTGTCGGCGCCGCCGGCGGGTCAAGCCTTCGGCGCGCAGCCAACGACCGAGGGTGCGTACGGCGGGCCACGGTCCCAGAGGAAAGGCACGTTGCAAGTACCACAACAACTGGTCGGCACCGGCGAAACGGTAACGGCGACGCAGGCGGTGGACTCTTCGTCTCCAGCGGCCCGCCAGCGCCTCGGCCCGTCGGGTCCGATGCGAACGATCGCCCACCATGGCCCCGCCACTGAGGGCCCGCCGCCACCACTCATAGCCGCATTGCCGGCTGATCCCAAAGCGACGACACAGCGTCGCCATGTTCTCTGTGCCTCGCCACCGAGACCTCACGAACTGACGACGCGCTTCGTTCCTGTCGGTTAACTTCCAGGGCATCCGCCCATGAAAGTGTCACCCATCAAAGGCCAAAAGTGTCACCCATCAGAGGCCAAATGCCGCCAACCCCGCCTTGAAGAGGCCCTTGAAACGGCCGAAATCCAGTCCCCACGAAATCTCTCTGTTCGCGATTATTTCCGACGATTCGCGGGATTTCGTGAGTTATCGGTTTTGGCGGGGTTGGCAACCCCGCCCTACATCACAATCTCTTACCACGTAAAATCATCATCCTTCGCGATCGACCGCGCGAATTCCACAAAGAGCCGCACGGTGTTTTCCACGTCCTGCAGGTCGACGACCTCGCTGGGCGTGTGCATGTAGCGCAGGGGAATGGAAACGAGGCCGCACGCCACGCCGCCGCGTGCCATCTGGATCGCGCGCGCATCAGTACCGGTGGGGCGGGAGTCGGCGTCGAACTGGTGCGGAATCTTTGCCTTTTTCGCGCAGGTCACCAGGCGATCGAAAACCTTGGGATTGATGTTCGGACCGCGGCACAGGATGGGACCGTCACCCATCTTGGTCTCGCCGTATTTGCGGGGATCGGTGTCCGGATGATCGGTCGCATGCCCGACATCCACCGCCAGCGCGACCTGTGGGTCGACCGCGAAGGCCGACGTCGTGGCGCCGCGCACGCCGATCTCCTCCTGCGCCGTGGCGACGGATACGATCCGCCCGTGAAGTTTGGTTTTCGCGCGGGCGAGGCGGATCAGGGTTTCGCCGACGACATAGGCGCCCACCTTGTTGTCGAACGCGCGGGCAGTCCCGATGCTGCCGTGGAGGAATTCGAATTCGTGATCATAGGTCGCGACGTCGCCGATCGCGACGCGGCGCAGGGCCTCGGCCTTCGATTTCGCGCCGATATCGATCCAGATCTCATGGATTTCGGGCACCTTCTTGCGATCGGCATCGTCCATCAGGTGGATGGCGCGCTTGCCGGTGACACCCTTCACCGGGCCGTGGGCGGTCTGAATGATGACGCGGCGGCCGGGAATCATGATGCGATCATGCCCGCCGATCGTGTCGAAATAGATGAAACCGTCCTTGTTGACGTAGGTGATGATGAGGCCGAGTTCGTCGAAATGCCCGGCGAACATCACGGTGGGTCCGCCCCTGGCGTTCAACGATGCCAGGCGATTGCCCAGCGCGTCGCGGGCGTAGCTGTCGGCATGCGGCTTGACGTGCTCGTCGAACACGGCCTGGGCCTGGCCTTCGGCGCCGGACGGCGATTTGGCGCGCAACAGATCGGTGAGGAATTTCGGAGCGGTGAATTCAGGCATGCGTCCAATGCAGTCCAAAGCCGGCATCGCCGCAAAACGAAAATCGATGTCATGGGACGACCAGGACGGATTTGAACCACAGAGACACAGAGGTAGGTAGGTCCGTAGAGTCCCTATCGGGCCGTCGATGGACGCGGCCGAACGAGTCATTCTCGGAGAAATTCGATCATTGCTGAAAAAGTAACTCCGTGGCTTCTTCAAGCCAGAGGGTTGATATCGCGAGGGATGATGTAATGCCTCGAATTTTCTTCAGACCTTGAACCGATTCGACAGTCACAAGAACAGCGGCGACTCGCGTTCCTCCACGCGTGCGATGCGCCGAAACGAGCAAATTCGTGCTCCCGAGGTCCGGGTGCTTTCACCGGAAGGGAACGATCTCGGCGTCATGTCGATCCGCGAGGCTCGCAATCGTGCGACCGAACTCCAACTGGACTTGGTCGAGCTTGTACCGAATGCCGCACCACCGGTATGTCGGATCATGGACTTTGATCGTTGGCTACGGGAGAAGGACGACAAACCCCCGAGAGAGTAACGGCCAGCGATGAGTCTACCGCCTCGTTTCTGCGTCCTGCTGACCGCGACGATCCGTCCGGCAGTCTCCAAGGACATGGAACTGGTCCGCTCGGATCCGGAGGTGCGCCGCCGCGACTACGAGGAGGCCCTGCGATTCTGGCTCCGATTGCCGGTCGACTGGATTCAGGGAATCGTATTCGCGGAAAACTCCGGAGCGGACCTGTCCTCGCTGGAAAAGATAGCGACGTCGGTAAACGATCGCGGGATACCGGTCGAATTCATCTCCTGCGTGTTTCCGCCGCCACCAGCCGGACTGCACTACGGATTTTCGGAAATCTCGTTGGTGTGCCACGCGCTGAAGGAAAGCAGGCTTCTGCGGGAGGCGGACACTTTCATCAAGGCGACGGGGCGATATCGTTTTCCGGAGGTGGACCGGCTCGTGCGATCGTTGCCGGCGGGGTTCAACGTCGCGGTCGACAGCAAGCTTTCCCGGTTCTGGTCCAGGAACCGCCACTACCTGACTCATTTCGCGCTCGCGCTTTTCCGGAGGAGTTTTTTCGAAGCCCAGCTGATCGATCTGCCTTCCCGGATGGTGCCCGCGCCGCCCTGGACGCGGGCGCAGTTTATCGAGACCGTTTTGTATGATCGGCTGCTGGAGCTGAAGTCGCAGCCGGGACTGGTCCTTCGCTGGCCGGTGAACTGCGAGCCCGTCGGCGTGGGCGCCAATGGCGACGACTACGGCACGGCCAGGAAACGACTGCAGCAATGGGTTCGTGGCCTGGGGCGGCGCGTCGCGCCGGGAGTTTGGATTTAGGAGCCAGGTTAGGCGCACTCGGCGATTGCGAGTCCGCGTGAAGCGTTCTAGCAACTCGATCCCGATGAATACCCCACGCCGTCGGTTTCTTGCCACGGGAATGGCCGCGGTCGCGTCGCTGGCGATCCCGCGTCTGGTCGCGGAGACTCCGGGCCCCCCGGTGGAGCCCCGCAAGCCGGACGCACCGGACCCCGCGTCGTCCGCGAAGCCGACCGACAATGCCGCGAGGCAGCGCGTGGCCGGAATCGGCGGATTCTTTTTCCGCGCCACCAATCCCAAGGAACTCTCGGATTGGTACGAGCGGGCCCTCGGCGTGACGCCGATCCCGCAGGATTACAATTCGCCGCCGTGGACGCAGGAAGCCGGCGCCACGGCCTTCGCTCCGTTTCCGCAGGACACCAAATATTTCGGCCGGCCCACGCAGAACTGGATGCTGAATTTTCGCGTACACAATCTCGACACGATGGTGGCGCAACTGCAGGCCATGGGAGTTAAGGTGAAGGTCGATCCCCAGGCGTATCCGAACGGCCGCTTCGCCCGCCTGCACGATCCGGAGGGAAATCCGATCGAGCTCTGGGAGCCGAAGGCGGCGAAGTAACTCGCGTGTTTTGTTTCCCGCGTGAGGCAACGTCTCCATCGAGCCTGGCGGTGGATTTCTTTTTTGACGCTTCTCGCGGCGGCGGCGGGAGCGGGATTTATCGGGTGGGGGAGAGCAGGGATGCTGGTCGGACTGCTCGTGGCCGTGGGGCTGCTCCTGGCGATCGAGCTGGGGCGATTCGTTTTCGGGGTGATTTTGGGCGTCCGACGCGGCCGCGCGCGACTTCAGGTTGCACAGGAGCGATTGCGCACGCTATCGGAGGAAAAGCTGATTCGACTTATGCGGACTCCGAGTGATCCCGCCAGTCAACTGGCTCTGGCCGAACTGATGAGCCGGGGCGTCGAGGTTCGTCCGACGCGGGAGGAATTGTTCGCCATGCTCGTTTCCGGCGATCCGCGGATCTGCGGCGATGCGATGACCAACCTGATGCTGTTTTATCCGGAGATCAGGCTGCCGCAGAACTCGAGCAACCGCGATGCACCGGATTTGTGGCAGGCGCGAATTGAATCGATGCGGCGTTCAGGTGAAGGCCGCGAGAGCTGAAATGAAGGCGAACAGGCCGTTTCTCCCCGGATGGGCTCGTGCAACGCTCGCCCTCGTCCTGGCGGAGTTGGCACGGCCAGATCTTTGGTCGGCGGATTTTCCGACGCCGGCATTCCAAGCTGCGCTGGATGAGAAGTTGCGTGGATACGCCACCGCCCAGCTCCATCTGGTGCGACGCCGGAACCCGTTTTATGCCCACGTTTTCCTCAAGCGGATTACTCCATTTCCCGCAAACGAGGGCGGCATGGAGCCCTTTGTCACCGAGGCGAATTGGCGTACCCGTTTTGCGCTGGTAATCGGAACCAAGCCCAAAATTCAAAACGGCGTGAGGGGCACCTTGCTGGCATTTGCCATTGGCACGGACAACCCAAAGGGTTTTTCGACGGGGGAGACGGGCCTTTTCCTTCCGAAAGAAAACCTGACCGCGACCGTTGAGTGGCTGGACCACGCCGATGGGGTGCTGGCGATCGTGATCTGCGACGACGTTCGGTACCATTTGCGTTTGGAACAGTGGAGGAAGCCAGACTCTGAACGATAATACATCCGGCCGAGCGGGGCTTCGCCTTTGTCGAGGGTTGAGTTTTCGCCGATCTGGCGGCACCTTTCCTGCGTGTTGCTCCATTCCATGAAGTGCCTTTCCCGTATCCTCATCGTTGCGGTCGCGATCTCCGGATTTGCCGGTGGCGACCTCGTCGCCGCCGATTTCTCCCCCGCCATCGTCTACGATTTCGGCGGCAAGTTCGACAAGTCGTTCAACCAGTCGGCGAGCGAGGGCGCGGCGAAGTTCACCAAGGAAACCGGCGTCGCGGTGCGCGAATTCGAGGTGCAGAACGCCGCCCAGCGCGAACAGGCCATGATCCAGATGGCGCGGCGCGGCGCGACCATCATCATCGCGATCGGCTTCACGCAGGCCTCCGCCGTTGAGCATGTCGCGAAGCAATTTCCGAACATCAAGTTCACGATCGTCGACGCCGTGGTCGACCTGCCCAACGTGCAGTCGGTCAACTTCCGCGAGCAGGAATCCTCGTTTCTCTGCGGCATGGCGGCGGCGCTGGCCTCGAAGTCCGGCAAGGTCGGCTTCGTGGGTGGCATGGACATTCCGCTGATCCGGAAATTCGCCCTCGGATATGTCGAAGGCGTGCACTACGTGAATCCGGCGGATGAGGTGTTTCAGAACATGACGGGCACCACGCCGGCGGCGTGGAATGATCCCACGAAGGGCGCGGAACTCGCAAAGAGCCAGTTCGGACGCGGCGCCGATGTGGTCTTTCACGCGGCGGGTGCGACGGGCATCGGGGTGATGCTCGCGGCCAAGGACGCCGGTCTGCTCAGCATCGGCTGCGACAGCAACCAGGACTATTTGCATCCGGGCAGTGTCCTCACCTCGGCCGTGAAACGCGTCGACGTGGCGGTCTACAAATCGTACCTGGCCGCGAAAAACGGAACGTGGAAGCCGGGCCAGACGGTGCTCGGGCTTGCCGAGGAGGGTGTCGACTATTCCTATGACGAGTACAACAAGTCGGTGCTCACTCCCGAGATCAAGGCGAAGCTCGACCAGGCCAAGGCGGACATCATTGCGGGGAAGATCAAGGTTTCTGAATACCGGCCCTGAGCGGCGCGGATAGGGCTTCGATTTTTAACCGCAGAGGCACAGAGCTCTCCGGGCCCCCATTCAAACATTGGCCTCAGCCTCGACCGCTCTCCGTGCCTCCGTGGTTCAATAGTTAGCCTCTTGTTGGGGAGTCACAGGTTGCGCATTTTCAACGATTGTGCATCCACCGGCGTTTGTTTCTACTAGCGGTCTTGGCGTCCGATCCGACAGTCCCGGCTGCGCCCGCCCTCGAATTGCGCGGCATCGACAAGCGCTTCGGTGCCGTCCACGCCAACCGTAATCTCAATCTTCGCATTGCGGCGGGCAGCGTCCACGGGCTGATCGGCGAAAACGGAGCGGGGAAGTCGACGCTGATGAACATCGTCTACGGCTTCCATCGCGCCGACCAGGGCGAGATTCTGGTCGGCGGGAAGGTCGTCGATATCCGCAGTCCCCAGGATGCGATCGCGGCGGGCATCGGCATGGTGCACCAGCATTTCATGCTCGTGGACAATTTCACGGTCCTGGAAAACGTGGTTCTCGGCGTGGAGGGCGGGCGCACCTTGACCCATGGCATGGAACGCGCCCGCCGGGAATTGGAGCGCCTGGCCCGCGACCACGGCCTCGAGGTGCCGCTGGACGCGCCGATCGACTCGCTCCCGGTGGGATTGCAGCAGCGGGTGGAGATTCTCAAGGCGCTCTATCGTGGCGCGGAAATTCTGATCCTCGACGAGCCGACCGCTGTGCTCACTCCGCGCGAGGCCGACCTTCTTTTCCAGATGCTGCGCCAGTTGCGCGGGCAGGGAAAGACGGTCGTCCTCGTCACGCACAAGCTGCGCGAAATCATGGCGATCACGGATCGGGTGACGGTCATGCGTCAGGGTGCGATCGTGGCGGAGACCGAAACGGCGGTGACCTCCCCCCGCGACCTGGCCGAGAAAATGGTCGGCCGCGCGGTCAGCCTGCAGGTGCAAAAGACTCCAGCGCGCCCGGGAAAGCCCTTGCTATCGGTGCGCGATCTCGAGGTCCGCGATGCCGCGAACGTGCCGCGGGTGCGCGGAGTGAGTTTCGAATTGAGAGCCGGCGAGATCGTCGGCCTGGCGGGTGTTTCGGGCAACGGTCAGTCGGAATTGCTCGAGGCTCTGGCGGGTACGGGCCCTGTTTTCAAGGGCGAGATCGAAATGTCCGGACGGCGCCTCGTGGCCGGCGAGCTCGGCCCGCGCGAGCGCCGGCGCCTTGGCCTCGCCCACGTGCCGGAGGATCGCCTGCGTCTCGGCGCGGTGGCGGCGTTCAGTGCCCAGGACAACGCCATCCTCGGCCACCAGCGCGCAGCCGCCTACAACCGGGGGGTGCTGCTGGACCGGCCGGGCATACTCGAAGGTTGCGAACGGAAGATGCAGACCTTTGACGTGCGTCCGCCGAATCCGCGTCAGCGCTTCGCGACCTTTTCCGGCGGCAACCAGCAGAAGCTCGTGCTCGCGCGCGAGGTCGAGGCCGACCCGTCGGTCCTGCTCATCGGGCAGCCCACCCGGGGCGTCGACATCGGCGCGATCGAGTTCATCCATCGGCGGCTGGTGGAATTGCGCGACGCCGGAAAAGCCCTGCTGGTGGTGTCGGTCGAGCTCGACGAGATTCTCGGCCTGGCCGATCGGATTCTCGTGATGAATGGCGGCGAGATTGTCGGGGAACTCGACCGGCGCGATGCGACCGAGGAGAAGATCGGCCTGCTGATGGCCGGCATCCGGGAGGAGAAACGATGAGCGCACCCCGATCGCTGCCGCGCTGGGCGGATGTCACGCTCCTTCCGCTCATCGGCCTGGCCGCCGCGCTGGTGATTTCCGCGGGCATCATCGCGTTGCTCGGCGAGAGTCCATGGCAGGCGATGAAACTGATGGTTTCGGGATCTTTCGGCACGCAGGACGCGATCGGCTACTCGTTTTACTACGCGACGAATTTCATGTTCACCGGCCTGGCTGTGGCGGTGGCCTACCACGCGGGACTGTTCAACATTGGGGCCGAAGGACAGGCGTACATCGGCGGACTTTTCTCGGGACTGGTGTGTCTGGGTCTGGGCAAATGGCCGTTCTGGGCCGTGATGCCGGTGGCGGTGTTGGCGGGCGCCGCGGGCGGCGGACTCTGGGCGTTCGTGCCGGCATGGCTGCAGGCGAAGCGCGGCAGCCACGTCGTGATCACGACGATCATGTTCAACTTCCTCGCCTCGGCGACCATGACGTATCTTCTGGTCAACATCCTCATCGCGCCGGGACAGCAGTCGCCGGAAACGCGGGAGTTTGCCGACCACGCGACGATGCCCGCAATCCACGAGCTGCTGGCGAAGGTCGGCATCACCTACGCCTCGTCACCGTGGAATCTGGCGTTCGTCCTCGCGCTCCTCGCCGGCGCCGCGGTCTGGGTGTTTCTCTGGCGCACGCGCTGGGGCTACGAACTCCGCGTCGCCGGAGAGAATCCGTCGGCGGCCGTGTACGCGGGAGTTTCTCCGGCGCGGGTGACGATCATTGCCATGGTGCTCTCCGGCGCGCTCGCCGGCTGTCTGGGACTCAACGAACTGATGGGGTCGCAGCATCGCATCGTGATCGATTTTCCGGCGGGCGCGGGCTTTGTCGGCATCGCTGTCGCCCTGATGGGCCGCAATCATCCCGTCGGGATATTTTTCGCGGCGGTGCTTTTCGGCGCGCTTTACCAGGGCGGCTCGCAGCTCACGTTCGACATGCCGAAGATCAACCGTGACATGGTCGTGGTGATTCAGGGTCTTGTCATCCTGGCCTGTGGCGCGATGGAAAACGTCTTTCGCCGGCCGCTGGCGATGCTCTTTGCCAAACGGCGCCGGGATTCCGGCCCGACCTCGTGATGGAAACGTATACGCTCGTCATCCTGACCCTGGCGGCGACGCTGCGCGTGGCCACGCCATTGCTGCTGGCGGCGATCGGGGCGATGTTCAGCGAACGTTCCGGCGTCATCGATCTCGCGCTCGAGGGAAAAATGCTCGGGGCGGCCTTCGCCTCGGCGGCGGTCTCCGCGATCAGCGGCTCGGCCTGGCTCGGGTTGCTGGCCGGAATCGGCGCCTCGGTGCTGCTCGCGCTTGTCAACGCGTTCGCGACCGTGACGCATCGCGGCAACCAGGTCGTCGCGAGCATGGCGATAAACATCGCGGTTTCCGGGCTGGGTCCGACGCTCGGACTGGCCTGGTTCAACATTGGCGGACAGACACCGCAACTGGATGCCCCGGGTCAGCGCTTCGCCGAAATTGTCTGGCCCGGCGCGGCGGCCGCCCGCCATGTCCCGATCGTGGGGCTGATCTATGCCGAGATCCTCAGCGGTCACAATCTGATCGTCTACGGCGCGGCCGCACTTGTCCCGGTGGCGGCCTGGGTCCTGTATCGTTCGCGTTTTGGTCTTCGTCTGCGGGCCGTCGGCGAGAACCCGCTTGCGGTCGACACCGCCGGCATCTCGGTCAATGGGCTGCGCTACCAGGCGATGATCATCTCGGGCGTGCTGTGCGGCGTCGCCGGCACGTATCTGTCGACGGCGGCGAGCGCCAGCTTCGTGCGCGACATGACCGCCGGCAAGGGGTACCTGGCGCTGGCGGCGGTGATTTTTGGCAAATGGAAGCCGTATCCGACGCTCGGCGCGTGCCTGTTGTTCGCCTTCACCGATGCGCTGGCCTCGCGCTTGCAGGGCGTGGCGCTGCCGGTTGTCGGCGTGATCCCCGTGCAGTTCATTCTCGCGCTGCCGTACGTGCTGACCGTCCTGCTGCTCGCCGGGTTTGTCGGCCGTGCGGTGGCGCCGCGGGCGATCGGCGTGCCCTATTCGAAGGACAAGTGATCGGATAGCCACCATGACCATTCAGGAACGACTCGACACCTATTTTCACCGGAAACCCGAGGTGGCCGGCGCGTTGTTCATCGCGCCCAACGCGACCGTGCACGGCGCCGTGGTGCTGGGACGCGACAGCAGCGTCTGGTACGGCACCGTGTTGCGCGGGGACATCAACACCATCGAGATCGGGGAGGGGACGAACATCCAGGATCTGTCGGTCGTGCATCTGGCGGACGACTACGGGGTGAAGGTCGGGCGCTTTTGCACGATCGGGCACGCGGCGATCATTCACGCCTGCAAGATCGGCGACGAATGTCTGATCGGCATGGGCGCGACGATACTCGACGGGGCGGAGATCGGCGATCAGTGCATCGTCGGAGCGAACGCGCTGGTGACGCAGCGGTTCAAGGCACCACCGCGCTCGATGATCCTGGGCGCGCCGGCGAAGGTGGTGCGACCATTGAAGGAATCGGAAATTGCCGGCCTGAAACCCTGGGCGGAAAAGTACATCGTGACCGCGAAAGCGCATGCCGCGCGGTTTGGACGGGCGCCCGCGGTGTCATAAGGTATGAGGAGTCGAAAATGAAGGGCGGGATCTCCGAATCCCGCCGATAAATCTACCCCAGCCTATTGACCGCGGATTTCACGGATAACACGGATTACCTAAACATTGTCCGTGGATTGATCCGTGGCATCCGTGAAATCCGTGGTGAAAAATGGCTCGATGGAGACGGGATTCGACCCATCGACAGGCTCAGGGCAGGCGATCCCGTCTTACAACACGCGATCCAGCGCGTGGAAGGTGTAGCGATAGTGCGCGTCCGAGCCCTCTTTTCGCCATGTTTCGCGCCAGGGGAGGTGTCGCCATTCGGGAAACCACGTGTCGCCGGGGATGTCCGCGTGCACGAGGGTCAGCAGCAGCCGATCGGCCAGCGGCAGCGTTTCCTGATAAATGCGCTGGCCGCCGCAGACCATGATTTCGCGATCGAGGCTCTGCGCGATGGCGATCGCCTCGGAAACCGTGGCGGCCACGCGCACGCGGCCGCTGGCGAGGCTCCGATTGCGGGTGACGACCACGGGTTGACGATCGTCCGCGAGCACGCGCGGCCAGGTTTCAAAGCAAACCCGGCCGAGAATGCACGCGGCACCGGCGGTCTTCTCATGGAACCAGGCCTTGTCCTCCGGGATGTCGAACGGGAGCCGACGATCGCGTCCGATCACCCGGTTTTCGCTGCAGGCAACGATGAGCGTGAGCGGGTGGGGCATGGGGTAATGAGTTGTTCCGTGAGCAGTAAGCGGTGAGCCAGGAGCGAATCAATAGTACTGTGGGAGCGGCTTTACGCCGCGAAGGGATTGGCCTGGGGGAGCGGGATTATCCCGCAATTGTTCGCGGCATAAAGCCGCTCCCACAGGTGATTGCCAGCCTCGTGATCAGTTTTGGCTCATCCTCGGCGGCACGAATCGAAAATCCATATTCCAAAATCGAGAATTCGCCCTTGGGCATCCGACGGGCCTTGTCATAAACCGCGGCCCTGCTATCAACGCGTCATGACCATCGGCGTCCCCAAGGAAATCAAGATTGGTGAAACGCGCGTCTCGATGACGCCCAGTCTCTGCCGGCGCGTCGTGGCGCTGGGCGGCAAGGTGCTCGTGGAAAAATCCGCCGGCGCCAACGCGGGCTACACCGATGCGGAATACAAGGCGGCGGGCGCGACCATCGTGCCGTCCGCCGACAAGGTGTGGAAGGCGGCGGACATGATCCTGAAGGTCAAGGAGCCGCTGGAGAGCGAGTACAGCCGGATGAAGGACGGTCTGACGCTTTTCACCTACCTGCATCTCGCGGCCGGTCCCGCGCTCGCCCGGGAACTCTGCCGGAAGAACATTCTCGGGATCGCCTACGAGACGGTCGAGGGTTCGGACGGCTCGTTCCCGCTGCTCAAGCCGATGTCACAAATCGCGGGGCGGCTCTCGATCCAGATCGGCGCGTATTTTCTGCAATCGCAATTCGGCGGTTCCGGTGTGCTGCTCGGCGGCATTCCGGGAACCATGCCGGGCCACGTGGTGGTCGTGGGTGCCGGCAATTCCGGCGCGCACGCGGTGCAGATGGCGGCCGGCATGGGCGCGCGGGTCACCGTGCTCGATCTCGACACCCGCAAGCTGGAGGCGCTGGACACGGAGTATCGCGGACGGGTTGTCACGCTCATGTCGAATCCGGCCAACATCGAGCATGCCGTGGCGGACGCCGACCTTTTGATCGGTGCGGTTTTGATTCCCGCGGCGAAGGCGCCGATCGTCGTGAGTGACAAGATGGTGGCGCAGATGCGTCCGGGCGGCGTGATCGTCGACATCGCAATCGACCAGGGCGGTTGCATCGAGACGATCCGCCCGACCTCGCACGAGAAACCGACTTACAAGGAGCATGGCGTGATCCACTATGCCGTCCCGAACATGCCGGCGCTGGTGGGCCGCACCTCGACCATGGGTCTCACGCAGGCGACGGAGCCGTACGTGGCGATGATGGTGCAGCAGGGCGTCGAAAAGGCGCTGGCCTCGCACCGCGGGCTCGCGCGCGGCATCAACACGCGCGGCGGCCGCATCGTCTACGAAGCGGTGGCGAAGGCGGTCGGATTCGACCATGCCTGAGGATCCCGTGGAGTCGGGAACGCAAAGCTGAAATTCCAGAGACATTCTGCCGGCCGCGGGTGTCCTGCCGACACTCGCGGGGGGATTCACACGCAACGGTCCCCCTGTTCGATCGTCGGCCGGCCACGGCTTTCATTCGCTCCGATTTGTGCCGTTTCGCGGGCCAGTGAATCATTTCACCTGCGGCCTTGGAAATCGAGGCCTGGACGTTGAGACTTGGATATTGAGCGTTGCGCTGACCGGCACCGCAATTGAATTGCCGTGATCGGGTGGCCCGCGCCAGTTTTGGCTCCGGGCCGCTGATCTGCATGCGCACAATTCTTCTGGCGTTGCTGTCCTCCCTTGCCGCGGCCGTCGCGTGGGCTCGCACCCCCGCCGAATTTCCGGGGCTGGACGAGAACTGGTCCCGCTACGAGTCGCCGCATTTCGAACTCTACAGCGCGATCAGCGAGTCGACCTCCCGCGGCCTGCTCGAACAGCTCGAAATGCTGCGCGCGGTGCTGATGGCGCGGATGAAGCTGACGGAGGTCCAGCCGGTTCCCGTGACTCTTTTCTGCTACAAGTCACAATCCGATTTCGAGAACTGCCTGCCCGCGGAGGATCACGACCACGAACGAACGGTGAGTTTCTGGTCCAACCAGTCCGATCGCTGCATCATGTTGATCGCGCCCGGTGAAAGCGAGGAACTGCGAAATTTCGCCGGACTTCAGTTCGTGGAATATCTGTTCACCATCAGCGACCGGAAACCGGCCCGGTGGTATCTCACCGGTTTGTGTCAGCTGTACGGCAACGCCGATTTGGGGCGGAAATCGGTCGAACTCGGGGTCGGCATCCCGGGTTGGGCGACGGATCTGAGGTTGCACGGACTCTTTCCCCTCGATCGCTTTTTCGGCTTCGACAATGGGTCGCAGACGCTGCAGGGCGCCACGAGCCTGACGACCTATTGCGCGCAGGCGTGGCTGCTGATGCACTATTGCGAATTCGGCCGCCGCACCCTGCCAAAGGAAAAACTGCAGGCTTTTCTGGCGGCAGTCTCCGACGAACGGATGCAGCGGGACTTTGAAGGCATGCGCCGGGCCTGTCGGGAGACGCTGGGTTGCGACTATCCGGAACTGCAGGAAGACCTCCACAAATATCTTTTGCGCGGCGAGTTTCCCTCGATCGACGTGCCCCGGCCGGACCTCGAGCCGCGCTCGTCCTATGCGCGTCGCCCGGCACCCGCGGCGGAAATGAGGGCGCGTCTGGCGGAAGTGGTGTTTCGTCTGGACCGTTCACCGCGCGGGCGTCTGGCGCTGCTGCAGGCGCTGGACCACGAGCCGGTCGAAGCGCGCGTTTACGAAGTCCTCGGCAACGATGGCGCGATGCACGGCGACGAAAAGGAGGCGCGCGAGCGGTGGGCCCAGGCGCTCGAGGCGAAATCGGGAAATCCCGCGGTGATCCGGACCTACGCCGATCTCGAGGTGCGCCGGTGGTTTCGCGGCTTTGATCTCTATTTTCAACTGCCGCCGGCGCGGGCCGAGGAGTATCGGGAGCTGCTGCATCGTTCGCTCCGGCTGGCGCCGCGGCAAACGGGGGCCTATGAGTTGCTGGCCTGGGTTGAGTCGAGCGCGCCCTCTCCCGATGCGGCCAACGTGGCAGAGATCGAGCGGCAGCTGCCGACGCTGCAACACCCGGCGCAAATCCAGATCGCCCTGGCGCTGGTTCATTTCCACGCGCGGGACTACGCGGGCGTGCGCGCCCGCCTGGCCGCGTTGGAGGCAATGCATCCGGACGCGGCCGAGCAGAAGGCGGCTGGAATCCTGTTGGCGGAAACGGCCCGACGCGAAGCCGAGCCGGTGACGGACGCCGACCGGGCGGGATCGAACTGACGAACCCGCTCTTCGTGTGGATCCGGCGGTCGCAACGCGCGAAACAATCGAAGCGGTTTGAAGAACTTTTCCATGCAGCGAACCCCTGCGGTGATGGTCCTCCCCGTTCTGCTGGCATTTGGCGTTTCCTGCGTAACGCTGGATGCCCGGCCAAGCGAGGAATTCCCCGGTGCGGGGCGAACCTGGCGCTATTTTCGGTCCCCGAATTTCGAGATGTACAGCTCCACGGATCGGAGCGCCTCCCGGGACGCGCTGGAACGCCTGGAGCTGCTGCGCGCCGTGGTCCTGGAAAAGCTGCACTTCAAGGCGAGAAAGCCGCGCCCGGTCACGGTATATTATTTCAACTCCGGGCGGGAATTCCGGCGCTACCTGCCCGAGAAATACCAGGGCAATGATTCCTACGTCGGCTTCTGCAACGAAGGCTACGACCGGACGGTGATCACGATGATGCAGGCCGGAGACGACGACGAGGCCCGGGAGATCGTCTATCACGAGTACATTCACTATGTGGTTCAGATTGCGGAGCTCGAGCCGCCGCCGTGGTTCGACGAAGGGTTGGCCGAGTTGTATTCCACGATGAAGGATACACCGCTCGGAATTGAAATTGGGCGGCCTTCCCGCGGACGCATGGAGGAACTGCGTCACGCGAGCCTCCTGCCGCTGGATGTGCTCTTTGGGGCGACGCGGAATTCCGAGCTCTTCACGCGGGACGACCACACCGGCGTTTTTTATGCCGAGTCGTGGGCGGTCCTCCACTTCTGCCAATGCGGCGTGAAGAGGATTCCGCCCGAGCAGCTCGAAAGGTTTTATCGGACGGCGGCAGATCGCAACATCCAGGCTCATCCGGAGGTGCTGCGGGCGGCCTGCCGGGATTTGTTTGGCTGTGATTATGCGGAATTGCTGAAGAGGATTCAGGCGCACCTGCTCAGCGGCAGCTACCGCTGGAGCCTGTCGTCGCGTCCCAGGATTGCGGACTCCCGGACGTACACGGAGCGGGCGGCATCGGGCGAGGAAATGGTCGAGCGACTGGCGGAACTTGATTTCCGGGTAAATCGCTCCCCGCGCGGCCGGCTCGGACTGTTGCAGGCGCTCGATCGGGCGCCGGCCTCAGCGCGTCCGCACGAAGCCCTCGGTAACGATGCCGTGGTCGATGGAGACACGCGACTGGCGCGCGACGAATGGGAAAAGGCTGTCGCCCTGGGCACGGATAATCCTGCGGTCTACCAGCAATTGGGACGAATCGAGGGCAGCCGTTGGTTCGACGAGTTCGATTTTCATTTCCGCCTTCCGGACGAGAAGGCGGAGTATCTGCGTGGGCTTCTGCGCCGATCGATCGAATGGGCGCCGGATCAGAGTGAGGCCTTCGAGACGCTGGCGTGGGTGGAAGGGACCGCGCGAGTGATCAATGCGGACAACGTGGAACGGGTCACGGCGCATCTGGCCACGCTCAATCATCAACCGCGAACACTGTTGGCGCTCGCGATGGTCGCCGTCCATCAGGGGAGCCCGGACCGGGCCCGGAGTCTCCTGGCGCAAATTCGACGATCCGATCCGGACCGGTTCGTGAAATCCGCCGCCGATGTCATCGAAGGCGAACTGGACGGTCGAAGGGCGCCGCGGATGCGACTATCCGAGGAACCGGCGGGTCCGCTGCAGATTGATCCGTTGCCGCTCCCGGATCCCGGGCATTAGGCCGGGAGTTCGGACTCAGCCGAAGGCATGCAGTTGAAAGTGGAATGTTGAACGTTGAAAGGCCTGACCTAACCGCCAGGTCCGAAGGTCGCCGGAGCCCAGGACCCCCGCACCGTTTGGATCGCCGATCGATCTCTCAAACAAGCGCACGGATCCGATCGGTCCGGGCCCATACAACACTCAACTTTCAACATTCAACTGAATCGTTCCGGCTCAGGCCTTCGGGACGATCGTGACGCTTTCCAGGGCGACGCGGTCGACCGGCGTGCTTTTTTCGCTGCCGGCGGTGGGCACCGTGGCGATGCGCTCGAGCACGTCGTCGCCGGCGATCAGTTCGCCGAACGCCGTGTACTGGCGGTCGAGGAATTTGGCGTCGCCATGGCAGATGAAGAATTGCGAGCCGGCGCTGTCGGGATGCTGCGAGCGCGCCATCGAGATCACGCCGCGCACATGCGACTTCGGATTGAACTCGGCCTTGATCTTGTAGCCCGGATCACCGGTCCCATGCATGCCGCTGGCGCCCTTCTTCGTGTTGGGGCAGCCGCCCTGGATCATGAAGCCCTTGATGATGCGGTGAAAGGCGGTGCCGTCGTAGAACTTCTCGCGGGCGAGTTTCTTGAAATTGTCCACGGTCTTCGGCGCGACGTCGGGCCAGAAGGCGATGGTCATGTCGCCATAGCTGGTCTTGAGGACGGCGACTTCCTGGGCGGGGGCGGGCTTGTTGCTCATAGGAGAACGAAAGAAGCCTTCGGCTTCGTTCATCCGCAAGTCCCAATTCAGGGTGGCGTTCGGCTACGGGTTTCGGGTGCAGACTGGACGCAGGGGTGGGAAATCGTTGGGGTTGACCGGACCGCATGCGTTTCCGCTCCGTCACCCTGCAGAATTTCCGCAACCTGCCGCTGGCGTCGGTGGAGTTTGCAGAACGACGCACCTTCCTGGTCGGCGCCAACGGACAAGGGAAAAGCAATTTTCTCGAGGCGCTGGGATACGTCACCGCGTTGCGTTCCTTTCGCGGCGCGGAGCCGAGAGCACTCGTCGCCGTCGGTGCTCCCGAGGCCGGGATCGGATACGTGATGGAGCACGAGACTTTGGGCGAGAGCCGGGTGACGGTCACCTTCGGATCGGAAGGACGCGAGGTGACCTGGGAGCAGGGCAAGGTGACGCGGCTGGGCGACTTCATCGGCAAGTTTCCGACCGTGGCCTTTTCGGCCCAGGACAATCAGCTGCTCCGCGGCGCGCCCGCACTACGCCGGCGCTGGCTCGATCTGACTCTCGCAGCGATGGATCCGGCCTATCTCGTGGCCCTGCAGGGTTTCACGCGTGCCGTGGCGGAGCGGAATATTCTGTTGAAACACGGGGGACGGGACCTGGCCGCGCTGGCGGCGTTCGAAAAAGAGGCGGCCGCGCATGCCGTCCCCTTGGTGGAAAAACGCGCGACGGGCATCGCGGCGCTGGGCGCCGCGTTCGACCGGGCCCACGCGGGCCTGGTGCCCGGCGGCGAAACGGCGGGACTGGTCTACGCGCCGGACGTTGCTCCGACGGAGATCGTCGATTTTGCCGCCCGGCTCGAACGTCAGCGCGCGCGCGACCTGATGTTCAAATCGACGACCCAAGGCCCGCATCGCGACGATCTCGATTTCACTCTCGGAGGGAAATCGGCCCGGATGTTCGCATCGGAAGGACAACAGCGTTGCGTCGTCCTCGCGCTGCGGCTGGCCCAGGCGGCCTACTTCAAGCAGTGTTCCGGCGTGCAACCCGTGTTGTTGTGCGATGACGTTCTCGGCGAACTCGATGCCGACCGCCGCGAGCGATTCTGGTCGGCGCTGGATCCGGCTTCGCAGGTCGTTGCGACCGGCACGGCGTTGCCGGCGGACGCGGTGAATTGGCAAACGTGGTCGGTAGTGGGGGGGCGGATTTCGCCCTCGATGTGATTTGTCCGGGTGTAGGGCGGGGTTCGGCCCTTCGACAAGCTCAGGGCAGGCAACCCCGCCCTACATCGCATCTTCGGGTCCTCCATTCTCCGCTTTTCTTTCGCGCACTTCAGGTGTTTCGTCGGCGAAACCCATGGCGCGAGCGTCCGTCCGGCAACTTTGGAAAAGGAAATTGGAAGGCGGGCTGTCGACTCAATCGTGGCCCGCGGCGGTGGCAGCGCCGCGTTCGGCCTATGCCGGCCGGGTGCTGGGAATCGATCCGAGCCTGCGCGGTACCGGCCTGGCGCTGATCGAATTTGGGTCCGGCCGGATGCCCGTCCTGCTGAGCTGCCGCACCGTGCGACTACCTGCGAATCGTTCCATGGCCCAGTGCCTCGGCGAGATTCACCGGGCGGTGACGGAATTCGTGTCCGAGTTCGATCCGCGGCACGTGGCGCTCGAGCAGACGATCTACGTGCAGAATTTTCGCACGGCCCAGATTCTCGGCGCGGCGAGGGGAGCGGCGATCGCGGCCGCCGCGCTGCACGCCAAGGAAATTTTCGAATATCCGCCGCTGCGGGTAAAACAGGCTGTGGTGGGACAGGGACGTGCCAGCAAGGAGCAGGTGGCGCGCACGATCATGGCGATCTTGGGTCACGGCCGCCCCATGGAATACGATCAGGCCGACGCGGCGGGCGTGGCGGTGTGTCACGCCTACACGTGGAGGGGTGCTTAGAGCAAGCGGTAAGCTCTAAGCTTTAAGCGGTAAGTATGCAGTGAGCAGTGAGCGGGCGGAGCGATACTGAGGCGGAGCCAATTGCTTGCCGCTAACGGCTCACCGCTCACTCCTCACATCCCGCTTTCGGGTCATTCAACCTTCAACTTTCAACCCTCAACCACGCGCATCGCGTGCTCACTTCCCTAAAACCGCCTTGATCACGCGGCCGAGATCGCCGACGCGATACGGCTTGTTGAGATAGCCGCAGAATCCCATGTCGAGGAACTGGCGGGCCATGTCATCGTTGTCGTAGCCGCTCGCGATGATCGCGCGCACGTCCGGATGGAGGTCGCGCAGCTGACGGAAGGTCTGTTCGCCGCCCATGCCGCCGACGATCGTCAGATCCATGATCACGATGTCGTACGGCCGGCCGATGTTCAGGTAGCGCTTGTAGAGCTTCACGGCGTCGTCGCCGTTGGACACGAGGTCGTACTTGTAGCCCAGGCTCTGCAGCATGGTGCTCGTCAGGTAGCGGATGTCCTCATCGTCGTCCATGAACAGCACGCGGCCGGTGGACGTGGCGTCGGGCAGGGAAGGAGCGCGGCGCGCCGTGACCTCGGCCTCCTGTTCGGCGCGCGGGAGATAGATGTGGAAGACGGTGCCGACGCCGACTTCGGAGTCGATCGCCACCTGGCCGCCGTGATGGCGCACGATGGAGACGACCGTGGCGAGACCCAGGCCCGTGCCGTTTTTCTTGGTCGTGAAGAACGGATCGAAAATCTTTTCGAGATGCTCCGGCTTGATGCCGCTGCCGTTGTCGCGGACCTCCACACACACGTAGTTGGCCGGAGCGAGAGGCGGAACCTCGCCCTCGGCGACCGTGACGTTCGACGCGGTGATCCAGATGTTACCCTGACCGGTCGTCATCGCCTGGATTCCGTTGATGATCAGGTTCTGGAATACCTGCAAAATCTGTGCGCCGTCGACGCACACCGTGCCCAGATCGGCCGGAGAGGTGAGTTCGACCTTCACCGCACTGCCGGCGACCGAGATGTTGCGCGCTTCCGCGAGGAGGTCGCCCAGCTTGTGCACCTTGCGGACCGACGTGCCGCCCTTGGCAAACGAGAGCAGCTGTTTGCTCAGCTCCTTCGCCTTGAGGCAGGCGGACTCGCTGCGGTCGAGATAGGAGTAGTCGTGATTGTCCTTCGCGAGCGAAACGCCGCCGAGGATGGTCGTGAGCAGGTGATTGAAATCGTGCGCAATGCCGCCCGCCAGCTGGCCGAGGGACTCGAAGCGGTTGGCGCGGATGAGCTCGTCACGCGACAGCGTCATCTCGTCGGGATTGCGGAAAACGATGACCGCGCCGGTGGGCTTTTCGTTTTCGAGCACCGGACGGCAGCTGAAGGCGATCGGAACGCGCGGCCGCTCGCTCCCGAGGTCGAGGAAAAATTCGTTGTTGAGCTGGAACCCTTCGCCGCGGGTGAGCGCGCGGTCGACCGGGCTTTCGCCCGCTTCGCTGGTCTGGCGGTTGACCAGGCGGAAAATGTCCGCGGCGGCCTGCCCGACAATTTCGGGAGCCGTGCGACCCAGGAGCCGTTCGGCCGTGGGATTCACATACAGGACGCAACGCTCGGCATCGACCAGCAACACGCCTTCGCGAAGTTCGCCGAGGAGCACACCGAGCTGGTCGGCGGACAATCCTGTCCGGTGCTGCATCGCGGATTCGGGCATCGGGAGCAGGAATCCGAGGACGCGCTGCAGTTCCTGTTTGCGGGAAATGAGACGAACGATGCCGGCGTAGACCCAAAGATCGGCGCCATTGCGATGGCGCAGGCGAAGCGGCAGATAGAAAACGGTCTGGCCCGGCTCGGTCTGCAGGAAAAACGCCGCCAATCCGCCCTTGGTGTCCTCCGGAGCCAGCAACTGCAGGAAGGATTGGGTTTCGTTCGCCAACTCGTGGTCCGCGTAGCCGACCAATGCTTTGGCAGCCGGCGAGAGCCAGGCCTGATCGGCGGCGAAATCGAGATCGAACATCGCGACGCGGCCCCGTTCGCCGAGCAGCTGCAGGCGCTCCTCCGAGCGGAAGGACGCATCTTCGAATTCCTTGCGGTCGTTGATGTCGATGTGAACGCCAACCACGCGCTGAAGTGCTCCATTCGGCCCGTGGGATTGAACACCCACGCCCTGCACCCAGACGTAGTGTCCGCGGGCATGCTTCATCCGGTATTCCACCGAGAAGGGACGTCCTCCGGTGGAATTGCCGCGCGCCGTGATCTTGTCCGGCGCAGCGGCGGAGTCGTCGGGATGAATCAGCCCCAGCCAGGTTTCGTAGGTATTCGACAGGCTGGCGTCATTGTGGCCCAGCATCCGTTTCCAGGCCGGGGAATAGAACACCTCGTTCTTGACGAAATTCAGGTCGAAGAAACCCAGCGTGCTGCGTTCGACGAGTGTGTTGAACAATGAGCCGGGCGATTCGTCGGTCCGTGGGGTCGGCGGAACCACCCGAGTGACGACGGCCAGATAGCGGGAGGGATCCTTGGCCGCCGACTCCAGGCGAACCTCCACCGAAAAGGCGGCGGCCTCTTTCGGTTGCAGCTTCAACTGCAGCAACTGTTTCGCACCGGCAGCGAGCAGCACTTCCCACTGCGTTTCAGTCCAGTCCGGCGCGCGCGAGGTCAGCTCAAAGGTAAACAGATTGGGGAAGGAATCGCCCACCAGCTCCTTCGAGGACGCCTGCCACAACGAGCAGGCGGACGGGCTCGCCATTTCGACGCGACCGTTGGCGTCGAGGACGAGAACGGCCGGCGACGTCGGGGGAGTGACGGCTTGGCCTGCACTAATTGCAGCGGGGGCGTTCATGCGATCGGGGCCAATCTTTTACGATCACTTGCACAAATGCCCAGCGAAGAACGTGTCGTGCGGTCCGTTATGCCCAATTTGAGATATGTTTTACCAAAATCTGTCAGCTCCGCGCTTAAACTGTGACATTTTGGGCCGATACCCCCGTATTCCAGGCGCCAATACGTTGCGCGAGGAATTCCAGCCACACCGGCTGATCATTCAGGCAGGGAATATGAGTGAACGATTCTCCGCCTGCATTCAGAAAAGATTCGGCGCCCGTCATGCGGATCTCTTCCAGAGTCTCGAGACAGTCGGTTACAAATGCCGGTGTGATAACAAGTAGTCGCTTTTTTCCTGAGGACGCCAGTCGGACGAACTCGAAATCGGTATACGGTTCGATCCAGGGTTCGCGTCCGAGACGCGACTGAAACGAGATCGACCACTTGGCGGGATCGAGTCCGGCTCTGGCGGCGAAGAGGTGCGTCGTGCGGGTGACCTGGGCCTTGTAACACGTTGCATGAGCGGGGCTGCACGTCACGCAGCAATCGGCGACCTTCTGGCAATGGGCTTGGGAGCTGTCGGCTTTGGTCAAATGCCGGACCGGGATACCGTGATAGCTGAACAGCAGATGATCATAGGGCGCCGACAGATAGGGCTGGGCACTGGCCACCAGGGCATCAATGTAGTCCGCATCGCCGAAATACGGCTGGACGGTGGTAAATCGCATGTTCGGTGCGACGGTCGCCGCGACGCGATGCACTTTGGCGATTACCGTCTCCCAACTCGACATCGCATAATGGGGATACTGCGGAAACAGCAGCACTTCGTCGACTCCCTGCGCAACCAGATCGCCCAGCGCCTTCTCGATGCTGGGATTGCCATAGTTCATGGCGGCCAACACCGGATAGTCGGCTCTTGCCTGGAGCAGATCGCGCACTCGCTGGCTCGTGACGATCAACGGAGATCCTTCCTTGAGCCAGATACGGGAATACGCATGGGCCGATTTGGCGCCGCGGAACGGGACGATCAGCCAGTTGACGAGCATCCAGCGCCAGGGCTGTCCGGGCCGGTCGATGACACGCTCATCGCTCAGGAACTCACGCAGGTAGCGCTTGACGTCGGGGACGGCGGTTGAGTCGGGTGATCCCAGATTGAGCAACAGGACGGCGCGGCGGGACATTCAAAGCTTATGAACAAGACGAACGATCCGGATGTCAAACGAGGTTCGCGCGAGTCCGGCCGCCGAACGCCTCGCGGACACGCAATCCGTTCTTGGCAGGCATCTTTTCCCGGTTACAATTCGCTATAATCAGAGCGAAAACTGCCGATTTCGCCCCGTCTACCCCCGTCATTCCTCAAGTGTCTTCCCCGGGATCAGCCAAAGTGATTTCCAGCATCCGTGTCTGGTTGATTGCGATCGTGACTTCAGGCGTCGCTACCGGTCTGGCCTGGGCGTCAACCCACACGGGTTTCGGTCATTTTCGGGGCAGCGATATTCTCGCTGTCGCGACGAGCCTCGGGGCGATTTCCTGGCTAGGCGGACGAAAGACCACCCGCGCGACCCTGGAGGACATGTTGTTGCGGGCCGACTGCCTGATCTGGCAGGCGGAGGTCGCGGTGGAGGGCGACAACTGGACCTGGGCGATCAAGGTTCATCCCTCGACCCTGGCCAAGACGATCTTCGGTCCCAGCGAGCTGCCCACGGATGGCGTGGGGTTTTGGGGTGGCCTGCATGTTCCGGAGATGGACGACATGAACCGCCGTTGTCGCGAGGCGATGCGGGAAGGCCGGCCGGGCTACGAACAAACCTTTCGGATTATCCGCGATGCGGGCACGCTGTGGGTGCGCGAGCGGGTGACGATCCAGCAGATTGCCGAGGGCAAATATGATCTTGTCGGCGTGGTGACGGACATCACCCGCCAGCATGAGGCGGAGGTGGCCCGGCTCGCGACAGGTGGCCAGCTGAACCAACTGCTGGATCATGCCAACTGCATCGTCTGGGAGGCGAAGGTTTCCAGTGACGACCGCGATCAATTTTCCTGGGAATGGTTCGTACCGAAATCAAATCTCTACCGGCGGGTTGCGGGCGATGGCACGCCGGATCTGCCGCACATGCCCTGGGGCATGATGGTCGTTCCGGAATACGAGGAAATTCAGATCCGCAGCCGCGCGGCCATGAAAAGCGGCCAGCCCAGTTACGAACAGGAGTTCCACGTGATCGTCGACTCGGAGCTCCGGACGATGCACGAGCAGGTGACGATCACGGTTCTCGGCCCCAACAAGTGGCTGCTCAAGGGCGTGGTCATCGACCTCACGGATCAGCGCCGGCTCGAGGAAATACAACGCAAGAACGCGCCGCGCCTCGAACAGGTGATGGAACGCGCCGACTGCATGGTGTGGAGCGGCCGGGTGAAACGCCTGCCCGATGGCGGTCTCGATTGGGACGTCTTTGTGACTCCGTCCCGGTTGTATCGGCGCATTTTCGGGCGCGAACCCAGCAACGGAGAACCGTCGAGTTTCGACTGGGGCGCATTGCAGGTGCCGGAGTTCGACCGCATGCGCGCAACGTGCCGGGCCGCGCTGGATTCGGGTGCGCCGGGTTACGAGCAGTCGTTTCACGTCATCACGCCCCGGGGCGAGGTGTGGTTGACGGAGCAGGTTTCCATTTCGCCGGCAGGGAAGGATCAGTGGGACCTTGCGGGCATCATCACCGATATCACCGCGCGCCACGAAGCGGAGGAGGCGAGACGAACGAGCGATGCGCAGCTGGCGCAGATTCTCGAAATGGCCGACTGCATGGTGTGGCGCGCCAATGTCGCCCAGGGGCCGGGTGGTGAGCTGGTCTGGTCGATTTTCACGCCGCGATCCGTCCTCTATCGCCGGCTTTTCGGCGACAAGGCCACTGGCAACGCGCTCGACTGGCGCGGACTGAACGTGCCGGAGCGCGAGGAAATGGATCGACGCGCCACCAGTGCCATCCGCAGCGGAGCCTCGCGCTACGAACAGGAATTTCGCGTCGTCCAGTTTCGCAATGTCGTCTGGCTGCGCGAGGTCGTCACCATCACGCCGCTCGAGCCGGGCAAGCTGCAGCTGGTCGGCGTCATCACCGACATTACCGCCCAGCGTGAAGCCCAGGAAGGCCGGCGCACGAGCGAGGCGCAGGTGGAGCAGATCCTCGCCTCCTCCGACTGTCTGCTCTGGCAGGCGCGGCTCTTCGAGATCACGCCGGGAGAAATGCGCTGGGTGCAGTTCATCCCCAAATCCCGCCTTTACCGCGAGCTTTTCGGTTCCGATGCCGGCGAGAACGCTGCCTTGCGGTGGCCCGAGGTGGTCGACGACGCCACCAACGACGAGATCGATGCGCGGGCCACGCGCGCGATCCTCGATGGTGCACCCGGCTACGAGCAGGAGTTTCGCGCGCAGCGCGGCAACCGCGTGTTCTGGCTGCACGAACAGGTCTCGATCTACAAGGTGCGCGCCGGAGAATGGCGGCTGTCCGGCGTGATCACCGACGTGACCGCGCGCCGCGGCGCCGAACTGGCCCTGCAGGCTTCCGAGGCCCGCTATCGCTCGCTCTTCCGGCACTCGCCGGTCGCGATCGTGGAGACCGATTT
Source organism: Candidatus Didemnitutus sp. (assembly GCA_035545955.1). Taxonomy (GTDB): domain Bacteria; phylum Verrucomicrobiota; class Verrucomicrobiia; order Opitutales; family Opitutaceae; genus Didemnitutus. Next base: position 19,939 of record DASZXI010000027.1, on the reverse strand, counting down.
CAGCGCCGTCGGCGAGTGGCTCGACACGTTGCGCGACGAAGGCATGCAGGATCTGGACGCGTGGCTCGACGCCGATCCCGCTCGCATTGCCGAAGGCGTGCGCCGCGCCCAAGTGTCCGACTGCAACGAGACCGCACTCGTGAAGTTGCGCGTGGGCTCGGTCGAGGAATTTCGCTCCCGCGGCCTCGCGCTGGCGGCGGGCGAAGGTCTGCGCTTTTTCCGTTCGACGCTTATCGCCATCTGGCAGGGACGGAACACCGTGGAGGACCTCATCGACCTGCCCGATCTCGAGGGCGTGCGGCACTACATGAATGTGCGCTGGTGGACCAATCTCGGGAAGGCCGGTCTCGATCTGAGCCAGTCCGTCATCGTGCTCGAGGACTTGACCGACCTGAAAAAGGCCGAGGACCAGCTGGCGGCGGAAAAGGAGCGGCTCGCCGTGACCTTGCGCGCCATGGGCGAGGGCGTGATCACCACGGACGTCGATGGTCGCATACAGTTCATGAATCCGGCGGCCAGTGCGCTGACGCAATGGGATGGCACGGCCATCGGCCAGCCGGTCTCGGCGATTTGTCGTCTGGAAAACAACCGGGCGGGCACGCCCGTCGAGGTGCCGGTCGCCGGCGTGGTGCAAACCGGCGTCGTGGCCGATCTGCCCAAGCAGACCCGCCTCCAGCCGCGTTCGGGTCCGCCGAAACTGGTCGAGGGTTGTTGCGCGCCGATCCATTCCTCCGAGCGCCAGGTCATCGGCACGGTGATGGTGATTCGCGACGTGACCGAGCAGGACCGCCTCGAGCAGGAACTCGTCCGCGCCTCCCGCCTGGAATCCGTGGGTGTCCTCGCGGGCGGCATCGCCCATGATTTCAACAACATCCTGACCGCGGTGATGGGAAACCTCGCGCTCGCGCAGCTCGACGTTCCGATGGGATCGCCCGCGGCGACGCAGCTGGCTTCGGCGGAACGCGCAGCGTTGCGCGCCCGCGACCTCACCCAGCAACTTCTGACGTTCTCGAAGGGCGGCGAGCCGGTCCGGACCACAGTGCAGCTCGCCAACGTCGTGCGCGAGATGACGACGTTCTCGCTGCACGGGTCGCCGGTCACGGCCGCCTTCGATTTCCCCGACGAGCTCTGGCCGGCGGACGCCGACAAGGGCCAGATCGGCCGCGTCGTGCAGAATCTCGTCATCAATTCCATGCAGGCCATGCCCGACGGCGGCACGGTGCGGGTGTCGATGCGCAATGAAACCATCGCGCCACCCGGACGTCCCGGATTGGCGCCGGGCGACTATTGCCGGATTTCCGTCTCCGACTCCGGCACGGGCATCCGTCCCGAGCATCTTTCGCGGATCTTCGATCCGTATTTCACGACGAAGCCGAACGGCAGCGGACTCGGGCTCGCGGCCGTTTATTCCATCGTGAAAAAGCACCAGGGGCACGTCGAGGTGGAGTCGCAAGTCGGCTCGGGTGCGACCTTCCGGATCTGGCTGCCCGCCGTGCGCGAGCGCAAGCCGCCGTCGACTCCGCCGCTGAAGGTGAAGGACAAGCCGCTGCGCGGACGCGTGCTGTTCATGGACGACGAACAGATCATCCGCCAGATGGCCACGCTCATGATGGGCCGTTTCGGTCTCGAGGTGGAATGCGCCAACGATGGTGCGGAGGCCGTGTCCATTTATCAGAAGGCGATGGGCGCCGGTAGTCCGTTCGACCTGGTGATCATGGATCTTACGGTGCCTGGCGGCATGGGCGGACTGGAAGCGGTGCGCCGACTGCGGGAAATCGACCCCAACGTGCGCGCAATCGTTTCGAGCGGTTATTCCAGCGATCCGGTTCTCGCCAATCCGCGCGAACACGGATTCTGCGGCGTGCTCGCGAAGCCGTATCAGCTCGACGATTTCACGCGGGTGATCCGCGCGACGCTTGCGATGACGCCGCAGGTCGTGGGTTGATTTCAGTGCAGGGCGGGGTTGCTTGCAGGCCCTGGGAATATTTCGCGTTATAGACCGGCGAGGGAAGGTAGGGGACGGCCTCCGTGCCGGCCTTGGGACGGACACGCGAGAAAGGCGGATGGGACATCCGCCCCTACCGATTGGAGTGATCGAGGTTTTCGGTTTTTCACTATATCTGTGATCTTGGTAGTTAGCCCGGGATCGATTCGCCGGGGTTCAGCCCATTCAAAAAGCTCAGGACAGGCGATCCCACCCGGCATCAAACCCACGCGAGGCGCCGAAGACATCGCGCGCGCAACCTCCCGCTCAAAGCTTAACGCTTATAGCTTAAAACTTAAAGCTTAGCGCTTACAGCTTTCAAAACGACCTCACCCCGCCAGCGACCGGATCGAGGCAATCAATCGGTGCACATTCTCGGGGGCGATGCGATCCGTGACCACGGTCCGCGGTTTGGTGCAGGCCAGATCCAGGCGGGCGCCATCCTCGGTGCCGGGACGGACAAAATCCTTGATGAAATCCATGCCGCCGCGCGGCTTGATCCAGCGATAATACATGTCGGACTCCTCGCTCTCGATCACGATATCGAGCTTCAGCATGATGCTGCAGTACAACGTCAGGTCACGAAACGACGCAAACCACGTGGGCGGACACACCAGTTGATCTCGGATCACCAGGGTCATGGTTGTGATTCCTGCAGTTGGCGTGCCGCGGTCGGTTGATTTGTGGTTTTATCTGGATTTGTCTGTAGGCTGGACCTTCACTGACACCCCTTAATCGACACATTTGGCCATGAATTCACCGCGTCCGCCCGTGCTGCTCATCATCCGCGATGGATGGGGCAAGAACCCCGATCCTTCGCAGGACAAGTGGAACGCCACCGTCCAGGCGCACAAGCCCTGCGATGACATGCTTCATGCAAAATACCCGGTCACCCTGATCAAGGCGTCGGGCCTCGACGTCGGCCTTCCCGATGGCGTGATGGGCAACAGCGAAGTGGGACACGAAAACATCGGCGCCGGCCGCATCGTCGACCAGGAGCTCGTTCGCATCAATAAGTTGTTCACGGAGAAAAAGATGGCGACCAACGGCGTTTGGCGCGGATTGGTCGATCACGTGAAAGGCCGCCACTCCAAGCTGCATCTTTTTGGCATCGTTTCGGACGCGGGCGTGCATGGCATGCTCGAGCACTTGTACGGTATTCTGCAGCAGGCGAAGGCCGATGGGTTGACCGAGGTTTATATCCACGCGTTCACCGACGGACGCGACACGCCGCCAACGAGCGGACTGGGTTACGTGAAACAGGTCGACGAGCAGTGCCGCAAAATTGGCGTGGGCAAGATCGCCTCCGTGTGCGGACGTTTTTGGGCGATGGATCGCGACAATCGCTGGGAGCGCGTGCGCCAGGCGTACGATTTGCTCACGGGACGCAAGGCGGTCGCCACCGCGCCGAACGCCGAAAAGGCGGTGCAGCAGTATTACGATCATCCGCTGAGCGAGACGCAAAAGGGCGACGAGTTTGTGGCCGCGACGGCGATCGTCGGCGCGGACGGCAAGCCGATGGGGGTGGTGCAGAACGGCGACGCGGTCCTTTTCTACAACTATCGCGGCGATCGTCCGCGTGAGATCACGAAGGCTTTCGTGCTCGATGATTTCAAGGACTTCGATCGCGGCCCGAAACTCGATTTGTACTACGCGACGATGACCGAGTACGAGGCGGGCCTGCCGGTGAAGGTGATTCTGCCGAAGCCGGAGAAGCTGAAGAACATTCTCGGCGAGGTCGTGGCCAACGCGGGTATCGCGCAGTTCCGCTGTGCCGAGACCGAAAAAAACCCGCACGTTACGTTTTTCTTCAACAATTATCGCAAGGATCCGTTTCTCGGCGAGGAGCGGGCCTGTCCGCCCAGCCCGAAAGTTGCGACCTACGACCTCCAACCGGAAATGTCGGCGGCCGAGGTGACCAAGACCGCCAAGGCGGCGATCCTGTCCGGAAAATATGGATTCATCGTCGTGAATTTCGCGAACCCCGACATGGTCGGACACACCGGCTCGCTTCCGGCGGCCATCAAAGCCGTCGAAGCCACCGACGTCGGCGTGGGCGAGTTGTTGCAGGCGGTCGCGCAGATGAAGGGAAAGGCGCTGATCTGCGCCGATCACGGCAATTGCGAGCAGATGTGGGATTTCGTCCACAACGCACCGCACACCTCGCACACGCTCAACCTGGTCGAGGTGTTTGTGGTCGGTGACGGGCTCGTGGCGGGCCAGACGAAGATGCGGACCGGCGGACGCCTGGCCGACATCGCGCCGACGCTGTTGCAGCTCATGGGCCTGCCCAAACCCGCCGAAATGACGGGCACGAGTTTGATCGCGGGTTGATGTAGGGCGGGGTCTCCCGACCCCGCCTTGGCGCTCGTTGAGATTCCCCCGCGACAGGGGCGGATGTCCTCATCCGCCTTTTGAACACTCGTTGCCGAGGCCGTCCCCCACCCGTGGGGATCGGATTGGCGGGGTTCGGCGACCCCGCCCTACATGCCGTCTTTTGACCGAGAATCTCGTTGCGCCCGGGAGGGCGGCCGGATTTAGCTGACCGTTCCGCCGCCATGAAACGCACGCATCACTGCGCCCAACTCACCAAGGCCAACCTCGGCGCGACCGTATCCCTCGCGGGATGGGTCGACTCCGTTCGCGACCATGGCGGCATCATCTTCGTCGACTTGCGCGACCGCGAGGGCGTGACACAGGTGAAGTTCGACACGGCGTTGCGCGAGCAGGCCGCGAAGCTAAAGGACGAATCCGTGATCGGCATCACCGGCAAGGTCGAGTCGCGGCCGGCCGACATGGTGAACAAGAACATCCCGACCGGCGAGATCGAGGTAGATGCCACGGATCTCGTCGTGCACAATTTGTCCGAAACGCCGCCGTTTCCTCTGACCGACGCCGGCGGCGACAAGGTCAACGAGGACCTGCGCCTGACCTATCGTTACCTCGACCTGCGCCGGCCGAAGATGCGCCGCAATCTGCAGATGCGTCACCGTGCCACCAAAGCCGTCCGCGACTTTTTCGACTCCCAGGGCTTCATCGAGGTCGAGACGCCCGCGCTGTTCAAGAGCACGCCCGAAGGCGCGCGCGAGTATCTCGTGCCGTCGCGCATCCACGCGGGCCAGTTCTATGCGCTCTCGCAGTCGCCGCAGCAATTCAAGCAGATCCTGATGGTGGCGGGCGTGGAGCGGTATTTTCAGATCGCGCGCTGTTTTCGCGACGAGGATCTGCGCGCCGACCGGCAGATGGAGTTCACGCAGATCGACGTCGAGGCGTCGTTCATCGACCGCGAGGGCATCTACTCGCTGTTCGAGGGCATGCTGAAGAAGGTCTGGAAGGACGTGCTCAACCACGACCTGCCCACGCCGTTCCCACGCCTGAGTTTTCAGGACGCGATGAACCGGTTTGGCGTCGACAAGCCCGACACGCGTTTTGGCCTCGAACTCGCCGATTTCAGCGACGTGTTCAAGACCTCCGGCTTCAAGGTGTTTCAATCCACGATCGCCTCGGGCGGCGTGGTGAAGGCATTCAATGCGAAGGGCCTGGCCGACGTGACGCAGGGCGAGATTTCCTCGCTCGAGGAGGTGGCCAAATCGCTTGGCGCGAAAGGTCTCGCCTTCATCAAGGTTGAAAAGGGCGAGTGGAAATCGCCCATCGTGAAATTCTTCTCCGAAGCGGAGAAGGCCGAACTCACGCGTCGTCTCGAGATCACCGATGGCGACCTGGTTTTCTTCGCCGCGGCGCCGTGGGAACGGGCCTGCGCCATCCTGGGCCGGATCCGCCTCGAAGCGGCGCAACTGCTGGTGAAGCGCGGCAAGATGACGTTGCGTCCCGATCAGTGGAATTTTCTCTGGGTGGTGGATTTCCCGCTGATGTCGTACGACGAGGAGCGCGGTCATTACGTGGCGACGCACCATCCGTTCACGGCGCCGGTGCCGGAGGACGCGGCCCTGCTCGAGTCGAACCCAAAGGCGGTGCGCGGCCAGCACTACGACGTCGTCCTGAACGGCATGGAACTCGGTGGCGGCTCAATCCGCATCCATCAGCCGGACCTGCAAAAGAAGATCTTCGAGGACGTGTTGAAAATCCCGGCCGAGATGGTCGAGAGCCGGTTCGGTTACATGTTGAAGGCATTCCGCTACGGCGCACCGCCACATGGCGGCATCGCGTTCGGCCTTGATCGCATGGTGGCCCTGCTGTGTGGCACCACCAGCATCCGCGACGTCATTGCCTTTCCGAAGACCCAGAAGGCCCAGGATCTGATGGCGCAAAGCCCTACACCGGTCACGGAGCGCCAGCTGAAGGATCTTCACATCCAAATTACACAAGAAGGGTAGTGAAGTCCCCAATACTTCTGCTAGCGTGACGGCCTCCTATGAAAAGGCTCGTCGGCTTCGGAAGTGTGGTGCTGGGGACGATCCTGATGTGCGGCTGCCAGATGGCGGTCCACGACGAGCGCGCGCCGGAGCCCGCGCCGACGCCCGTCGAAAAACAGGCCGCGGTGATCGTCCGCGAGCCCGACAACACCATCACGCACCCGGCCTCCGGCATGCGCTTTCCCGAGCGCGTGGCGGACTTCCAGCGCGAAAACTTCAGCCAGACGGGGCGCAAGGGGCTCAATTTTCAATGCGACTATCGGCTGTCCGGCCCGGGCGCGCTGGTGCTGGCGACGGTGACGATGTATCCGGCTCCGTCCGCCACGGGCGCGACGGAGGGTATCATTCACGAGGCCCGGCCGGGACTCGCGGAATCCGAGTATCAGCTCGAGGTGAAGCAGATTCTCGCCGGACATCCGAACACGGTGGTCTCGGATGAGAAGGAATTCGCGCTCGCGCAGGGCATGCAGAAACACGTCGGCCGGATGGCGGAGTTCCAGTACTCCGACACGATCGAAGGCCGCTTCCAGCCCGTGGTCTCGCGCCTCTATCTCTTCAACAACGTCGACGAGAAATGGGCCGTGCGGTTCCGCATCACCTTTCCGAAAGGCGCGACGGCGGATCGCGTGATCTCCGAATTTCTCAGCTCGCTCCACTGGAGCCTGAAGGAGGAGTGAGGGCGCACGGTAGGCAGTGAACGGTTAGCGGTAGGGCCCGAGCGATGTAGGGCGGGATTGCCTAATCCCGCCAAGGAAAGGTGCCCACGAACCACTCGAATTGGGCCGAATCCATTTGGGCCCACGGAACACACCGCACACGCGGAAACTGTAGGAGCGGCTTTATGCCGCGATTCAACTAACGCTGGTGAACCACCGAGACACGGAGAATTCGATGTGGGGCGGAGTTATTTTCCACACCGGCTTTCGGGGGAATCGCGAAACCGGGCGCGTCGTGACCTTTCGGCGGGCCCAGCGGTCCCCCCCCACCAACGAAGCCGTCTTCAACCGCTACAAGATTTTTGCAAAAGCTTCATCGCGTCGGGGACGACGCGTTCCACCTATAGGAGACGGGCTGTTTTCCCTCCGTGTCTCTGTGGTTCAAACATTTGGCCCTACCGAAAGTTCAACCCGGCAGTCCCAGCTTCTTCTTCAGGATCTCGTCCACGAGCTTCGGATTGGCCTTGCCGGCGGAGAGCTTCATGACCGCACCCTTCAGCGCGTTGATCGCCTTGGCGTTGCCGCCGCGAACCTGCTCGGCCGACTTCGGATCGCCGGCAATCGCGGCGTCGCACCAGCCTTCGAGCTGCCCGCTGTCGGTCGATTGCCGGAGCCCTTTGCGGTCGGCGACGGCGGCGGCTTGCTCGCCGGTCTTGAACATTTCGCCGAAAATCTCCCGCGCTTGCGTGCTGGACACGGCACCCTGGTCAACGAGCGCGGCAAGTCCGGCCACATGGACGGGCGTCACGGGCGACTCTCCGATCGCCTTTCCGGCTTCACCGAGTTCCCGCAGAAGATCGTTCGTGATCCAGTTCGCGGCCGCAACCGGCTTCGCGCCGAGAGCCACGGTCTTCTCAAAAAAATCCGACCATGAAAGTTCGCGTGCGAGGACCGAGGCGGCCGGGTAGGGCAGGGCGAGCGACTCCATGAAACGTTTCTGCCGGTCGAACGGTCGTTCCGGCAACTCGGCCTTCAGCCGACTCTTCCACGGCTCGTCGATGCGCACCGGCATCAAATCGGGATCCGGAAAGTAGCGATAATCGTGCGCCATTTCCTTCGAGCGCATTGAGGCCGACCGTCCTGTCTCGCCGTCGTACAGACGGGTTTCCTGGACGATCTTGCCACCGCCTTCGACGACCGCGATCTGGCGTTTGATTTCCTGGGAGATTCCATCGCGCACGTAGGAAATCGAGTTGAGGTTTTTCAGCTCAACCTTGGTGCCGAGTTTCGTTTCGCCGAGGGGTCGGATCGAAATGTTGGCGTCGCAGCGCATCTGACCCTTCTCCATGTCGCAGTCGGAGACTCGGGCCTGAACGAGTGCCGTCCGCAGCGCCGTCAGGAAGGCGAAGGCTTCGTCCGGCGAATGCATGGCGGGCTCGGTGACGATTTCCATCAGCGGCGTGCCGGCGCGATTGTAGTCCACGAGCGAGTCGCTGATGCCGTGATTCAGCTTGCCGACGTCCTCCTCGAGATGGATGCGCGTCAGCGGCACCTTCCGATGCTCGCCCATCACCGAGCGGTTGGCTCCCGGCAGTTCAATCTCGACGAATCCGTGCCGGCAGACCGGGCGATCATATTGGGAGATCTGGTAGTTTTTGGGACTGTCGGGGTAAAAATAATTTTTCCGATCCCAGTGCGTGACGGTGGCGATTTCGCAGTCGAGCATCAGGCCGGTCTTGATGATCGCATCCAACGCAGCCTTGTTCAGCACGGGCAGCGCCCCCGGCAGCGCGAGGACCGTCGGATCGGTGAGGGTGTTTTCCGGTTCGCCGAAGCCCGCGGCGACGCGCGAGAACATCTTGGAGGCGGTCTTCACCTGCACGTGGACCTCGAGGCCGATGACGACTTCGAAGCTCATGCGAAAACGGAATCTCGTTGGACTGGCATTCGCCGCCATGAATGCACGTTCTATCCGCCCGCAGCAAGGCTTGAGCGGACCGAGTCCGTTCTTGCCCACGGAACACCGAACACTCGGAACCTGTGAGTCAGGGGATTCTAAAAACCTGTAGCCGCAAAAAAGCGCAAAGATGCGCAAGAAAGAAAACCACCTGCGTGGATGGCAGCAGCCGGCGCGACGCCGGAATCTGCGCTTTTCCGCTTGATGTAGCCGGGGGCGTCCGCCCCCGGAGTCGATCGGGACATCAGCCGCATCCGGAACCTGGCCGGGCCCTTCGGACCCGGCTACACTTATTATGAATCCGCGCCATCCGTGAAATCCGTGGTCAAAAGGAATCTCAGCGTCCTCCGCGACCTCCTGAAAAACCAGGAATTCCGAGGCAACACTACGGCGCGATCTTCCAGACGGGATCGATGTAAGCGAGATACGGTGCTGAAGCCTGGGCGATGCCGTTCATCAGCCAAAATGCCCGGTCCCCTGTCGTGGAATTCTCCCAAAGAAGATCCGGTTGACCGTCGCCGTTGAAATCGGCCACGGCAGCGATGTGCCAGGCCACGTCGACGCCTGCGACATAGCCAAAGCTTTGGATGGTCGTGCCGTTCAGATACCACACGCTGCGATCGCCCGTGGTCGTGTTCTCCCAGACCAGGTCCGTCTGGCCGTCGGAATTGAAATCGCCGGCGCCGACGATGCGCCACTCGGCAGGGATGTTGGCCAGATAACCGAAGCTTCCGATCGACGTCCCGTTCATGAACCAGACGGTTCGGTCACCCGTCGTCAGATTTTCCCAGACCAAATCGGTCTGTCCGTCGCCGTTGAAGTCACCCACCGCCGCGATGTGCCAGGCCGGATCGACGTAGGCCAGATACACGAAACTGGAAATCGTCGTGCCGTTCAGCAGCCAGAACGTCCGGTCACCGGTGGTCCGGTTTTCCCACACCAGGTCGGCATGGCCGTCGCCGTCGAAATCCGCTGAACCAGCCATCGACCAGGCGGTGGGAATGCCCGCGAGGTAACCAAAATTTCCGATCGAGGTTCCATTCATGAGCCAGACGGCGCGGTCTCCCGTGCTGGAATTCTGCCAAAGGATGTCCGGCTGATTGTCGCCGTCGAAATCCGAACGACTGGCGTCCCCGAGCGCGCGGACCCAGCTGATCACCAGCGCGACGTTGGTCGCGTCGACCTCGTTGCTCGCCAGCGGCGGCATCTGCTTCGCGCCGCGGACGCTGATGCGATCGAGCAGGACTGAGTGAAGAAGGTCGCCCGGGGCGATCACGCGATTGTCGGCATCGCCGAGATCGTCGAGCAGCGCGCCGCGCACAAGCCCGGCCGCCGAGGTCGGCGTCGTTATCCGCGCATCCCACAGGCCCTGCGCCGCGCCACCGGGTTGGTGACATTGAACGCAGTTGGCCGCGAGATACGAACGCACGCGATACTCGAGGGTCTGAGTGGTGTCGCCCGCCGACGCCAATGCCCGCAGCGTCGAGGGATCGGGCACCGTATTGATGAAATAGCCGGCATTCAGAAGAGCGGTGAGCTGATTCACCGTGCCGCCCGGGTAAGTATGCATGGCATTCAGCTGGGCGGTGTTAAAGCTCAGGGCCTGGCCGGCCACCGGGGTGTGGCATTGCAGGCATTCGGATCGCGACGGGAAATGCCAGGTCTGGGTGTGATTGGAACCGCCGACATTGATCGTGAAGTTTTGGTCGGCGCCGGCTTCGGGCACGAGCGTCGCCTCGGTCTGGGCGTCGTTCCACTGGTAGGTTACGCCGTAGACGCCCGCCGCGGTCTTGACCAGAAAACGCGTTTCCACCCGCCGTGCCGTCGAAGGTTCTCCCCGCGTCAGCTCGAGATCGAAATGCTTCACCCACACGGTGCCGGCGGGAAACGTCCAGTTTCCCTCCGCGGCGAACGTGATCTTGTCGGCCAGCGCCGGCACGCTGAACCAGCGGCGTTTTTGAGCGAAGTCGGACCAGAACGAAATGTTCGGTCCGTAGTCGACGATGCCGGGATTCGGCGTGAGGCTGGCCAGGTCGCTGAAGGCGCCCGTGGCGCTGAGCGTCGCCGGGAGCGCCGTCCCGGTGGAAGTGGTGTTGTAGACCAGGCGCGTGATCGCGCCGGTGCCGATGCAGGCGACGAGAATGTCGCCGTTTCCGGGGTCGATGCCGAAGCCGACCGGGGTCGTTTCGGTGGCGATTTGCTGCACCTGCACGGGGCCCGACGCGGGAAACGCCATCGTGAAGATCTTGTTCACCTGATAGTCGCCGAACACGTACAGCCCGTACAACTGCGCGAAACGCGTGCCGCGATAGACGACACCGCCGGTGATCGTTTGCGCCGTGTTGCGGTCCGCATCCCAGATCGGGTCGATGAATTGCGCCCCCGGCGGCGGGTTGCTGCGCGGGCCGGCGATGGTGCCTTCGCGATAGTTCCAGCCGTAGTTGCCGCCCTTGGTGATCAGGTCGATCTCCTCGCGCGCGCTCTGGCCGACGTCCCCGGCAAACAGGCGTCCGGTCGGCGGATCGAATGAAAATCGCCAAGGATTGCGCAGGCCAACGGCCCAGAATTCAGTGCGCACGGCCGCCGCCGTCACGGCCAGTCCGTTGAACGACGTGGCACCGACAAATGGATTGTCCGCGGGCACCTTGTACGTCCCCGGATTGATCGCGGGGTGCGGATTGGGCGCGAGATTGCCGGGCAGATTGTCGACGTCGAGACGCAGGATGCCCGAGAAGAAATCCTTGTCGATGCGCTGGCTGTTGGCGTACTGGTCGTTGGCGCCGCCCTCGTCGCCGATCGCGACGTAGAGATACCCGTCGCTGCCGAAATGCAGGTCGCCGGCGTTGTGATTGGGCGCCTCGTCGTACTGCGTGATCATCGGCATTTCCGTGGCCAGGATGTCCGCATTGGTCGCCGGCGAGGGCAGGGCGGTGAATCGGGCCACGCGTTCGTGGTCGCCGGACCCGTCGCTGGTCGTTGCGGTGAGGGAGTAATAGACGTAGAAATAATGATTGCTCGCGAAGTCAGGGTGAAAGGCGAGTCCGAGCAATCCTTCCTCGCTGTTGGTCAGCACCCTCGCGCTCAGGTCCAGGAACACCTGTTTCACTGGTGTCGAGTGAATGCCCGTGACCATCTGGACGCGGCCGGTTTTCTCGACGATGAAGACGCGATCGGTGTCGCCCGGCGCCGTCACTATCCCGACCGGTTGATCGAAAGTGAGTCCCGGGAACGCCACCTCCGTGGTATAGCCGAAGGTGGCAGGGTTCTGCGGCAGGGTCAGCGTGGTGTTCGCGACGCGGGTGATTTGCGCCGGCAAGGCCGCGCCACCGACCACGGCGAGCAAGAGCAACGCGTGCGTCAAAACGACGCGAGTCCATCCATCAGCCGCCGAAATACAGGTGTGCATCGGTTTCGGGGATACAGACAGCACCGAAGTCCAACTTGTTTCGCCTGGCAAGTAACGCCGCGTAACAAGTGCGCTAAAGTAGCTCCAGGATAGATCTGGCCGCAAAAATGCGCAAAAACCCGCCGCTTCGTTTTTTGGACGCGCATGCGTTTTTGTGGCCAACGAATTATTTGGACTGCTCGGAAGCGGACCAACTGAATCGTGTAGTCGAGGTCGGAGCCTGCTTGCAGGCGATCTGAGGTGGGCGCGCCGAGTATCGCCTGCAAGCGGGCTCCACCATATCTGATCCACGGCTGACATCCGCCGCTGGCTGCTGACCGCTCACCCTGAAATCAGTCCCCATCGGCCCGTGGTATGTGCAGCCCGTGAGGCATTCCGAATCAACGGATCGATGGGGACATCGATCCCTACCGGTCGACCGTTTGCCGCCTGTCGCTTTCTGCTTCCGGCTCACCAACCGCCGCTCACCGCTCACCGATATCCACCGCTCACTCTTTCTCGTCACCGGTCACCAATACCTACTGCGCCTAGTTGCCTGAAAATCTTCCGCGCCTCCTCCCGTGCGGCACGATCGCCTTCCGCCAGCATCAAGGCGCGTTCATAAGGCATTTCGGATTGGGCAAAGGCGTCCGCCGCTTTTTTCCAGCCGCCCCGAAGCACGGTTTGATAAAGACCGGGCAGCCAGTCGGGAATGTTTCGCACGGTTTCGATGCGGGCCCGCCAAAAGTACAATTCACCCACGGTCCAGCCAAACCTCACCGGTTCCGCGAGAGCCAGGCCGCGTTCGATCTCGGTCTTCATGGCGTTGTGGTCGTGACGGAGCCACGCCGCCTCCGCCCGGGCGGCCGCCGCTGCGCCGATGCGCTGGGACTCCTCGGTGGGAATCGCCGCGGTCAACGCTTCGTCGAGCGTTGCCGCCGCCGCCGGTTGCCCTCGACGCGCCTCGAGGAGTCCGCGCACGACCAGGGTTGGAATCCTCATGACCGTTGACGCGATCGGGTCATCCAAAACGCGCCGCGCCGTGATCTCCGCGTGTTCCCAGTTGCCCGCATCGAGGTCCAACCGGGCCTGGTAGGCCAGCAGGTAAAGGGTCCAGGAATCGAGATCACGCTCCTCGCAATACGCGATGCCCTCGGAGAGATAGCGGCGCAAATCGGGCACGGGCAGCTGGCGCATCGACGTGGCAAGATTCACGTAAGCGCGCGCGGCGTGTTCGTGCAGGTTGTTCGTCTGCGCCATGTGCCGGCTGCGTTCGACGAGTGCGAGGCCGGCGGGATCTCCCGTGACCAATCGCGAGGTGCCAATGTTGTTGAGCGCATGACACTCGACCTCGACATCGCCGATGTTTCGCGCCAGTTCAACGGCCTTCGTGCCAAACTCGATTGCCAGGTCCGCCTGGCTCTTGAGCATCGCGAGCTGCGACCGGTTGCTGTACGCCATCGCGAGTTCGTGGCCGGGCGGCAGGTCGGACAGAATGGCGATGGCCTCGACGGCCAGCCGCTCCGATTTCGCGCGGTCGCCGAGGAACCAATTTTGTCGGGAAAGGAAACGCAGCATGCGACCCTGGGCCATGCGATCGTCGAGTTCGCGCCACAACGCCAGCGCCGCCGACGCGGAAGCCACGGCGGCCGCGAACTGGCTCGTGAGGTAGCATTCATAGGCGTGTTTCTCGAGCAACTCGACGCGGTCGCGGCCGGGAATCTCGTCGGCAAAGGCGAGGGCGGCCGCGTAGTGGGCAGCGGCTTCCCGGTGGGCGCCGATGGCCGCGGCCCGGCGCGCGGCTTCGGGCGCGAGCGTCAGAACGGAGGCACGATCCCCGGCGCAACGGGCATGGTGGACCAGACGAGCCACGTCGGCGTTGCGCTGCCGCAGGGCCGTCAGCAGGCGCGCGTGGAGGTCGCGCCCTTCCGCGGGCGGCAGGGCATTTTCGACCGCCAGACGCGCGAGTTCGTGCCGATAGGCGAGCGCGCCGGCTTCGTGCTCGATCAGGCCGCGGGCGACGGCCTCGTCCACCGCCTCGGCGACGTTGCCAAGCACCTGAGTCACGAGCTCGAATTCGGCGCGACCCGGAAGCACGGCGACCAGTTCGCCGACGCGACGAGCCATCGGCGAACAACGCGTGAGGCGCGCGAGCATCGAATCGCGTACGGACTCCGGGATTCCTCCCGAAGGCGACGATAGCAGCTCGCGCACGAGAAAGGGATTTCCACCCGTGAGGCGCATCAGCCGTTCGGATTCCTGTCCGGCATCGCGCGCCAGGGTCGCAACGGCCTGGGCGCTCAGGGGCGCCAGACGCAGACGAATCGCCTGCGCGCCGGCCAGATCGCCGAGCGCGCGCTCCACGAGACGGCTGACTCCCCGTTCCTCGTCGCGATAGGTCGCGAGCAGGAGACAGGGCAGGGAGGCGATGCGCCGCACGAGAAAACGCACGAAATCGAGCGTCGCCTCGTCCGCCCAGTGCAGGTCCTCAAGGAAGAGAATCGTGCCCGGCCGGACCTGACCCAGACACTGCAGGAGGCGGCTGAACAGGGCGTCGCGAGGCAGTCCGGATTCGACCAATCCCGCGCCGTTGGGCAGTTGGACGGCGAGATCCTGAATCGCACCGAAAGCCCGGGGCGTGAACAGCGCGTCGCAATAACCGCGCAGCACAATCGTGTCGGCCGGGACACTCATCAGAAAGGCGCCCACCAACGAGGTTTTGCCGATGCCGGCCTCGCCACAGACAAAGACGGCCTTGCCCGATCCCGCCAAACTTTGGCGGTGCCGACTCGTCAGTTCCGCCAGCGCGGAGTCTCGTTCGAGCAGCGGCAACGTGTCGGAGGACTCGACCGGTGACGGATGCGCGGTCTCAGGGCTGTCGACGACAAACCGATAGCCGAGCCGTGCCCGTGTCTGGATGGCATCGGCAAATCCTCCCTCGCGCAACGCCGCGCGGATCAGGCTGATGGCGCGCTGCAGCGAGGCGTCCGTGACGATCACATCGGGCCAGAGCGTGTTGAGGAGCTCCTCCTTGCCGACCATGCGGTCGCGGTGCCGCACCAGATAGGCCAGGACGTCGAAAACACGCGGCTGCAGCTCTACCCGCCGTCCACGGAGGAGAAGCTCCCGGGTCTGCTCATTGAGCTCGAAGGGGCCGAATTGGGTGGCCATGCGTGCAGCTCTGGAAATGACCGCCGGGGCGGGTTCCGGCAAGCGCGGGCGCGGCCGAGAGGCGAGAGATCAGGGTTTGATCAGGTCTCGCCAAGGACTTCGGCGCGGAAATCGGGCATAGTGACGGCGTCGAAGGCGTGGCGAGGCGCGCCCGACACCCACTCCCACCTCGCGACAACTCCCCCGAAAAAACATGAACACCTACGTCATCTTCCGCCGCAGCGGCTGGAATTCGCTCCAGGAACTCGAAAAGGCGGCCGCCCGCAGCACCCAGGTTGGCCAGCAGGAAATGCCCGACCGGGTTCGATGGATCCGGTCCTACGTCACCAAGGAACCGGGTGGCCGCATCGGAACCGTCTGCATCTACGAAGCTGTTGATTTCAACGCCATCCGCGAGCACGCGCGTCGCGCCGATCTGCCCTGCGACGACGTCGTGCCCGTGAGCAACGTCGTGATCGTCAACGCCGATTCACCCGTTGCGGTGTGAGCCGGTCAAGCGGACCGGACCAATCCAATGTGGCCGCAAAAGGGCGCCAAAACCTGCGATACCCTGAAGCGGAATCGGTGCCCAATTATAGCTCGGTCCATCTGGTTGCTTCCGGCTCATTCTCCAGCCTCCCGGCTACCGAAAACTTTCAACCTTCGACCTCTCTAGACTCTCAGCTCTGAGCTCTTAGCTACCAACAACCCTCTACCCATCCCCCTCCATGAAACTCATCAAGTCCATCCTCCTATCCGTCCTCGCGTTGGCCCTTTTCGCCACCGCCATTCACGCGGCCGAGGTGAAGCCAGAGTCGCTTCCCGCCGGCCAGCACATGTACGTCATCGAACGCGACATGCCGGGCGTCGGCAATCTGTCCGCCGACGAACTCAAGGGCGCCTCGCAGAAATCGTGCGGCGTGCTCAAGGATCTCGGTCCGCAGATCACCTGGCTGCACAGCTATGTGACCGGCGACAAGCTTTACTGCGTTTATCTCGCGCCGAACGAGGAAATGGTGCGCGAGCACGCGAAGCGCGGCGGCTTCCCCGCCAACAAGATCTCCGAGGTGAAGACGATCATCAGCCCGGCGACGGCCGGCCAGTAGGATGTAGGGCGGGGTCGCCGAACCCCGCCTTTCGGTCCGCGTCACATCGTTCGTTGACTCCCCTCCGTCGTCGGGATAATCTGGATACATGAACGCCGTGCATACCCCGGCGACCCCGGAACGATTCCGTTGAACCACGAATAAACACGAACGGACACGAATCGAATCCAACTCATCGACTCGGAATGTCTGGTATCGATCCCTCAACCCTCAACTCTCATCCCTCAACTCCATGAGTTTCCCCAAGACTCCCTGGCACCTTTGGGTCGTGGCGATCATCGCGGTGCTCTGGAACGCGATGGGCGCCACGGATTTTGCGATGACGATGTCGCATAACGCCGCCTGGACGAAGGCGATGACCACCGATCAGTTGCACTATGTGGATTCATTTCCCGGCTGGGCGATCGCCGCGTGGGGCTTAGCGACCTGGGGTGCGTTGATCGCATCGTTCCTGCTCCTGTTGCGACGGGGCATCGCGGTGCCGGTGTTCGCCGTGTCCGCGATCGCGGTCGCGGTCACATTCACCTACGAGTACGCGCTGTCCGACGGCTTGCGGATCATGGGTGGCGGGAAGGCGCTGGCTTTCAGTGCGGTCATTTTTGTCATCGCCGTCCTGCTGTGGATGTACTCCCGCGCGATGCGCCGCCGCGGCGTCCTGCGCTGACCCGTTAGGAAGGTAGGGCGGGACCGTTTCCCGAAGCGGCTGTCGGGCTCTTCGCAAGCCTGGGCCCGCTGCAATGTCCATCCTCAGCCGCAAGATCGAGCGGGACCGTTTTCTGCTGCGGCTATCGGGTGCGTCGCAAGACCGGGCGCGCCGAATAGTCAAATCCGCCCAGAAACCTTTTGCCGCAAAAGAACGCAAAGGGCGCAAAAATCCATTCACGGTTGGGTCCGATGTCTTCATCGGACCGAGTTGTCGGTGCGGACCCCGTCACCGCCAGTCCGTTTCATCTCAGCCGACAGTTCACCGCCTGGCGACGCCAGTCCGATCCAAAACTGGCCTGGCTCGTGGGCCGGAGCGCACACCGCAAAGCCTGACCCTGTCCGATCGGCCCCGCCTGGTCTAAGTGCAACCAATTACACTTACAACGTATCCGCCCGGACCAAGACAACGATCTATCCAGATACTAACACGAAGATTGAGGCCGAGCAGCTCGACGGCCGCCCCGCTTCGGTGACCGGCACCGCCGTTGTGGCGCAGTACTTCACCTATGGTATCGATACGGATGCCACCCACTATATTCAGGTGAATCTGGGCAGCTCGGCCTCCGCCCGTTTGCAGAAGAGTTGGGCGGACTGGGCCGATCGTCCGACCAAGACAATGAAGCCGGGCTTTTCGGCCAGTTCGCAATCCGCCCTCTATTCCAAGAATGTTTATGAGGCCGGCACCGGGCACCTGCTCAAGGTTCGTCAAACGGATGTATCCGACACCAACGTGCTCGCACCGACTCTGTACGAGTACGATTATCTTGGTCAGGTCAACCGCAGTGGGTTGAGCGTTTCCGGAGGATCAACCCTCAGTCTTGCGTCCACAGATCGGGTAACCGACCAGGACACCATCTTCGAAAGCTACAGCAGCGCGTGGTGGCTGAAAACCACGACGACCATCTACCCGATCTCGGGTTCTTCAACTGCGGTCACGGCGTCGATCAAGCGCGTCCGTTTGAGCGGTTTCACGGGCAGCACGCAGTCTGAGACTCAGTTGACCGACATCGAAGGCAATGTCGCCGATACCACGACGACAGTGAACACCGGCACGACGACGGTCACCATCACATCCACTGCGCCTGGAATGGTTAATAGCCAAACCTCGACGGTGGTGAACGGATTGCCGTCGTCTGCGACCGCTTTTGATGGGCTGACTTCGAGCGCGCAATTCGATGCGTTGGCCCGCCCGTGGAAGGCCACCGACTCACGAAGCAATGTCACGACCACCGCTTATGTTTCGGGCACGACCATGGTGTCCACGGTCACGGACGCAGCCAGCAATGTCGTCAGCACCAACTCCTACGATTCTTGCGGGCGGCTTTCGTGGACCAAGGATGCGCTGGGACACTACACCCGTTTTGCCTACAACGCCCGCGGCCAGGTGACCAACCAGTGGGGAGACGGAAGCTATCCCATCGCTTACGGCTACGACGACACGCCGGGCATATCGACTGCGTACGGCGACCGCACCTCGATGAGCACCTATCGCGGTGCCCCGGCCTCAGACTCGAGCAGCTGGCCCGCGGGAACCGTTGGCACCGCGGACGTCACCGCCTGGAAATTCGACGAAGCGTCGGGTCTTCTCTACCAGAAAAAGGACGCGAACGCCAAGATCGTCCAGTTCGACTACAATGTGCGGGGGCAGACCGCCACCCGCCAATGGGCACGACATCTCGTTTCGGCACCGTCGACTCCGGTCCAGACCAGCTATGGCTACGATTCCAACACCGGCGAACTCCTGACCAAGACCTACAACGATTCCGGCGAAACGCTTCCCACCACCGGGATAACCTACTCCTACACGCGCTTGGGACAGGCTTCGACCGTGGCCGATGCGACCGGCACCCGCAGTTTCAGCTACAATTCGTCGACGCCCTGGCGCCTCGACTACCTGAGTCTGCCGGCCTTCTACAATGGCCGCCGTCTGACCCAGGTTTACGAGAGCAGTTCGTCCAGTTCGGGTGGAACTTACGGATCTTACACGATTGGCACGATCAAGGGACGCGCCGTTGGCTTCGATCTTGGGACTTCGGGAACCCCCACGCAGGATCTGCAGCAGTTTGCCACGTTCGCCAATTCCGGCCGGCTGGCGGGAGTGAATAGCGCCGTCGGTGCCGGCGGCTACCAGAACTTTGTCTATTCATACCAGTCGAGTTCCAATCTGCTGAACGGATACACGGTGGGTTTGAACTTCGCGGTGGGCCGCACGTACGAGTCGCAGCGCGATCTTCCGCTGAGTGTCTCCACCGTCTGGGGCTCTTCCACGCTCAGCCGGGCGGACTTTACCTACAACGCGGTGCGCGAGCGTACTACGGCCAAACAGAGCGGTCTGGCCTTCGCCGACTACTATCCTTCCGGCACCGGCTACAGTGGCGTCTACAACGTCTATCAGTACGACGCCCGCGGGGAACTGCAGACCTCCGCCATGTACCGCGGCGACACCCCCACCACCTCGCCGTCGTCCGGCGACGAGCTGCCGGGTCGGCGCTTCGAATACCGCTACGATTCGCTCGGCAACCGCACGCTGGCGGGTGAGACCGGCAGCATCAGTTCGACCGACGACCAATATTCCACCAACGCCCTCAACCAGTACACCGGCAAGGAAAACAACGTCGTGCGG
>DASZXI010000026.1:0-204790 GCA_035545955.1 Candidatus Didemnitutus sp. | reverse complement strand
GTCACTCTTGCGCTCCGCCGAGGCCCGCACCGCCGATGAACTCCAGCACGCCATCGCCCAAGCGCTCCGTCGCATCACCCCGCAAGACGCCGCTCATTGGTTTGCCGCTTGCGGCTACAGTATTATTTAATATGCTCTAGGGTGTAAGGTGTAAGGTTTAGGCTGTAAGGCAGAGGTGCGTTGCGCTGATGGTCGAGTTTTCTTAGCGACGATGCTCCGTCACTCGTCACTCGTCACTCGTCACTCGTTTTTAGTCTTTCCTCCCAGCATTTCCCCCGCGATCTCCCGCCACTCTTCCGCCAACGACACCGAAGAGGCCGGTCGGCCGGCCCGCGCATACCAATAGCGCGCATTCCCGAGGTCACCTTCCTTGCGATGAAGATAGGCGTGCACCCACGCACCGTCGGCGGATTCGTCGCTCTGCACTTCCGCGTGCGCACCGTCCCAGTCATCGTGGACATCGCGCCACAAACCACGGAGTGGAGCTGGCCACGCCGGATCGGGTTTTGCCGCCCGGGAAAAGGCATCAATTGTCATTGGCGCGCCCATCTTAACTCGCTTTGCTCCAACTTGCCGCGCATAGTCCGCGATTACAAGAACGCATGCCTCAAAGCGAAGCTCTCATCCTGCGCGAACTGCTCGCCGCCGACTCCGGCACGGTATCGGGACAAACCCTGGCCCGCCTCCTCGGGGTCTCGCGAGTGGCGGTCTGGGCCCAGCTGCAGAAGTTGGAGCGACAGGGATTCCGCTTCGAGGCGGTTCGTAGCCGCGGCTACCGGCTGGTCCAGACTCCCGTCACGCTCCACGAGTCGCTGGTTCTGGCATATCTTGGACGCCACGGCCGGGCGCCGCATCTGGTTTGCCTGAAAACCGTCGACAGCACGAACACCGAGGCCGAACGCTGCCTGGCCGCCCAGCAGCCCGTGCCCATGGTGATCCTGGCCGAGGAGCAGACCCAGGGACGCGGCCGGTTCGGACGCACCTGGCACAGTCCCGCAGCGGGCAATCTGTATGCGACTTTCGTGTTCCGGCCGCAAATCGAGCCGGCGCGCCTGCAGGACTTCACGCTCTGGATGGGAGTGAACGTCTGCGAGCTGATCGAGAATTTCTGCAAAATCCGTCCGGGCCTGAAATGGCCGAACGACCTCCACCTCGACGGCCGCAAGGCGGGCGGCATGCTGACCGAGGCGCGGGTGGATGCCGACCAGGTGCGCGATCTCGTCTTCGGCCTCGGCATCAATGTCAACGGTCGCTCCGCGACGCTGCCGGCCGAAATTCGGCGTAGCGCGATTTCCCTTTCCGACGTCACGGGAAAGACCGTGGACCTCAATCGCTTTGCCGCCGCCCTGATCGGCCGTCTCTCCTCGGCGTACGCCGACTTCATCGCCGGCGGCTATCGCGAACGCTGCGTCGAGCTCTGGCAGCGCTACGACATCCTGCGCGGCCAGATCGTCACGGTCACGCAGGGCGCGCGCACGGTGCGCGGCACGGCGACCGGCATCGACGAGGAAGGTTCGCTGCTGGTCAACCTCGAGGGCGGACGGACCGAACGTTTCCGCGCGGGCGACGTGACGCTCGGGAAGGATGCCGCCTGAGCGCGGACTTGCACGGCGACGAATTTTTCCCCGAAAATCCCCGCACCCGCCCCAGTTGCCGCATGGTAGATAATCCCGAAGTCACGATCGAGGTCGAGAACCTCGTGAAGAACTACGGTTCCGTGGCGGCCATCCAGGGACTGACTTTTTCGGTGCGGCGGGGCGAGGTGGTCGGACTGCTCGGACCCAACGGCGCGGGCAAGAGCACGACGATGCGCATCCTGACCGGTTATCTGCCGGCCACGTCGGGATCAGTGCGCATCTGCGGCCTGCCGGTGGCGAGTCATCCCGAACTCACCAAACACCATGTTGGGTACATGCCGGAAAACAATCCCCTGCCCGATGATCTCCGCGTGTCCGAGTATCTCTGGTTTCGCGGCCGGCTGAAGGAAGTGCCGCGCTCGAAGCTCCGTCGCCGGATCGACGAAGTGCTGGAGCTGTGCGATCTCAAGCGGGTGCGTCACCGCATCCTGGGCCGCCTTTCGAAAGGCACGCGCCAGCGCGTCGGCATCGCCGAAGCCATTCTGGCGGAACCGGCCATCATCATCATGGACGAGCCCACGATTGGTCTCGATCCGCACCAGATCCTCATCGTGCGCGACCTGATCGCCGGTCTGCGCGGACGGATGAGCGTGATCATTTCAAGCCACATCCTGCCGGAGATCGAAGTCTCCTGCGACCGCGTCCTCATCATCAACGGCGGCCGCATCGTCGCCCAGGGTTCACCGGCGGAATTGCGGCACGAAATCTTCGGTCAAAGCAGTTATCGCGTGGAGATCAGCGGCGACACGGCCGCGCTGCCGGCGTTGCTCAAGGACGTCGAGCCCACCCTGCGCGTGGCGGCGCTCGGCGAGTGCGGTCCCGACGGATTTTGCGCCGCCACCCTGACGACCTCGCAACAGGCCGATCTCGGCGAGCGCCTGTTGCAGTACCTGCCCGCCCAAGGGTACCGCGTGCGCGCCTTGGGACACACGACCCCATCGCTGGAGGACGTTTTTCTCGCCGCAACGCGCCGAAGCTGGGATGCCCGCCTGCCCGACCAGCCCAAGGATGCGCGCGACAGCCGCGCCCCGCTGCCAAAATTCTAGCCCCACGCCATGCGCCACTTCTTCACGATACTCTCGCATGAGATCCGGTCGCTGTTGTTCAGCGGCAGCACGTACATCGCGGCGGTGCTTTTCCTGGACGTCATGGCGTTCTTTTTTGCGCAAATTCTGGAGGACTATACGAAGGCGCCGCAGGAGAATCCGCCCGCCGCCGTTTTCTTCCGGCTGTTCTGGATTCCCGTCTGGTTCATGGTGCCTCTTCTGACCATGCGGTCGATCGCGGAGGAGCGCCGGCTCGGGACGCTCGAAACGCTTCTGACCACCCCCGCATCCACCGCGGAAATCGTGCTGGGAAAATTCGGGGCCTCGTACCTGCTTTATCTTTTCATGTGGGGCATGACCGTTGGCTTCCACTATCTCCTCCACTACTATGCCCGCGATGCGCACATGCTCGATCCCGCCCCGCTCGTGGGCGGCTATTCGTTCATCGCCGTCAGCGGCCTGCTGTACGTCGCCGTCGGCATTTTTGCCAGCTCCCTCACCCGGAGCCAGGCGGTGGCCGGGATATTCAGCTGCGTGGTCCTGATCGGCCTGACGATCGGCCCGACCTTCCTGTCCAGCTATTCCGTCCTCAACGAGGAGAGCCTCAAGCCGGCCAAGCTCGCGGTCGATTCCCTCCAGATCTCGCAGCACCTGGATGACTTCACCCACGGCGTGATCGATATCCGCCAGGTCATCTTCTACGTGTCGGGCGCGGCGCTCGCGCTGATCTTCAGCGTCCTCGGCGTCGAGGCCAAGCTGCTCCAGGGGTGACACCGCCGATGCGTTTTGCCGACAGCTTTCGCGCCGCGCGCTGGGTCCGCCTCTGCAACCTGCTCCTGCAGGCGGTGCTGCTGCTGACGTTTTTCGGCGGACTGAACTACATCGCCCTCAACCATTCCTGGGGGCGCTTCGATCTCACCCGGGCGCGGCGCCAGTCGCTGTCGACCGAGACGCGTTCCTATCTCGACAGTCTCGAGCAGCCGGTGCGGATCCTGGTCACGCTCACGGATGACTCCGACAATGACGAGCTGACGCAGGCCTACTCGGACATCATGGGCCTGCTGCGGGAGTACGCCTACGATTCCTCGAAAAACCCCCATGGCAAAATCGAGGTCGAGCAATTCGACATCTACAAGAACCGCCGGAAAGCCGAGGACAACGGCGTCGATCAGCCCAACCAGGTCATCCTGATCTGCGGCGATCACCGCCGGGTGCTGACGCTGCCGGAATTCTACCGGACCAAGGTTTCCGGGAAAACGATTTCGCGGGAGGCGTTCCAGGGTGAGTCGACGATCACCGCCGCCATCCTGGACGTTTCGTCGTCGAAAAAGAAAAAGATCTATTTTCTCCAGGGACACGGGGAGGCGAGCCCGGACGATGTCGGTCCCGCGGGGCTTTCCCTGCTCGCGAGCGCGCTGCAGCAGCGCAACTTTCAGCTCGCCGGACTGGACCTGGGGCAGACCCACAAGATTCCCGACGACGCGACGCTGATCATCCTCGCCGGCCAGCAGGGGCGCGTCCTGCCGTACGAGGAGGAACTGCTCCGCAATTATCTGCAGACGCGCGCCGGGCGGGTGATCCTGATGCTCGCGCCGAAATATCCCCATGGACTGGAGAACCTGCTTTTTGACTGGGGCACGATTGTCTATGACGACGTGATCTACGACTCGAACCCGCAGGAGCTCGACGAGGCCGGCAATCTCCGGCTCCGGTTTTTTCAGGCGCATCCCATCACCCAGAATCTCATCGATCGCAGCCTGCCGGTCATCGTGGCCTCCGCCCGCGTGGTCAGCGACGAACCCGGCCGGGCCTCGGACGACGGACTTACGGTGCGCAAGCTGATCGCCACCAGCGAGACGGCCTGGGGAGAGGCCGGATATCGCCTGCAGGAACCTCCGCAATACACTCCCGGGATCGACCTTCGCGGGCACCTCGGCGTGCTGGTGGTGTCGGAACGCGTCAAGCCCGCCAACAACCTGCCGCTCAGCGTGCCCGGCGGCCGCCTGGCGGTGTTCGGCACCGCCGACCTTGTCGCCAACAATCGCATCATCAACTACGGCAACCTCAATCTCTTCCTCTCGACCGTGAACTGGTGCGTCGACCAGGACACCCAGGTGAACATTCCCGCCCGGGCGATCGAACGCTTCCAACTCGCCCTTTCCCGCGAGGAACTCGGAAGGTTGCGCCTCGGTCTGTTGCTCATTATTCCCGGAGCGGTGGCCATCCTCGGCCTGGTTGTCACCCTGACCCGCCGCCGCTAAGCCTCCCGCTCCCTTCGTCCCATGCGCACCAAGGTCACTCTCGTTCTGATTTTCCTGAACGTCGTCCTGTTCTTCTACATTTTCGAGTATGAGCGGAAGTTCGCGATCGAACAGGACCTGATGGTCATGCGCAAACGGGTCTACGGCCCGGAGGTCGCGTCCATCGACTCGTTCACCCGCATCGAGCGCGCGGGTCCGACGGTCCACGTGGAAAAGCGCGGCGACCAGTGGTATCTCACCCAGCCGCACGACTGGCCCGCCAACGCGAACGCCGTCGAGCGCATCCTCAACGAGCTGCAGCTGCTCGAACACGAGACGAGTTTCAAGGTGTCCGACCTGGCCAATACGGACGGACGATCGTTGTCGGACTACGGCCTGGCCGATCCGGCACTGACGTTTGTCTTCACCTCGGGCGGCAAGAGCTACACGACCAAGGTCGGCGACAACACCAAGACCGGCAGCCGCCTCTACCTGCTTTCGCCCGACGGCACGCGTATCCACGTCGTCAATCGCTCGCTCGCCGACACCCTGGAGATGTCCATCGACGCCCTGCGCTCGCCCACCGTCTTCACCGTGCCCGTGTTCGAGGTCCGTTCGCTCGGCATCCAGTCGGCGGCCCCGGCCAACCTGAAGGTCCGGTTGCGTCGCGAGGGGGATCGCTGGTCCTTCGAGACGCCGATCCTCGCCCGGGCGAACGCCAAACAGGTCGAGTCCGCCATCGGCGGCTTGAACGATCTGCGCGCCCGCCGGTTTCTCGAGCCACGCGACATGGATCCCGATCGCGCGGGACTCACCACTCCCACCCTGCGCGTGACCCTCGAGGGCAACGCCCGCCGCGAAACTCTGCTGATCGGAGCCGCCGTGGGCAACGACGCGACCGCCGGCGAATACTACGCCAAGGTCGAGGACAAGTCCGCCATCTTCACCGTGGCGATTTCGAGCACGCTGCTCGAAAATCTGCGCAATGCGCAGGAAAAGCTGCGCGACCCGCACATCCTCGACCTCGATGTGCGCGCGGTCACCGCCATCACGCTCACGGCGCCGGGGCAGCCCGATCTCGGCATCCAGCGCCTCGAAGTTCCCCAGGGCACCGAGGCCTGGCAGCTGGTGACGCGCACCGCCAATGGTCAGGCGCCGCAAACCCTCGCCGGCGACACGGCGATCATCGGCAGCCTCCTGCAGCAGTTTCAACGCCTCGAGGCCCGTCGCTTCCTCAGCGATGCGCCCTCGGCGTCCGACCTGGAAAACTGGGGCTTCAATCGCCCGGAACGGGAAATCTCGATCAACCTCGGCAGCGCCGGCGCGCCGCACGGCGCCGAGGCGTCAACCCTCACGCTGCAGATCGGATTGAAGCCGGCCGATCGCGGCGTCGCATTCGCGCGCGTGGCCAACGCCCCGTTCGTTTACGAGATCGACCCCGACATCCTCGAGGCGACTCCGGTCCTCGCCACCCATTTCCGCCAGCGCGTCCTCCGCAGCCTGCCGGTGGGAGCAAGTGTCACCGGACTGACCCTGACCGATCTCGCCACGTCCCAGCCGATCTACAGCCACCAGCTCGCCGCCGGCGTGAATTCCTGGGAAATTGCGCTTGGGCTGGAAACCGAACGCCGGCGCAAGGCGGTCAACGGGCTGCTGGCGCAGATGCATTCCCTGCGGGCCCGCCGCTTCCTCGCCAACTCGTTCAATCCCGATCATGCGGAAACTGACAGCGGACCGCAGCCATGGAAGTACCGCCTCGACCTCACGCTGGCGCTCACGGGCGGAGGCGGTTCCAGCCAGGTCTCCACGTCCACCCTGTTCCTGACGGAACGCCTCGGCGGATCGACGCAGATCGCCGGCACGACGGAATTCGGCGGCGTCACCTTTGAGGTCACGCCCGAACTGCTCGATGCGGTTTTCGCGCTGGCGTATGCGGACAAGAACGATCCGGGTCCGCCGGCCCGGCCGCAGCCGGCTCCCGCGGGAACAGAACCCCCGAAGACCGAGTCTCCGTCTCCTGCCGGAAAATGATCCCCGATGGCGCGAAACACGAACAAGGGTGTGGTATTGTCCCCGCTGAGGTACTGCCTCTCGTGCGTGGTGACCCTGGTGTGCTGGGCGCTCTGGCTGGTCCTCGGGGCGGCGCTGGCGATTGAGATCTACATCGGCGTGGCGAAGGACGTGCCGGTTCCGGCCTTCGTCCTGCGTCGCATCGAGGCGCAGCTCGCGGCGGAGAACTTTTCCGTCCGGTTCGGCGACGCCCATTTCGATCCCACCGGTCAGATCCTGCTGGAAAACGTCCAGCTGAACGCCCGCGCGTTCGAGGATTCGCTCTGTTCCAGCCGCATCGTCCACGTGCGAAAAAGCATCTGGTCAGTACTCGCGGGCCGGCCGATTCCCGACGAAGTCGATTTCGAGGGGGCGATGCTGCAGCTGCCGGCGATGTTCTCGCCCAGCGGAACCACCGAGCAGCTGTTGCGCGACGTTTCCGGCCACGTGCGTTTCACCGCCAACCAGTTCGACATCGAGCAGCTCTCCTGCCGCGTCGGCAATGTGGGCGTCACCTTCCACGGCGTCATCACCCGGCCGCGCAACGTGCACGGGAAGCCGCTCGCGCCGGAGGAAATGGTCCGGAAATTTCTCCAGTACGGCCGGCAGGTCGCGATGGCGCTGCCGCAGCTGCAGGAGGTCGAGAACCCGACCCTCTCGATCGAGGCGACGCCACGGCCGCAAGGCGGCACCAATCTCACGATGCAGCTCATGGCGGGCGCGCTGCACCACCCGGCCAAGGCGCCGATCGAGTCCGGTCCGGTGCAAATCCACGGACACTGGGCGTGGGACGGCCTGCGCCCGCACACGATGCGCCTGCACATTTTCGCCGAGGATGTCGCCGGACCGGCCGGCGTCAGCGCGCCGCAGTTTCGCGCCCTGATCCGCCTGGAACCGCCGGAGAACGAGTTCGCCGCGATCGACGAAATCGAGGTGCACGCCGAGGCCGACGAGGTCCAGGCGTTCGGGGAACGCTGGGTCATGCCCACGCTCCGGGGCAATTATTCCGCCCGGGGCGGCGCCGGCACGTTCGGCGTCGGCGTGTATTCGCATGGCGAGCACCTGGCCGTCAACGGGAGCGCGAGCCTGCGCGAAAAGACGGCGAATATCGAGATCGAGGGACGGATTCCGCCCGGGCTCGTGACCAATCTCCTCGCCGCCCACGGACCGAAGCTCGAACCCTATTTCCGCCTGGCCGATCCGGTCGCCGTGCACGCGGAGATCGCCGTGGCCCCCGGCTGGCATTTCGGCGGGATGACCTCCTTCGTCCACGGCGGGCGAATGGACTCCCATGGCGTGCAGATCACCTCGGCCCGCGGCGAAATCGACGTCGACTCCAAACTCAATTTCCTCGCCCACGACGCCGAGCTCGTCGCCGGCGAGAACGTGGCCCGCGGCTCGTATGGCATGAATTTCCGGACGCTCAACTACCGCATGCTCCTGAACGGCCGGCTGCGTCCGCCCGACATCGGAGGCTGGTTCCGCGGCGACTGGTGGGGCAAGTTCTGGTCGCACTTCGATTTTCCGGCGCAACCTCCCACGGCGGATGTCGACGTGCAGGGTTGCTGGCGGGATGTCACCCAGACCACCTACTTTGGCAGCACCGACGCCTTCAAACCGGTCGTCCTGGGCGCGGCGTTCGAGCGGGCGCGCACGCACATCTTCGCCCGCCCCCAGTTCGCCCACGTCATCGACCTGGCGGTCGAAACGGCCGGCGGCACGCAGCACGCCGGCGGCTGGTTCAAGCGCGAGTCGGACGAGCCGGGCAAAAAGGCGGAGATCACGCGCTATGACTACGATCTCGCCGGCAATCTGGACGCCTCGATGTACGCGCAGATGGCCGGCGACACGGCGGCCAGATATCTCGCCAATTTCCATTTCGACCATCCGCCCCAGGTGCACGTCTCGGGCTCGTCCGTGGTCGACCAGGGTCAGATCGTGAGCGAGCTCGGATTCAACGGCGACAGCAACGGCTCGCTGCAAGTCTACGGCATTCCCCTCGATCACCTCGCCATCGACGCGGGCGTGAAGGGCACAGAGGCCAACCTGCACCGGGTCGATTTCCAGTTCGCCGGCGGACATGGCAGCGGAAAGGCCACGCTCGGACTCGCGCCGGACGACCACCGCCTGTCCTTCGAGGCCACGCTCAAGGAGGCCGACTTTGCCCGCACCGTGCGCGCGGTGCAGGACTTTGCCGCGCTGCACAGCACCACGCCGCCGACGAAGGATTCGGACGCCGAAAGCAAGTTCATGAAACGGGCGTCGAACGGAAAACTGGATGTCACCGTGTCGGCCCAGGGCAGTCCCCCGGATGTCGCGAGTTTCCGGGGCGGCGGCACCGCGCGCCTGACCGGCGCCGAACTCGGCGAGATCCATCTCTTCGGGCTGCTCTCGCGCGCGCTCAGCGCGGTGGCGGTGAATTTCGGTTCGCTGAAACTCAACGAAGCCCGCACCAGTTTTCAGCTCTCCGACGGCCGCATTCACTTTCCCGACGCCCGGATCAGCGGGCCGAGCGCGGTGATCGAGGCGAAGGGCGACTACATCTTCGCCGGCAAGTCGCTCGACTTCACGGCGCACCTCAAGCCCTACGAGGAGGGACACAATCCCCTGGGCATCCTGATGAATCCCTTGACGAGCATCTTCGAGCTCAAGCTCAGTGGCCCGATCGCCAAGCCTTCCTGGTCGGTCGCGCTGGGGCAGAGTCCGAAACCCGAGGGCTCGGCCGCCCCGGCCGCCGCCACACCCGAGCCGGAGAAGAAGCCGGCCCCGCCGGAGGGCCCGGGCACCTGATTCCGAATTGCTAACCCCGGGAGTCGCCGGTAGGCCGAAGGCGTCTCCCCGTGATGTCTTCCGCCCGCCGTCGTTCGGCCGCGCCTCGCGCGCATCTTCTGCCCTTCGCGGCGGTCGTACTTTTCGGTCTCGTGACCCTGACCGGCTGGTGGTCCGGCCAGGCCTCATGGGTTCAGCCCCGGCCCTACGATCCGGCGCTACCGGCCAACGCGGCACTCGGGATCACCCTGCTGGCGATCGCTCCGATTCTGTCGGCGTTTCGCTGTCGCCGGACCGCCACCGCCCTCGCGCTGCTGGCATCCCTGCTGGGCGCCGCGGCGTTCGCGGAGGACGTCTTCGGTTCCGCCGTCGGCTGGGACGACCTTCTGGTTCGCCACGAAAAATTGGTCGCGGGCCTGCACGTTGGCCGAGTCAACGCGGGACTGGCCGTCGTGCTCGGCGCAGGCGGCGTCCTGCTGGCGTGGATTTTTCAGCCCCAGACGTTTTCGCGTCGTTCGGTCCTGATCGCCCTCGCCGGATCGCTCACGGCCGCTTACGGGACGACCGCCGCGGTGGCGGGCAAGCTGGATTTCGCCCGGATCGATTTCTGGCGAACCTATGCGCAGCTGGGCCTGCCCGTCGCGCTCGCGCTCGTGGTTCTCGGCGGCGCCATGATCTGGCTCGCCGCCCTCGACTCGCGCGGCATTCGCAATCCGGGCGGCCCCCGCTGGCTCTGGCTGCCCGTGGTTCTCGCCGGCGTCACCACGACGCTCCTTTTCAACCTCGGGCTGCGCGCCCGCGAGACCGCCTTTTCCAACGACACCACGCAGATCACGCTCAACACGATCGCCTCGCTCTACAGCAACGAAATCGAGAATCAGGTCGAGAAATTGAGCCAGATGGCCGTGCGCTGGACCGATGCCGACTCCGTCACGGAAGCCACGTGGGAATCGGAGGCGCGGGCAAACTTTGGCGGATTCCCCGCGTGCCGCGTCGTCAGCCTTCTATCGGCCGACCGGCGTGCGCGCTGGATCTGGCCGAAACGGGGCAATGAGGTCGCGGTGGACCTCGATCACGGCACCGATCCCACGCGCCGGACAGCCCTCGATGCCGCGGCCGCCGCCCACTCGTTCGCCATCGTGCCGCTGCTCGGGCCGCCCGCCGCCGACGCCACGCTCGCCATTTACGTTCCGCTGACCGGCGAGTCCCGACCGTCCGGTTATGTCGGGGGCGAATTCAGCTACGCGCCCCTGTTCGATCGCGTCGATCGACGACTCAATATCTCGTCCCGCTACCAGTTCTCCGCCGCGATCGCGGATCCGGCGACGCCGGGCCAGTGGCTCCCCGCTTACGGCACGGCCACGCCGCTTGCCGGAGTCGATCGCCGCCTTCGCCAGGGCGCGGTGTTCAATCTCTTCAATCAGCGCCTCTCGCTGCAGCTCACGCCGCGGCCCGGTACCGGCGATCGCAATCAGGCGTTTCTGCCCGCGCTTGAACTGGCCTCCGGTTTGGGGGTCAGCGTGCTGCTCGGCCTGGTCGTCAACCTCGCCCAGGCTGCGCGACGCCGGCAATTCGCGGCGGAACGAAATGCCGGGATGTTGCGCGAGGAAAACGAGGAACGGCGCCGGATCGAGGCGCGGCTGAAGACGACCGACGACCGTCTTCACCTCGCCTTGGATTCCACGCAGGTGGGAGTCTACGAGTGGGAAGTCCCCACCGGCCACGTGCTCTACAGTCCCAGCGTCTGGACCTCGCTGGGTTACGAGCCGTCCGAGATGGCGCCCGACATTCGCGCGTGGCTCGAATTGATGCATCCGGAAGACGCGGGCGCATACCACGCCGCCGTCGACGCGCACTTTCGCGGTGAGTCGCCGTTCATCGAGCTCGAGTACCGGATCCGGCATCGCGACCGCTCCTGGCACTGGTTCTCGGCGCGCGCGAAGTGCGTGGCCTGGGACGAACTCGGCAATCCCCTGCGCGTGACCGGCACCTGCCAGAACGTCACCGTGCGGCGCAAGGCCGAGGAGGATCTCCGGGCCAGCCAGGCGGCCACCCGCCTGCTGACCCATGTCGCGCGGCGCACGGCCAATGTCGTTTTCATCACCACGCCGGCGGGCAACATCGAGTGGACGAACGACAGTTTTACCCGGCTCACCGGCTACGCGGCCTCCGAAGTCGCTGGCGCGTACCTGCTCGATCTTCTCGCGAGCCCGGACCACGCGCCGCGCGCCCTGGACGACATCACCCAGGCGTTCATGAAAGTCGAGCCGATCACCAATGAAGTCATCGCCCGCACACGTCAGGGCGACCAGAGTTTTCACCTGCGCCTCGAATTGCAGCCGGTGAAAAACGACCGCGGCCAGGCGGAAAACTTCATCGTGATCGGCACCGACATCACGACCAGTGTCCAGACCGAGGCCACGCTGCGCCGCGCAAAGCAGGAGGCCGACTCGGCCTCGCGCGCCAAGTCGGAATTTCTCGCGACGATGTCGCATGAGATCCGGACGCCGATGAACGGCGTGATCGGCATGACCAGTCTCCTGCTCGAAACGCCTCTTTCGACGGAGCAGCAGGAATACGTCAACACGATCCGCGCCAGCGGCAATGCGCTGCTCGAGATCATCAACGAGATCCTGGATTTTTCGAAAGTCGAGGCCGGCCGGATGGAGTTGGAACCCCAGCCGTTCGAACTGGCGCAGTGCATCGAGGAAGCCCTCGATATCTTCACGCTGCAGGCCGCGGCCAAGAACATCGAAATCGCCTACCGCGTCGACCCGGGCCTTCCGCCCTGGGTGATGCAGGACGCGACGAGGGTGCGCCAGGTGCTCGTCAATCTGGTGAACAACGCGGTGAAGTTCACCGTCCAGGGACAGGTCACGATCGAAGTCGCCCCCACCATGGTGCCGAGCGCCGACCGGACCCGTCCGCCGATGCCGCACGAGGAAGCCGGCAAGGTGATGATCGATTTTGCGGTGCGCGACACCGGCATCGGCATTCCGGCGGATCGGCGCCACCTGCTGTTCAAGCCGTTCAGCCAGGTGGATTCCTCCACGACGCGTAAATACGGCGGCACCGGCCTGGGCCTCGCGATCTGTGACCGGCTGTGTCAACTGATGGGCGGCACGATCACGGTCGATGACAATCCCGGTGGAGGCTCGGTCTTCCATTTCAGCATCCTGGCGAGTCCCGTGGACACGCCCCCTGATCCATTCGGCCAGCTGCCGGAAAAATTTCTTCATGGCCGGGTGCTGGTCGTCGACGACCTGCCGTTCAATCGCATCACCCTGCGCCAGGCTCTCGCGCGTTTGCGTCTCGACGCCGTCGAGGCGGCGCATCTGCACGATGGCACCGAGATCGCGCTGCAACAGACGATCGTCGCGGCGTTGATCGACAATGACCTGCTGGGCGAGCATGGCATCACGCTGGCCGAGGAACTGCGCACCCGGCACCCGGAAATGCCCGTCGTGCTGTTCGTGAATCCTCTCGATGTCTCGAAAGCCGGAATGCCGGGCGACCCGCGGCTGATCCGACTCGCCAAACCGATCAAGCCCGACGCCGTGCTCGCGGCCCTGTCCCAGCACCTGGGTGGAGTGCGACCCGTTTCCTCCCCGCCGGTCCCGGCGGCCAGCGCTTCAGGAACACTGCCGAACCTGGCCGCCCGGATTCCGCTCGAGGTGCTCGTGGTCGAGGACAACCCGGTGAACCAAAAGGTCGTCCTGCGCTCGCTCGAACGCCTAGGCTATCGGGCGGATGCCGTCGGCAACGGCCTGGAGGCCCTGGCCGCGCTCGACCAGCGCAAGTATGATCTCGTGCTCATGGATCTGCAGATGCCCGAGATGGACGGCCTGACGGCGACGCGGGAGATTCGCATCCGCTATCCGAAGCACCGCCAGCCCTGGATCGTGGCCTTGACGGCCAACGCCATGGCCGGTGATCGCGAACGCTGCCTCGAGGCCGGCATGGATGACTACCTCGCCAAGCCGGTGAAAATCGAGGGCCTGCAAAACGCCATCACGTCGCATTTTTCCAACCCCGCCTGATTGATCGAGGTGGAACGCGTTGCCCCAACGCGTTTCGTTGCCGCGTCAAATCACTCCGGCGACTACCGACTTTTCCTTCTGCGCCCAAAAAGCGTCTTAGGGACAAGCCGCTCCACCCTGATTCATCCTGGCCAGACGAGCTGCGCGACTTCACGCAACTCCCGGGCGCGCGCCGGGTCGCCGGCCAGGTTGTTTCGCTCGTACGGATCAGCCGCGAGATCGAAATACAACCACGGCGAGCCATCGGGATTCAGGATCAGCTTGTGCTGGGGCGAACGAAATCCGTGCCACGCGCGATCGCACTGACGGGGAATGGACGCCGCCACCGGCATGCTGATCGCCGCATGGTCGCGGCGACAATGCCATTCCCGGCCCTCGGCCCAGGCGACCGACATGTGGGAGAGATCGACCAGCGAAACCGGCTCCTCGTTCTTCCCGATCAAAGCCGGCGCGGAAGCGGCGGGAAAATGAACCAGGAACGGAACCCGAACCGACTCCTCGTAAGGCCAGGCCTTCCGGAACACACCATGCGACCCGTGCATGTCACCGTGGACCGAACAAAACGCGACGATCGTGTCGGGCAGTTCGATCTCCGCGAGCAACCGGCCCAGCGCGCGGTCCGTCGCCTCGATGTGCGCATAGTAGCCAGTCAGGTCGCTTCTCGCCGTTCGTTCGACTTCCCCTCCGGTCGGGACATTCGGCCGCAGGATAATTTCGTCCGGCGGCGCCTCCCGCGTGCGTGGTGCGACCGCGTGGTAAGGCGGATGCGGTGTCTCCACGCTGACCACGCAGAAATACGGACGCGTCGACGTCATGGCGCGCTCGCGCAGCCACTGGCCGGCCCGCGAGACGAGCACGTCGGGCTGGTAGCCGGAAAACGACCGTGGCTCGTCGAGCCGCGTACCGTGCAGCCACGGATCGTGCAGCAGGAAGCCGCCCTCGAAACCTTCCCAAAATCCGAAGCCGCCGCGCCGATCCGGCGGCACGATCGTCCGGGCATGAGCCTCGCCGACCAGCGGTGCGTGCCGGTCGCGCGTTCCGAGATGCCATTTCCCGAAATAGGCCGTGTCGTATCCGCGATCCGTGAGCGCGTGCGCGATGGTGCGGGACGAGACGGGCAACGGATCGAAATAATCGCTCACGCCGTTTTCGGGGCAGAGTTGCCCAGTCAACAGGGCCGCGCGCGCCTGCGGACCGAGCGGATGCGGCGTGACGGCCTGCTCGTAGTTCACCGACTCGGCGGCCAGACCGTCGAGCCAAGGCGTGCGCGCATTGGGATCGCCCGCATAGCCGCAGGACTGCGCCCGCCACTGGGTGGTCACGAACCAGAGGATGTTCGGTGGGCGCGGCATCGGTGAGACCCTATCTGACTTTGACCCAAAGCGCAGGAAAAAGATGCCACCCCGCACCGGGAATCCGGGTTGAACTTCGAGGACGCCCGGACCAGACCATTGGCATGAAGATCCGGGTCATCGCGGCCGGCGGCACCATCGACAAGGTCTATTTCGACGCGGCCAGCTCCTACGACGTGGGCGAGCCCCAGGTGGAGCCGCTGTTCAAGGAGGCGAATGTCACTTTCGAATACGTGATCGAGTCCGTGCTCCAGAAGGACAGTCTGAACATGACTGATGAGGACCGGGCACTGATCCGCCAGCGGGTCGAGGCGTCGCCCGAACGTCTCATTCTCATCACGCACGGGACCGACACGATGACGGAAACCGCGGCGAAACTCACGGGCCTGGCGGACAAGGTGATCGTTTTCACCGGATCGATGCTGCCCGCGCGTTTCCGGACCAGTGACGCGTTGTTCAATCTGGGCTGCGCCGTCGGTGCGCTGCAGGTCCTTGGCCCCGGCGTCTACATCGCCATGAACGGTCAGATTGCACCGGCCAGCTCGCTGAAGAAAAACCGTGCGAAGAGCCGGTTTGAGCCGAAAAGCTGAAGGCGATAAGGTGTAAGCTGTAAGGTCTAAGCTTTAAGCTCGGATGTAGGACGGGATCGCCGAATCCCGCCGGCAGGGATCGATGTCCCCCCCATCGATCCGTTGAACAAACAAACCGGCCCGCCTCTCGACCCAGCTCGAACGTTTCGATCAAGGCGGGATATGGCAATCCCGCCCTACATCTGAGCTTATAGCTTACCGCTTCCCGCTGGCTCCGCCTACTCAAACCGCAACGCCTCGATCGGATCCAGCGAGGCGGCTTTCCAGGCGGGAAAGAAACCGAAGCCGATGCCGATACCGCCGCAGATGATCAGGCCGATGGCGGCCCAATCCCAGGGGAAAACGATCGCGGCACTCAGCATGTGAGCGACCACATTTCCAACCAGCACCCCGAGCAGAATTCCAAACAAGCCGCCGGCGAGCGAGATCGCGACCGCTTCGATCAGGAATTGCGTCAGGATGTTTTTTTTCCGCGCGCCGATCGACTTGCGAATTCCGATCTCCTTCGTGCGTTCGGTGACGCTGACGAGCATGATGTTCATGATCCCGATGCCCGCGGCGACCAGCGCGATTCCGCTGATCACGAAGGAACCGGCCGCCACAATGTCGGCGATTTTTCCGAAGGCCGAGATCAGGGAATCGTTTGAATAGATCTCGAAATCGTTCGGCTCCTCGGGCTTCAGCCCGCGCACGATCCGCATCGCGGTCATCGCCTTGTCGAGCGTAT
Source organism: Candidatus Didemnitutus sp. (assembly GCA_035545955.1). Lineage (GTDB taxonomy): Bacteria > Verrucomicrobiota > Verrucomicrobiia > Opitutales > Opitutaceae > Didemnitutus. The sequence goes on along the minus strand of DASZXI010000026.1, from coordinate 188,340 downwards.
CGTTGTAAACGACCTGGCTCGGGGCCTGCGTCGCGATGTTGATCGTCCGTTTTTCCGCGCCAAAATCGGCAAAGAATCGCGTGATCGGAGTGGCCGCCATGTCGTCGCCATTGCCGCCAAAGGAGTCGCCCTTTTCCGCAAAGACACCGATCACCACATACGTGCGATCCTTCATCTTGATGACCTTGCCCAACGGGCTTTCCGACGGGAAAAGTTTCTTCCGGACATTGGCGCCAATGATGATGACGGGCCGGGCGTCGTCGATGTCACCCGGCGTGAAGTTGCGCCCTTCCGCGATCGAATACTGGTTGGCGACGAGAAAATTCTCGTTCGTGCCGAAGAACGTCATGGCCGGCGGAGTCTTTCGTCCGTTGTAGACGGCGCCGCCCTCGTCGATGACCTTGAGGGTAATGACATCGGCCTTGCCCTCCATCAGGTGTTTGTAGCGCATGGCCTGCGGGAGCGTGATGTCGCGCCGCATGTCGAATTTGCGGCGTCCGCTGCCGTCGCCCGGCCCGCCCCCGATCGGATATTTCGCAAACTGGAAAATATTGGTGCCGAAAATGGTCAGGCCGGTCTCGATCGAGCTGCGCAGCGCGGAAATGACGGTCATCACGGCGATGATCGAGAACACGCCGATCGTGATCCCGAACATGGTCAGGCCCGAGCGCAGTTTGTTCACGCCCAGCGACCCGAAGGCCATCTTGAAGATGTCGGCCAGGATCATCGGTTATTCGTAGCGCAGCGCGACCACGGGATCCAGGCGGGCGGCGAGCCAGGCGGGGACAAATCCGGAGAGCACGCCCACGACAACGGATACGACCATGCCGATCACGACGATGACCACCGGAAACTCGATCGGAAGGTTGGGCATGGCCACGGCCACGATGCGCAGCAGACCAAACGTGAAGATCAGCCCGGCGACGCCCCCGATGCTCGAGATGGAAACCGCTTCAATCAGGAACTGCATGAGGATGCTGCGCCGACGGGCACCGAGCGCCTTGCGCGTGCCGATTTCCTTCGTCCGTTCCTTCACACTGACAAACGTGATGTTGGCGATACCGATGGCGCCGACGAACAGCGACAGGCTCGTGATGATCATACCCGCGGCAAAGATTGCGAATTCCACCGGGTCGAGCTGGCTCCGGATCGCTTCGGACTCGTTGACGGAAAAGTTGTCACGCTCGCCAGGAATCTGGCTGCGGGCGCGGCGGACGGCCCCGACCAGTTCCTCCTTGGCTTCCGCCATGCGATGCTTGTCCCTCACTTTCACGCGGATCTCCGCGTTGTTTTTCGTGCTGAAGTATTTCTTGAAGGCCGCCAGCGGCAGCACCGCCTGATTGTCGAAGCTGAACAGTCCAAGGAACTCACCCTGCTTGGCGAAGACGCCGACGACGCGGAAAGGATGGCCGTCCACGAAGACGGTCTCGTCGATCGCGGTGCGGTTGGGGAAAAGCGCGTCGGCGACGTCACAGCCGAGCACGCAGACCGCCGAACCGCTGGTGGCTTCCGCGTCATTGAACAGGCGACCCTCCCGATATTCGGCCGCCGAAAGTCGGGCGTAGTCGGCCGTGGTTCCGGTGGTATAGACGCCACTGACCCGGGCGTCGCCCACCTTGACCGTGGTGGCACGTCCCGCCACGGGCACGGCGAGCATCAGCAGTGAATTCGGAGTCTGGCTGATGATCCGGTTCACTTCCTCGGCGCTGCGCGTGTCGATCACCGGGCGGTTGGCGTAATTCCACCAATCCTCGACGGGGCCCCACGGCCACTTCTGAACGTAAAGGACGTCGTCACCCAACATCGCGAGGCTGCTCTGCACGCCGTTCTTGATGCCGCTGATGGCGGTGAACATCAGGGTGATCGCGACAATGCCGATGATCACGCCCAGCGCGGTGAGACTCGAGCGCGTCTTGTTCGCCCGGATCTGCGAGAAGGCGATCCGGAAGCTCTCCACGAGCTCGTAAAGGAAGCGGCGCATTTTGAATTCTCGATTCTCGATTTTTGATTGGTTCGAACCGCGGCGCGTTATCTGGAATTCCCTGAACTGGATTTTCGGAATCCTGACAAGGTCCGGCGTGACGCCACCATGATTGCAGTCAATTGGCCGGCCTCATCCAACAGGGGTGCCGCCTTGGCGGGAGGAAGAATGCGATGATCGACCAGCAATTCGAGCCAGAACGCGGATTCGTCGGCCTCTTCCTCGACCACCGACAGTCTTAAGATCATCTCCGCCCTCGATCGGGAACGGCAAGCCGCGCGGTAGTTTGCACCCACCGACGTCGCCGAACGCCCCAGCTGCCGGGCGACGATGTGCCCCGAACGCCCTTCCGGAATGGAATCGATCAGGCGCAGCGCTACCAGGGAGAAGCGTTTCGTACGTTGTTTGAGTTCGGCTTCGGTCATGAGTGTCCGGATGACGAAGATCCAAAATCGGGAATCGAAAATCCAAAATTTTACGCATTCCGCATTAAGACTGGGTCCGATCCGACTCAATCAACCCGTCTCTGAGCCGGACGATGCGACGCGCATGCTGGGCGATGTCCTCCTCGTGGGTGACGACGATGATCGTGTTCCCCGCGGCATACAGGTCCTCGAACAGATGCATGATCTCCTCGCCCGTGCGGGAGTCGAGGTTGCCGGTGGGCTCGTCGGCCAGGATGATCGAGGGATTGTTGACGAGCGCGCGGGCGATCGCCACGCGCTGGCGTTGTCCGCCGGAGAGTTCGTTCGGCTTGTGACCCATGCGCTCGCCGAGGCCGACATTGTGCAGGGCCTGCTCGGCCTTTGCCCGGCGCAATGAATGAGAAATGCCGGCATACACGAGCGGCAGCTCGACGTTGGCCAGCGAGGTCGAGCGCGGCAGGAGGTTGAACGTCTGGAAGACAAACCCGATCTCGCGGTTGCGGATGTCCGCGAGTTCATCGTCGGTCATCTCCGACACATTCTTGCTGCTGAAATAGTATCGTCCACTGGTCGGCGTATCGAGGCAGCCGAGCATGTTCATCAAGGTGGACTTGCCCGAACCCGACGGCCCCATGATCGCCAGGTACTCGTTGCGATGCACCTTCAGGTTGACGCCGCGCAGCGCGTGGACGGTCTCCTCGCCCATGCGGTAGAGCTTCGTCACGTTCTCGATGTCGATGACGATCGCGCCGGGCGGGCGGTATTCGCGACGCGCGGCGGGAGCGGAGGGTGCGGTAGTGGACATGACGACCGGGGCGGCCTATTTCTTGTCGCCCGCCGTCGGGACCTCGGCCATCACCTTGCTGCCGTCCTTCAGGAGGCGGCTGATCGCGGCGTAGCTGCCGGAAACGACCTCCTCGCCGGCCTTCACGCCGCTCTTGATCTCGATCTGGCTGTTGTCGGCGATGCCGGTCACGACCTTGACCATCCTGACCTTGGTGCCGTCGTGCACGAACACGACGCGCTGAAGCTGGTCGCGGTTGCGGCGCGCATCATCGCGTTCCGAGGCGACCTCGAGATCGTTGCCGGAGCGCTCCTTGGCCTCCTTGGCCTTCTGCTGCTGGAGCTCCTCGGTGGTCTTGCCGCCCGCCGCGCGGACCGTGACGCTTTGCACCGGCACGGCCACGACGTTTTTCACGGTCTCCGTTTCCACGTCGACCGTCGCGCTCATGCCGGGGCGCAGAGCGCCCTCCTTGTCGGTGATGCGGATCTTGACCAGAAAATTGGTGACTTCGTCGGAGGCCGACGCGGCCAGGGAGGCCGAGCCGCTGCCGGTGGCGCCGGTGGTGAGCGCCGAGCTGCTGATTTCGCGCACCGTGCCGTCGAATTTGCGGCCGGGCATGGCGTCGACCGTGACGATGGCGTGGTCGCCCAGCTTCACATTCACGATGTCGTTCTCGTTCACCTTCACGCGCACCTCCATGTTGGAGAGATCGGCGATGCGCATGACCTCGGTGCCGGCAAACTGACCCGTGCCGACAACGCGCTCGCCCACTTCGCTCTCGAGCGCGCTGATCGTGCCGTCCATCGGCGCGTAAATCGTGGTCTTGCTGAGGAAGTCCTCCGCCTGGCTGAGAAAGCCCTCGGTGCTCTGAATCTGCGCCTTGGCGTTGTCATAGTTCGCCCGCGCCACGTCGAGCGCGGTCTTGGCCACCGTGTAGTCGGAATCCGAAATCAGCTTCTTGGCGTAAAGGTCCTCGCTGCGCTTGTCGTCCTCCTGGGCCTTGAGCAGTTGCGCGTTGTTCTGCACGGCGATCGCCTTCGCTCCCACGAGGGCGGCCTTCTGCTGGTCGACCTGCGCCTGATAGTAGTCGGGCTTGATCTTGCAGATCACGTCACCCTTCTTGACCAGCGCGCCTTCCTTGAATGGCAGCGCGATGATTTCGCCGGCGACCTCGGGCGAAATCTTCACCTCGATCTCGGGCTGCACCTTGCCGGTGGCCGTCACGAGATGGGTGATGTTCTTGGTCACCGCCTTTTCAAAGCTGACCGAAATCGGCTTCTCGGAGCCCGCGCTCTTCGCCTTGGCCGCGAGCACCAGCCCGACGAGCACAATAACTACGCCAATGACAATAAATAGCGTCTTTTTGGACTTCTTCCGACGCGGCGCGGTAGGGGTTTCCGCGACAAACGGGCTGGGAGCACTGGAGGGCATGGTCATCAATTGGTTGGAGGACGGGCTGGTCGGATAGAAAGGCATGTTCGGCTGGCCCCGGTCAACACTATGCCGCGCCTCATCCCGACCCCCTAAAAGCACACAGAGGGGCCCCTGCGGACCCCTCTGCAACACAACTGATAACTACGAACGTGCGAAGTATTGCGAGAGGCCGGTGGAATGGAAAACGGCATTGCGATGAACACCTCAAACTTTGCGGCAAGACGCACTGTCACAGGGTCTGGTTGACGCAGCGGATGAGGCCGGGTGCCAAAGAACCCCGAGACCTTCGCGCCAGTCGCCGGGCGCCGCAGTTGCATTTGGGATAAGCGGACCGGCGGCGGGATGGATGGCGCCAAGAAAAAGGCCCCGCCGCAGCGGGGCCTGAAGGAGCATTAATGTAGCCGGGTCCGGAGGGCCCGGTGCGCTTTGATCGCGCCACAAGCCTGTCTTCGGAAGTGGAGGATTTATCGCCCGGGGTCAGACGCCCCCGGCTACACAATTGTAGTGTTGATGTAGCCGGGTCCGCAGGGCCCGGAGCTCGATCGGTCTCGAACTGAGATTTCTCATTCGTGTCGTTTCGTGTCTATTTGTGGGCCAACCGCGGCGGCTCAGGTTAGAACGTCTTCTTCAGCTGGACGAAGAAGAACCGGCCGATGATGTCGTACGTGCTTTCGACCGTGTTGTTTTCGCCCGGCGGATTGCCGTCGACCGGCACATACGGCGGCTTCTTGTCGAAGGCGTTGTTCAGGCCAACGGTGACGTCGACATTGCGCGCCCACTTGCGGCCGAAGTTCGGCAGTTCGCAGGTCACGGCCACGTCCGCCGAGAAATAGCTCGGGATGTGGTAGGCCTTGCCGTCGATGCGGTCGGTGTTGGGATCGGTCGGATCCAGCAACAGCGAGCCGAGTGCCGGCGTGGACGGGATGTAATTCAGATACACCGACGTCGTCCAGCGGCCGATCGACTGCGTCACGTAGGGCTTGATGATGTAACCCGGGAGCAAGCCGTTCGGGAAGGCGCCGCCATTGGTGCCGTCCGTGAAGTTGCGCGCGTACTGCAGGTACGGATCGTCCTCGGTCGCACGGGCCTTGTAGTTGAACAGGATGTTGGCCTGCGCGCCGATGGCCCAGTGGCCGAGCGACTCGGTGGCGAAACGATAGTCAACCCCCACGTCGAGACCATCCGTCCATTGATCGCCGGCGGGATTGTTCGCGATCGTCAGCGTGCCGAAGTTGGTCGACGTAACCTGATTCGGCGCGGTGCTGGCGAGATGCGAGCCGTCCGCGAACACCATGCCCGGCGCGTAGACCGACGCCGAGCCCTTCGCGTTGAGATCAGCCACGACGGAGGTGTAGTCGATCGTGCCGACCTTGTCCTGGAAGATGTGGTAGTAATCGATCGTGAACGAGAGACCGCGCACCTGCTTCGGCGAATAAACGATGCCGGCGGTCCACGACTTGGAGGTCGAGGCCAGCAGGTTCGGATTGCTGAGCTGATTCGTGTTGCCCTGGATCGTCACGATGTTGCCGAGCGAGCCGCCGGCCCCGGCGCTGCCGTCGCCCTGCAGAACGTTGAACGTCGGGCTGTTGCCGGTCGCGGGTCCGAAGAGCGAAAAGATCGACGGGGCGATGAAGCCTTTGGCGAACGTCGCGCGGATCGTGAGCGTGTCGTCGAATGGCAGCCACTTGATGCCGAACTTCGGCGAGTTGGCGTTGCCACCCGGTTCGATCTTCTCGTAGCGGTCCGCGACGTTCAGGTCGAGCGAGTGGAGGCCGGCAATGTTCTGGCTCGCGTTGGTGACCGGAATGCCGACCTCGATGAACGCACCGCGGGAACTGCGCGAACCGCCCGAGAAGGTCTTCGCCGGGTTGAAGCCCAGCGCCAGGCCGTTGGCAAACAGCGCGTCGACCGACGCGGTGGTGTCCTCCGCGCGGCCTTCGAGACCGAGCGCGAAGCTCAGGTCGCCGGCCGGCAGCGCGAACGGCTTGCCGTGGAAAATGAACTGGACGTTGCGCAATGACGTGTCGCCGCTCTCGAACAGCGTGGTGCGAATCGCATCGAGCGTCGCGGGATCGTTGAAGCCCGGCAGCGCAAAGAAATTGTACACCGGCAGGTTGTTGCCCTGCGCATCCGTGAGGATCGACAGCGGCTTGCCCGCCGAATTGTACACATAGTTGCCGGTGGCATCGAGCAGCGGGATCATCGCCGTGTTCATGTTGGCGCCATTGGCGCCGCCGAAGATTCGCGACAGCAGCGACGCGCGTGAATAGTTGTACACGGCTTCCCAGCCATACTGGTCGTTGATCTCGCCCTTGAAGCCGCCCACGAAACGGAACGTGTTCGTCTCGTTGACGCTGTTGCGAAGACCGAGTTCCTCGAGGCGGGTGCGGGCCGCCAGCGGTCCGGGGAAGTCGACGCCAAAGACATTGTACGGATTGTTGGCCGGGATGAAGAGGGCATTACCGCCGCCCGGGCCGACGCCGGCGATCGGCGCGGGCGCAAGACCGCTGCCGGTGTTCGTGGTCTGGGAGAACAGAAAGTCGCCGAAGAACTCGAGGTTCTTGCCGTAAAGCTGCTTGGTGCCGTTGCCGACGAACTGATTGCGCTTCGTGGCCTCGATGAGCGGATTGCCGAACAGCGTGGTATTCAGGGCGGTGGCGCTGCCGGCGGCCTGACCGGCGGGCGTGCTGCTGACCGGAATGTAGACGCCGGCAGCCTCGAGCTGCGCCAGGGTCATCGGCGGCGCGTTGGGGCTGCTCTTGATGCCCGGCGAGAGGATGGCGGCATTGAAGCCTGGCGCGCCCGTGGCGATTTCGGTCGAGCCGGCGAGAACGTCGCTGCCCACGCGGCCCGCATACGAACCGGAGAACACGGCGCTGGTCGGATTGAAGCCCATCGCGGCCTCATCCGCCGGCGTCAGCGTCGTCAGCGGACGGTCGGTCGTCTTCAGCTGCGTGTTTTCGAAATGCTGCGCGGCCACCGTGATCGAATAGGTGTCCGATGAGGCGCCGCCGATGATGTAGCCCTCGCGCGTCTTGTAGTCGCCGTTCTTCGTCGTGCCGTAACGGACGCCCGTCTCAAAGCCATTGAAATCCTTTTTCAGGATGATGTTCACGACACCGCCAATGGCGTCCGTGCCATAAATCGTGGAGGCGCCGTCCTTCAGGATCTCGACGCGATCGATCATCGCGGTCGGAATGATGTTGAGGTCGACGGCCGGCGCGAAGCTCGCGCTGAACGGCGACGTCGTGATGCGCTGGCCGTTGAGGAGGGTAAGCGTGGTGAGATTACGCAGGGCGACGTAGGACTCGCCCGCGAGGCCGTTGTTGGCCTCGGTGCCGATGTTGCCGCTGCCGGCAAAGAACGGCGTGAGCTGGCGGAGCAGGCGGAGCGGATCCGTCGCGCCGGACTGGCCGACATCGCTGCTCTGGATCGTGACCACCGGGCTGGCGCCGACCGTCACCGAGGTGGGCAGGTAGGAGCCGGTCACGACGAAGTTTTCGAGTTTGACCGGTTGGTCGCTGTTGGTCGTCGTCCCTTCCGAGTTCGCCTGGCCAAAGGCCGGCGCGCCGAAAAGCAAGGGAAGGCCGGAAATCGTCAGCAGGACGGCGCGGCGAATCTTCCCGGAAACGTGAACATGCGGGTTCTTCATGGTTGGGTGTGTTTGTGCGAAATCCCGGGTTAGGCTCCGGGTTTTTTCTGTTTGGGAGGAACTCCACTCCCTCCGCACCCTCAACGGCTTTGCGACCGATCAACGGTGAAATGCGCCGGACGAACCCCGCATCGCGACCGACAAACGAGGTCCGGACCTCGTGTCATACCGCTGCCAGGGACGTGTCATAGAGATTTCTGGCCGAAAAAAATCGGACACAGCGCGGCCGGCGCGGTCCCATCGGCGGGAATTCCGGTCCGGACTGTGCCGCAGCACACCGTGTCACATGACGCGAAGAATCGGAACATCAACGAACCGCCACAAGGACTACGCTTCCTGGAGGGCGGCTGACCTCGGCCGCCGTGAACGCACGCCGCGGCCATCGGCGCTCGGACAACTCGTCGCCCGCCACGCGGGTCTTCGGCGGGCGAGGGGCGCCTTCACCACAGCTCCGGCGCGCCCAGTGCACCTGCCCTCCAACGCCGATCAAAGCGCGTCCTTCAACAACTCCTGCAGCCGGCCGTGGTAACCGCGGCTCAGCCGCAGCTTGGTCCCGTCGTGCAGGATCACCGCGTATTCGCCCGCGAAGGAGGGACTCAGTTTTTTCACCCGGCTCAGGTTCACGATCGTCGACCGGTGGATGCGGATGAACTGCTGCGGGTCGAGCTTCTCCTCGAGACGTCCCATGGTCTCGCGCAACAGATGCGTCCGGCCCGCCGCATAAAACTTCATGTAGTCGCCATCCGCCTCGATCCAGTCGATCTCGTCGGACTTCAGAAAATAAATGTCCCCGCCCGACTTCAGCAGGATGCGTTCGCGCGTGATGGTTTCCGTCCTGGGCTCAGCCGCGGCGGAACCCGGCACCGTCTGCAGATAGGCGAGCAGCTGGTTGAGCTTCGCGCCCAGGGTGTCGGTTTGCTGGCGCTGAATCTGGGCCTTGGCGCGACGGACCGCGGCCTCGAAGCGCTCGTCCTCGAAGGGCTTGAGGAGATAGTCGACGGCGTTCACCTCGAACGCGCGCAGGGCGTGCTGGTCGTAGGCGGTCACGAAGACCACGGCCGGCGTGTGTCGGGTGCCGACCGTTTCGAGCACCTTGAATCCGCTGAGTTCGGGCATCTGCACGTCGAGGAAGACCAGGTCCGGCTTGAGCTCCAGAATCCGCGCCACGGCCTCCGTGCCTGACGCAGCCTCGGCCAGGAGCTCGATCTCGGGATCGCGCTCGAGCAGCAGGCGCAGGCCGCGGCGCGCGGCGGGTTCGTCGTCAACGACCAGGGTTCGAATCTTCGAGGTTGTCATCACGCGAGGGGCAATCCGGATTCCGGAGGGAGAAAGCTCCGTGCGCCCTCGTCTGACGGACGGGACAGCTTCGGACAACGGACCTTGGTTGGGCGGCGCGTTTTCATCGTCAATCGGCTTTGGCCGGCGCGACCTGCAGGGGCAGAACCATCGCGACCGTGACGCCGCGGCCGCGCTCGCTGCGCAGGACCATCTGGAAATCCTTGCCGTAGTGCCGCTCCAGTCGTACCCGCGTGTTGGTCAGGCCGATGCCTTCGCGGCCGGCGTTCTCGGCCGACGCCTCAAAGCCGGGTCCATCGTCCCTTACCTCCAGTTCCAGACGGCCGCCGCGCACGCGGGCGGCGATCTCGACCAGGCCGGGTTCGGTCTTTTGGGCGATGCCGTGCAAGATGGCATTTTCGACCGCGGGTTGCAGGATCAGGTTCGGGATCACGGCGTCAAACGCGGCTGAATCGATGGCCGTCTTGAACGTCAGCTTGTCGCCGAAGCGGGCGGCCTGAATCTCGAGGTAACGGACCAGAAACTCCAGTTCCTGCCGCAAGGTGACCGTCTGCACCCGCGTGTTCTCGAGCGTCATGCGCAGGAGCGAGCTGAGTCGCGCGATGAGCTGAACCGCCTGGTCGTTCCGCGCCTCGCGGACGAGCACCGAGATCGTGTTCATCGTGTTGAACAGAAAGTGCGGATTGAGCTGGTGCTTGAGCGCCTTCAGCTCGGCCTCGACGAGCTTGGACTCCAGCCGCGCGGAGCGGAGGGATTCGCGCTGGAAGCGTTCGCGGATGTCGAGCGCGTAGGCGATGCCGATCACCGCCCAGTAGAAGAGCATGTCGATCAGGTTGCGGCCGTAGAAACTGTGGTAGGCGTAGGACCAGAAATCGGACATTGCCATGCTCTCCGACAGCGTGATCCAGACGATGCGCAGGAGATAGTAGGCCGCCATCACGAGGAAACTGGTGGTGACGTGAAACGCCACGCCTCCGATCCAGCGCCCGGAAGTCAGCGGCACACGGCGGCGGAGCCAGAAAACGCCGGGGGCGAGAATGGCCCAGAACAGGGCCCGCTGGAACTGCGTGAGCGCCACGTCGCCGAAGCGCACCGCGGGGCTCGTGACGCGGAGATTGAAGTAAACCTCGACGCTCAGGACCAGGCCCACAAAAGACCAGAGCGCGATGAATCCCGCCCAGCGCAGTAAGCGTAGCCTGGTCATGACAGCCCCGCCTTGTGCGCACGAAGCGCGCGCAATTCAAGCGGAATCAGTTTGCCGGATGCGGGATCGATGGCGTCAGCGCCGGTGGCGCGACGCCGGATCGGCCGCGAGCGCGGCGCCCACGATGCCCGCCTCGTTGTGCAGACGCGCCGGCACCAGTTTGCCCTTGGTGCGCACGTAACGGAACCACTTTTGCGCCTTCTTGCTCACGCCGCCGCCGGCGATGATCAGGTCGGGCGAGAGCAGGCGCTCCATCACGCCGAGATAAATGTTCACCCGCTTGGCCCACTGCGGCCAGGTGAGGCGGGCGCGCTTCCGCACCGCCGCCGCCGCGAATCGCTCCATGGGTTTGCCGCGCCACGGGACGTGACCGAATTCCGCATTGGGAAACAGCATTCCGCGATAGAACAGCGCCGAGCCGATGCCCGTGCCAAAGGTGAGCATCAGCACGCTGTCCTCGTGACCCCGACCGGCCCCGAACTTCATCTCCGCCAGACCGGCGGCATCTGCATCGTTGATCACCGTGCACGGACAACCCGTCGCGCGCTTGAAGAGACGGGCCGCATTTTGCTTTTCCCACACCTTGCCCAGATTGCCCACAGGGCCGATCCAGCCGTCCTGGATGATGCCCGGAAAACCGATGCCGATCGGCCCGTGCCAGTCGAAGTGACGCGCGATTTCGCGGATGGCGGCCAGCCCGTGCTTGAGCGGACAGGGCGACTTGATTTCCACGCGATGCCGCTCCGCCAGCAGCCGGCCCGTGGCCGTGTTGACGGGTGCGCCCTTGATCGCCGAACCACCGACATCGATGCCAAGAATCTTCATGCGTGGCCGACGGTAGGGGCCGGACGATCGTTGGCAATCACTTCAATCACCGGGCGGAGGACGGGCCGCCGCGACCTCACCCGGCGTGGCGGGTCTGGCCGTGAGCAACTCCACTTCGAAAAACAGCCGCTGACCGGCCAGCGGATGGTTGGCGTCCAGCACAACGACATCGGTTTCAATCGCCCTGACCGTCACGACCGGCGCGTGCACATCGGGGCCGGTCTGAAACCGGTCGCCCACCGCTATCTCGCCCACCGGCAGCCGCCCGCGCGGCACCCGCTGCACGAGAGCGTCGTCCCGCAGGCCATATCCCAGCTCGGGCGGGACGACCACCTTGCGCGACTCGCCCGCCTTCATCCCTTTCAGTGCCGCTGCCAGTCCGTCGATGATCTGGCCGGCGCCTTCGATGCAGGCCAGCGGCTGCCCGCCGCGGGAGAGATCAAGCACCCTCCCCTGCTCGTCGCGCAGCGTGTAGTGGAAGGTCAGGTGGCGTGGCGTCATGTCTCGCGACGAAGAACCTCAAGGGGCGGTTGGTCAACAATGCCTCTTCCGGCCCACCAGCCGGTCAAAACGGTGACGGCTGCGACGGCCGCCCATCCGCCCAGCAAAATCACCGGCGACGGCATCGCCCATTTCACCTCGAACAGGAAACGGGCCAGCGCCCAGTTGGCCACGACGGCGAGGACCGTGCCGGTGAGCGCTCCGAGCGTGCCGAGCACGAGATACTCCGCCAGGAGCAGGCGGCCGATCTGCTGGCGCGTGGCACCGAGCGTGCGCAACAGGACGCTTTCGCGAATGCGTTGATGTCGTCCGATCAGCACCGCGCCGGCGAGTACGATGATTCCGGTGATCACCGTGAAGAGCGCAAGAAAGCCGACGACGAACGAAGCCTTGGCGTACACATCGTCAATTGTCTGGATCACCAGCGCCAGGTCGATCGCCGATACGTTGGGATAGTCCCGCACGACCGCCTGCTGGATCGCGGCGCTGTCCTTCGGCGATGCCACATGCACGGCCATGACGTGGAATTTCGGAGCGTCATCGAGCACGCCATCCGGAAAAACGATGAAGAAATTCGGCTGCATCCGGCGCCATTCCACCTCGCGGAGGCTCCCGACCACCGCGGGAATCGTGACACCCTGCACGTCGAAATCGAGCCGATCGCCGAGGCCGACCTGCAGATCGTGCGCCACCGATTCCTCGAGCGACACCGGAACCGGTCCCGACGCCGCGTTCCAGTGGTCGGTGAATTTCCCCGCGGTCAATCGTTCCGTCGAGGTGAGGTGATCCCGATAAGTCGAACGATACTCATGGCGCAAAGTCCAGGCACGGTTGCGCCACGCCTCATCCTTGAGCAGGTCGGTGACCGGCTTTCCCTTCAGGCCCGCGATGCGCATCGTGACGATCGCCGCCTCCTGCGCGACCGGGGCGCCGCGCGACTTGAGCAGAGCGGTCAGGCCGGCGCGCTGGTCGTCCTGAATGTCGAACAGCATCAGGTTCGGCCGCCCACTGCCGCCCACCCGCTCGAGCTGGGCGAGCAGTGTGTTGCGCGAGAGATACAGCGTGATCATCAGGAACGCGCCCAGACCCAGCGAAACGAGCAGCAGCAGCGTGCGGTTGCCCGGTCGGTGCAGGTTCGCCACGCCCTGACGCCAGGCGAAGGGCAGCGCGCGCAGGCGCAGGCTGCGCGCCGCCAGGGCAACGAGCCGGGCCATTCCGGCCAGGATCCCGAAACAGAGAAAGAGTCCGCCGGCGAGGCCAACGCCGAATGACCAGCGTCCTGTCTGCCAGACCGCGAACGCGACCACGAGCACGACAATCACTCCGAGCAGGAACAGGCGCAGCGGGTCGCGCGAACCCAGGCGGTCATCGAGACTGGACCGCAGGGCCTCGAGCGGCGACACGCGGCGGATTTCCAGCAGCGGCAGAAGCGCAAAGGCGAGACTGACCACGAGGCCGGCTCCCACGCCGCGCGCCAAGGCCGGCCAGGAAACCGAGACGGTGAACGTGAACGGCAGGAAATCCCGGATCAGGCCGGGCAGAAGAAGGTTCGCTCCGATTCCGAGCGCCGCTCCGAATGCCGTGCCGATGATTCCCAAGGCCACACCCTGCACGAGATAAACGGAGAAGCTGGTGACCGATGAGGCCCCGAGGCAGCGCAGGATCGCGACGGTCGGAATTTTCTGCCGGACGTGGGAATGGACGGCGCTCGCCACGCCGATGGCGCCGAGAAAAAGCGAGGCGAAGCCGACGATGGACAGGAATGAATTCACGCTCGCGAGCGAACGACCCAGGTCGCGTTTCCGCTCCTCGACCGTTTCCACCGAAAGCCGCAGCGAGCGGATGCGATCGCGCTGCCGCTCGACCAGCGCCTCCACGTTGGTGCCCGGGCGAAACTTGAAATAAATCCGGTGCCGAACGAGGCTGCCCGGCTTCAGCAGGCCCGTGCCCTCGACGCTGTCGATGGGAATATACACGCGCGGGGCGAAGCTGGCGAAGACGGTCGTTTCACCCGGAACCTTGAGCAAGCCGCCGAGCACCTCGAATTCCGAACCCCCGAGGCGGATGTGATCGCCGGGTTTGAGTGCGAACTGAACGAGCACGGTTTCGTCGGGAATCGCCCGGCGACCCGTGTCCAGGCGTGCCCGCATGCCCGGGGGATCGGTCTGGAACTCGCCGAAGAATGGAAACCCCGACTCCACGGCGCGCACCTGCACGAGACGGGTCGCGCCGGACGGGCCGACGATCATCGAGTTGAACGATTCCTCGCGCGCCTGTTCCCCGCCGAGCGAGCGGATGAACGCGCGGGATTCGTCGGTCAGCGGCGAACGGGATTCCAGCACGAGGTCGGCGCCGAGGAGGGACTTCGTCTCGGTGTCGATGGCCGCGGAAAGATTGTCCCGCAGCGACCCGACGGCGACGAGCGCGGCGATGCCCAGCACGATCGAAAACGAGAACAGCAGCAGCCTCCGCCGGCTCGCCCGCGTATCCCGCCAGGCCATTTTGAAAATGAAGGTCATTGAGAAGACTGGCCCACGAATATCACGAATTCACACCAATGGGTCTCAGCGAACGAACCGCTGCCACTGCAAACGATCTGGACGGCCAAAATTGACCAATAGACCGAGTCGGAAGCCCGTTGCGGCGAGATAATTCAGTATCTGAGCCCGATGTTCGTCAGCCATTTCATCCACCGCCTTTAGCTCAACGATGATCTTACCGAAGCAGACAAAATCCGCCACGTAGGTCTGACGAAGGAGCGTTCCCCGATAACGAATCGCAAGCGGTTGCTGACGCTGATATGGAATATTCCGAGACTTGAACTCAAGTTCCAGACACTCTTGAAAAACGGCTTCGAGAAAAGCGGCTCCCATCTCGTTGTGAACGGCGAAGCAAGCTCCCATAATCCTGAAGCTTTCATCTGGGTAAACCAACTCTGATCCATTCGTGTCCACTTCGTGAGATTCGTGGGCAAAACTTTCCCGATCCGAAGACCGTGACAAGATCATGGGATACGCCAAACTAGGTACATTCATCGGCGGTGACGGCTCCGTTGCGGAGGCGGAGAATGCGGCCGGTGCGGCGCGCGAGTTCGAGGTCGTGCGTCACGAGCACGAGCGTCGTTCCGCGCTCGCGATTCAGTCCGAAGATCAGCTCCGTCATCGCCCCGGCCGTGTCGCCGTCGAGGTTTCCCGTCGGCTCATCGCAGAACAAGATTCGCGGTCGATTGATGAACGCCCGCGCCAGCGCCACGCGTTGCTGTTCGCCGCCCGAAAGCTGCAGCGGGTAGTGATGCTGCCGCGCCCCGAGGCCCACCCGGTCGAGAAGGTCCCGCGCCAACGCCTCGGACTGGCCGTTCGCACCGGCGGCACCGAGTTCCAGCGGGATGAGGACGTTTTCGAACGCCGTGAGCGTCGGGATCAGCTGGAAATTCTGGAAGACGAAACCCACGGCCTCGTTGCGAATCCGGGCCCGGTCGTCCTCGGTGAGCCCGTGCAACTCCCGGCCCGCCAGGCGGACCGTGCCGGTGGTGGGTTCGTCGAGGCCCGCGCACAATCCGAGCAGGGTCGTCTTGCCGCTGCCCGACGGTCCGACGATGGCGCAGCTCTCGCCGGTGCGCAGGGCGAACGAGACCTCGTGCAGGACGGTGAGCGCGCCGGCCGCGGTGCCGTAGGTCTTGGTGACGCGCTCGACTTGCAGGAGGATATCGTCTGTCATGCGGCGATTTGAGAAAAAGGCTCCCGCGACTAAGAAGCAACTTTGGCCGGACGGCAAAATCGATTGCTGGACGGCATTCTTCCATGATTCGCGTCCTCCTGCTTTTCGCGGTGATTTTCGCCGCGGGTCACGCCGCTGAGACCCGGACCCTGGTCTTTTTCGGCGACAGCCTCACCGCCGGTCTCGGAGTGGATCCTGACGAGGCGTTTCCCGCGCTGATCCAAAAGAAAATCGAAGCGGCCGGGAAATCGTGGCGGGTGGTGAACGCCGGACTGAGCGGCGAAACCACGGCCGGAGGTTTGCGACGCCTGGACTGGATTTTGCGCCAGCCCGTCGACCTGATCGTCGTCGAACTCGGAGCCAACGACGGCCTCCGCGGCCTGAAGCCGGAGGTCACCCGCGCCAATTTGCAGGCGATCATCGACCGCATCCGCACGCACGATCCCAAAATCCGCATCGTTCTCGCCGGCATGCGCGTCCCGACCAATCTCGGACCCGAATACACCGCCTCCTTTGCCGCCATTTTTCCCGAGCTCGCGACCGCCAACAAAATAACCCTGATCCCGTTTTTGCTCGAGGGCGTGGGCGGGCACCCGGAACTCAACCAGGGCGACGGCATGCACCCGACGCCCGCCGGCCATGCGAAGGTTGCGGACAACGTCTGGACCGTCTTAGCTCCCCTTCTATGAAGTCCTGTTTGGGCGCCACCGCCATCCTTGGAACGCTGATGCTGACGGCCGTCGCGCCGGCCCAGGAGTGGCGGATGGATGCGACCTACACCTGGGCGACGAATCTCAGCCGGACCTCCTACGCGCCGGATCGGGAAAACGGCGCGCTCTACGACCTCACGGTCGCGGGTGCCTGGCACCGGCAGATCAACGCGGACTGGCTCGCCACCACCGAAATCGACGCCACCGCTGAACAGGTTCACCCCTTCCCCCTGCTCGACAACAACAGTATCACCGGAGAGGTCGACCTGCGGCGAAAATTCGGTCTCGGTCCGTTTGCCCCCACGCTCACGTTCAGCGGCAAAGTCGGGTACGTCGATTATCACGACCCCGATCGTTCGCATGACAATTTTCAGCTGGCGACAACGCTCGGCAAGCGCCTGACGGAAAGCTGGCGGGTGTCCGCCACCGGCACCTGGAACGACGAGCGGGCCTCGGCCGCGACCTACTCGATTCGCAACCAGCGCCTGGCGGTCGAAACCGCCTGGGACATCTTTGAAGGGTGCGAACTGAGCGCGGGCGCCAGTCGCTGGTGGGGTCAGCTCACGGCCAATGCCAACGAGGATATTTTTGCCCAGGCGGAGGCGGGCAGCCTCGGACCCGTGGTCGCCGACTATTATCGCAGCGTCGCCCACGAGCACTCCAACGCCTACGACACCGACTGGCTGGCCTATCGCATCGATTGCCGCGCCGATTTCTGGTGGGTCGGTGCGAGCTACGCGTTGAACGACAACACGTCGATTCCGCTGCGCTACGAATCCGCCTATGTCGTGAACCGCGCCCAAGTCTCGTATCGATCCGAATTTTGGTCGCTAAGCGTGGTGCATCGTTTCTAATCCACCCATGAGGCGCGTGATTTTTCCGTGCATCGCCGCACTTCTCGTGGCCGCACCGGCATGCGTTGATGCCGCCTCGCTCCGGGCGACGCTGACCGACGCGAAATCAAAGCCGGTCGAGGACGCAGTGGTGTCCGCCACGCCGCTCGACCGAGCGAAGGTCGCGGCCGCTCCATTGAACGGCGTCGCCGTGGAGCAGAAAAACCAGTCGTTCATCCCGTACGTCACCGCGGTGACCGTCGGAACCTCGGTCCTGTTTCCGAACGACGACACGGTCCAGCACCACATTTACTCACTCTCGAAACCGAAGCGGTTCGAAAAGCCGCTCTATTCGCCGGGTGCCCGCGAGGCCGTCGTCTTCGACCAACCGGGAGTTGTCACTCTCGGCTGCAACATTCACGACTGGATGATTGCCTACATCGTCGTGCTCGAGACGCCCTACTTCGCGAAATCCGGCGACGATGGCTCGGCCACCCTTTCAAATCTTCCCGCCGGCCGCTATCGCGTGGAGGTCTGGCACCCTCTGCTGGGCAAGGTCGCGACGCGTGAAGTGACCCTTGCCGACGGCGCGGCCGCCAGCGAAGCGTTCTCGCTGGCCCTGAAGGCGGACCGGCGGATTCATCGCGCGCCCGAAGGCAAGTCGAGCGGTTACTAGACCGCATGCGCGCCTGGTTTCGCTTTCGTCGGTTTCGCACCCGCCTGCTGGTGATGCTCCTCGGCCTGCTGGCGGCCGTGCTGGGGATCACCTACGTGCTCGTTTCGCGCGCCAACTACGCCAGCGCGCTGACCCACAGTGAGGCCAATCTCGACCTGGGTGCCCGCGTCTACGAGGAGGCCGTGCGTCAGCGCATCGCGCTGCTCACGAAGGGGGCGGAGAGCATGACGCGGGACTATGCGATGAAGCAGGTCCTGCTGGAGAACAATCCGGACGCCGGAACGCTGAGCTCGAGCCTGCACACATTTTCCGAGCGCATCGATGCGCCCGTCATCGCGCTGTTTGACACCCAGGGAAATCTCCTGGCCAACAGCAAAGCCACGCTGGACGACGAGAATCGTGGCCCGTTCGCCTATCTGATCCGTCTCGCCACGGAGCGGGATGCCGAAACCGAGTCCGGGTACGCCTACCTCGAGGAAAAGCTGCAGGTGCTCGTCGTCGTGCCGCTGTACGCCCCGCCGCCCGTGATCACCAACTGGTTCGGTCTCGCGTTTCCGATCGACCAGCATTTTGCCGACGCGATCAAGGGCACGACGCGACTCGACCTCACGTTCGTCCAGACCGACGTCCCGGGCGGTGGTGGCGCCCGGGTGCTCGCCTCGACCCTGGCGAGCGACCAGGCGCGGGAAGTGGCGGAGGCGGTAGTGGCCAACATGAAGACGCCCCAGCGCATCAAGGTGGTGCCGGTCGGGGGTCAGCCCTACCTCACGCAGTTCAAGGCGGAGCCGATGCTCGGAGATAGCCCGCTGACAGTCGTGCTGCAACGACCCTTGGGACCCGAACTCGAGGCCGCGCATGAGCTCGAGAACTACCTCATCCTGATTTCGCTCGCCGCGCTCGCCGTCGCGCTCCTTGTTGCGCTCGGACTGGCCCGCAACGTCAGCCAGCCCTTGCAGGCGCTGACCGACCATACCCGCCTCGTCACGGCGGGCGACTACGGCATCCGAATCTCGCTGGAGCGCAGCGACGAACTGGGCGAACTCGCCGGCGCCTTCAACCAGATGACCGCCGGTCTCGCGGAACGCGACCGCGTGCGCGACCTGCTCGGCAAGGTGGTCTCATCGAAGATTGCCACGCAACTGCTCAAATCCGACGTCAAGCTCGGCGGCGAAGAGCGCGAGGTCACCGTCCTGTTCTCCGATCTGCGCAACTTCACCGGCTGGAGCGAATCGCTGGCGCCGACCGATGTGTTGGCCCAGCTCAACCGCTACCTCGATCGCATGAGCCGCATCGTCGAGAAGAACGACGGGGTGATCGACAAATTCATCGGCGACGCGATCATGGCCCTGTTCGGGGCGCCCCTTTCGGATGCGGACGACGCCGATCGCGCCATTGCCACCGCGCGCGAGATGGATGCGGCGCTGGATGAACTGAATCGGGAACTCATTGCCGAGGGAAAGGCGCCGTTCGCCTTTGGCATCGGGATCAACACCGCGCGCGTCGTGGCCGGAAACATGGGCTCAAAGACCCGCCTGAATTACACGGTTATCGGCGATGGCGTGAACCTGGCGTCGCGTCTCGAGGGTTTGACCAAGGACCCCGCCTACCAGACACGCATCATCATCAGTGAAGCGACGCTGCGCGCGGCGAAGCGACCGCCCGAAGTTCGCGCGCTCGGCGAGGTGCACGTGAAAGGCAAGGCCGAGGCCATCAAGATTTTTGCCGTCGCGGCGAAAGGCGAGTCTCGGCCGCCGGTGTGATCGATTGGGACGGTAGGGCCCGATGTCCTCATCGGGCCGTCGTCTTTCAGCCTGCAGCGTACGCCGACTCGTTCGCGACCTGCAGCTTGGCGCGAAATTCCGCCGGCAGGGACGTGGAAGTCATTCCACCCGGCGCGGCCGGGTCTGCCGCGACGCAGACGACCGTCATTTCGCCGCGAGCCGTCAGGCGGCCTTCCGTTCGAAACGTGAAAACGTAGGTCACGGATTTTCCGCCCACCCGTTTGACGAAAAGTTTCACCTCGGCCGTGTCGTTGAAGCGCAGCGGGGCCTGGTATTCGCACTCCACCTTGACGCGTGGCCACGCCTGGCGCGCGGGATCGCAAAACATCGCCATGGGCAGGCCCAGCGAGCGATAGAACGCCGCTTCGCAGGCTTCCATCCAGCGAAAATAATTCGAGAAATGCATCAGTCCGGCCATGTCGGTCTCAGCCACCTCCACGGTTCTCGAAACGGCGAATTCGGACGGCATGGAGTCAAGAATCCGGAACCCCGGCCGGGACGCAAATCCCTTCCGGCGATCCCTGGGCAATTTGACCCATGCTCGTATCCACTGTCGGCTTGAGCCGGGACCGCCGGTCGGCCTAGCATGTCCGGATGAATCTGCTCACGCGCATACTCTGTGCCGCCGCAATGACGGTGGCCGTCGCGGCTCGCGCCGCCGATGCCTTCGAAGGCACGCTTCACATCGCCATCACGTCCGACAAGGGTCAGACGATGAACATGACCCAGACCTTCAAGGGCAATGCCATCCGGATCGATCCGGACAATGCGCCGGTGAGCATGATCATGGACATGGACAAGCGGGTGATGACGACGCTGATCCACGAGCGTCACATGTACATGACCCGGCCGATGCCGACCGCGGACGAGGCGCGCAAGATGGCGGCCGACGGCAAGAGCCCGGAGCACGATCCGGACATCCAGGCGACCGGCAAGACCGAGGTGATCCTCGGCTACAAGTGCAACCAGTATCTCGTGAAGGATGGGGACAAGACCACCGAGCTCTGGCTCGCACCGGATCTTGGCGTTTTCAACGGATTGATGCAGAGTGGTGGCGGCGGTGGAAATCCCTTTTCGCGCGGCAAGCAGACGGCGGTGGAGGCGAAGTGGGAAAAGGTTTTCAAGGGCAAACCCGGATATCCGCTGCGCGTCGTGACGCACAAGGGCTCGGGCACGGACTTCAAGATGGAGGTGACCAAGGTCGAGAAAGGTGGCGTCTCGTCCGCGCAAATGATGGCGCCGAGCGACTATCAGGAATTCAAGATGCCCGCTGGCCTCGGTGGATTCTTCCCCGGCGGCGGCGGGCGCTGAGCCGGAGTCATGCGGTTGAAGGTTGAATGTTGAGGGTTGAGAGACCCGACCCCACGTGAAACCTGAGAAATTCTAAATTCATCCGGTGCGCCACACCGCCGGGTGCGACCTCTCGACGTCTGCTTCGACCTCTCGACCAAGTCGTCACCGCTGAGCAGAATCCGATCTTTTGGCGACGATGCCGGGCCGCAATGCCCGGCATTTTTTTGCGGTGCGGGAAGGCGGAACGCGTTGTCCTCAATGCGTTGAGGCGAATCTGGCCGCAGGTGGAACCGGACCTCCGGGCCGGTTTTGTGGCCCAGGGAGCTTCGCACACAAACCGGCCCGGAGGTCCGGTTCCACCCAAGCAAAAATCGCCTGCCAGCAGGCTCCTACCTTTTCGAATTCCTAGCGGCTGCGTTTCAAATTGGCGCGCCGCCGGGAGGAGGTGCGAACGCATTGGGGACAACGCGTTCCACCTGGCGGGAGCGGCTTCAGGCCGCGAATAGAACGATTGATCGCGGCGTAAAGCCGCTCCTACCGCACAATCAGCAACCTCGGACCACCGCTGCACGCGGAAACGCCGGTTCCGGCGTCGCGCGCCTTACTTGCCGATCTTCAGCAGCTCTTCCGACGTGAACGGACCCGCGTGTCCGGCGATGGCCGCGCGAACCTTGGTCACCGTCTCGGCCTCGACCGCCGGGGCCTTGTTGCCCCACTCCTGACGGACGTAGGTCAACACATCGGCAATCTGCTCGTCGCGCAGTGTTGAACCGAGCGGGGCCATGGCGTTGTTGAAATCCTTGTTCTCGACGTGAATCGGGCCGTTCAAGCCGTCGATCACGATGCGGATGATGCGCTGTTCGTCACCCTGGGCCCACTCGGAGCCGGCGAGCGGAGGATAGGTGCCGGGGACGCCCTGACCCGTCGCCTGGTGGCAGACGATGCAGATCGTATTGAAGACCTTCTTGCCGCGCTGCACCGGGGTGAGTTCCACCACCACCGGACCGCTTTTGGTTGGCTGCTGGTGCTCGTTGAAAATCAACGAATCAAAATGGGCCGAATAGTGGGCCAGGTAGATCGAGCTGAAAAAGATCAGCGAGCACATGACCCCGAGCATCACGAGCGGGAACGCCGCGTAGCCCTGAGGCTTCTCGGGCTTGTTCTCGTGCATGTGGGCGTGGACCTGCTGCAGGCTGTCGTCCGACGCGCCCGACTGCTCGACGAAGGAGTGGTCGTCGCTCATTTCGCGTGCTCCCCTTCCTTTTTCTGGTCTTCCTTGAACGCGCGGGCTTCCGGATACTCGTAGGTGTCCTTCAAGTCGATCAGGTAGGCGACCAGTTCCTTCGCGCGGTGCGTCGGTACGAGCTCCAGGCCGGCCGGAATGGCGGCGGAGCCGGGGAGCTTGATCGCATCAGCGGAAGGCTGGCCGGGAACGGCCGGGCGCAGGTCGAACAGGAACCGGAATGGCGGCATGCCGTGGGCCAGCGGAGTGCCACCCACCTTCGCCTCCGGCGCGTAGAGCAGCTTGTAATAGTAATCGGCCTCGGGAATGCGCTGGCCGACGTTGCGGAGGTCGGGCCCGAAACGCGTCGATCCGATCAGGACGGTCTTCTCGCGAATGTAGTCGCGCGCCACGCTCTGCCGCTCGCCCCATTTGCGCGCCACGTCACCGCCGAGTCCTTCGCGCCGCACTTGTTGCGTATGGCAGGAAGCACAACCGAGGTCCTGATAAACGGCCCGGCCTTCGTCCGCCACGCCGTTCAGGGGCTGCGGGAACAGGGTGTCCTCCGCCGGATCCTTGTACTGCGTGAGCCGGGTCAGCTGGCGGTGCGCCGTCAGCAGCACGCCGGCCCAGGAAGCCGCGAGCACGAGAAACGCGCCGCAGAAAATGGCGAGGCCGTTTCTCATGCCTTCGCTCCTTCCATGGCCGGGGGCGCCTGGATCACCGCCGCCGGGGTGTGCCGGGAATTGATCGGGCAGGCGATGAAGACGAAATTGATCAGGAAGGCGAGATGTCCGACCGCCAGCAGGATCAGCCCGAGCGCGTGAAACACGTGCCAGGGCGCCAGAGCGTCAACGATGGTTCCGAAGGAAACGGCGGCGTTGTTCAAAAGCTCTCCCTGATGCCAGCCCGCGTACGCGAGGCCGACGACCAGCCCGATGGTCCCGAGCAGCGTGGCGCCGTAATGGATCGTGATCAGGCCGGAATAGCGCCAGGACTTGCCGGTGACGCGGGGCAGCAGGAAATAAGCGGCGCCGAACATCGCGGTGGAGAAGCAGGCGTAGAAGATCGTCCAGTCCCGCACGAGCGGCAGGAAGGTGTACTGGGCCGTCTGGGCGAAGCCGCGGAACGAGAGCAGGAGATTGAGCAAGGCGGCCACGAAGAATCCGGCCACGCTCAGGAGCACGAACCGCAGGGTCAGACTCTTCTGGGCGGCGCCGATCCGGCCGGACAAGGTGCCCAGCAGATTGACGCCGATCATCACGATCGCCGCGAGAACGAGGAAATTGGCGACGGAACCGAGCGTGGACACCCAGGCCGGCACCGGACCGCCCAGCAGGCGGGCGCCACCGGCGAATGCGGTGGTCACCGCGAACCACCAGAACGCGATCGGGGCGATATAGTAGTCGTAGATCGGATGACCAAGAATCTTGGGAATGAAATAGTAGGCGGCCGCGAGCGCGATGGGGGTGAACCAGAGTCCGTAAAGTCCGTTCACGTACCAGGCATCGACGATCGGCTGAACCACGCCGTGCACCGGAGCGGTGAACAGCATCGTGCGCGCCACGAAAAACATCCACGGGAACCACAGGGCCGCGCCGAGCAGGTACCACTGGGAGGCGAACACATTCTCGGTGTTGCGGATGCTGAAGGTGGTGATCACCCAGACCGCCATCAGGAGATAGGATCCGAGCATCATCAGGGTGACGAACCGGGGCAGTTCCAGCAGCGAAAACGACGTGTTGGCGCCGCCGAAGATGCCCAGGAGGCCCAGGGTCAGGGCGCTGTTCCAGGCAAAGCTGGCCGAGATCAGCCAGCCGCCGGTGCGCAGCGCGGAGACCGAAAGGCGGGCCATCAGCCAGACGGCGAAGGCCAGCCCGGCGTTGATGCCCCAGCCGTAGACCAGGGCGCTTTCCGCCGCGGCCGCGAGGCGGCCGTGCGTGAACCACGAGCAGCCGGAGAGGAAGGACGGCGAGCCCAGTTGGATGGTCGCCAGAATCTCGAGCAGTCCACCGAGCAGGAGCCACCCCAGCGCCGAACCGAACATGGCGACGACCGGCCAGCGCGCGGAAGCGTCGATGTCCAGCTGCTCGGTCCGTTGGTTGTCGGAAGCGTTCATCGGCAAGGGTTATTTCTTCGCGTTCTCCTCCACGATGAGATCCATCGCGCGGGAAATCGGGATGCGGACAACGCCGGATTTCTGATCCACCCAACCGTAGGAATTGGCCTCGCCGGCCTCGTGCGCCCGCAGGTCCGACAGATGCTTGGCGCGGCCCTTGGGATCCATCTTCCAGCGGACATCCTCGGCGAAGTCCGCGGGATTGCCGAGCGCGAGCGGATTGACGGGCCTGGCGTGATCGTAATGCCGGTACACGACCCAGCCGAAAATACCGATGCCCACGAGCACGATGAACGCGGTGAAGATCGGCGCGCGCTGCGGAAAGGCGTAGGATTGCGGGTTCGAGCTCATGGCGCGTTCGCCTCGTGATGGGTGAGCGACTCGACGATGCGGGGATCGCGGATCGGGATGAGCTTCGTCGTGGCGAAGCTGCGCAGATAAACCCACAACACGATGCCGCCGATTCCGACCACGGCGGTCAGGTTCCAGAACAGCCCGGGCTGCAGGAAGGGATACGGGTCACCATTCGCGAATTTCCGCGACGGCATGATATTGTAGCAAAGGTCGATGAAGTAGATGGCGACGATCCACCAGGCGATGCGACGAATAATCGGCAGCGTGACCTTGTAGCGGTACGAAAGGAGACAGAGGAACGGCAGCAGGAAATGGCCGAACACGAGGAGCATTCCGATCCAGCCCCACTGGTTGAACTGGCCGTCGCTGTTGTTCATTTCGCGCACGTTGTACCAGAAGGTTTCCTCGGGTACGTTGGCATTCCAGATCAGGAAATACTGCGAGAACGTCACGTAGGCCCAGAACACCGTGAAGGCCAGCATGAGCTGCCCGATGCAGTGCAGGTGGTTGTTGTTCAGCACGCCCTTGTAGTCGCCGCGTTGCGCGAGCCACACCGCCAGGACGACGCAGAGCGAAAGCGCGGCGCGCATGCAGTTCGCGAAGAACCAGACGCCGTACATCGTCGAAAACCAGTGATATTCGAGCGACTTCACCCAGAGGATGATGCACGCGGTCAGGGTGAGCGCGGTGATCGGCAGGCCCGCGGCGGCCCACTTGCGATTCGAAATGGTCCATTTCGGCGAACCGTCCTGGTCCTGCCGGAACGAATTCCGCCGGAACATCGTGGCGAACAGCCACCAGATGCCGAAGGAGCCGACGGTCAGGAGCGTGAAGAAATTCCGGTTCAGGAATCCGCTCTTTTTCAGCCAGAGAATGTCATTTCCGACCGTGCCGTGACCGCCGATTTTCGTGAGGTCGAAGGCCGGATCCATCCACTTCCAGAGGAGGGACGGCTCGACCCAGGCGACCGCCAGCAGCGGCACAAACAGCAGGGCCAGCCAGGGAAAAATCGCGAGCAGATGCTCGAACTGGCGGCGGAAAACCGTGGACCAGCCGGCATCGAAAATATGGTGCAGCATCACCGCGAAAAGCGAGCCGAGGGCGATGCCGGTCCAGAAGACGAGGCCGAACAGCCAGGACAGCGCGATCGTCTGTCCGCCGTTGACGAAAATTCCGATGGCGGTGACCGCAATGCCGACCATGCCCACGCCGAGCGCGAGATTGGCGTTGCCGACGGGGGTAGCCGGGGCGGCAGAGGCAGGAAGAGTGGCGGCGCGGCTGCTCATGTCATTTCAGGTCCCCGCGATGTTCCGCCGGTACATCCGCCAGCGTGGCGTTGCGCGCGCGTTCGAGCGCCCGGATGTACGCGATGACGGCCCAGCGGTCGTGCACCGAAAGCTTGTCGGCGTAGCTCATCATCGTGTTCTTGCCGTGCGTGATCGTGTTGAAAATCTCGCCCTCGGGCATCTTGCGGATCCGGTCGTCGTGATACGAGGCCGTGGCGATCATGCCGTAGGAACGCGTGATGCCGTTGCCGTCGCCCAGAGCGCCGTGGCACGGCTGGCAATAGATCTGGAAACGATCCTGACCGCGCTTGAGCAGCTCCTGGTCGACCGTCACCGGAAAACCGCGCGCGAACGTACCGTCCGCGTTCTTGCCGGCATACATGTCGTCATCGGCCTTGAGAAAATCCGCATCGGGCAACGGCGTCTTGCCGTTGGCGTCCCAGCGCTCGGTGTCGCGGCCAAAGGGAACCGTGCCTGCGACCGGATTGCGGTCCGTGCGGCCGTCGGCGAAGAACTTCGATTCGCGCTGGGGCTTGTACTTCCCCTGGAAATCCATGTCGGGAAACACCATGATCGGCGCCTCCGTGCTGCGGCGTCCGCGCAGCCCCATGATCGAGACCGTGAGGAGGCAGAGGAAGGCGAGCGAGAAATAGGCGTAGCGCATCTTATTCCTCCAGCTCCGCGATGTCCTTGCCGCCGATCTTCGCGAGGAATTCGCGCGTGGCGGAGGCGTTGAATTTCGGATCCGCCGACTCGATCACGATGTGGAGGCGGTCATCGAGCAGCCGGGTGAGCTGCGGCGCCTTCTGCACCGGGTGGTAATGCATCGGAAGCCCGTTGAGCAGGAACATGCCGATGATGGTCGCAAAGGCGGTGAAGAGAATCGTGAGCTCGTAGCTGACCGGAAAGGCGAAGAGCGGCGAAAAGAACGGCTTGCCGCCGACGATCAGCTTGTAGTCGAAGCCGTCGGTGTACCAGATGAGCGTCATGCCGGTGCAGAAACCGGTGATGCCGCCCAGGAGCGAAATCCGCGGCACCTTCGAGCGGCGCAGACCCATGGCGGCATCGAGACCGTGGACCGGAAACGGCGCAATCGCATCCCAGCGCTTGAAGCCGGCATCCCGCACCTGCTCGCACGCATGGTAGAGATCCGGCGTGGAATCGAAGGCGGCGATGAGTCCGTAGATCCTTTTCATGATCCGGCGGCCTCCACTTCCGGACGCATCGGTTCGCCGTGCTCGGCTCCCACCCCATGCGGGTCCGCGGCCGGAATGACGGCCTTGACCTCGGACATCGGCATGATCGGCACGAAGCGGATGAAGAGCAGGAAAAGGGTCGAGAAGACGCCAAACGTCCCGAAGAACGTGAAGATGTCGACGACCGAGGGGCTGAAATAGCCCCAGCTCGACGGAAGGAAGTCACGCGTGAGCGAGGTGCAGATGATGACGAAGCGCTCGAACCACATGCCGACGTTGACGAAGATCGAGAGGATCCAGACCAGCGTCGTGTTGTTGCGCACGCTCTTGAACCAGAAGAACTGCGGCGTGATCACGTTGCACGAAATCATGATCCAGTAGGCCCAGGCGAATGGACCGAACGCGCGGTTGATGAACGTGAAGCCTTCGTAGGGATTCGCGCCGTACCACGCGATGAAGAACTCCATCGAGTACGCGTAGCCCACCATCGTCCCGGTCGCGAGGGTGATCTTGCACATGCAGTCGATGTGGTACTGCGTGATCAGGTCCTCGAGGCGGAAGATCGCGCGCAACGGAAGCATGAGCGTGAGCACCATGCCGAAGCCCGAGAAAATGGCGCCCGCCACGAAATACGGCGGGAAGATCGTCGTGTGCCAGCCCGGGATGAGGGAAACGGCGAAGTCGAACGACACGATGGTGTGCACCGAAAGCACGAGCGGCGTGGCCACACCGGCCAGGATCAGGTACGCCATCTCGTAGTTGCTCCAGTGGCGGTTGGAGCCGCGCCAGCCCATGGCGAAGAAACCGTAGATGCGGGCCCGCCAGATCTTGCCTACCGACGTGAACCGGTCGCGCAGGGTGCCCAGGTCGGGAATCAGGCCGATATACCAGAATAGCACGGAAACCGTACCGTACGTTGAAACCGCAAAAACGTCCCACTCGAGCGGCGACCGGAAATTCTGCCAGATGTAGTTCGAGTTCGGCAGCGGGAAAAGGTACCACGCCATCCAGACGCGTCCGACGTGGAAGACCGGGAAAATGCCCGCGCACACCACGGCGAAGATCGTCATGGCCTCCGCCGCACGATTGATCGACGTGCGCCACTTCTGGCGCAGCAGGCAAAGAATCGCCGAAATCAGCGTGCCCGCGTGGCCGATACCGATCCAGAACACGAAGTTGACGATCGGCCAGCCCCAGTTGACCGGACTGGCGTGGCCCCAGACGCCGACGCCCGTGCCGACGAGATAGGTGATGCCGCCGACGGTGAAAGAAGCGACAAAAATGGCGACGCCCATGCACCACCACCACCAGCGCGGCGTCGGAGCCTCGACGATTCCGCAGATCTTTTCCGTGATCCACTTGAAGTCGCGGTGGTGCTCGACGAGATCGGCGCGAGGCAGAACCGCCGGCTTGACCTCATTGAGGATCGCGGGCGCGGGTTGATCGCTGGCGTGCGCGCCCATCAGACGAGTCCTCCCTCAAGTTGGATCGGAGAAAGCATCATGTCAGCCCTCGCCTTTCTTTTCGCCCGCCTGCCCCTCGCCTTCGCCGTGGTGGGCGGGATGGTTTTTCTTCATGTATTCCTGGCGGCTGAAGGGAAGCGCCTTGTAGTCAGGCATGTCCGGGTTGGGATTGCGCAACTTGGCCAGATAGGTCGTGCGCGGCCGGATGTTCAGGTATCCGAGGGCGGCGTAGTCACGGTCCTGCGCCTTCAGGCGGGACACCGCGCTGTTCTCGTCCTTGATGTTGCCGAACACGATGGCGTCGACCGGGCACACCTGCTGGCAGGCGGTCTTGATGGAGCCATCCGGCACCAGGACATCGCCGGAAGCGCCCGCCTTGCGAATCTGGGCGATCTTGCCCTGCTGGATGCGCTGGACGCAGTAGGTGCATTTTTCCATCACACCGCGCATGCGCACGGTGACGTCCGGATTCTTCACCATCTTGATGAGTTCCGGCACTTCCTTCTGACTGCCGAGCGGGCCCATATAGAGCTCGTCGAGCGAGCGCTTGTTCCAGTCGAAATAATTGAAACGACGAACCTTGTACGGGCAGTTGTTTGCGCAATACCGCGTGCCGATACAGCGGTTGTAGGCCATCACGTTCAGCCCTTCCTCATCGTGGACCGTGGCGTTGACCGGGCACACCATCTCGCACGGCGCGAGTTCGCAGTGCTGGCAGGTCATCGGCTGCACCACGGTCTGGGGATCCTCCGGAATCTCGCGGTTGCCCGGGCCGCCGAACGCGCCCGCATCCAGATTGCCGTCGGTGTAGTAGCGATCGAGCCGGATCCACTGCATCTCGCGTCCGCGCTTCACCTGCTCGCGGCCGACGATCGGAATGTTGTTCTCGGCCTGGCAGGCGACGACGCACGCGTTGCAGCCGATGCAGGTGTTGAGGTCGATCGACATGCCCCACTGGTGCAATCCCTCGAAATTCGGTGTTTCGTAGAGCGAATTTCCGCGCGGGGTGTCGGTCGCCTTGAAAACCAGCGACGCATTCTGATCCTTGCCGTAAACCGGCGGCGAATGCGCGTCGATCGTGGCCTCCTTGACGAAATCGTGCTGGCTGCGATAGCCCTCCTCCCCCTCGAGGTTGGCTTCGCGAATGATGTCGCGGCCTTCCATCGACCAGTGTTCCTGGGTCGTCGCGATATTGTGGTGCTCGCCCGTGTTCCGAATCGTCGCGCCGGTCACGAAGCCCATGCCGTCGCTCGTCCGGATGCCGTAGGCGCTGAAGCCGGAGTTTGTTCCGATCCGACCCGACTGGCTCCGGCCATATCCGAGCGGAATCACCACCGTGTAATTCGCCAGGCCCGGCTGGATGTGGATCGGGCCGCGCAGGGTGCGCCCTCCAATCGTCACCTCACCGACAAATGCCAGTTCCTTGTAGTGAAAGGTGTCGGCCAGTTCCACGCGCGCGACCTGCGGACCGCCGGCGCCGTGCGGATAGACACCCAGCTTTTTCGCCAGGCGCGGGCTGACGAGA
This sequence comes from Candidatus Didemnitutus sp., assembly GCA_035545955.1. Taxonomy (GTDB): domain Bacteria; phylum Verrucomicrobiota; class Verrucomicrobiia; order Opitutales; family Opitutaceae; genus Didemnitutus. The sequence goes on along the minus strand of DASZXI010000026.1, from coordinate 158,063 downwards.
ATCGCATTGTCCCACGCCAGCTTCGTGATCGGGTCCGGACACTCCTGCAGCCAGCCGTTGTTGGCAAAGCGGCCGTCGTCGACCTTGTGATCCGTGACGAAACGCACCTCGACACTGTCTTCGGTGATCGCGGCCGCCGGCTTGGCGGCCCCGAGCACGCTGTCGGCACCTTTCTGGTCGAACGCCACGTTTACGACCGGATAGGCCGAACCGGTCAGAATGCCGTCGTGGAGGAATTTCTCGAAGGCCTTCTTGCTGCCGTCGGTGAGCTTGGCGAGCGTCGCCGTAACCTGTTCGTAGGCCTCGGGCTTTTCCTCGCCCGCGAGGCGCGCCAGAAGTTCGATCTCCATCAGACCGTCGAACAGCGGAAGGATCATCGGCTGCACCGGGACGATCGTGCCGTCCACCGTGCGCGCATCGCCCCAGGATTCCAGATAGTGGGCCGCGGACAGATGCGTGCCTGCCACCGCGGAGGTTTCGTCGACGTACCCGCCGAAACGAATCACGTCCGGCACCGACTTCACTGCGCCGGCAAAATCGAGATCCGCGGGCGCGTTGTAGGCCGGGTTGCCGTTCAGAATGACCAGCGTCTTGACGGCACCGTTCTTGATCGCGGCTACCAGGGCGTTGATGGTCGCCGCGCCCGAATCCGGCACTTCCACGAATTCAACGGTGCGGCCGAAGTTGCCAAGCTTGGCATTGATCGCATTGACCAGCACGTGCACCGCCGCGGGCTGATGCGCGCCGGCGAGGACCAGGCAATCACCGGCATTCGCCGACAAATCCTTGGCGCACTCGTCGATCCACTTGCCCGCATCGCTGAGCCCCTGGGCCAGCGACGCATAGGTGTCGGTACCGAGAATGCGATTCGCCAGCGCGGCAGTGAGCGCCAAAACATGGCTGCTCGCCACACGGAGCCGGTGATCCGCCATGCTGCCGGTCAGCGTGAAATTGCTCTCCGCCACGTAGAGCCGGTTCATCGGATCCGTGGCCTTCGTGACGCGGCGGCCGGCGGCAAACTGCCGCGCGAACAGCAGGCCGCCCGACTCGGCATGCAGGAAATCCGCATCGAGCGACAGAATCCGCTTCGCCTTGGCGAAACGATAAATCGGCTTCACGCTCCGGCCGAAGGAAGCCCGGGCGGCGTCGGCGTGAGGTTCGTCGAGCACCGGCTCGTACTCCGCCCAGATGGCCTTCGGAAAATCCTGCTTCAGCTTCGCCACGAGGCGGCCGCGGGTCGGCGAAGCGGATTCGTCCGCCAGAAACGCCAGGCCGTCACCATTGCCCGCGTACTGCTTGCGGATGCTCGAGAGCAGCTCGTTGACATCCGCCGTCGCGAGAACATTGCCGCCCTTGGAGTGTTCGCGGGCCCGATCCGGATCGTAAAGGTCGAGGACGGACGCCTGCGCCACCAGGGACGTCGAACCACCGAGATCGGCGTAGGTCGGATTACCCTCGAGCTTGGTCGGGCGGCCCTGATGCGTCTCGGCCAGAAGAGGAATCGCCACCTTGCGCAGCGGCATCGCCGTGGCGTAGTAAAGTGGCAGGCCGGGAATGATGTATTCGACGGATTTGCCGTAGGGCAGAATGTTGACCTCGGGACGGCGGCAGCCGGCGAGCCCGAGCCCGCCCAGCGCGAACGACGCCGCCATGATCTTCATGAACTGGCGACGATCAACTCCCTCGATCGACGACGCGCCCTGTGGAAACTCTCGGGCCAGCTGCTCGCGGAAACCCGGTGACTCGGCCAGTTCATCGAGGCTGCGCCAGTAGCGCGGTCCGGCCGGAGCGCCTGCGGGTGCCGAATGGTCAAATTGGCGTTTCATCAGCGGTGGCAGCCGGAGCAACTCGTCGGCGGATTGATCTTCCACTTTTCAACATCCTTGTGGGCCTCCGCGAGCTTGCCCTGATCGGCGAGCGTGAGCGAATTCAGGTTGAATACGTCTTCCGGATTGCGCAGGTGCGAGGCCGGGTCGCGGTGACAGTCGAGGCAGAAGCCCATCGAGTGCGACTTCGCGTGGTAGACGACGGACATCTCATTGACCTTGCCGTGGCATTCCACGCAGCTGATGCCGCGGGTGACGTGCACCGAGTGGTTGAAATAGACGTAATCGGGCGCCTGGTGAATCTTGACCCACGGGACCGGCGTGCCCGTGGCAAAACTCTGCCGCACGGGCTCCAGCAGCGGACTCGTGGTCTTGATGATGCTGTGGCAGTTCATGCACGTCTGGGACGTCGGGATGCTGGACGTGCCGGACTTCTCGACGGCGGCGTGACAGTAGCGGCAATCGATGCCGAGGTTGCCGGCGTGCAGGCTGTGATCGAAGGGCACCGGCTGGATCGGCTGGTAGCCGACGCGCAGGTATTTTGGAGTCGAATAATAGGTGACCGCCGCCGTTCCCACTCCCGCCAGAATCGTGAGAAAAATCACAATCTGCAGCGGCAGGGCGTTGGCGGACTTGGGGTAGATCTTCGACATGGACGGTCAGGGCTGGGCCGTGCGCGAACGGGTCAGGCCGATTCCTCCTGGCGGGAAATGGTGCGCGGATCCGTCTTCACCACAATTTTGGGCACCTCAGGCGCGGCGGAGGTGCGCTTGGCGCCCAGCAACATCTGCGGGGCCACTCCGGCGACCCCGATCAGGCCGGCCAACTTGGCAAGGAAGGATTTGCGCGAACTGACGGTCAATTGGTGTGCGTGTTCCAACGACGACCAAAAGAACCGGCGCGCATGATGTAAAACAAAATTTCCCGGACGCTGCCTGTTCGCAGCAATATTAGGTCGTCCTCCAAGCCGCACACCGGCGCTAATTTCCCAGCAATCCGGAAAATTTCCGTGTCACCAGGCGGTCGCGACGCGCACCGTCGAAATATCCGGGGAAATTCCGCCCTCGAGCCGCGACTCACGGTCATCCCGCACCAGACATTCACGGTAGAGCGCCATGTCGGCCGCGTTCGCCCGCTCGATTTCCTCGCGAATTCCCGCATCGATTACAAAACGGGGCACGTTGCCGTCGGGAACGATCTCCTCCCGGGCCGCCGGGGCAAAATCGTGCCCGAACAGCCGCCGCAGACGGGCCAGCGACCGTTCCTGGCGCTCGACGATGCCCACAAACAGGAAATCCGCCGGACGCCGGGCGCCGAAAAACCGTGTCATTTCGTTGCGGACGAGCGGATGATCGGCGTATTCGGCCAGCGACAGCTCACGGGGCGGCTCCACGCCGTCCACAGCAGAATCGGATCCGCGCAGCCGGTGATAATAGGAGGAAATCACGCGATCGACGGGATCCCGCACCCAGGTGATCAACTGGGCCTGCGGAAAGCGCTTCAACAAGGCGTCGGCGCGAAAGGTGCCGTGCACGCATTCCGCCGCCTCCGGAACCCCGGCCAACACCTGCCCCGTGGCGTCGGTGATGTGATAATAGTGGAGAATCAGGCCGGCGCCGAATCGTTCCCGAAGCAAGTCGCGGAATCGAATGCCCGCGGTCTTCGGGATATGAATGCTCAGAATCATCGTTGGTGGTGGGTGGAGTCGAGCCCGGCCCGTCGGCTCCTGCAAACAATAGACAGGTGAAAGCACGGTTTGCGCCATTCACCGGCAAGAATATTTGGAAATAGCCGATCGACCGCAGAGGCGAGCCGATCTGACCCGAATGACGCGCGCGCCGCGGCCTCGGTTTCGTTCGGTCGCGGCAGGTTCCTGTCCCCACCCCGGCGATGCAGCTTCCCGTGGTCGCGTTTTGTCGTGTCAGACCACGAACTCGCCGTCGCGCATGGCGCGGATTTCGTCGCAGCGATTGGCAATGTCGGAATTGTGCGTCACCAGCACCACGGCCTGCCCGTTTTCCTTCGCCAAGCGGGTCAACAGGTCGAATACGAGCGTCGAATTGCGCTGGTCGAGATTGCCGGTCGGTTCGTCCGCAAGAATGATGGCCGGCTCGTTGGCCAGGGCGCGGGCGATCGCCACGCGCTGCTGTTCGCCACCCGAGAGCTGGGTGCCCAGCCGCGCGGTCTTCTCCCCCAGCCCAACCGACGTGAGCAGGGTGTGTGCGCGCGCGGCCATGGCGGCCTCGTCGAGACGTCCAAGCTTGCGCATGGGCATCATGACGTTTTCCAGCGCCGTGAACTCCTGCATCAGGAAGTGAAACTGGAAGACGAACCCGATGTGTTCGCCGCGGGCGCTCGTGCGTTCGAGATCGCCGCTGTTCGACATGAGCTGGTCGCGAATCCAAATGGAACCGTCGTCCGGTCGGTCGAGCAGTCCGAGGAGATAAAGCAGCGTGCTCTTGCCGCAGCCGGACGGGCCGACGATCGCGACGACGCGTCCGGCCTGCGCCTCGAAGGAAACGCCGCGCAGCACGTGGACGCGACCCTCGCCCTGCCCGAGAAAGCGGTGAAGGTTGGTGCAACGCAGCGCGATCGCCGGATTTTTTCGATCGGCGCTCATTGGGCGGTTCCCCCAATTTCGGTGACGGGAATCACTGGGCAGTTCCTCTAATTTCGTGAACGTGGCTCATTGGGCAGTTCCCCGAATGATATCGCCCGGCTCGAGCCGGGCGGCGCGCCGGGCCGGAATGAGCGAGGCGATCATGACCATCGTCACCGCCGTGATCGTGGCCGCCACGTAGTGCCAGGCGGACCATTCGACGATGAACGTGTCGGTGCGAAAGATGCCCGTGATTGACAGCGGTATCCGCGAGATGGTGTAGGTGATCACCGCACCCAGCGAGCAGCCGATGATCGTGCCGACGGCCAGCACGATGGTGGCCTGCCAGATGAAGATGCGCGAGATGTCCTCCCGCGTGTAGCCCATCGAGCGAAGGATCGCGATCTCCTTGGTCTTCTCGAGCACGATCATCGCCAGGGTGTTGAACATCGCCAGCGCCGCGATGAGCGAGAAGACCGAGACGGTGATGGCCGACGAAATGCGGAGCGCGCTGAACGCCTCGAGCCAGGGTTTCTCGCGCACCTGCCAGCTTTTCACGCCATGATGCAGCACCTCCTGCATCTGCTCGGCGTCCTCCTTCGCCCGGTCCTTGTCATAGACGTTCACCTGGATGAAGCTGGCGCCCGTGGTTTTCTTGAGCTGAGAGCGGGCCTCGGGCAGATTCAGATAGACGCGCTCCCGGTCGATGTCGCGCACGCCCGTCTCGTAGACGGCCGCCACGCGGTAGTGTCGCGACTGGCCGGCGGACTCCAGCAGAAAGGCGTCGCCGACGCCCAGCTGCAGGCGGTCGGCAATGTCCTTGCCGATCAGCGCGCTGGCGGGGTTCTTGCGAAAATCGTCGATCGCGCCCTGCACAATCTGCCGGCCGAGGTCCGAAACCATGAGATGATTGTCGATCTCGATTCCGTAGATCTTGACCGAGTCGCTCCGGAGCGCGCTGCGGATGATGGCCGAACCGGTCAGCACCTCGGAAATTCCCGCGACGTTGCGAAACTGCCGCAGCGCATCGATCACCAGCTTTGGCTCCTCGATGCCCTCGATGTATTTCTGGCCCTCCTTCATCTGCAGCTGGAACGTCGAGCCGCTGCCTCCCCCTCCCGCCTCCATCGTCCGAATGGTGTCCTGGATGCGATCCTCGACGCGGATGGCGCCGTTGGTGCCGAGAATGGTCTTGATGAAGAACTCCTCGAAACCGCTCGTGGTCGCCTGCGTGACGACGAACAGGCCGACGCCGAGGACGATGCAGGCGAGGCTCATCAGCATCGCCCGTTTCTTGGCGGTCAGGAATCGGAAGGCGATCCGGAGGGTCGGTGACATCGAACGCGCGACGGGCGATGGCGCCCGCGCTTATTTGAGCGTCTTCACCCGGACGTGCGCGCCGGGCTTGAACTGGTCGAGATCCTCCACCACCACCTGCTCGCCTTCGCGCAGGCCCTCGAGAATTTCGACATCGTTCATGCTCACATAACCGAGCCGGACCTTGCGGATCTCGACGAGGTTGTCGTTGACGACCAGCACCTCGTTGCCGCGCAGGGCGCGTCGCGGAACGATGGTGGCGGCATCGCGGCTCCCGATCATGATGGCCACCTCGCCCGTAAGACCGGGGACCAGCATTTCCAGCGGGACGTCGACATCCAGATGAACAATGTACCGCTGCGTTTCCGCGTTGGCCGTGGGAAGCACCTTCCTGACCTTCGCCTTGTAGAGCTTCTGGCCGTAACCGAGAAAGGTCACGGAAGCGTCCTGTCCCACCCGGATGCCGGCAAAGTTCTCCTCGCTGATTTTCGCCTCCACGGTGCGGGAGGCCGAGATCAGCGTGGCGATCGGAGTGTCGCGCCCGATCAGGTCGCCGGTGCGGGCGTTCAGCTCGACGACGGAAATGATGCCATCGGCCGGCGCCACGATGCTCATCTTTTCCCGCTCCCGCTGCTTGGTCTTGAGCTGGTTCTCGTCGTTCGCCAGGTCGAGCTTCAGGTTCACCTCGTCGAGCTCGATGCGCTTGCGCGCCTGAGCGAGCAGCCGGCGCTCCTTTTCGAGATCGGCCTCGGAATAGCTCCCGGCCTTGGCCATGTGCTCGTGATTGGCGATCGTGTCCTCCATGTTCGCCGCCTCGGCGCGCGCGGGCGATCCGAGCTCGACCTTGTGATGGGCGGCCTCGACATCATTCTTGATCTTCTCGATCTCGAGATCGACATCGCCCGGATCGATCTGCACGAGCACGTCGCCCTTTTTCACCTTCAAACCGGGATCGAGAATGGAGGAAATGATGCGGCCGCCGACCTCGCTCTTGATCTCGCTCACGAATTCCGCGCGCACCTCGACGCTGCCGGGGACCGAGTCGATCGCACGGCCGCGGTGGGCCGCGACCACGGTGGCGACGGGACGCAGCGCCAGGACGACGACGTATCCGACCACGGCCAGCACGACGGCCGCGACGCCGAGGCGCAGGCCCCAATTCGGAGTGCGGCGCGCGTCGGCCATGATCAGCGAATGGGAGCGTTGGCGACGACGGGATCGGCATTCACCGTCCCCAGGAAATCCCCAATCTTCGTCAGGAAATCCGCTCTCGAGCGGTAGCTGACAATCCGGGAGTCAAAAAGCGCGAGTTGCGCCAGGCTTACGTCCGCCTCGGAAATCACTCCGCGTGAAAATTCATCCTGACGGGTCTTCACGTAGCCTTCACTCGAAGTAAGGAAACGGTCATCAATGGACATGGTGCGGGCCGCAAAGTAGATCTGGCGACTTTCTGACTTGGCCTGTTCCACCAGGCGAACCGTCGTTTCCTCATAATCATTTTCCAGCTGTCGCTTGCGCGCCAGCGAACTGCGTTGGGCGGACCGGGAGGCGAAGCCGTCGAAGATGGCCCAGGAAACGGAAAATCCTGCGTAGACCGAGTTGACCTGATACTTGGGCTGCCCCAATGCATAGGCCTGTTCGTCCTGACTGACTCCCGCCGCGAGGCTGAACTTGGGATACAGGCGATATTTCTGAATCCCAAAGTCCAGATTCTGCACGGCAATCTGCTCCCGCAGCGTGGCCGCTTCCACTGACGGCAGGTCCTTCTGACTGGTGTAGGCATTGAGCAACTGTCCAATCGTGTCCGAAAGATACGCCACCGGAGGCATCGTGTCCGGCACGGCATCCTCGGTCAGCGGCTGCGTGCCCGATAGCCGGGCCAAGGCCTGGAGGGAGTTTTCAAATTCGAAGGCCACCCGCTCCACTTCAATGTCCGCGCGCTCCGCGTTCAAGCGGGTGGGGAAAATATCGTTTTCCGAAATGACCCGGTTTTTCAGCCGATCCTCGGCGAGTTGCAGCTGGTCGTGAGTGAATTTCTGATTGAAGCGGGCTCGCGCGGCGACGATCTTGACCGAGATCAGCGCGAGGTAACGGGCCCGGAGATCCTGCGCCAGCAGACGATAGGCTTCCTGATATTGGCCTTGCGCAATCCGCTGACGGATTGCGCCCATGCGGGCCGTATTTTTTTTCTCCCCCCAATAAAAAAGCGGCTGGTTGATCGACGCGTCGTAATATACTTTTTGCACGTTGACCGGACCTTCACCGGCGGCCTCGAGATCCGCGCGCCGGTCCCGCGACTCATAGTCCCGGTAGTATCCGCTGACCGTCGGCAGCAGCGCCGCGCGCGCCGCGATCCGGTCGTTCTCCGCGATCTCGAGATCGATGTTCTTGTCGACCATGCGCGGCGATTGATTGACCGCCGACTTCAGGATCACGTCGAGTCCGGGAAAAATCTTCTCCGGCAGCACCAGATCATTCGCATCCGAAGGGGCCGCCCACAGGGCGCCGGCAAGGAGCGGCAGCGCCGCGAGCAATTTCCATTTGATCATACGCAGAGTTGGATAAATCCGGCCAAAGCCCAGTCATGGCAACAGGGAAATTCCACTCCCGTGGTCAGACTGAAAGCCTTTGACTTGGTTCCCGGCGGACGGCGTTATGAAACGGATTCCTTCGATCGCCATGGCCCGCGAACCCGTTCCTTTTGCCTCCGATCTCATCCGTCACCGCAGCCTGCTTTGGCAGTTCACACTTCGGAACGTCGAAATTCGACACAAGGGCAGCCATCTCGGTCTGGTGTGGTCCGTCCTCAATCCCGTCCTGATGCTCGGCTGCTACGTGGTGGTCTTCGGTTTCATTTTCGGAGGGAAATTCGGCGTGCTGCCCAATGAAACCAAGGTCGACTACGCACTCGGAATCTTCTTCGGCCTCAGTCTTTTCCAACTGGTGGCGGAGGTGCTCGGCGTATCGCCCGCAATCATTGTGACGAATCCCAACTTTGTGAAGAAAGTCGTCTTTCCCCTGGAGATTCTGCCGGCGGCCGCGGTCGGCGGCGCGCTGTTTCACATGCTGATCAGCCTGAGCCTGGTTCTCCTCGGGGTGGCGATCTTCGGCAACGGACTCGATTTCGGTGCGTTGTGGCTACCGGTTTTTGTCGCGCCACTTGTCTTACTAACTTTGGGCCTGAGCTGGTTCATTTCGGCGCTCGGGGTATTCTTTCGCGACATCGGCCAGCTGATGCAGTTCGTGATCATGGTCCTCATGTATGCGAGTGCGGTGTTTTTTTCCTCGGATCGCATCCAGCAGACCGCCCTCACGGCCTGGAAAATTCTCCGCTTCAATCCCCTCCTGCTCGCCATCGAATTGTCGCGCGACGCGGTGCTGTGGCATCGTCCGGTCAATTTCCGCTATCTGGCCTATCTCTATATCAGCAGCCTCCTCGCCTGCTACCTCGGGCATCTGGCGTTCCGGCGGATGAAACCCGCGTTCGCCGACGTGCTCTGAACCGGAACCATCCCGTCGAGAAGTTGCGGCAGAGGTCGAAAAATCGAACCGAACGTGCGTCGCCTCGCCGAATAGAACCCAGGCCGTTTCCATCGCAGGCCCGGTCCCCCAACGCTCAATCGTCAACCGCATGCGTCCGGACAATATGAATCCAGAACGGGGATACGCGTTCTGGCTTTTCGGCCTGTCGGGCGCCGGCAAATCGACGCTGGCCGGCCGCCTCGCCGCCGCGCTCCGCGCCGAGGGCCGGGTGGTTCTGGCGCTCGATGGGGACGTGTTGCGCCACGGATTGTGCCACGGACTCGGCTTCTCGGACGAGGACCGCGCGGAGAATCTCCGTCGGGCCGCCGAAACCGCCCGGCTGGGACTCGACTCGGGACTGTGCGTGGTCGCGTCGTTCATCACTCCGCTCGAACGAAATCGCGCCGCCGTGCGCGCCACCGCCGGCGCGGAGCGCATCGCCCTGGTGCACGTCGACGCGCCGCTCGAGGTCTGCCGCACCCGTGACGTCAAGGGCCTGTACGCGCGGGCGGCAGCGGGCCAGGTGCCGCAGATGACCGGTCTGTCGTCCGCCTTCGAACCACCCCGGCAGGCTGATCTGGTGCTGGCCACGGGCACCGAAACCGTGGAGTTCTCCGTGCAACGCCTGGTCACGTTTGCCCGTGACCGGTTGTCGGCCCAAAGCTGACCGTCGGATGCACGCCGCCCGCGTGGCCTGCCGCGATCCCCACCCCGTCCCATGCGCGACCCGGAAGACATGACGATGTTCGTCTTCCGCTCCCTCGACGAATATCAGGAGCACTGGAGACGCATGGCGCCGCGCTTCGCCGAGCGCGTCGCGGCCGCCGAGGCGTTGTGCGCCCCTTGGCGCGACCGTCGCGAGGGTTTCACGGTGGAGGCCGAGAGTTATCCGGCCGGGCGCAAAGCCGACCTCGCGGTCGAATGGCTTTCGTCCACGGGATCGCAACCCGCCTGGCGTGAATATCTGATCTGTCCGTTGACCGGCCTGAACGCCCGCATGCGCGCGAGCGTACATGTGATCGACGCCCAACTCGGCCTCCGCGCCGGCGATGCCGTTTACCTTACGGAACAGACCACGCCCCTCTATCAGTTTCTTCGCGCGAAATTTTCCCGCCTCATCGGCAGCGAATATCTCGAACCCTCCCTCGCACCGGGATGGATCGACGCGCACGGGGTTCGCCACGAGGATTTGATCCGGACAAGTTTTTCCGCGGAAAAATTCGATGCGGTGCTGACGTTCGAATGCCTGGAGCACATTCCCGACTATCGCGCCGCGCTCCGGGAATGCCGTCGCATCCTCAAGTCCGGCGGGAAACTCCTGTTCTCGGTTCCGTTCGCGGCTTCCCAGCAGGAACATGTCATCCGCGCGCGCCTCCGCCCCGATGGCTCGATCGAGCATCTGCTTGAACCCGAGTATCACGGTGATCCGCGGCAGCAGGCGGGCTGCCTGTGCTTCACTCATTTTGGCTGGGAAATGATCAATGACCTTGGCGCTGCGGGCTTCAACGATCCGCAGGTGGTGACCTTCTGGTCGCGCGAGTTTGGCTATCTCGGCGACGAAACGGCCTTTTTCCTCGCGACGGCGCCCTGACATCGCACTTGAGGTCGGGACGGATTCTGCTTCCTTCCCTCGTCCCGTGTGCCGTGGGCCGCCCCGCCGCTCCGGGAATCGATTCCGACATGAGCGACGTCGCCATTTCCGTCGAACAGGTGAGCAAGCACTACCGGCTGTGGTCGACCCCGGCGCAACGGCTGATCTCGCCCGTGCGCGAAGCCTGGCGGCGGATGCGCGCCCAGTCGCGGACCGAGCCGGCGGGCTACCGGGATTTCCAGGCGGTGCGGGACGTGAGTTTCCAGGTCCGCGCCGGCCAGTCGATGGCGATCATCGGCCGCAACGGATCCGGCAAGAGCACGCTGTTGCAGATGGTGGCGGGCACGATGCAGCCCAGTTCCGGGCGCGTCGCCGTGCGCGGTCGGGTGGCGGCCCTCCTCGAACTCGGCAGCGGCTTCAATCCCGACTTCACCGGACGGGAAAATGTTTTCCTCAATGCCGCCGTGCTCGGACTCGCGCGCAGCGAGATCGAGGCCCGATTCGACCGCATCGCCGCCTTTGCCGACATCGGCGATTTCATGGAGGAGCCGGTGAAAACCTATTCGAGCGGCATGGCGCTCCGGCTGGCCTTTGCCGTCATCGCCCATATTGACGCCTCGGTGCTCCTGATCGACGAGGCGCTCGCGGTCGGCGACGTCTATTTCATGCAGAAATGCTTCCGCTTCCTGCGCGATTTCCGGGAGCGCGGCACGATGCTTTTTGTCAGCCACGACATGGGTGCGGTCCGTTCGCTGTGCGACACCGCGCTTTGGCTCGATCGCGGCCAGATGCGACAGCAGGGACCGGCGGCCGACGTCGCTGCAGCCTTCCTCGCGGAGGCCAACCTGAGCCAGACCAATCCCGAAGTCGTGGAGGTCCACGAGACGCCGGCCGTCGCGCCCGTGCACCGGGAATCCTACGAAGCGGGCGAACGGCACCTGCCCACCGCCCCGGTGGCCAATGTTCTGGCGGTGGCGCCGTTCAATTCCCACGCGACGGGATTCGGCGACGGCCGGGTCAAGGTCACCGATGCGGCCTTTATCGATCGCGAAGGCCGTCGACTCGATTCGATCCAGGGCGGAGACGTGGTCTGCCTCGCCATCACGGGCCGCGGCATCGAAACCACCGGCAACGTGATCTTTGGGTTCAACCTGAAGGACCGTCTCGGCCAACACCTGTTCGGAGAAAACACCTTTCGCGGCGGCGACATCCAGGGCATCACGATTCATCCCGGCGAAGTGGCCCAGGGGCGTTTCACGTTTCAGATGCCCGTGCTGCACACCGGGCACTACACGATTATCGCCGCGATCGCGTCAGGGACACCGGACAATCATCGCCAGCAGGACTGGTTACACGAGGCACTCGTCATCACTTCGCAAACCGACTGGTCCCACGCCGGACTGGTGGGAATTCCCATGCTCGACGTGACGGTCGTGCGGTCCGCGCCGATACCCACGCCCGAACGCCACCCTCAGTTGCCTTCACCCGAGTCTTGAGTTTTCTTGCCCGAAAGCATCCTCTTCTGGGCCAGAATTCCGGCAAATGAGTGTCACACCCGAGAAAGCCGGGCCGGCCAAATCGACGGCCAGCCCGGATCCCAAGGTTGTCCCAGGCGTTTCCGCCGGGGAACTGCCATGGACTGGCGAAAGACTGGTTCCGTCGGCGCGGGGCGATTTTGTGGCCGAGCACCTTCATCGGTATGCGCTGGCCAGCGATTTGGCGTCCGGATGCGATGTCCTCGATATCGCCTGCGGCGAGGGTTATGGCGCCGCGTTTCTGGCCGCGACGGCACGCAGCGTGGTCGGGGTGGACAACGATCCCGACACCATCTCGCACGCCGAGCGCAAATATCCGGTCGCAAATCTCAAATTCCTAACGGGCCGGGCCGAAAAGATCCCTCTTCCCGACCGTTCGGTCGACCTGGTCGTGAGTTTTGAAACGCTGGAGCATCTCGACGATCATGAGGCGATGATGCGCGAGATCCGGCGCGTGCTTCGGCCCAAGGGGCGGCTGCTGATTTCCACCCCCGACACCCTTCCCTATCAGGAGGTGTCCGGCCGGACGAATCCCTTCCACGTGCACGAACTCGATCGCGCCGGCTTCGAGTCGCTGCTCGCCCGGCATTTCAAACACACCGCGATCGGCCTGCAGAAGTCCATCAGCGGATCGTGGTTCGTGCCCTTCAAGGCCAACGCCGCGTCCGCGGCCGAGTACTCGGGCGGCTTCCGGCGGGTGGAACGCACTTCACCGGCGCAGGGCGCGCCGTATGTCATCGCCCTGGCGTCGGACGGTCCGCTCGCCGCGCTTCCGGCCAGTTTCTACAATGCGGCCCAGGAAATCGCGGCCCACTACGACACCCTGGTTTCGGAGCATCGCGACAGTCGCGCCGCCCTCGCGCGCATGGAAGGCGAGTTCAACGACCGGACCGAGTGGGCCCATTCGCTCGAGGCGGACGTGGTCACGTCCCGCGCGGAAACGGCGCGTCTCCATGACGAGGGCGTCGAACTGAAAAACTGGGCGCGGACGCTGGAAGGCGAACTGCGCAAAACGCGCGCGCTCGTGGTCGAACGGACGAAGCTCGCCGAAAAACAAACCGCCTGGGCGCAGTCGCTGGAGAAGCAATTGCGCGAGGCCGAGCAGCATTTTGACCGCGTGACCGCCGAGCTCGCGGAGCGTACCACCTGGGCGCAGTCGCTCGAGCGCGACCTGACCACCGAACGCGGGATCACGGCCGCCCGGGAGCGCGAGATCGAGAGCCGCACGGAGTGGGCCCGGTCCCTGGAAACCGAACTGGCCGCCGCACGTCAAATCACGGGCGACCGGGAGCGCGAAATCGAGGTTCGCACGGGCTGGGCCCGGTCGCTGGAAGAGGAACTCGCCGGCGCGCGGCGCATCATTGCCGACCGGGAGCACGAGATCGAGGTCCGCACAGGGTGGGCCCGGTCCCTGGAAACCGAACTGGCCGCTGCACGCCAGATCGCCGCCGACCAGGAGCGTGAAATCGAGTCGCGCACGGCCTGGGCGAAATCGCTCGAGGACAATCTGGCGGAATCCCGGGAGGTGGTGGCGCGGCGGGACCAGCTGCTCGAGGAGCGCACGTCCTGGGTTTCCAAACTGGAAAAGGACCTGGGTCAGGCTCGGACCGAAGTCGAACGATTGCAGGGCGTCCACCAGGAGGCAATCTCATGGGGCCGGTCGCTCGAGGCGCAGATCGCGAGCGGCCAGAAGGATTTCGCCCGCCTCAACGACGAGTTTGCCGATCGCACCCGCTGGGCGCTGTCGCTCGATGCCGAATTGACGGCGACCAAGACGGACCGCGACCGGGTCGCCCGCGAGGGCAACGACGTGGGACGCGAGTTGCAGGAGGTCGCCGCCGCCTGCGCCCGCCTCGCGGGAAGTCTCGGGGCGCTTCCGAACGGAGCGCGCGGTCCGGAAATCGCGGATCGCGCGCTGCGCCAGATCACCCACCTGCGGCTGGAGCTCGCCCGGAAGGAAGCCGAACTCCGCTCGGTCCGCGCGGCCGGACACGAAGCCGAACTCAATCATGCCGCCGCCCGGGCCGAAAACCGGCGACTGGCCCAATCGCTCCGGGACGCCCAGGTGCACCTCGACAATCTGCTCGGCCAGACCGACACCCTGCAGGATTCGCTGCAAGGGCGCGAAGCCGCCCGAGTGGCCGAAGTCGAGGCGCATCAGCTGACCGAACGCGAGCTTGCCCTGCGCACGCTCGAAGCGCGGCACGCGGGCGCGGCGCTATCAAGTTACGAAAGAGTCTTCGCCTGCCGCCTGTTCCATCGCTGGTTTGGGCACGGTCTGCCCGCCGCCGACGCCCCGAATTGAATCCGTTCCCGTGAAGGAAATCGCTCACCATCTCGACCAGACCGGTCAGCTGCGCGCTGACGACGGCCTTTTTCGCCTGCTGGGCTGGGCGATGCTCGACGACGGCGCTGCGGTCAATATCCGGCTCCGCCTGGCGAACGATTCCATCTTCGACTGCCGCAGCGGACTGGAACGCCTCGACGTCGCCGCCGCCTTCCCCGATCGCGACGGAGCGGCCACCTCGGGATTCTCGCTGACCACGTATCTCCCGCCCGGGCTGCAGATCGGCAATCTCGAGTACCGGCGCGAACAGGGCGACTGGCGGCCGTTCCGGACGCTCAGCATTCTCGTCGGCGTCAGCCCCCTGCAATGCCAACTCGAATCGGGATTCGCTCCCGCGCCGGACGACGCCGAATTCTTCGTCAACGGCTGGTGTTTCCACCCGCAGTCCGAAATCACGCGGCTCACGCTGCAATTCGGTCCGCATGAGTGCGAGCCGGTGATGTGCCTGGCGCGTCCGGATGTGGCCGCCCTCTTCCCCGATGCCCGCACCGCCGGGCTCTCCGGTTTCCGTGGACACGTTCCCGTGCTGGCCGGAAGCGGTCCGCTCCGGCTCACGGCCCACCTGGCGAGCGGTGAGTGGGTGAGGCACGAACTGCACCCCGGCGTCACCTTGCCCGACCATGCCGCGGCCCGGGCCCGCTTCGACGCAGCCTTCGCCCGCGCCTCGCTGCTCGACGTGCCCGGTCCGGAAAATCCCGCGGTCTCGATCGTCATTCCCATTCACAACCAGATCGAGCTTACCCTGGCATGCCTTGAATCGTTGACGCGTTGTCCGGCGGGAGCGGAATACGAAGTCATCATCGTCGACGATGCGTCCGCGGCGATGACCCGCGACTGCCTGGGCGCGATTCGCGGGGCTCGCATCGTGAGCCAGGAGCAGAACCAGGGCTTCTTGCGCAGTTGCAATCGCGGCGCGGCCGCGGCGCGCGGTGAGTTTGTCGTCCTCCTCAACAACGACACAGAGGTCAGTGGCGGCTGGCTCAAGGCAATGCTCGACACGTTTGCGCAGCGTCCTGCGGCCGGTCTGGTCGGAGCCAAGCTGGTCTATCCGGACGGAACCTTGCAGGAGGCCGGCGGCATCCTGTGGGCGGACGGGTCCGCCTGGAACTACGGGCGCGGTCAGGACGCGGCCCGGCCTGAATTCAACTACGTGCGCGAGACCGACTACTGTTCGGGCGCGTGTATCATGCTGCCGGCCGAGTTGTGGCGGCAACTCGGCGGATTCGACGAACATTTTGCCCCGGCGTATTGCGAAGACTCGGATCTGGCGATGCGCGTGCGTGCCGCCGGGAAGAAAGTCTACTATCAACCGGCGGCGGTGATCACGCATCACGAGGGCCGCAGCAACGGCACCGATGTCGGCAGCGGCCTGAAAAAATATCAGGTGCTCAACAGCGAAAAACTTCGGGCGCGCTGGGCGTCGGTCCTGGCGGCGGAACACCGCCCCAACGGCGTCGACGTCTTTCGCGCGCGCGAACGCAGCTTCAAACGAAAGGTGATCCTCTTCATCGACCACTATCTGCCCCACTACGACCGCGATGCCGGCTCCCGCACCATCTGGGCCTACCTGCAGTTCTTCGTCGACCAGGACTTCTCGGTCAAATTCATGGGCGACAATTTTCATCCGCATGAGCCCTACCTCACGGAAATGCAGCAGAAGGGCATCGAGGTCCTGCACGGCCCGTGGTACGCGGAACATTGGGAGCGCTGGCTCGAGGAAGCCGGAAGTCAGATCGACTATGTGCTGCTCAGCCGGGCCCACATCTCTCCGCGTTACATCGGGCCCATCCGCCGCACCACGCGGGCACAAGTGCTGTTCTACGGCCACGATCTCGTGTCCCGTTCGATGGAACGCGAGTTTGCGATGACGGGCAATCAGGCCGTGCTGGAGTCCGCGGCCAAATGGCGCGCGATGGAGGAAAACGTCTTCAAGGAAGTCGATGTGGCCTACTATCCCTCGGATGACGAGGTGCGCTACCTGGCCGAGCATTATCCCTCCTTGGTCGCCCGCGTGCTGCCGCCCTACGTGTACAAGGAGCCGCCCAAGAATGGATTTTCCCATTCCGTTGCCCAACGCGGCGGCCTCCTGTTTGTCGGGGGCTTCAATCATCCGCCCAACGCCGATGCAATGCTCTGGTTCCACCGCACGGCCTGGCCCGTGATCCGGAGAAATTTTCCCGCCCTTCGCCTGACCATCGCGGGCTCGAACCCGCCCTCCGAGATTCTCGACCTGGCGGATGCCCAGGTGACCGTGACCGGCTACGTGACCGAAGAGGAATTGAATCAGCTTTATGCGTCCCATCTGCTCGCGGTGATACCGCTGCGATTCGGCGGCGGCGTGAAAGGCAAGATCGTCGAGGCGCTCTGGCACGGCCTGCCCGTGTTGACGACTGCCGTGGGCGCCGAGGGAATTCCCGACGCCGCCAGCTGCCTGTGCATTTCGACGCTCGACGATTTTGCGGACAACCTCCAGCGGCTGCTGCGCTCGCCCGACACGCTGGCGGAGATGGTCGCAGCGGGGGGAGACGTGATCGCCCGCCACTATTCATCCGAGGCATTGCACGACGCCTATAGTCAGGATATCTGCCTCTCCTGACCCATGGCCGCCCTGCACCGATCCCGGGCCCCGCTGCGCCTCGGCCTCGCCGGAGGCGGAACCGACGTTTCGCCCTACAGCGACGAATTCGGCGGTTGCGTGGTCAACGGCACGATCAACCTGTATTCCTATTGCACGGTCTCGACGTCAACCGATGACACGGTGAGCTTTGTCGCGGCCGACCGCGGCGAATCGTTCACCGCCAGCGCCGCCTCAACGCTGGCCGTCGCAGGACCCCTGCCCTTGCACAAGGCGACCTACAATCGCATCGTCCGCGACTTCAACCAGGGGCGTCCGCTGCCCTGCACGGTCACCACGTTTTCGGACGCGCCGGCCGGCTCCGGCCTCGGCACCTCGTCCACCATGGTGGTCGCCATCCTCGGTGCTTTTGCCGAATGGCTGAAACTGCCCCTGGGGGAATACGAAATCGCCCATCTCGCGTACGAGATCGAGCGGCTCGATCTGGGCCTCGCCGGCGGCAAGCAGGACCAATACGCCGCGGCCTTCGGCGGAATCAACTACATGGAATTTCACGCGAGCGATCGCGTGATCGTGAATCCGTTGCGCGTCCGCCCGGCCATCCTGAACGAGCTGCAGTCGAGTGTCCTGCTCTATTTTACCGGCGCTTCGCGGGATTCCGCCCAGATCATCTCCGAACAGATGCGCAATGTGGCGGATCGCGCGAGCGCCTCGGTGGAAGCCATGCACGCCCTCAAGGCGGATGCGGTGCAGATGAAGGAACACCTTTTGAAGGGCGACCTGACGGCATTCGCGCACGCACTCGGTCGTTCGTGGGAAGCCAAGAAGCGCATGGCGGCCGTCATCAGCAACTCGCAGATCGAGTCCGTTTTCGCCCGGGCCCTCGCCGCGGGTGCGATCTCCGGCAAGGTCACCGGCGCCGGCGGCGGCGGCTACATCATGTTCATGATCGATCCGTGCAAACGCGAGGACGTCGCCCGGGCCCTCGGCGGATACGCGGGTGGCGTGCAGCGGTTTCAATTCACTCCCCATGGCCTCGAAACCTGGACCATCCGCTGAAGCGCGCCGGAAGTCCGCACGCCCGCGCCGCGAGGAGCCGGCCGTGGTCCCCGCCCGGCCGGACGGACCGCTGACCATCGAACATCCGGCCCTGTCCCGGCCGCTGGTGATTCCGGTCGACGATGGCCGCTACAGCCACGATGAGCTCTCGACCCTGTATTGGACGAATCATCCGCGCTTTCATTTCCTGAAGATGGCGCCGGAGAACATCCGGCTGTTCGACCTCGGCGCGGGCTGGGGCCGCCTTTCCTTCTGGCGCGAGTGGATGACTCCCCTGCGCCGGGACATCGAGATGCACGGCTGCGATCTTTTTCCCGCGCGCTTCGCCGACCAGTATGCCGCGTTTCACGTGATGAATCTCGACACGGCGCGCTTCCCCTACCCGGACGCCTATTTTGGCGCGACGATCGCCTCCCATCTGATCGAGCACGTGCAATCCCCGGCGCGCCTGACCGCCGAAATCGCGCGCACCACCGCGCCCGGCGGACTCGTCTACGTCGAGACTCCCACCGAGGAGTCGGTCAATTTTCCCGACCGAAAGTTTTTCCTCGAGCGCGGCTGCCCGACGACGACCACCCGGTTCGCCGACGACGACACCCATGTGCAGCCCGTCAGCCGCGAGAGTTTGCGCCGGCTCTTCCTCGAAGCGGGATTTGTTCTCCAGGAAGCCGGCACCATTCGTCATCCGTATCTCGAGATTCCGCTGCTGTCCAAAGCCGTGGCGGAAAATGATCAGGAGCTGGGGAGCTATGCGCTCTGGTCGATCCTTGGTTTCGCCCACTATGCCGTCTTCGCCAAGCCTCTCGCCTGAAGTCGCAATCATTCTCGCGGGCGGGACCGGAACCCGGCTCGGCACGCTGACTGCCCATACGCCCAAACCCCTGCTCGAAGTCGCGGGTCGGCCATTTGTCGTCCACCTGCTCGCCTACCTTCAGGCTCAGGGGATTCGTCGGGTCGTTTTCGCCACCGGCTACCTCGCGGCCCAATTTGAAACGGTGCTGGGCACGCGGCACGAGAACATGGAGCTGCTGTATTCCGTCGAGGAGAAACCGCTCGGAACCGGAGGCGCGGTGGCCGCGGCTTTTCGTCTTCTTCCGCAGGTTGACGCGGCGTTTGTCCTCAACGGCGACACCTATTTTCCCGTCTCACTCGCCACCGTGTCCGATGTGCACCAACGCCAGGGCGCCGCGGCCACCCTCGCCTTGCGCGAAATGCCGGATGCCGGACGTTATGGAGCCGTGGTCCTCGAAGGGAACCGCATCCGCGCGCTGAACGAAAAGACCCACGCCGGACCGGGCCTCGTCAACGGCGGGGTCTACCTCGTGCGGCGGGAGCCGATGCTGACCCAGGCAACGCGTGGGACATTTTCCCTCGAACGGGACGTTTTCCCCCAATGGGCGTCCGTCGGAAAACTCGCCGGCGTCCCGTCTCCCGCCTATTTCATCGACATCGGCGTGCCCGAAGACCTCGCGCGCGCCCAGCGCGAAATTCCCCGGCCGCGGTGAAACGTCCCTCCCCATCCGCGATGCCACGCACGCTCTACATCACGACCGAGCTTCCCTATTTCCCGGGACAGGGCGGCTTGATGGCCCTGCATGTCCGGCATTTGTCGCAAACTGGAATGACGGGCGTGGTCGGACCGCGTCACCCGCACCAGCCCGAAGGACCGCTCCAGAATTTGCGCGAGACCGTCCAGCGCTCCTATTGGTGGCCCGAATTTCCCCTGCCCGGCGACCTGCCCGGTCTGCCCGAATCGCCGGCGGAAAGCAGTCGATGGCTGGGCCGGCTGCCGGCCTGGGTTCGCTGGCGCCTCCTGCGGCGCCTGACCGGACTTTCCACCCATTCCGAGGAAGCGCTCGCCTGGCGGGTGGCCCTCGCCCAGATCGCACCGAAGATTCTCGAGGCCCTTGACGGCGAGCGCTGGAATGCGGCGCTACTCTCGCAGTCGACCTCCGCCGCGTGGCTCCGCTTCCTGCCCGCCAGTCTCGCCCGCTGTCTCTTTCTCCACGACATTCGTTCCGACTATCTGGCGCGCGCTCCCGCTTCGCCGTCGCGACGCCGTCTGCGCCGGGTGCGCCGCGAGGAACGCGCCGCCGCGAGAAGCGTGCAGTCCCTCGCGGTCATTTCCGAGCTGGATCGTCGGCGCGCCCTGGCGCTTTTGCATCCTCCTTGTCCGACTGCGGTGGCGCCGGTGTGCGTCGACACGGACTATTTCGCGTTCGAACCGCCGACGGCGGACGCACCTCCGGTCATTTTGTTCACCGGACATCTGGCGCATCCACCGAATGTCGACGCGGTCGTTCATTTCCTGGAAAAAAGCTGGCCGACAATTCTGGCCGCGGTGCCCGCCGCTCAATTCCGGATCGTCGGGCTGCAACCCGACCCGGCGGTGCTCGCGGCGGTGGCCCGGGCGCGGCAGACGGAATTGATTCCGAACGCTCCCGACATCCGGCCCCACGCCCGCGCGGCACGCGTCATGGTCATTCCCATGCGTTATGGGGGCGGCGTGCGCCAAAAGATGGTCGAAGCCTGGGCGATAGGCCTGCCCGTGGTGTCGACCCCGATGGGCGCCGAGGGACTGGACGCCCGGCACGAGGTCAATTGCTGGCTGGCGGCCGGCGACGACGCGTTCTCCCGCGAAGTGGTGCGACGGTTGCAAACTCCCGCCCCCCTTTCGGTGCTGCAGGCCGCCCGCGCCCAGGCGGTGGAAAACCACCGTTCCGAAAAATCCTCGCCGCAACTCGCACGGCAAATCGAGGTGGCGACCCGGCGCGGGCGCGATGATGCCCCCAAGGTTCTGTTCGATCTGCGCTGGCTCAATCCCGGCCAAGTGGGCGGCGTCGAGCAGATGACCCGCGAACTGATCGACGAGCTGGGGTCGTACGACCGCGTGTTCGACTACCGCTTCCTCGCCTCCGCGCGAGTCTGTCGCGACTGGCGATTTCCTTCCGCGTTCCGGCACCGGCTCGTGGAAGCCGACGGCGAGCGGATGGTCCGCGCGGCGCGGAGGGACACGGCGATCAACGCCCTGGCGGCATCCCTGCGGCTGCCGCTGCTGGCCACGCCGGAAACCCGCGCGCTCGAATGGTACACCCAACTCGATTTCACCGTCGTCCACGGACTTTCGAGTTCGATCCATCCCGATCTGCGGCGCTTTCCCTCGGTGGTCACGGTGCACGACCTGCAGCACCTGCATCTGCCCCATTTCTTTTCCGCCGACGACATCCTGACCCGGGAGCGCGAATACGGCGCCTCCTGCCGGCTCGCCAGCCACGTGATCTGCACCTCGGAATTCACCCGCCAGGACGTGCATGCGCACTATGGCATTCCGCTCGAGAAGATGACCACCATCTGGAATCTTCCGCCGAAGCTCACGGGCTCGCGCATCGATCCCGGCGCGGCGCGCGGGCTTTTGCAGGACATGGGGGTCAAGCCGCCATTCCTGTTTTATCCGGCCCATCCGTGGCTGCACAAGAATCACCGCGGACTGTTGCAGGCCATGGCGCTCCTGCATGGCATTCTGCCGAAGGAGTACACGCTGGTGCTCACGAGCCAGCCGTTTCCCAACGGTCATCCGGCGGCTCCGCTCATGGAACACCCACGCCTTCGCGGCCGCGTGCGGCATCTCGGCTATCGATCGCCTTCGGAGATAGCGGCCCTGTACGCGATGGCGGAGGCGCTGGTTTTCCCGAGTCTTTTTGAAGGATTTGGGCTGCCGATCGTCGAGGCCATGCAGCAGGGCTGCCCGATCGTTTGCGGCGCCCATTCCTCGCTGCCCGAGATCGCCGGTCAGGCGGCCCACTATGCCGAGGTGGCCTCGCCGGAAGCGCTGGCCAGTGCGATCCTGACCATCACCCGCGACCGGGGTCTTCGCTCGCGGCTGCGGGAAAACGCCGTCGCGAACCTGCGTCGTTTCGACCGGCGGGCGCTCGCGGACAAAACGAGGGCCGTCTACGCCGCCGTACATCGCGAACATTTTTCGTAGACCGCCAAGCTCCGCCTCGGCACCGTCAGCCTCGTGAAAATCCTCTGCCTCTTTGTCCGTTTCGGCGAGGACCATCATGCCGGCTCGCTCGACGTGCTCAACGCGTGGTATGAGCGGCACGGCCTGCGCGAGGCGCGCACGCTCTGGATCGTCGACAACGCGCTGGCGCCCGACACGCCGCCCCGCGCGCTCGGTCCGCGCGACTGGCTCCGCGCCGGCGACAATTCGGCATGGGAATTTTCCGCCTGGGAGCGCGCGCTGCGGGAGGCCGAGGGGGAACCCTTCGATCTCGTTCATTTTGTCACTTCGTCGTTCAACACGCTTTACACGGGCTATCTCGGCCATTTCAGGCCCGAGATGCTGCAGGCCGTGAACACCCGCCGCGTCTGCCTCGGGCACATCGACGGCCACCCGTCGGGCTTCGAGCTGGGCGGCCGGCATTTCGACCGATGGCTGCGCACCTGCTTCTTTTTTCTCAACCGGCGCGACGCGCTGGCGGTGCGAACCTGGGTCGCGTTCGGCCAAGCGGATCTTCTATTCGCATCATCCGGCACAATCGAGTTTCGGCGCGAAGCGCCCCTTTCCGAAGCGTATCGCCGGCATGTCACGGCGTGGTTGCGGGGCGCGGAAATCGGCGGGCATCGCTGGCATTCGCCTGTCGCCGGCGGCACCGGGGAAGTCCGACGGTTCCAGTCGAAGGCCCTGGCGATCACCAATGAGCATGCGCTGTCGCTCACGCTCAGAGACGCCGGGCTCGCCCTGGCGGACCTGTGCTGGCTGCACCTGCAGCCGGCGCCCGCGAATCCGTCCGCTCGGGTAGCGCCGGAAAAGGAGCAGGTGGAGGCGCGCAACCGCTTTCTCGGCATCCCGGGCTGACCACCCGCCCTTCGGCTGCCCGGAGTCCGGCTGGCCACGCCTGTGACAGTCGGGACCTGTTTTTCCACCCCTCGCCCACCCGAATCGCGCGCATTCAATTTGCTTCCCAAGACGGGCGTCCTGCGGCCTAATCAATTCCTTTCCGCCCCCGATGGGCCTCGGCTGGCCGGAGAAAGGAGTGCCATGCTTCAAATCGCCAAAGCCGCCGCCGTCCGCGCCGTTTTACTCGGCTTGGCCTACGTTTGCCTGATAAGCGCCTCGCTCTACGCAGCTTTCGAAATCCGCTTCGACTTCGCGGTGCCGCCCGAGCAGGCGCAGCTCCGACTGAGGCTTTTTCTGGGCGTGGTCGCTCTTAAGCTCGTGGCCTTGGTGGGATTCCGACAGTTCCGCTCGCT
Source organism: Candidatus Didemnitutus sp. (assembly GCA_035545955.1). GTDB lineage: Bacteria > Verrucomicrobiota > Verrucomicrobiia > Opitutales > Opitutaceae > Didemnitutus. Next base: position 134,436 of record DASZXI010000026.1, on the reverse strand, counting down.
GATCACCTTTTTTGGCGTCCCTGATCTTCTATTGGTGCTCGGCAGCGTCTCCTCGGTCACCGGCATCCTGCTCATCGCTCGATTTACCGCCTGGGCTCCGATTTCGATGCCTCGCGGCGTGTTGCTCATCGATTTCCTCCTGTGCACCTGCCTTTTGTGCGCCTTCCGCCTCGGAGCGCGCCTCTTTCGCGAACGCGTTCTCATGGAAAAGGTCAACGGCTTCAAGCCCGCCACCCCCATCGCGATCATCGGGGCGGGCGCGGTGGGAGCCTCGCTCGCGAAGGAACTCCTTTCGTCCCGTCATCGCGGCTTCAAGCCGGTGGCTTTCTTCGACGACGATCCCGGCAAGCGCGGCCAGCTGCTGCACGGCGTGCCCGTGGTCGGCCCGCCCGAACTGATACCGTCCACGGTGAAATCGCGGACGTTCCGGGAGGTCGTGATCGCGATGCCCTCGGCGCCGGCGCGCCGCATCCGCGAGATCGTGCAGCTCGTGACCGGCCTGCACCTGAAGGTGGAAACCATTCCCTCTGTCGATGAACTCGCCTCCGGCCGCGTCCGGGTGAGCCGGATCCGTCCGATCGAGATCGAGGACCTGCTCGGACGGGACGTGGTGACCCTCGCCCAGGGCGCCACGCGCGAGTTCCTGCATGACAAAGTCGTGGTGGTGACCGGCGCGGCCGGGAGTATCGGCAGCGAACTTTGTCGCCAGATCGCGACGTTCAATCCCGCCCAGCTGGTCATGCTCGACCAATCCGAGAACGGGCTGTTTTTCCTCGAGCAGGAACTCGCCGCCCGCGGATGCTCCAGCTTCGCGCAGCCATGCGTGGCCGACATTCTGGATGGGAAGCGCATGGAAGCCGTCTTCGGCCGGTATCGGCCGCACATCGTCTACCACGCGGCGGCCTACAAGCACGTGTTCATGATGGAACGCCACCACTTCGAGGCGTTTCAGAACAATACGCTCGGCACGCAACGCGTGGCGGAATTGGCCGCGCGCCATGGCGCCGAGGCCTTCGTCCTGATCTCCACCGACAAGGCGGTGAATCCCACCAGCGTCATGGGCGCCACCAAACGCCTGGCCGAAATCCAGCTGCAAGCCCTCCACAGCCGCGTGGCGGGGCCGACGAAATTCATGGCCGTGCGCTTCGGAAATGTGCTCGGGTCCTCCGGCAGCGTCGTGCCGATCTTCCGCCAGCAGATCGCCGACGGCGGTCCCGTCACGATCACTCATCCCGATGTCTGCCGCTATTTCATGACGATTCCCGAGGCCTGCGGCCTGGTGCTGGAAGCGAGTGTGCTCGGGCAGGGAGGGGAAATCTTCGTGCTGGACATGGGCAAGCCGGTCCGGATCTTCGATCTCGCCAAGCAGATGATCGAACTGAGCGGGCTCCGCTTGGGTGAGGACATCGAGATCAAGTACGTGGGATTGCGGCCCGGGGAAAAAATGAACGAAGAGCTGCAAAACCACTCGGAGGACTACGCCGCCACTCCCCATCCACGCATCCTCAAGTTCATTGCCCGCCCGGGCGCGATTGACGGCGTGGCGGCGGCGCTTGCCCGCCTGGAGGCCCTGGGCGCCGCCTCCGCCAAGAACGAGTTCGCGCGTGAAATCCATGCGATGGTCCCCGAATACACGCCGCACCTGGACTAGAATGAGCCTCATCACCGGACGGCGAAGGGGCGCACAGGCCCGGACGGTTGAATTGCCCTTTAACCGGACGCATGCCGAACGATCGTTCTCGGGATGAGTCGCCCGCCGGAACAGGTGTCCAAAAGCTGGGCCACACGCGCCGGATGTTTGGCCCGACGCTACTTTGCTTCGGGCTGGGCTTTCCTGCTGCCGTATTTGATCGCCTATCTGGCCTATGCTTTTGCTCACGGACCGGTGCAGACGACCTCGAGCGATCCGGCTTGGCACATACCTGGGCTGGTGGATGTGTTCCGATTCATGCACGTTGCACATCTGGCCCTCCTTGTCTTGGCCAGATGGGGCGTGTCGCAGCCTTCGCGGCGGGAGATGGCCGGAGCGCTCGTGGCGCGTGAGGAATACCCGAAGGAGAATTTCGCGTTCTGGATCTGCCTGGTGTTCCTGTTTCTCGTTCCAGGAGTTTATCTCGAGTATCCCGCTGATCCGTGGGAACATTTCAGTCGCATCAACAGCTGGGTGTCGACCCCACAAGTGATGGCGAATCCCAACTGGACGAAGGCGTCGTATTTTTTTGCCTACACGCTGATCGGCTTCGTCCATTCCCTGTCGCTGCGGCTCCGGTTGCTCGATTGCTATTACACCGGGAGCAGTCTGCTTCTCTGCTGGCAGTATTTTCGCCTGGCGCGATCGGCCGGTGCTTCCCCTCGGGAGGCGCGGTGGTTCGTCCTTTTGCAGGTGCTTCTCCTTGGAAACAATGTTTTCGGGTTCTACCGCTACTACGGCATCTCCAGCACGCTATTTGCGCAACTGGGGGCAATCGCCGCAGTGCGGGTGGTTCTTGAATCCGTGCCGATCTGGGCGCGAATTCAGTGGCGAGCGCGAGTGCAGACGACGGTCGCGCTGGCGAGCCTTGCGCTCTTGATCGCCTTCCAACACGTCCAAGGCTTCGGAATCGCGGCTCTGGGAATCATCGCCGTCCTTCTTTGGCGCGCGGCAGCCACGGGCTGGAAGGCATTAGCGTGGAGTCTCAGTGGTTTGGCGGCGGGCAATCTGGCCGTTTTGCTGTTCTGGCCGCACCTCTCGGAACTGCGAACCGCATTGGGATCGGACAGATGGTTGACCCCGTGGTATGGCTACAACCTGTTCGCCACCGATTCCCCTGCCTTCTACTATGCAGCGGCCGTGATTGGCGGGTTCGGGGCATTGAATCTCGTCGGCGGAATTCTTCTGCTCCGACGGAATCAGGTCACAGGATGGCTCACCCTCGTTCCACTGGCGGGGCTCGCCTGTCCGCTGTTGGCCGTGCCCTTTTCCCTGACGTTGCTCGACCATGGCCAGCCAGCGCTTCTCTTCCAACGCCTGCTGCTCGCAATTCCCACCGGCTTCGGCCTCATCGAGCTGGCCCGCTGCGTTCATCGCTGGACGGCCCATTTGTTCTCAAGCGCGTTTGCGCTCGCCGTCGGCGGTTTGTTCGCCCTCGTGATGGTTCCCAATACCCGTCCAACCTTTAATCGTCTGTTCAACACGTTCATGCGGCCCCCGTCGGATCTCGCCACAATTCCACGCGATGACTCCGGCACCATTGATGCGCCTGCCTCACGAATGAACGCGCCGGCCGGTAAATACCCCGGGATCGAATCCACGTCGCGGATAAAGTTCGTTCGGCAGGCGATCGGAATTCCCGATGTGCATTCGGCAGCGCGCCGGATCTGGTTTGACGCGGCGCAGGGGGCTGAATCGTTGAATTCCACCCTGCGCTCGAATGACGGCAGCACGACCACAATCCTCGCGGATTCCAACACGCTGTTCTCGGCCTACTCACAGTCGGCCTTCCTGTCCGCACACTGGCCGGCACAGGCGATCGCCTTGGATCTCGCCGGGACCGCCGAGATCGCGGCGACCGCGCGCCTGACCCTCGGACCGGTCGTGCATCGGAACGGAGAATCCGTCTATCCCCGCCTCGTGACCTTGGGAGTCGAATATGCGATCTATGGAAAGGTGGCTCTGGAAGCCGGCCCCGAAGGCCCCGAATCGTGCCTCGGATTTCCCGATCATACTGATGCGGCGTTCGTGCAGCTGCGCGCCCGGGTACGGGATGGTTCGATCTTCATCCGTTTGGCGGGGACAGGCGGCTCGCGCGAGTCGGATCTTGCGGCGCAAGGAGAGACCACGCTCTGGCCAGTCCCAGCGGGAGATCCTGCCCGCGTCGCCTTGCGATTCACCCCTTCCTCCCGGCTTGAGCTCAGCACTCTGCGATTGATGGCACCGGATGGCCCCACCGGGCCTTCGCCGGCGATTAGGTCCCCGATAACTCTGATTCACAATCTTTCGATCCATGGCGCCGAAATCCCCGGGGGCCTCTTTGCCTTCCTGAACATGCAGCCGGCGCGCGAATACGTCCTGTCGCTGTCAGGGGAATATCGCGGCCCTCCCCCCAGCCTTCGTCTCGACGACGGCTCCGCACATGGAGCCGCCTTGTATCTGGCGGTGCCCAATGGAATGATGCGTCTGCGGCTCTCCACCCCCGAACACCTCCGGCTCCTGATCTATCGCGAAGAGGGTCTCGACTACAATATTCGGTCGCTCGAAATCCGCCCGGCCATCGCCGGTACCGACGATGATCGCGTTCCCTTGTCCGTCATCCAGTCGGATTCGAGGCCCTGAGGATGCTTCTCCAACGCCGAGCCGCGCGCCCGGACCAGATGGCCTCCGCGGGAACATCTTGTCCCTTCTGCCACGGGATGCGACCCTGCCCATTGTGAAAAGGTGGTTCGATATTTTCGCGGCCTTGGCGGCGTTGATCTTGTTTTCTCCCGTGCTCGCGGTTGTTGCCGCGATCGTCCGGGTTCAGCTCGGCTCCCCGGTCATTTTTCGGCAACAGCGGCCTGGCCGTCAGGGCCGGCCCTTTTCGTTGCTGAAGTTTCGCACGATGTCGGACAATCGTGGTCCGGATGGCGAGCTTCTGCCGGACGCCCTGCGTCTTACTGCGCTCGGGAATTTCCTGCGGTCCACCAGTCTGGATGAACTGCCCGAACTGTGGAATGTCCTCCGGGGGGAAATGAGCCTGGTCGGCCCTCGGCCACTCTTGACCGAATATCTCCCGCTCTACAATTCGCGCCAGTCTCGGCGGCATGAGGTCAGGCCCGGAGTCACCGGCTGGGCCCAGGTCAACGGCCGAAATGCCCTCGGTTGGGAGGAGCGCCTCGAACTCGATGTGTGGTATGTCGATCATCGCACTGTTTGGCTGGACATGGCCATCCTCCTCCGAACGATCGTCGCCGTGGGACAACGTCGAGGCGTCAGTCAACCGGGTCATGCAACCATGGAAAAGTTCCGCGGGGGATCGAAGCCACCGCTTTCCGGCCCGTGACCATGCCGCGACTTCTGGTTTTAGGGGCCGGCGGCCATGGCAAGGTGGCGGCCGACTGCGCACAGGCCGCTGACAAAGGCCGCGAAGTGATTTTTTTTGACGACCGCTGGCCGGGTCTCGCGGCCTGCGGCCGCTGGCCGGTGCGCGGCACCTGCGTGCAGATCGGCGCGTTCGCCCAAGGCGACGACCGAGTCTTCGTCGCGATCGGTCGGGCGGAAATCCGGCTTCGTTTCCTGCATAGCCTGGCCTTGGCGGGTCGGAACGTGGATACAATCGTGCATCCCCGGTCCGTCGTCAGCGCTGAAGCCCGCTTGGAGCCGGGCACACTCGTCGTCGCCGGCGCCGTGATCAACGCCGGAACGCGAGTGGGATTCGGCTGCATCATCAACACGGTCGCTTCGGTGGATCACGACTGCGACCTGGCCGAAGGCGTACATGTCTGCCCAGGCGCTCATCTGGCCGGAAACGTGGTTGCCGGCGCCGGCGCCTGGATCGGACTGGGGAGTGTCGTTCGCGAGGGCATTCACATCGGGGCCCGCGCTTGCATCGGTGCCGGTGCGGTCGTTGTCGCTGACGTGCCGGATGATGTCGTGGTAGCCGGCGTTCCTGCCCGCCCGCTCCCGGGAAAATCCGCCGCGGGCTAAAGGGCTGAAGTCACCCCGGCGAGTCCCGGACCGTTCTCCCATCATGGAATCCAAGCGAATCTATCTTTCCCCCCCGCACCTGTCCGGCGGCGAGCTACCCCTCGTCGTCGACGCCTTCCAGAGCAACTGGGTCGCTCCGCTCGGTCCCCACGTGGATGCATTCGAGCGCGAGTTTGCCGCCTGCACCGGCTCGCGTCATGCGGTCGCCCTTTCGTCCGGAACGGCCGCGATCCATCTCGCGCTCCGCTGGCTGCAGCTGGAACCGGGTGACGAGGTCCTCTGCTCGACGCTCACTTTTGCCGCCAGCGTCAATCCCATTCTGTACGAGCGCGCCACCCCTGTTTTTGTCGACTGTGACGAGTCTTCGTGGAACATGGACCCAGCTCTTCTCGCCGCAGCGCTGGACGAACGGGTGCGGCGCGGGAAGCCGCCCAAGGCCGTCGTGCTGGTGCACCTTTACGGCCAGAGCGCGGACATCGACCCCATCGCCGCGTCCTGTGCCCGTCATGGCATTCCGCTGCTGGAGGACGCGGCCGAAGCGCTCGGAGCCACCTATCGCGGGCGCGCCCCGGGTTCATTCGGCTACGCCGGGGTGCATTCCTTCAACGGCAACAAAATCATCACGACGTCGGGCGGGGGCATGCTTGTCACCGACAATCAAGAACTCGCTAACAAGGCGCGCCACTGGGCAACTCAGGCACGGGATCCTGCCCCACACTACCAGCACGCCGAGGTGGGCTTCAATTACCGGATGAGCAACGTTCTCGCGGCAATCGGCCGCGGACAGTTACAGGTCCTGGCCTCCCGCGTGGACGCCCGGCGCCGCAATTTCGAATTCTATTCGGGTGCGCTGTCAGGCCTGCCCGGAGTGCACTTCATGCCGGAAGCCGCCTATGGCCGCGGAACACGCTGGCTGACGTGCCTACTTATTGATCCCGAGGCCGCCGGAACCGACCGCGAGAAGATCCGCGTGGCACTCGCTGCGTCGGACATCGAGGCGCGCCCCGTGTGGAAACCAATGCACCTCCAGCCGATCTTCCGTGAATGCGCGGTCCACGGCGGCCCGGTCTCCGAACGAATTTTTGCGCAGGGCCTGTGCCTGCCATCGGGCTCCAGCCTTACCAGTGACGAACGGGAGCGCGTCGCCGCGATCGTGCGGGCCCAATTCCCCTCCCGCTCCTAAATTTCACGAGTGGTGGATCCGCCCTTGGGCCACGCCGCCAGCACGGCCGCGGCCTCCTGGCCCAATTGCGCCGCCACTCTCCGCGACCCGAAAAAAGCCTGGGCGGCGTCAAGTCCACGACGCCTGCGCCCCTGCAGTCCGGAACGGTCAGTCACCGCGGCAGTCACGGCCGCATGCAGGGCGTCGACATCGCCTGGGGGCACCACCCACCCACAATCGTAGTCACGCACGATGTCCGCGAGGTCGGACTCCACCGGGCAGATGGCGAGCAAGGCCTGCCCCGCCATCAGCGCGCTCAGGCATTTGCTCGGAAAGATCACGCATTCGGCCCCCGGTTTCATTGTCACGATCGCCACCTCCGCCTGTGTCATGGCCTCCCGCCACTCGCGATCCCCGAGCGGCCCGTCGAAATTCAGGCGTCCGGCGCGCGCTGCGAGCGCACCAAGCCGTCGCCTGAGTTCCGCATAGCCCGAGCCGCTGGCTTGAAAGCGAAACTCGGCGCCCTCCGGAAATCCCATCGCGAGATAACGCTCCAAAGTCCCGATGTCGTGCATTCGCCCGAGCGTGCCTGAATATAGAAAGCGAACCGGCGCGCCGGTTGGAACTTTTTGGGGGGCCATATGCAGCCCCTCCTCGGCCGCGCCGGGGGGAATTACCGCCGTACGCCGCGCCGGCCCGTATTCACGCTGCACATGATCGCGCAGGCGGCGTCCCAGATAGACTACCGCATCCGAACTCCGGACGACTCCTCGAGTGAGCGCCGCGAGGACCGTGGCGGGTACGCCGTCAGGGGAGATCACGCCCGCGAGAACGAGGGCTTCGGGATAGAGGTCGTGCAACAAGCATATGACGGGAACCTGATGGATTCGGGCACCAAATCCCACGACGGCCGGCAAATAGAAAGGGGCTGTGGTCACCAGGAATAGCGTCCCTGGGCGCGGCCGGTGCGTGGCGAAATAGAGAAGGCACCGCCACGGGAGGTAGCCAAATGCAAGCCAGCGCCGCCACCACCGACCGGGCCCCCGGACCGGTCGTCGGTACTCCTCGTCGGTGAGCACACATTCCACGTGCACCACTACTCCGTCCCGGCGCAATTCCTCGACCATGCGCTCAAAAAACGGAGCGCCGCCCACGGCGGTAAAGATCACGAATTCCACGGTAGAACCGGAGATTTCCTCATGTCGAAGCCTCCGTGCGGCCGCCGATCCAGGCGATCAGCGGCGCGATTTCCTGCTCCATGTTCAGTTCCAGCAACGAGGCCTCCCGCCCACGCCGGCCCATCGCCCGCGCCGCCGCGCGGTCGGTCACCAAGCGGATGATCGCCATCGCGATGGACTCCTCATCTTCCATGTCCGCCTCCACACCGCACTGAAAACGCGACAGGATCGGCCGCAATTCGGCAGCGTAGTCCGGCACAATGACCGGAAGCCCGACCGCCATGTACTCGAATATGCGGTTGGGCAGGCTGCGCACCCCGAAATCCCGGCCGTAGGCGATGGCGCCGATGTCGCAGGTTGCGAGGATTGGCATCATTTCGGAGAACGGAACCTGGGCCCTAAGGTCGACCAAGGGAAGAAGCTTCTCTCGTTCGATAAAGGCCCGAAAGGGACGATTGCGTGCCGCCTCCGCACCGCCCGGGCCTTCAAAACAGACCACCTTGAAGACCGTCCGGCCGTCGAGAAGCTCCGCCGCCCGGGCCGCTCCGCGCAGCAGGGTCTCGGTTCCGCGCGAAGGCGCCGCCTTGCCGTGCATGATGCGGACCATCGGCGTCCCGTCCGGCAACGGTCGCGCTTCGTTCCCCTGCATCGCCGACAACCCAAGGCTGTGGCGCACCACCAGTGTGCGGCGCGCCACCGCTCGGTAGGGATCGATGCGCGTCGTTCCCGGGCCCATGACCAGGTCGGCGCGGCGGCAGATGGACCGCAGCCGGGCAAGGACCACCCGGGAGGCCAGTGGCTGAAGCCACGCCGGCACCCAGTATTGCAGCATCTCTCCATGATAAATCTCGTGGATGTCGAAGATCGCCCGCGCACCAAAGCGTCGGCCGAGGCGAATCGCGACTTCCGCAGAGTCCGGTTCGACAGCCAGGAACACAGCGGTTTTTTCGATGCCTGGAATGGCCAGACAGGTGCGCTCGAGCTTGCGCCAGAGAAGAAGTCTGCTCCAGCGACCGCGGCCGAAGGAGGCAAATGGATGGAATTCAATCCCCGGAACCCGCACGGAACCGGGGGCGCCCGGGCCCACCCAGGTGACGGGAAAGCCGGCGTGAGCCAGCATCGCGCCAAGCTTGTGGGTCACTCTCCCGTCATCGGGCGAGTGTTGCGTGCACAGGATGCAAACGTGCAGTGGAGCGGCCATGTGAGTTGTCGGGCTGTCCGGCATGAGGTGCGCTCAGGAGCGGACCGGCTGGCGCGGCCCGCCCTTCCCCGCGCCCGCCACTCGCGCGGGATTTCCTGTCACCGAGGCGACCGCCACCAGTATGATCGCGGTCAGGCCATAGCTCATGCCGTAACCCCAAAGAAATATTCCTATGCACGGAACCTGGGTAAGATGGTAGATCTGCATGAGCAGAAAAAGGAAAGTCATCCAGGCCCACAGGGACCGGTCGGCCCGCAGGCCGATCCGTCCGGCGAGCCAGCAGAGTCCGCCGAGGAACAGCAAGGTCAGGACCACGCCGCCCCATCCGACGTCGCAATACGACCAGACTGGAGCGGCAAGGGCGACCGCGCCGGTTGTGTTGGGATACATGGTGGAAAACAGGTCAATATTGAACTGGTTGGTTTCTCCCAGCGAACTCGGAGCGCCGAAAAAACTCCCGATCCAGAACTGCCGGAGACTGAACGGATGCTGGGGGCCGAGTTGAATGGCGTATGGATATGAATCGGCCGCACGAGAAATGACGTGATCGATCGTGTAGGGAAGCGACCAATCGTCCATCTGGGAGGACATCGCGACGTCGATTACGCAGATGAAAAGGGCCACGACGGCGAGATTGCTTTTCCAGCGTCTGAGAAACCCTCCTGCGCTGCACAGGGCCAGGCCAAGCAGCAGAAGCGAAAGTGAAATAAGAAGCTTCTGAAGCAGGCAGAGCGCCAGCACCCAGTAAAGACCGTACCAAACCGCAACCTCGACCCATGATCCGATCCCGCGACGTGATCGGAGCGCGACGAACAAGGGCAGCCCCAACAGGGCGAGGAGCCCCGAGTACGCCAGGCCGAATTCGGGACCGCTCAGCAGCGACATCACCGTGGCCCGGAGGGCGTAGTGCTCGCGAATCGATCCAGTCCACGCCTCGCGAAGGCTCGTCAGCGGCGCCGGAATGTTCGTGAAGACGCGCCCCACCAGCCACAGCACACCGGTCAGGAAGACGATGCGACCGGTCATCATCGTCCGGGCGCGCACGGCACTTGCGGAACGAGGCGCGTTCCTTCCCGCCGGCATGATCGCCGCGACGATCGCCCCGGCCGCCGGCACGCCGGCGCAGGCGGCCAGCAGCAGCCAGTAGTCGCGGGACGTGAAAATCCCATCGCTTAGTGCGGCCAGGTTCATCCCCACCCGCTCCTGTCGGCCCTCCGACAGTCCCCACCGATCGCCATGTGACCACCCGATGATGGCCGCCCCGATTCCCGTCGTCAGCAGAAAGGTGGCGCCGAACACCAGCCATGGCAGTGTTCGCCTGAAGCGGCGCTCAGACACTGGAAGGCCACTCCTTCCCGTGCGCGGGCCTGCGCGCCACCCGCGCGCGGCCGTCCGCGTGCACGGGAAACGGCATTCCGACCGGGAACCACGGTTCGTTCAAAAAGGATTCAGGGACGTTGAGCGTGATCACGGGATTCGCCGAAGATAAAGATCGATTCGCGGTCCGCGTCGACCTTTCTCAGCAGCGCTGCGGTGCCGCGGTAATCGCGGCCCCCAACCGACACCCTTCCTGCGCCCTCCGATCGGAAAACGACGAGATCATCGACGTTGCGGTCGCGGACGGAAATGGACCATCCTCCCGGCACCGTCGCCGCTTGAAAAGTGAGTGTAACGCGATCATCCCGCTTCAGGCGCGGTACCAGGGCCGTGAGGTAGACAACTCCTGGCACGGGTGCCGGGGTTTCCCACTGGACGAACCTCGTGCGCTGTCCCACGAGTGGCGCAGGAGTCAGTTTCTCGGTGTACTTGAGCTCACTCGGCTCGAGCAGGTGAACGTCGAGCCCCGCAAGCCGGCCAGCGACGCTGAGCCCGTCGGGCAACGTGGTGTAGGTATACCCCGGATGCAATTGTAGCGCATATTTCTGCTGCGTGCCGCCCGAACGCACCTCATCACACAAAAGGATATACGCCGGAGCACCACCCGAAACCGGTTTCGAAAGGAAGACATGCCGCACCCACAGGGCCGGCGCATCGACGCTGTAGGCACGATGCGCCTCGCCGCACACGTAGTCCGCAACCGGACCGAGACTGACTACTCGCAGATCGCCATTCCGGCGGATATCCGGACCGGCCTGCCATTGTTCATTGTAGTGGCGGCCCTTCATCGGCGGGTAGACTGCGAACTGGATCCCTCCGTCCAGCGGGACGTGACCGGTTCGGTCCAGAATGGCGGCATCAGCGATGCCGTCGGGTGCGGGAACGACGACATTTTGTGCCGGAGATCCGCGAAACCAGCCGTACAATTCCCAGTTGAACTCCTCCGGCTGCCCCGAACGAAGTCCCGGCGAATCGTTGAGCCGCGGCAGCACCCAGTCACCGCCCGCGCGCAAATGGATTCCGTTCTGGTCGCCGTAGTCCTTGCCGATTTCCACCCCGCATCGATAAGGCAGCAGGATGCCAAGCGGGGTCCAGTCGGTGCACAGTTTAACCAAGCCGCCATAAGGCCAATAGATCCCGCCTCTCGGTGGCTGTGGCGCAGCGGGCTGGAGAGCCGGATCAAGAAACAGGTATGCAAAGATTTCGTTCACCTTGGACAGCTTTGGATCGCGCAGCACGAGCCACTGGGCGAGGGCGTCTTGTCGCTGCGCCGCCAACGCCAGCCAGGCATAACTGGCCGCGGGCCCGAATGACGTCTCCTCCAGCCCATAGAGCCAGTAGCGCGGGATTCCGGAAAAACGCGGAGCCAGGCGCGGATTGTTGAAGAGGTCTTCCCCTCCCAGGCGCTTCAGTGCCACCAAAAATGGAATCGGATCCTGGAGACTGGAGTCGAAATGATCCCACGCATCGAGGTATTCGCCATCGGGTGCCCAGGCTGACGGATACAGTCGGTCCCGGTGCAGCGTGACCTCGAGGTCGAGCCAATGCTCGGCTTCGGGCAGTTCGTAGAGCAAGGCAAGAGCGGCGAGGCCGAACAGCCCATGAGTGCGGATAGTGTGATCGCCTCCCATATAGCCGCGGCTAGCTTGCGGATTCGGAAGGGCCAGCAAGTGCTCGGCCGAGACCACCATCGGCCCCGCCATGTGTGTAAGCGTTGCCCGCACCGTCTGCTTATCGGTTTCGGACAAAAGCCCCGCCAGCCAATCGTATCCCAGTGCCAGGCCGAACATGACGTTGGCCGCCTCAAAATCCGCCTCGGAATCCTTTTTAACCAGGATCGGGCGATTGGCAAACGCGAGGAGCCATTCCTTTCCGCTCCTTCCATAGCGTTCATCTCCCGTAAGCTGGTAGGCGAATCCCAAGGTGGGAATGACTTCCGCGATCACGTAGGACTGCTTATATAGGTCGTCGTAGTTGGTGCGCAGGAACTCGGGGTTGTACTGACCCCCGGGCAGGTACATTGGGACATTGGCGGGGGGGCTCGCCGGCGGCGGAACCGGGCGGGCGAGGCAGGCATCAGCATGGGCGATCAAGCGGACGCGAAGCGACTTGTAAGGCTCCATGTCGGCGCGCTGGCGCAATCGAGCGAGCGAAGTTTGGTCGAAGAAAAGATACGGATGAGTTCTCCCCGACGATGCCAGCTCGTGCGCCAGCGGGTGATTGGAACCGAGCGCAGGCAGCGGATCGGCGGCGTAGGGCTGCGCCTCGTTGGGAACTACGGTCACGATATCCCGCGCGATCGCACACACCGCGACGCCACAGAAGATGGCCATACCCCCAGCAATCGCGAAAAGGCGGCTTCTCCGTTTTTCCTGCGCGCGCCGTGGAATTTTCGCGGAGATCGAGGCCGCGCGAGGAGAATCAGAACACGTAACGATTTGGCACGTAGAGCTCGAAAGCCGCTTCGCCCGACAAGGGAACAACTGAGTCAACCCGGAAGATGTAGCTGAATGAGTCGATGCCATCGCAGGAAACAGTGTACACGTTGCCCCCGCCAGCGGTATCCAAAAATTGCAAGGAGGGGGTGGTTAAACACCTGATGGCATATGGGCCATACCCGTATGCCGGCGACGAAATGGCGGTAAAGTAAGGCAGGATCGAGGGGCCGATGCCTGGTACGATCGGCTGACCCAGGTGATATACGTTCAGGAAGAGCAGAGGATAATCGAGATAGTTCTCGCGCGCGTAAACATCGCCTCCCGCTCCCAGGAAAACATAGCCAATCTGGCCCCATTGCTGGCTTCGGGTTGCATTCATCATGTCCTCGGCCGTTGCCCAGGATCCATCCGCCGTTCGAGTCACCGTCAGATCAAAGGTGGGATCCAGCAGTTCCCATTCCTGCTGCCCGGGGTCCAAATACTCCACCAGCGTGTGGCCGTCATATCCGTTGGGATCCAGGGCGACGTTGAGAATACGTGTACTCAGCGGCATTTTCATCTCGGCGAGAATCTGCAGCAACGCCTCGGAATAGTTGAAACAAACGGCACGATCGCTCGGATAGACCAAGGCGCGCAGCAGGGAGCCTTCGGCGACATAGCTTTCGTCGTCCGCCATTTGCCGTACATAGTCGGTCGCCCAAAATGCCGCCGCCCGGGCGGTGTCGTCGGTGATTGTGTTCGAGGCCGCCGAGAATTCAAACTCCGCCGATTGATTCCAGGTCGCTCCCGTAAGCACAAACAGCGTGCCGAAAAGCGGCGTGCCCACCGGCAGGTTCGGAACGAATGAAGCGGGAACATCGAGGGAGCCGCTGGAGAATACATCGTCCGTCGACGGGCTGGTACCCACCCACAGCCAGTACTTGCTGGACGGTCCCAAATCGTTCCATGTAAAAAGCTTTCCACCATCGATCCCGACACTGCCATCGGCGGGATACACCATGGCTGGTTGGGTCGCCTGAACTGCGGGCGTTGCCGGTGCATCCTGCGTACGGAAGCTGGAGGTGAGGGGCCACCAGGTTCCATCCTGCTTGGTCCACAATGTCGCATACACGTTGGTCCCGCTCGGCAAACCCAGACTGGTGTAGGAGAGAGTGGAAGGATCCATCTCCCTCGTGTCCAAGAGGTCGGACGCACCCGGCGAACTGCCAAGATAGAGGTAATAACCCTCCGCCCCGGCGACAGGAGTCCAAGCGAGGACGGCATTCGTATCGACCGCCGTTTGGCCATCGACTGGAATAGTCAACACCGCCATCTGCGGCGCGGTCTTAAAGGAGGATGTCGAGGCGTACCACGTCCCGTTCACCTCAGTCCAAAGCGTCGCATAAATTTCGCTGTCGTAGGCGAGCGCGCCGGGATCATACCGTGAATCGAGAATTGCTCCCGAATCCGCAAAGTCGGTCCCACCCGGAGCGCTCCCGAGCCACAAACGATAGCCCTGCGCTCCGGGGACGGCTTCCCACATGATCGGCGCATCCACGGCAACCGCGCTGGCACCATCCCCCGGCGAGGTGAGCGCTGCGATCTGGGGCGCGGTGGTAAACGTGCTGGCTTGCGGATACCAGACCCCTCCGATTTCGGTCCACAAAGTCGCGTTCAGGCGCTGATCGAAAGGAAGGCCATAGGCCTGCCAGGAAGTAACATCGGGTGAGAGTTCGTTCGAGTCCACGAGATCGCTGGCACCCGCGGAGGTGCCAACATACAGATAGTAGCCTTGGGCCCCGGATATGCCGTCCCACGAAAAGACGCAGTCCTGACCGACATCGCTCGCCCCATCGCCAGGTGAAATCAGCTGGGCAATGAGTGGCTCGGTGGTGAATGAAATCGTTTGTGAATACCACTGGCCATTGATCTCGGTCTGCAAGGTGGCAAAAATCAATTGATCCGGCGGCAGATCGAGGGCGTCGACGCTGGTGGATGTCACTACCCCCGAGTCAAAGATGTCCGATCCACCCGTTCCGCTCCCGAGCTGCAAACGGTATCCCTGCGCGCCAGGGACGCCGTCCCACGATATCGGCCCCGAAAGCGGTATCGCCGTGGCGCCATCGGCGATCGAGTTGAAGCCCGCTAACTGCGGCTCAGTTGCGAAGGAGGAACCACTGGCATACCAAACTCCTTCCAATTGCGTCCAGATCGTGGCGTAGAGTTGACTTCCCGACGGGAGCGCCGGTACAGACATCGAAAGGGTATCCTGGGAAAGCACTTTGGAGTCGAAAAGGTCCATTTTCCCCGGAGCAGTTCCCACATAAAGATAGTAACCGGTGGAATCGGCAACCGCGGTCCAGGCAAACGACGCGGTCGTCGCCACATCCATATCACCATCGGCGGGTGAGAGAAGTTCCGCCACCAACGGCATCGTTGTGAAGGAACTGGGCGTCGAATACCACGAACCGCCGAATTCCACCTCAAGCGTGGCGTATACTTTTCGGCCCGGGGGAAGTCCCGCGACCGCCGCCGACGTTCCTGTCACCAGGCCGGAATCGAACAAATCGCTCGCACCGGGAGAAGAGCCGAGAAGCAAGCGAAATCCTTGGGCGCCGGGGATCGGACTCCATCGGATCGTCCCATCCGTGGGGACGCACGTTGCGCCGTCCGCAATTTCCGTCAGAGCCGGGCTGGGTGGCATCGTGATAAACTGTGTCGTCGGCCCCGGGTACCATACGCCTCCCACCATGGTCCATAATGTCGGATAGAGGGTCTGTCCCGGCGGCAAGGACTCCGCCCAAGAATGCAAGTCGGCGGAAAGCATGCCGGAGTCCCCAACGTCTTTCGCTCCAGGCGTGCTGCCCACGTATAAATAGTATCCCTGCGCTTCATCCGGACCGGTCCAGTCAAATGTGCAGCTGGTCGGAATCGCTTGGGCTCCATCGGCCGGCGCGGTCAAGATGCCAACGGCAGGCGTCGTCACAAACGAAACGGTTGCCCCGGGAAGCCACAACCCATTCACCTGCGTCCATAGCGTTGCATACAACGCCTGTTGCGGTGGCAGGTTGGCGGTCAAGCTCGAAGTCTCCGGCGGCAACTCCCCCGAATCCACGACATCTTGTGCCCCGGAAATTGTCCCCACGTACAGATAGTACCCCTGCGCATTGGCGACCTGGCTCCATTGAAAAACCTCCGTCAGCGGAACTGATTTCGCGCCAGGTGCCGGCGCAGTCAGGATCCCAAGGAGCGGCATTGTTGAAAAACTGATCGTCGATCCCGCGTACCAGACATCGCCCGATTCGGTCCACAAAGTCGCATACAATGTCTGTCCCGGCGGGAGATTCGCCACCGTGTAGGCCAGGGACGAATTCGGCACTTCCCCAGTATCGACCACATCCTTCGCTCCGGGGCTGGTACCAACGTAAAGATAATAATTTTCCGCCCCTACCACCCCGTCCCACTGAAATTTGGTCGGAGACCCCACAGACCGCGCACCATTCAGCGGCGCCGTCAGCGTTGCCACTTCCGGGACCGTTTCAAAGGTGGTCGCCAATCCGGCGCGCCATACCCCGGCCACCTGCGTCCACAAAGTCGTATACAGCGTTTCCCCTTGAGGAAGCCGGTCCGCCGTGAACGACAATGTTGTGCTGGGCAATTCGCCAGTGTTGACGACATCATTGGCTCCCGGAGTCGTCCCAACGTAAAGGTAATACCCTTGAGAGTCGGAGACGTCGCTCCACTCAAATCGGCAAGTCGAAGGCACCGCCCTCACGCCATTTCCGGGACTGATCAGCGACGCGAGGTGGGGCACTCGCAACTCCTGCGCTCGGCTTGTGACACCAAGGGTAAACGCAACGAAACTGCAAAAAAGAAACGCGAATCGTTTGGCCTTTGAATCTATGGGTTCCAATACCTCCCAATAATCAAAATCCAAGGCGGATGTCAATGCCTGACAGCTATTTGCTCATCTCCTCACAAAAACTCCATATGGCAATATTCCTTAATGTTCCCGATTATCTCATTTCTATGTGATCTTGATTCTAACTTACATGATCATAATGCCTTGCGACTATTTTTCTTCCAGAAATTCGAGCCAAAAACGCCCGTCGGGTGCCCTGATAATCAGGCGGGATGATCGTTCGAAGCGGCCGTACGCGGGGCTCGCGAGGAATGCCTCGACCGCAATGGATCCGCCCGGGGCACAACGGACTAGCAATGGCGGCCCGGAATCCAAGACTATATCCGAGGCAGAGATCGAACGAAACGAACTT
Organism: Candidatus Didemnitutus sp.; assembly: GCA_035545955.1. Lineage (GTDB taxonomy): Bacteria > Verrucomicrobiota > Verrucomicrobiia > Opitutales > Opitutaceae > Didemnitutus. Next base: position 117,165 of record DASZXI010000026.1, on the reverse strand, counting down.
TCTGGCACGATCAACACTGCGTGGAAAGCGCAGGACGGGTCGGAAACCGTGTCCTCAATCAGGATACCGTTTGGAACAAAGGATAGACGTCGGGTTGTAGCTGCGCCGAAGCCCTGGTGAAGTGCGACGGCTCCCGATTCATCGGCACGTATCATGGTTCCCCGGGTTGTATCTTCCATCGCAAACAGGCCCTGACCGCCGGGCAGCCAAGCATTCGGCTCGCAACCCGGCACGACTACCGTGGCATGCGCCGTCGAGGAACGAAGCCGGTTTCGTGTGTCTGGATCGGGGGTGTAAAGCCCGGTGCCTGGATCAATGATCCTGGGAACGCCGTCCAAATCAAGGGTGATTGACAGCTGATCGGCATGCGCATGACCGCCGTTTCCCTTCTGTCCCACCGGCCCGCAGCGTAGCGTCAGACGCATGGGGCCGCGATTCCAGAGATAAAGACCGAATTCGGGAAACGCTTGGAAGCGTGCGCGGGGATTCGGAAGTCCGGCGGGAACCGGCAGAGCCGCGTGTCCCACCCATTCCCTCAGCCAGCGCGCCTCCGCCGTGTCTCCCCAATCGAAATCTGATGGTGCGGCGAACAATGCTGCAATTGCGGCCGGAAGATGAGCGTGGCTGAGAAGGTCGGTCTTGGCATGGGATTCATACTCCATCCGCATGAAGCGGCCGGAGTCGTCGTCACCCACAAGGGGAACGGTACCGTCCCGCCGCAACAATGCCGCGGTGAACAGGCCGGCACCCGCGATTCGCCTGATGTCAGGATCGGCAAACGGCAGCCTCTTGCCGGTCTCGTCCCGCCGGAACGGGACGACTTCGGCGGCCGGAGCCGGGTGGAAGGAGCGCGCCCTTCCGGACCACCATCCCGCAACCTCCGCGGGACGAGTCCGCGCCAGGGAAAGCATGAGTGCCGCGGCATAAACCATCATTTCCGACGAAAGCCGGTGGTAACAGGTGCTCGCTTCGAAGTTGGTCCCATCTGGATGAAACTGGAAACGCAACTGCGCCACGAACTCGCGTCCGGCAAATGTCAGCCAGTCCGCGGACTCGCGGTCGGCAGGAAGCGAGGCCGCTACGAACAGGAGTCCGACGATGTTCGCCAGGTAGTGATTTGAGCACAATGACGCGCCCCATTCGAGATTCCTGACCAAATGTCGCCCGTGGTCCCGCAATGTGGCGCTGATGAGCCGCAGGAACGCGTCATCATAGACCGCTCCCGCGGCCCGCGCCAGATCGACGGCGAGGGCGAGATTGGCGGCGCGAATTCCGACATCCATCGCGCAAATCCAGTTCACGCCGTATCCCGGCGGATTGTGCATCACAAAATCAATGATCTGGGCGCGAATTTCAGCCTCCCACGATCGCCGCTCGCCGGAATCGCAGCAGGACAATTGCGACGCCATGGCCGGCAGGTGCTGGAGTCGCGCCAGTTCCCAAGGCCACTTGATCTCGACGCCGCGCTGGTGTCCGTAAGCGATCGACTTGGACCACGACCGGCCCGACCAGCGATGGCCGCTGCGCCCATCCAACCGCCAGTCGATCGGCATATAGTCGTGAGGAAGAAGCGCCGCCAGTTTTCGACGATGCCGCCCCCACGCCCGGGGAAGGTCGGTGGCGAGATCATTCATCGTTGCCTTGACCGGTTGCGGCCCGCTGCCCAGCAAATCGAAGATGTGGGCCTTCCAGACATCGACGGTGCCGGGAGTCTGCCGCCTGGCAAAATTTGGTGCCAGTCTCACAGGCTGCTGCTCCACCGACCAGGTGGAAAGTCCGGTGGGGACCATTTGGGCAAGGACTCGCAGCAAACCGCCCCGCCCCGCCCGCCCCATCCGCTCGATCACCACTCGGATGATGCGTTTCAGCCCGGCCTGACGGACCTGACGGACTCGTCGCAGGAAGATCGCCTTCATCGCCTCATTGAACCCGGGAGAATGCGCGGAGGATTTCCTCAACATGCCTGACCCATGTATATTTTTTCAGGACCTCCTGCCGGGCCGCTGCACCGAGTTGCATCCCCGCAACGGGATTCGCGACCAGGCGTCGAATTCCGTCCGCGAGCGCTTGGGAATCGCCCGGGACCACCAGCAACGCAGTGCGGCCGTCTTCCAGCACTTCCCCGATCTGATCCAACCTTGAAGCCACGATCGGACGTGCCATCGCCATGTATTCGAAGAGCTTCGTCGGCGAACCGAAGAAGCGCGACCCGTCGGCATTCGGCACATGCGGGGAGACGAAGGCATCCGCTGCCGCCAGATAGGCAGGCGCCTCGCTCTGCGGCACGAGTCCGGTGAACACGGTTCGGCTCCGTGCCGCCGAACTGGCGATGATATTTTCGCAGGTCGCGCGGCTTTTCCCGTCCCCCACGAAAGCGAATCGGACGCCCTGACTTTTCATCCAGGCTTGGTCAGTCGCGAGGCGGGCGGCCGCCGCCGCAAATACTTCCGCCCCGTGCCACATTCCGAATGTCCCGACAAAAAGGACGACGATGTCACCCTCTTCGGCCCCGAGACGCCGGCGGGCCTCCAGGCGCGACGCTGACCTGATGCCGGTGGCATCGAAGGTGGCGGGATCAACGCAGTTCGGGTACCAAGCCACCCGATGCGCATCCAATCCGCGTTGCCGCAACTCATCTCGCAGCGGTTCCGAAATGGTGAAAACCAAGTCTGCCTGCCGCAGCAGCACCTCCTCGGCCATCAACATCGCCGCGGTGCCTCTCGCGTTGGCACCCCAATTCTTCGAAATCCAGACCTCGGAGCCGTTGTATTCGACAACCAGCGGAATCCCGAGCCGCCGCGCTACTTCCACCCCCGCCCAATCCCCGATCGACATCCGCTGGTAGACCACGGTGGGATGATACCGCTCTGCCACAGCCAGCGAGGCCTCCACCGAAAGCCGATGCAACCGCGCTCGATTGGTTTCGGCCGGCACTGCGAAGTGACGAAAAAGACGATACTGGTTGATGCCGACGCGGGGCCCCAAAAGCCCCGGCGGCATCGGCGCCACGTATTCCACCTCGTGACCGAGTTCGGTCAGGCCGTTGATCACCCCGGCAACGTGGCCGATGCTTCCGCCCGCGCTGAGGCCGAACCAGAGGTTGTTGTTCAAGTAAAGCACGCGCTGGGGGCCGTTCGCTATCGCCGCGACTTTTCGCGGCAGCGAAAGAATCTGCCGGCTGCGCGCCGCCGAACGGCGCCGGATCCACATCCCTTCCAAGGACGCCCAGGCAAGGCCGGCGATTCGCTCGAGCACCTCCGCGACGCCAATGCGCCGGAGATTCCCCTCGGGATCGGCCACTCTCAGTCGGGGCCATTTGTGCGCCATGGCCAGCAGGCAAAGGATGGCCAGGGTGCACTCGCCCTCCGCCGTCTCGTGGGCAACGACAAAGTCGCGGCCTTGGGATTCCATCAGGCCGCGGATCATGGCGAGGCTTCCCTGCAGGCGGAGATCCGCCACTGTCCGGCAGACGACTTCCGATCCCAGCCGGGATGCCAGGCGCGCACGATACCGGGCTGAAAGCGGATGTATGGTCAACACGACCTGCGTGGCGGATGGATTCATGCGGCGTTGACTCCCGTGGCGCCATCCGTCGGAGGAGCCGGCGCGATCTCCTCCCAGTCATGGCGATGATGCCACCACGCCAGCGTGCTGAACACGAGCATCACCATGCTACCGCAAGTGAATGACCAAGCGCAGCCGATGGCTTCGGGACGCAGGAGCAACGTGACGACGGCGCCCAAAAGACCGCTCAACGGCGCTCCGACTGCGCTCCAAGGATAACCGTTCGCGCTCAGGGCATTCTGTGTGACGCTGCAGATCCCCATCGCCACCACCCCGGGCAGCATCACGCGCAGGTAGGGCACGGTGGCGGCATAGGGCGCGCCATAGACGGCCGGGAGAATCCATGGGGCCACCCAAGCCGCAAATAACGCCGCCGCCACCATCAACGCCGCCGTCCCCAAGGCCAGCCGAACCGTTGTCCGAATCCGGGCCCGGGTGTCGGCCAGGGCAGCCAGATGCGGAAAAATGACGGTGCCCAGCGCCACCGGAAGCACCAGCATCGTATCAGTCACGACCAATGCCTGCGTGAAATACGCGAGTCCGCGCAGTCCGCCGCGGGTTTCGATCGCGTACAGCGGAACCCGCGAAAGCGCGAAGGAGGCGACACAGGCCGCATACGCCCGCGCCCCCAACCGCATCTGCTCCCGTGCCAGAGGCCCGTGCCAGGCTTGAAACGGGAGCGTCAGCCCCCCACGGCGCCAACCCCATAAAGTGGCGAGCAGCGCCGCCCCCGCGGCAGCCATCCCGAACGCGCTGGCCGAGGACGCTCCGGCCCAAACGCAGCCCAGCATGATCAGCACCACGCCGAGTCGGGCCGTCAGATCGACACCGTTGCTCACGGAAAACTGAAACTGGCCGACCAGCAAATTCTGCACCAGAAGCTGCGCCACGCCAAAGATCGCAACGGCCCAAGCCGCGAGGCCGGCCGACCCCTGCAGTGGTTTGAGCGACGGCACGACGCAGATTGCGACCGCCCCGAACACCAGGAGAGCCACAACCACCGCGAGGTAGAAGCGCGCGGTATTCGAGATGATTCCGGGCAGAAGACTGCGCTGGCGCGCGATCAGGTAGGTATTGGCCACGGGCAGTCCCAGATTGCCAAATTGCACTGCAAGCATCCCGGCGGCCATGAGCAGGCCGAACAGACCACGATCCTCGATTGACAGGACCCGCGCCACCAGGACCGAGCTGACAAAGGACAGGCCGATCAGGGCGACACGCGTCGCCGCGACCGATGCGCCCTGCCCCAGAATGCGCCCGATTTTCGCCGCGCCACTCATGCCGGCGGAGCGATGTAGCGCGCCCACCACTCCGCCAAGTTGTAGAGATACCAGGCATCGTTGCCCCGACCGGCCTGGAGCATCCGATCGACCACGGCGCGGTCGAGCAGCCCGGTTTCGCGGACAAAGCGACCGACGCTTTCACGAATCTGGGGGCCCAGCCGCTGAAGAAACCATTCGTGCACCGGGACCCCGAAACCCTGCTTGGGTCGATCGATTATCTCATCGGGAATGATGCCGCGGACAGCCCGCTTGAGGATATGCTTGGACTCGCCTCCCGCGAGTTTCATCGCGGTCGGAATGCCCATGCTGTATTCGACGAAGCGATGATCGAGGAACGGAACGCGACCTTCGAGGCTGACGCCCATGCTCATCTTGTCGACGCGCATCAGCAGGAGTTCCGGCAGCCGCAGCGAAAGATCGGCGTAGGTCATCCAATTCAAGTGTGACTGCTCGAGAAGGGACGCCCGGAACCGTTCATGCATTGGCCGCAAGGCCTCCCACGAGGAAAATCCCGCCAGTCTCCCGCGCAGGGCCGGACCCAGCATCTCCTGTTTCTCGGTCTCGCGGAAGGCTTCCGCCCCCGACCAGAAAACCGGCTCTCCCGCGGCACCTCGACGCAGAAATTCATACTGCGGGCTGTGGCTCCAGCCCATCCGGCGCGCCAGAGCGAGACCCAGGCGCTTGCCGGCCGCAGGCACCGGGACGTCGTTCCAACGCGCCAGGTTCAGGTATGATTTCCACGTGCCATAACCACAGAAGAGCTCGTCGCTTCCCTCCCCGACCTGCGCCACGACGATGCCGTTTTCGCGCGCGAGTTTCGAAACGTAATACACCGGCACGCAAACGGGATCCGCAATCGGCTCGTCCTGCAGCTCGATCATGCGCGGAACGAAAGAGATCAGGTCGTCGATCGTCAGCAGAAGTTCGTGATGCTCCGCACCGACCCGTTCAGCCATCCGGCGCGCATATTCCGTTTCATTTGCATAGGTGCTGCTGCCCCGATAACCGATGCAGAAAGTCTTCACCCGCCGGCTCTCGCCCACGGAGAAGAGCGCGGCGTTCGTGCTCGAATCAATGCCTCCTGAAAGAAAAATACCGACCGGGACGTCGCTGACCTTGCGCAAGGCCACCGATTCGCGCAGTTCGCTCAGCAGTCGCGCCGCCACGTCGGCTTCGGTCTTTTCCTCCACAGGTTTGACGCGGTCGAGCAGTTCATACCATTGCCGCTCCTCCACTTTCCCACCGGCGGTCACACGGACCAGACCGCCCGCCGGCAGCTTGCGGATGCCGCGGAACAATGTCTGCGGAGCCGGGGTGGTCAGGAACGAAAGATAGTGATACAGCGCCGTCGGATCGATTTCCCGCGGCTGGCCCGGCACCTGCAACAGCGCCTTGATCTCGCTGGCAAAGGTCAGGCGTCCGGCCTGGACCGTCCAGTACAACGGCTTCACGCCGCGTCGGTCGCGGACGAGCCACAGCTCGCGGGCGCGCGCGTCCCAGATCGCCAGCGCAAACATGCCGCGAAACTTTTCCAGGCAGGCAATGCCCCACTTCCGGAACGCCTGCAGGATCATTTCCGTGTCGCTGTGATCGGTGCGCCACGGACCGACTCCGGCGGCCACCAGTTCGCGCCGGATCTCCGCGTGATTGTAGATCTCACCGTTGAAGACCAGGGCCACTTGGCCGTCCCCGGAAACCATGGGCTGGCTGGCCGCGGTCGACAGGTCGATGATGGACAATCTCCGATGCGCCAGGCCCGCCTGGCCGTCGGTCGACATCCACAGTCCGGCGCCATCGGGTCCGCGATGAGCCATGACATCCCGCATGCGCTCCACCACCCGCGCCTCCAGGCGCGACTCGGGGGAAAAGGCGATGAAACCGGCGATGCCGCACATGGGGATCAGCGGGTTTTGGCGCCGGTCGCCATCGAAGCCGACCGGAGGAAATGGGATCTTGCGCGGTTCATGCGAATGGGTCGCCCTCCCGAATCATCAGCCTCCCCTCGGCTTCAAGCGCCAGGCGGGAAACGGCAATCTCTTCGGCCACGAAACCCGCCGGAGCGCCGTTCCGGATGAAACCGGCCAAGGCGACGAGTTCCGCTTCCTGCCCTTTGTCCTGGCTCATTCCCTTCCAGCCGCCGCGGCCGCCGTGGACCTCGACGGTCTTGTAGTCGTCCAGGACCACGACCTTGCCGTCGCAAAAAACCTGGAGCCTTTCCTTCGGATAGGCCTTGGCACCCATCGCCGTGTAGGTGAGCGTGCACACGGATCCGTCCGCAAATTCCAGCGTCGCGCAGAAATTGTCGTTGCGCGCCCACTGGCGGCCCTGCGCGGGGATTCCGGTCATCTTGACGTCAGTGCACGCGGCGCCCGTCAAGGCGTGGAAAAGATCGTAGATGTGGCAGGCCTCGCCCACGTTGCGCCCGCCGCCTTCCGGACCGTGCACCCAATGGTCGAGCGGGATGTAGCCGGCGTTCATCGTGTATTGTGCGACCAGGGGCCCGGAGCGGCCCCGGAGCGCCGCGCGCACCGCAGCGAAGGCCGGCGACCAGCGCCGGTTGAAGCCCACCATGAGCAGGGGCTTGGCCGGCACGCCGTCGGCGAGAAACTCCTCGATGGCATCGAGCTCCTCATGATTCAGGCCGAGGGGCTTCTCGCACAATACGTGCTTGCCCGCGCGCAGGGCCTCGAGCGTCATGCGCCCGTGAAGGTCGTGGCGGGTGCACAGGATCACCAGGTCGACTTCGGAGTCGCGAAGGACCTCGGCAAAATCCGTCGTGGCCCGGGACGCGCCGAATTGTTTCGCCGCCGAGACCGCATTGGAACCCGTCCGGCTGCAGATGGTCCTCAGGTCGAATTCCCCGCGGTGCTTGAGCACGTTGGGCAGGTGCATCATTTGCGCGAAGCCGCCGGCCCCGACGCAGGCGACGCCGATGCGTCCCTCTTTCTTCGCGGAATCCGCGCCCAACTTCACCGACCGGACGGGATCCGGACCGTCGACGGGATACGCCAGCAAAACCAGGAGCGGCTTGCGCCCCGGATTCTGCAGGGCGGCATAAGCCTCCGGCGCGCGCGCCAGCTCGTAAGTCTCCGGGGCGAGCGGGGCGAGCTGCACCCGCTTCTCGGCCAGCAGACGGAGGTACTCCTCCATGTTGCGGTTCTCCGTCCAGCGGACGTACGCGGCAGGATAATCCTGCCCCTGCTCCTCGTATACCGGATCGTACCGGCCCGGTCCGTAGGAGCAGGAAATCAGCACATCGAGTTCCTTCGCGTAAAACTCGTGCCGCTGCAGGGCCAGTCCGACGTCCCCGACGATCACCACACGTCCCTTGCGCCGGCAGCAGCGCATCGCCTCGGCAATGATCTCGTTGTTGCCCGATGCGGCCGCGGTGATGATCACCGCATCCGCACCCAGTCCCCCCGTCAGTCGCCGCACCTGGCCCGCGACGTCCGGATCCGACGCCCCGACGCCGTGAATCATACCCAGCGAGCGCGCCAGTTCGATGCGGGTCGGATCGACATCCGTGCCGATCACCCGCACCCCCGCGGCCCGGAGCAGTTGCTGCGTGATCTGCCCGAGGACGCCGAGGCCGACCACGACGAAGGTCTCACCCAGGGTCGGCGCGGCGCGGCGCACGCCCTGCAGGGCGATGGCGCCCAGCGTGACGGTCGCCGCCTCATCCGTGCCCAGGCCGGCCGGCAGGCGGACGGCAAGATTCACGGGGACGTCGATGAATTCCGCATGGTTGGCGATGCCGGCGCCCGCACAGGCGACCAGGTCGCCCGCGGCAATGCCATCGACTTGGTCGCCGACAGCAAGCACGCGACCCGCCGCGGAATATCCGGTCGGCATGCCGGCATTGAGCATGCCGGTTACCCGGCTGACGGTGCGGGCGAGTCCCTGATCCTTGATCAGTTGCAGGACCCGCCGGGCGTGGTGGGGTTGCTTCAATGCCCGCTTCCACACCGGCAGGGCCGTAAGCTTCACGCCGGAAATCTCCGTGCCGATTGAGACACAGGAATGCCTCACACGCACCAGTAGATTCCGGGCGCCGACTGTCGGCGCCGGGACATCCGCCACCACCACCTGTCCTTTGCGAACGAGAAGCTGCTTCATGGTCTGGATCTCAAGGGAAAATCATCGATGGGAAATCGCCCGTGGGCCGGCGCGCTCAGCCGATGCCCAGGGCGAGCATGGTCTTGAGCACCGGCAGCAGCGCGCCGAGTTTCCGGTGCCAGGTCTGCAAATAGAGCAGCCGGTTGCGGATCGCCTGGTGCTCGTCCTTGTCCTCGAATGGAATCTGCTCCGCCAGGGTCTTCAGGCCGCCCGCCCCACCTGCCAGATGGGCCTCGTATTTCTCGCGGATCAGGTGCAGCACCAGCTTTCGCATCTCCACCTCGGGCGTGTAATACTCGCGCGGCGGGCCGCCTTCGCCGGCCCGCCGGGTTCTGCCCGCTTCCGCCCGGCCGGTGCCGGAGCGCGGCTCCGCGGTCCGGATCGCTCCGGTCTCCCGCAGGAAACGGAGCCCCTGGCTGATCGAACCCGCGCTGAGGTCGAGACGGGCGTTCAATTCGCCGAAGCTCAGCGGGCGAGGACTGGCGAAAATCACGCCATAAACCACCGCCACCGATTTCGGCAGGCCCAGCAGGTCCGCAATGCCCACGAAATAATCAACCATCCGCTGTTCAAAGCGCGCCTCCGCCTCCGGGCGCCCAGGACGCTGGAAACGGGTGGAGTGCGGTCGCGGAGACTGCACCCGGGTCCGGATGGCAGGCGGGCGGCGTGGCATGGCCGCCACGATGGGCGATCCACGATCCAGTTCAACTCAAAATGAAATGAAGTCAAGTGACCCTCGGGTGCAGCCGCCGCTTGACTCCGGCATTCAATCTGCGAGCTGTAGGTCAAGCCGCCTCCCTTCTACCGGCCTGCGCCTTCCCTATGAATCGAGAAACCCCTGCCCCGCATTTCGCCGATGATGAGGTCACGCTGATGGACATTGTGCGCCGCGTGCGCCGGGGCGTCGCCGTGACGCTGGGCCTCACGCTCATCGGCGGAGCCGTCGCCGCCGCAGGATACTGGATGGCGGGAAGGATGGACACGACCACGTCGACAATGCGGGTGGTTTTCAGCTTCCCCGGCTTCGAGAAAGGCCAGTATCCCGACGGCTCCCATTTTCAGCCCGACGACCTTCGCGCCCCCGAAATCGTCGCCGAGGCCCTCAAGCGCAAGGGATTCGACGGCGAGGTGGCCAACCAGAGCCGGATCCGCTCCGCGCTCACAATCGAAGGTATCATTCCCGACAGCGTGGTGCGTGAGCGGGACCGGCTGCGCACCGTCGGCCAGCCGATCCGGACGTACGTGCCGGACGAGTATCTCGTCACCCTCGCCCTGCCGCGCAGCTATGCCCTCGGTGTCCGCGACCGGGAACTGCTGTTGAATGAAATCGTCAGCGTCTATCAGGAAAATTTCGTCCGGACTTACGTCGCCCTCCCGCTGAACTTCGGCAAGGCCTTCGAGACGCTCGCTACCGCCGATTACTTCGATTACGATCTGGTCCTCCGGCGTGAAAGCCAGAACATTGACGACTTTCTCACGCAGATCACGGGCACGGCCCGGTCCTACCGGTCGCCTCGCACCAATCTTTCCTTCAGCGACCTGCTCAAGGAGAGCGCGCTTTTCACCGAGATTCAGATGAACGAGGTTCTTGGCCTGATCCGGCGCGAAGGACTGTCGCGCGATCGTAAGTTGGCGATGGTGAAGATGGACTACTACCTCAAGACCCTTTCGGACGAGGAAGCCAAAGCGCTCGAGGATGAAAAGGTCGTCCGGGAACTGCTGCAACAGGCCCAGGAAAAACAGCAGTCGTACGCCCTCGGCATAAAATCGCAGGCGGGGAATCCGAAGCCGGATACGACCGTGACCGTCGACCAGGGACTCGTGGATTCGCTCCTCGCCAACGATTCCTACAACTTTCTCGTCCACCGGGCGCTCGATGCCAGCCTGAACACACGGCGCATCCAGGCGGAGAAGGCGGTCCTGCAGGAACGCCGGGCCTCGATGGAGGCGTTCCTGAAAAGCGATCTCGCCGACAAGGCTGATTCGCTCGGGCAGTTTCAAAAATCCTACGAGGAACTGAAGGTCACCTACCAGCGCCTGATCGAGGATATCCGCAAGACTTACGAGGACTACCAACGACAGCAGTTTGGCGACGCGATTCGGATCAGCATGCAGGCCCAGACCGGTTCGTTCTTCCGGCGCTTGGTCATGGCCGGGATTGCCGGCGCATTCTTGGGTGCAGTGCTGGGCTTGGGGCTCAGCCTCGTCCGGACGGAGAGCAATCGTCACGCGTGAGTGCCTTCGACCGCGGCGAAGCTTGCCGGGAGCCCTGCGACCGGGCCGGCCAGTTGACGCGGCGAGCCGGCGGATTTTTCCAGCCAACGTGGCATCGGGTCCTGGGTGCCTTCGCATTGGCCGCGACCGCCTTCGCCCTTCCGCAGGAAGCGCCACTGGTCTGGCTTCCGCTTGATCGCATCGAGGACGGAACCCTCCTCCTCGAGATCCGTTGCCGGGTGGATCGGGTCGGCGAGATTTCAATTCACTGCGACACAACGCGGGGCAATCGTGCCTTCGAGGAAATCCGCTGGACGGTTTCGCCAACCGATCAGGCCTACACCTACACATTTCCCCTGCCGGATGCCCCCATCATCCGACTGCGGCTCGACCCCCTTCCCCACGGCGGCATCCTGCATATCGATCGTATGCGCATCGTTGACCATCGTGGCCGCGAAATCCGGCATTTGCGGCGCGAATCATTTTTCCCCAATCACCAGATCGCCGCGATATCCGCGGCCGGCGAGGGTTGGGATATCCGCAGCACGGCGGACGCCGTCGAGCCCTTCACCATGGTGGATAGGGACGCGCCCGTCATTCCCGTGGGAATGAACGGACGCAACCTGCTGCGCTGCCTGATCTCCGTGGGATATCTTGCCGTGATGCTGGAAATCGTTCTGGCGGCCGCCCTGTTCGCGACCGGCCCCGCCGCCCACGGACGCAATCTGCGAGGTCCGCTCGCATTCGCCGCGCTCATTGCCCTGCTTGCGGCACTCGTGGGGAATCGTGGCCTGCTGCGCGATTCACTCCATTTCGCCCTTTACCGCCCCCCGCCCGCAGCCGTTCATTGAGGCGGTCGGCGTTGAACGCTTTTTCCAGTTGGCGCGCCCCGCGCCAAGCCTATTGCTGGGCCTGCCGATGACCTCGCAAGCTTCTCCTGCCGACCGCGCCCTGGCGGTCTCGCTCCGCGGAGTGAGCAAATCCTTCGACCGCTGGCGGAGCCCGCTCGCCCGACTGATGTCGGCCGTCGCCGGCGGGGCGGCCGCGCGCACCGCCGGGCGGTTCGCCGCCCTGCAGCCGCTCGATCTGGACATCGCCGAGGGCGAGTGCCTTGGCATCATCGGCCGCAATGGCGCGGGCAAGAGCACGCTGCTTCAGATTATCGCCGGCACGCTCCGTCCGACCAGCGGCGAGTTCAAGGTCAATGGTCGCGTCGCGGCCCTGCTCGAACTGGGCAGCGGATTCAATCCGGATTTCACCGGCCGCGAAAACATCCACCTCAACGCCGCCATCCTCGGCCTGACCCCGGCGGAAATCGCCGCCAAATACGACGCGATCGTCGCCTACTCCGGGATCGAGGAATTCATCGACCAGCCCGTGCGGACCTACTCCAGCGGTATGACGCTGCGCCTGGCGTTCGCCGTCTGCGTCCATGTCGATGCGGACATCATCATCATCGACGAGGCGCTCGCGGTGGGTGATGCGCGCTTCCAGTTCAAGTGCCATGCCACCCTGGATCGCCTGATCAAGGAGGGGCGCACGATCATCTTCGTTTCCCACGATACGAATTCAGTGAAACGCATCTGCCGCACGGCCATCCTGCTGGAGCGCGGCGAGGTCCTCCTCCGCGGCTCGCCCAACGATGTCACGAACATCTACACGAAGCTGATCGCCAGCCCCCACGGCGTCGAAGCCATCCGGGAGGATATTCTGGCGCTGCAAAACCGAGACCCGCAGGCCCCGGCCGAGGCCGCCCGATCCGATTTCGAAACCGTCGCCGCCCAGCTTGACTCCGCCATAGCGGCGGTGCCGCCGGCCATCGCGCTGATGAGCGAGGAACGCGCCCATCGCCAGGTCTCGGACAAGGAATACAGCTACGGCGGCCAGGTCGGAAGCATCGCGACCGTCCGGATGACCGACGAGCGCGACCGCCCGATGGTCAGTTTTGTTTCCGGAAGCCTCATGCGAGTCCACCTCCGCTGCGACGCGTCCGCGACGGTGACGGATCCGATCTACGCCCTCACGCTCAAGGATGTCCGCGGCCAGGAAATCTTCGGCACCAACACCTATTTTCAAAACCAGGCCCATCCGGCCGTCGCGGCGGGAACCAAGGTCAATGTGACCTTCGAAGTCCGCCTGAACGTTCTCCCGGGAGTATATTTCGCCTCCCTCGGCTGGGTGCGCATCGTGGACGGCGAGGTCCAGGTCATCCACCGCCGGTACGATGTGCTGCGGTTCGACGTTCTCCCCTGTGACCGCTCGTTCGGAATCGCCTACTGTCCGACGCGAATCAACGTGGCTGGATCCGCCTGATCGTGGGCGCCGCGTAGCCGGTTCAGTCCAGCAGGCGGCGGAGCTCGGCCACGATGCGCGCCCCCGCCTGGCCATCCCACCGGGGCGGCACGGATCCCTTTTTCCAACCCCCCTCGAAGAGCCGGTCCAGCCAGGGCGCCAGCCTCGCCGGATCGGTTCCCACCAGTTCGTTCGTTCCCAGCGTGACCGTTTCCGGGCGCTCCGTGACATCACGCAGCGTCAGGCAGGGTATGCCCAGCACCGTGGTTTCCTCCGTCACCCCGCCCGAATCGGTGATCACCGCCAGCGCATGGCGGACCAGAAAATTGAATTCAAGGTAGCCCAGCGGCGGCGAAAGATGCAGCCCCGGCCATTGGCGCCCGAGCGCCCGCAACTGCGCCGCCGTCCGGGGATGCACGGGGAAAACCACCGGCCGGCCGCGGGCGCCCCCCATCACGGCATCGATCATGGCTCCGAGGCGGGCGCGGTCATCCACGTTGGCCGGACGGTGAAGCGTGAGGACGATGTAACCCGAGGCGGCCAGTGCCGCTTCGGACCATATCCCCGGCGGCCGCAGGCGCGGCAGATTCCGCAGCAGGGTATCGATCATCGTATTGCCGACGAAAAAGACGTTTTCCGGCGCCACCCCCCCGGCGCGCAGATTGGCGTTGGCCGACTCACTGGTCGTGAAAAACCAGTTGGTGATCGAATCGGTCACCACCCGATTGATCTCCTCCGGCATCGTCCAGTCGCCGGAGCGGATCCCCCCCTCCACGTGCGCGACCGGAATGCCGAGTTTGCGCGCCACGATCGAGCACGCCATCGTGGAGGTGACGTCGCCCACCACCACGCACGCATCGCATCGCTTCTCCAGCAAAACCTTTTCGTAGCGGGCCATGATCGCCCCGGTCTGTTCCGCCTGGGTGCCCGACCCCACCTCGAGGTTCAGGTCCGGTTCCGGCAGCCCCAGTTCCTCGAAAAACAGGGCCGACATGTTGCGGTCGTAATGCTGGCCGGTGTGCACGATCCGGTACGCCAGACCGCGGGCGCCGGGCTTTTCCTCCCGCAGGGCCGACACAATCGGTGCGATTTTCATGAAGTTCGGCCGGGCGCCGACAATGAGGTCGATCAGCTTTGACATCGAAAAAGAATTACCAGCAGGAAAGAAGCGACCTCCAGCACCAAATTGAACGCCACCCATGGCGCACGGATACGTGATTGAAACGGAGCGTTAACTCGCGTTTCACTCGCTGCGTGTACGCTGTCAACTTTCGCCACGAGGGCCGCGAGCATACGGTCCCGGCCGGTGCGAGCTTCAGTCGTTCCTACGAACAGGGATTTCGCGACACCGCCGCAGCCGACCTGCAGGATCTGGTCGCCGCCCTGGAAAAGGGGAAATCCTGGCGCGAGGCCGTGGACGAGCGTTATGCCGCCAGCAAACCGTGGTTGCATCGCATCATCGTCGATCCCGCGCGAGTCGGATTTGTTGGACCCGTCCTCTCCCCGGCCGGCGGCGCGGTGCTGGACATCGGCGCCGGCTGGGGACAGCTCTCGCGCGCGATCGCCCGGTCACGGCCGGTCGTCGCGCTCGAGCCGGTCGCCGAACGCCTCGACTTCATCGGCGCCGCCGCCCGCCAGGATGACGTGCTCGACCGCATCGTTCGCCTGGGACTCGATTATTTCGATCTCGAATTCACCGATCGCTTTGCCGCCATTTGCGCCATCGGCGTGCTCGAGTGGGCCGGTGCCTTCCAGGACCGCGAGGATGCCCGCCAACACCAGTTTCATTTCCTGCAAAAGGCCCGGCGCGAGCTGGCGCCTGGCGGAGAACTGATCCTCGGAATCGAAAACCGGACCGGCCTGAAATACCTTCTCGGCTGCCCTGACGATCATCTCGGGGTGGCCGGCGTCGCGTGCCTGCCGGCGGAGGTCGCCCTCTCGCGCTGGCGCGCGCAGACCGGCAACGAGCTGAAGTCATTTACCTACTCGTCGGGTGAACTCGAGCGTCTCCTGCGCGACGCGGGATTCTCGGAGATCGAGTTCTTTGGCGCCTTTCCCGACTACAAGCTGCCGGCGTCAATCATACCCTTCGGGAAAAATGGGGGCGAACTGAACACCTGGCTCGGCACGGCCGAATTTCCACGGGAACATAACGGCTTCGACGGCTCTGCCTTGTCCGACGATTTTCTCGAACAGCTTTTCGGCCATTACCGCAGTCTTGGCGCCGCGGGTATCGGCCATCATTTCGTGCCCAGCTTTTTTGTCCGTGCCCGCTGATGTTTTCAGTTCCCCAGCCAAAAGCCCGCCGCCGCCGATTCCGGAACTGATCGCGGCGGGACTGCTTCGCCCTGGCACCGCGGTTCGTCCACTGTCACCCGGCAATCAGGACCGGCGCGTCACCTCCCGACGCCATCATTGGGTGGTCGAGCTGGCGGACGGGCAGCTGGCCAAGCTGACTGTTGGCGCCGGCCTGTCCGCCGTCGCGAGCCGCATCGGCGCCATGGCCCGCGACTGCCCGGGCCTGGTGGCGGATCCGCTGTTTCATCGCGAATTCAACGGCACCGAGATTCTCGCCGAATCGTATTTCGACGGCGTGTCCCTGGAGGACGCCCATCGCGAGCAGCGCCTTCCGTCCTCGCGCCTGCACGCCGCGTTTGCCTTCGCCTGCGCGGCACTGCGCGGATCGGAGTCCGTCTCGGATTCCGCCGCGCGGGAAAATGAGTGGCAGAGATGGGCCGACGGCGTGCTGGGACTGGACATCTGGTCCGAGGCCGAACGCCGCTCGCTTCGCGATTCGATCCTTCCCCAGCTTTTCGCGCGACTCTCCACTCATCCGTGCGTCACGCGCTGGTCCAACGGCGATTTCCTCAGTTCCAATCTGCTGGTGAGCGACCGCGGAGAGCCCCGGTTGATCGATTTCGAGTTCGCGGGACGAACGCATTTTTTTCCCGAAGACGCCGTGCGGTTTCAGGCGTTGTCGCCGGCGGCGGCCCGCGAGCCCGCCCTCTTCGCCTCCGAACTGCCGACCGTGGGCGTCGCCTGGCACCTTTTCTTCTGGCTGCGCCAGTTGCAACTCGAGGCGCAGAACAACAATCCCGAGTATCTGGAACGGGTTCGCGCCACCCGCTTCGGCACCATTCGACGTCTGGCCGAGTGGACGTTGTCCGCGGATTGCTCGGCCTGGTCGGTGCCGGCGACCGCCTTGCGCCACCAGACCGAGGAGGCGCGTTGGTACCCGGTCAATGAGCCCACCATCCGCCTCGGCGGCTGGTGCCATGTGCCGGGTGCATCCATCCGGCGCCTGTGCGTTTACACCGACGACCGATGTGTCGCCGCAGCGTCTCCGCTTCCCCGCGAGGACGTCCGGATACATTTCGCGGACGAGCCGGATGCGCTGCAGGCCGGATTCAATCTGATCACCGAACCGGTCCGCGCTGATGCCGAGCTCCTGCTCGCCGCGGAAACCACCGGCGGCGCCCTGCTCCCGTTCGAACGGATCAACGTCGCGGAATTGCCGCCGGGCGCTCCGGCGTGGGATGACTACTCCGCCTGGGCCGCCGCCAACGATCCGGATCCTCCCCGGCCCGAACCCGCGGCCGTTCCGTCCGGCCCGCTGATTTCGGTTCTCCTGCCCGTGTTCAATCCGCCGGTCGCCTTTCTCCATTCGTGCCTGGGATCGGTGCTCGCCCAACACTACGCGAACTGGGAGCTGTGCCTGGTCGACGATGGATCCACTTCCGCCGAGGTCGCCGCGTGTCTCGCCGAATATTCCCACATGGATCCGCGTCTCCATGTCCAGCGCCGGCCCGCCAACGGCGGCATCAGCTGCGCCACCAATGACGCCCTGCAGATGGCACGGGGTGAGTTCGTCCTCTTCCTGGATCACGACGACCTTCTGCGCCCGCACGCGCTCCTGGAATTTGCCCGGCATCTGAAATCCCGACCCGACGCGGATGTGATTTACTCCGATGAGGACAAGATCACCGCGGACGGACGGCGGATCGCTCCCCTGCTCAAGCCGGACCACTCGCCGGAGTTCGCCCTGCGGGTAATGTATATCGGACACGCTCTGGCGGTGCGGACCAGCGTGGCGCGACTCGCGGGTGGCTTCGACCCGCGCTTCGACGGAGTGCAGGATTTCGAATTCTTCCTGCGCGTCTCAGCGCTGGCCCGCGCTGTGGACCACATTCCCTCCATTCTCTATCACTGGCGCCAGTCGGCCGGCTCCAGCGCCCTGCACGGCAATGCCAAGGGCAACATGGACGCCAAGCAAGGCGAGGCCGTGCGCGAGCACCTGCTTCGCATCGGGCGAAAAGATCAGGTCAGCGCCCGCGGCGGTCATCGGGTTCTGATCTCCGCGGCCCCCGCCCGCACGGGCGAGATCGTGCGACCGCTCGCCAACGAGAGTGCGCTTCAGGCGCTGCAGCGGGCCGCCGGTCAGACAAATTCCGACGTGCTGGTGCTCCTCGCCGGCGAACCGGTGGAAAGCAGCGCCTCGTGGCTCCGCGAACTGTCGGTACTCGCCCGGCGCCCGGACTCGGGATTCGTCGCCCCGGTTTTGCTTTCCTCCGACCGACGCGTGCTCGAATCCGGCTGGACCGTCTGGGCGGAAGGCGCCGCACCCATCATGCGCGGTTACGATCCTTCGGGCGACGGCTACAACGGGACGCTCAGTTCCACGCGTGAGGTCGCCGCCGTGTCCCCTTTCTGCGCCGCGGTGCGCGTCGACCTTCTTCGTTTTTCCGCGCCCGAGGCGGATTCCAACTGGTGGGACTACTGCCTTCAGCTATCGCGCCACGGCGTCCATCACCGTGTCTGCGCGACCGCCCGGCTGCAGGTGGCGCGGTCCGCCGGCGACCACTCGGATCTCGTTCGTCGCCGGTTCGCGGTGATCGCCGATCGCTACTATCCGCGATATTTCGAGCCCTCTCCCGCCGTCTACCGGCTACGCAATGACACCGCCCGCCATCGCCTGCGGTGGTTCCTCGACTCGGACATCCAGGAACATGGCACGTACGGCTGCATGATCATTCGCGGCTGGTGTTTCGCCTCAGCGCGGGAGCGCGTGCGGGGCATCCGGCTGGTGACGACCTCGCTGCAGTTCCCCGGCGTCATCGGCCTGCCCCGATCCGACGTGCGGGCGGCGCTGCCCGAAGCCCCCGACGACAACACCGGATTTGAGATTCGCGGCACGCTGCCGCCCGGCGAACAAATCCTGCGCATCGAGGCGCAGACCGAGGACGACCACTGGCATCTTCTGCTGGAAAAAAAGGTTCGCGTGAACCGCCGGTGGCTGCCGCTCTGGCTCGGTGGCGGCGACTGGACCGACCTCATCTTCTTTCAGATGCCCGCCCACATGGCGCACCTTCCCCGGCCGGTGCGACCGGAAAATTTTCCGAATGAGACCGTGGCACGCGAGGCTCCGCGTTTCGCCATTGCCACGCCCTCGTTTCAACAGGCCCGGTTTCTGCCCGAGACCATGCGCAGCGTGCTCGACCAGAAGGGCGTCGCCGTCGACTACGTGGTCCACGATGGTGGCTCAACCGACGGGAGCGTCGAAGCCATCCGCGCGATCGCCGCGGACTCTTCTACCCAGCCTCCATCGCCGGAGCCGCACCCGCAGCTCGCGGCATGGACCAGCGAACGCGACGACGGCCAGGCCGACGCCATTGTGCGCGCCTTTGCCCGCACTTCCGGCGGCCCCGATGACCTGATGGCGTGGATCAATTCCGATGACACTTATCTTCCCGGTGCGCTCGCCTTTGTGGCCGACTATTTCGCCCGCCACCCCGAGGTCGACGTCCTGTACGGAAATCGGATCGTCATCGACGAATCGTCCCGCGAAATCGCGCGCTGGTTCCTGCCCGAACACGACCCCGCGGTCCTGCTCCTCAACGATTTCGTTCCCCAGGAAACCCTTTTCTGGCGTCGGCGGATCTGGGATCGGGTCGGCGGACTCGACCGTTCATTCAAGTTCGCGATGGATTGGGATCTCTTGCTGCGATTCCAGGAGGCCGGAGCCCGCATCGTTCGAGTGCCTTATTTTCTCGCCTGTTTCCGGGTTCATCCCGCCCAGAAAACCTCTTCCGCGATGCACACGATCGGCCGGAAGGAAATCGACCATCTGCGCACCCGCGCCAACAAGACAGAGATCCCGGCCACGGCCCTGGAACGCAACCCGCTCCTGCTGCGCTACCTGCGGCGGAGCGCCTTTCTCGAGTTCATCTGGCGCCTGCACCATTAGGCGCCGCCTTACCCGGGCGAAAGACCTACAATCATTGCGCACCGCCAGAAACCGGTGCACCCGTTGACGTTGCGCGCGGGCTTGCCGGAGGTTCGGAACAACGGCCTGTCAATCCACTCTAAAAATGGCGCCCCGCGCCGGGTTTCCATTTGTGAACCCCCACCGCCATCGTAACCTCTCACGGGCTCAATACCACCGGCTGGAATCCATGGCTCCTTCGATTGCGTATCAATTCCGTCAACGCTTTCGTCCCTGCCAGCCGGCCGCAGTGCAATTTTCACCCTCGTTCTGACGTCTCCTTTTCCATGAAGCACTCGCTGGCCAGTTCCCTTGCGTCGCTGATCCGGATTGCCGCCGTGATCGGTCTCGCCGCCGCCGCCCTGACCTCGCGGGCGACCTCGGTCATCCCGCCGACATTTCCCGACCTGGTGAAACAGTCCGATTATGTCATCCGCGGCGTCGTGAAATCCGTGTCCGCCGAAATGGTGAACGACGCCACTGGCCGCCATATCGTCACCAGCGTCGAGATCGATGTCCGCCAGGTCATCGCGGGCACCCCGCCAGCCCACGTCGTGCTCACGATGCTGGGCGGCACGGTGGGAGCGCTGACGCAAACGGTGCACGGCGCGCCGAAGTTTTCCGTGGGCGACGACGACATCCTCTTCGTCGCCGGCAACGGAAAAAACTTCAGTCCGCTGGTCGCCCTGATGCACGGACGCTACCCGATCCTGAGCGATTCGACCGGCCGCCAATTCGTCGCCCGCAACAATGGCGTCCCCCTGTACAGCGAGAACGATGTTTCCCTGCCGATCGGCACTCCAAGTCCCGTCAAGGCGGA
The DNA here is from genome assembly GCA_035545955.1 of Candidatus Didemnitutus sp. Taxonomy (GTDB): domain Bacteria; phylum Verrucomicrobiota; class Verrucomicrobiia; order Opitutales; family Opitutaceae; genus Didemnitutus. The sequence continues at coordinate 96,614 of DASZXI010000026.1, read as the reverse complement.
GCAGGCCAACGCGCAGCCGCTCTCTCCCGCCGCCTTCATCGGCAAGATCCAGTCCGCCTACAACCAGTCCCACCGGCCGACCCTTGAAAACTAAAATCCTGTCCCTCCTCGCCGTCGCTGCGACGGTCTTCGGCTTCACGCCGCGGGCCGGCGCCTTCGCGTACATCACGAACGACAGCACCGGCCTGCCCATCAAGTGGCCGGCGGGATCGGTCCCGATCCGGATCTACGCGGACAACTCGACCAAACTCTCCGACGGCACCACCACGCGCGCGACGGCCGTCCAGTTCGCGCTCCAAACGTGGAATGCCCTGCTCGGAGACGAGCAATTCACCTGGACCATCAATCCGAGCGGCACGCCGGCGGACAACGATCACTTCAACGAAGTCGGATTTTCCTCCACGATTTTTGGCCAATCCTTCGGCTCCGGCGTGCTCGCCGTGACCACCGACTGGGCCAGCGGCAACGAACGGGTCGAGGCGGACACGATCTTCAACACGGCCTACACGTGGGATGCCTTCGACGGCAGCCTTTCGGACGCCCAAAACTTCGGCAAGCAGGACATCCGGCGCGTCGCCATTCACGAACTCGGCCACAATCTCGGCCTCGACCATCCGGATCAGGCCACTCCGCCGCAGACGGTCACGGCCATCATGAACAGCCATGTCAGCAACACGAATCGGCCGACGGCCGATGACATCGCCGGCATGCAAAACCTGTACGGACCGGCGCCCTACGGCAGCGTCCCGGCCAACAACAATTTTGCCAACGCCATCACCATCACGCTCACCAACAACGCGGCGACGGTCACCGGCTTCAATTGCAACGCCACGAAGGAATCCGGCGAACCGAATCACGCGGGCGACGCCGGTGGACGCTCCGTGTGGTGGAAATGGACGGCGCCGTCCAACGGCAATGTCAGCCTCGACACCAACAACAGCGTTTTCGACACGCTCCTCGGGGTGTACACCGGTTCCGCCGTCGGTTCCCTCACCACGATTGCCTCCAACGACGACGTGAATCCCGGCATCATCCAGCACAGCGCGCTTACCTTCACGGCCAAGGGAGGCACCACCTACTATTTCGCCGTGGACGGATTCGACGACACGACCGGTCCCGGTGCGGACAGCGGCCTCATCACGCTGAATCTCGCCTTCACGTCCACCGGCGGCGGAACCACGACGTTTGGTCCGTCTGACTTCAATCAGGACGGCAGCGCCGACATCCTGTGGGAAAACACATCCACGGGCGACCGCAGCTTCTGGATCATGAATCATCTCTCGATCGGCAGCTTTGTCTACCTGGCCGGAATCGCGACCGAGTGGCATATCGTCGGCAGCGGCGACTTCGACGGCGACGGCAAGACCGATCTCGTCTGGGAAGACACGGTCACCGGCGATCGCACCATTTGGTACATGAATGGCACGTCGCTGAGCAGTTTTGGCTATATCGCCAACGTCCCGACCGCCTGGCACATCGCCGCCGTCGCCGACTTCAACCATGACGGGCATCCTGACCTGGTCTGGGAAAACTCCCAGACCGGCGATCGCACGTTCTGGCTGATGAATGGCGCCACGATTCAGAGTATGATTTATCTGGCCGGCATTTCCACCGACTGGAAAATCGTGGGTGCGGCGGATTTCACCGGCGACGGCAACACGGATCTGGTTTGGGAAAACACCGTTACGGGCGACCGCAGCATCTGGGTCATGAACGGCACGACGCTCTCGAGCTTTGCCTTCGGCGCCAATGTTGCCCTGCCCTGGCATATTGCCGCGGTGGCCGATTTTGACGGTGATGGGCACCCCGACCTGCTCTGGGAAAATACGACGACCGGCGATCGGGCCTTCTGGTTGATGAATGGCACGAGCATGTCATCGACGCCCTACTTGGCCAACATCCCCGGCGTGTGGCACATCGTGCCGTGAGCAGAGCCTGTCGCGAACGGTCCGGTCGGTAGGGCCCGATGTCCCATCGGGCCGAGGTTGGTCGGCATTGCCCACGCAAATCGAATCACGGATCGATGAGGACATCGATCCGTGCTGGCGGCATTCGGCGATGCCGCCCTGCAATTCGATCTGATCGCGTTTGACCCGGTGGCGAGCCCCGCGAGGATGCGGACGTCCCCATCGCGATGCACCGAACCTTCCCAGGATTTGTCGCCCGACATGCTGGCGCGTGCGCTTTGCTGCTGTGTGTTCTGCCGGTGGCGGGACGAGCCGAGGACACGTTTTCCTACGACCATCCGCAGGCCGCGCCGCGCACCGCGCATTTTGAAATCACCCGCATGGTGCCGGATCCGGTGCTGACCCGCGGAACGGCGGATTCCGACTGGGATCACGTCGACTTGCTGAATCCGTCGATCCAGCGATCCGACTCCGGTTACGTCGCCTATTACTCGGGATTCAATGGCACGATCTGGCAGACCGGCGTCGCCACCTCGCCCGATGGACTCACCTGGAGCAAATTTCCCGGCAACCCCGTGCTGTCCCCCGGCGCGACCCGTTACGCGCGCACCGCCATCGCCGCCAACGGCGACGCGTTTCGGGTCGGCGGGCAGGTTCACTATGTCTTTCAAGGCCAGGACGAGCACGGGGTCGCCACCATCAGCGCCGCCATCTCGGCCGATGGAAAATCGTTCCCGATTCTGTCGTCGCGTCCCGCCGTCGACGTGGGACCAACAGGATCCTGGGACGAGGCTTCCGTCGGCGACCCGAACGTCATTTCAGTCGGCGACCAATTCTATCTCTACTATCTCGGAATGAACCGCGCGGGCGTCCAACGGATCGGCGTGGCGCGCTCGGCTGATGGCACCAGCTGGCAGAAATTCGCAGGCAATCCCATTCTCGACGCCGGCCCGACCGGCGGCTTCGACGAAAATGGCGTGGGCGAACCAGCCGTGGTGTTCGTCGCGCCGAATTTCTACCTGCTCTACACGGGTCGCGACGCCCACGAGGGCCGCAATCTCGGGCTCGCCGTCGCACGCGATCCCGTGAACTGGCGCAAGATTTCCCGGGAGCCATTGGTTCCGCCGGCAATGCGTCAGGACTGGAATCGCGCCGTCATTTGCGATCCGAGCATCGTGACGGATGGGAATGGCGGCCTCATGGTCTATTTTGGCGGAGGCAATCTCCCGAAACCGGCCCAGGGTCTGAATGGCAACGTCGGCCTCTTCTTCGCGCGCGCCGGGATTCGCCGCCCTGCGTTCGATGCGGCGGCGGACTGGACCACGGATGACAGCACCGAGGCGCTTCTTGGGAGCTTTCCAATCGAGAGTTCCGAGGGCGGCCGGTTCGCCTGGACCGGACCCCAGGCGGAAATCGTTCTCGCCGCCGAAGCGCCGAGTAAACTTCATCTCGTCGGCTGGATTCCGATGGCGCTCTATCACGATCGCCATGTCGCCGACCAGGTCGCGATCGAGGTTCGCGCGGGCAGCCATGTGCTGGGCTCGATCGCGTCGGATCACACGACCGACGGCTGGTTCGATGTTTCATTCCCTTTGACAGACGTTTCCGCGCACGAAGGGGCGTATACGTTCACCCTCCAATCCGACCAGTCGCTTCCGCCCACGACCGCCGACCAGCGAACGTTGAGCTATATAATCCGGCGCATCGAGCTGCAGTAGACCCGGCCGACAATAGGCTTCACATCGGTTCCGCCGCGGCGTTGAGTTCCCTGCCCATGAACCCAGCCGACCCGGACCCGGCCGAGCTCGTCCACCGGATGCGCCAGCAGCTGATCCTCGTTCAGGTCCGGATCATGGAACTAGAGGATGCGCGGGACGAGACGGCGGATCGACTCGCCGAATGCCAGCAATTACTGCGCACCACGCAGGCGATCGCGGATCAAAAAATGGAGGAAGCCGCGCATCTTGAAACCGTACGCGCCGGATTGCAGACGCGCCATGACGAACTCCGACATGTGCAGCACGTGACCAACGAGGCGCTGGAAGCCGCGCGCGCTGATTTCGCGATCGCCCGGGAGTCGGTGCACAATCTTGAGCAGCGGGTCTTGCAGCTGGGCGAGACCAATGCCGGTCTCAACGCCCGTTGTGCCGAACTGGATCAACGGCTGCATCACGCCGACTCGGAGATCAGCCGTCATCTGGCCCGCATCGCGCAACTCGACACCGAGCTGCGAACCATGAAGCACTCGCGCAGCTGGCGGTGGACGGCCTGGCTGCGCAGCGTCGAGCGAATGTTCGCGCGCAGCCGGAAATGAGCGAATCCATCAGCGTCCGCCACGAAATCGAGTCGCCGCTTCCACTGCGGTCCGTCGGCGGCGCCGTATCCATCAAGGGCTGGTGCCTGATTCTCGACCGGACCGAGGCGCCCGCGGTGCGGGCGGTCGCCGACCAGGTCGTCCTCCCCCAAGTCACCCGGGAAACTCGCGTCGACGTTCCCGACCTCTTTCCCGGAAACGCGGCCGCCGCGAACTGCGGCTTTGTGGTTTCCGGGCGCTTGCCCACCGGCGCGCATCTCATCCGACTGCAGGCGCAGGATGCCTCGGGCGGGTGGAAAGATTTCCGGCAGCTCCTCGCGGTCGTCGAGCCGATGCCTTTCCGCGCGGTGATCGACGAGCCCATTGCCGAAGGCGTCCTCTCCGACCGGGTCAAGGCCGGCGGTTGGGCTCTCGACGACGCCTCGCCGGTCGAGTCGCTCACGCTCCGGTACGGCCATCGCGAGATCGCCTGCGTCGTCGGCCGTCCCCGACGCGACGTCCCGGTGTCGCATCCGGAAGTATCCCATGCGAGCGCGGCTGGATTCGAGACCGCCGACTATCTCGTCGCCGGGCATGGACCCGTGCGGGTTCGCGCGCGTCTCGCCGACGGTCGGCGCGTCGTGGCACGCACCCGGGTCGCCTTTAGTATTGCCCATGATGAGTTTCACGGCCCCGAGATCGACCTGACCGCGGAGCGCGTCTCCCTTCCCGGATACACGCGCCGCACGCTGCCCATGTCGGCCTCCCCGGAGATTCGTCCTCGCAATGTGCTGTTCCTGCTGCCCGGCAGCTTCGCGTCAAACAGCGCCCTGCATGCCGCCGCGCTCGCCAATGAGCTGGCGGCGCTCGGACACGACAGCGCCGTGGCCGTGACTCATGATGTGGATACGATTTCCCATCACGAGCAACCGCGCTTTCGCGCCTTGAACCAGAGCGAGGCCTTGGCATCGCTTGTTTATTCCGACGGTCGCGGCCCCGAGGTGATCCATTGCTGGACCACGCGCGAAAACGTCCGTCGCGTTGCCGAGGATATCCGAAAAAAATATCGTGCCCGCCTCATCGTCCATCTCGAGGACAACGAGAAACAACTGCTCGCGCTGTCCACGGGCCGCAGCATCGAGGAACTCGACCGGCTCGACGATCACTCCCTCGACGCGCTGGTCCCGGCCGACCGGTCGCACCCGCACCACGGACGCGCCTTTCTCGAAAATGCCGATGGCGTCACCGTGATCACCGACCGCCTCCGCGAGTTCGTTCCCGCGGAAAAACCGACCCAACTGATCCGCCCCGCTGCCGATGCGCGCACCTTTTTCCCTCGGCCCATTCCCGATGACTTCCGCCAGGAACTGCATCTCGCACCCGGGGAGTCGCTGCTGTTTTACCACGGCAATGTGCACGAGGCGAATGCCGCCGAAGTGCGGGAGCTTTATCTCGCGCTGGTCGAGCTGAATCGTCACCGCCCGACGGCAAAGCTCATCCGGACCGGCATGGATTCGGTCGATTTTCTCGGTCCACTGGCGGGTCAGGTCGATCCGTTTGTCTTCAATCTGGGTCACATCCTCCACCACCGCTATCTCCCACCCTTGATGTCGCTGGCCGACTTTTTCGTCCAACCGGGTTCGCCGGACGCGTTCAATGACTACCGGTTTCCCTCCAAGCTGCCGGAGTTCTTCGCACTCGGCCGGCCGGTCATTCTGCCGCGAACCAATCTGGGCACGGAAGTGCGGCATGGTGTGGACGCCTACGTGCTCGATCGGGCCGATGCCTCGGGGATCGCCCACGCCATTCGCGATCTCCAGGCGAACGCCCCGCTGCGCGACCAACTCGCCCAGGGGGCGCGGGATTTCGCCGCCCGCCATTTCAGCTGGTCGCGCAGCGCCCGGGAGTTGGCGGCCTTCTACGAGCGTCTGCTTTCCTGAAATGGCGTCTTCGCTGAATCTTTTTGTCACCGGCGGACGCGGTCGCCTCGCCACCCTGATCGCGCGACACTACGAAGCCTCGGCGCACAAGGTCTCCCTGTTCTCCCGTCAGGCGGGGGGTGGCATCCGCGATCTGCGGGAGCTGCCGGATCGAAATAGCCTGCAGCAGGCAGGCGCCATCCTGCATCTGGCCTGGAGCACATTGCCGGCATCGGCCGAGGCGAATCCCGAATCGCCTCATGTTTTTGATCTGCCCTTTCTGCGTCGGCTTCTCGAAAGCATCGTGGCGTGTCCGGTCGAACGGCGGCCCCGCCTGATATTTTTTTCGTCGGGGGGCACCGTCTATGGCAACGCCCGCGAACATCCCAGCCGCGAAAGCGATCCCACTCATCCCCTGGGCCGCTACGGACTCGCCAAGGTCGCCGCCGAAGAGACCATTCTGCGGGCGGCCGAGCAGCATGGCATTCCGTTTACCATCCTGCGGATTTCGAATCCTTATGGCTACCCGGTTTCGACGGCCCGACCACAAGGAATCATTCCACACGCCATCCGCTGCGCCGTTCACGGTCAGCCGCTCGCCTTGTGGGGCGATGGCTCCGCCCGAAAAGATTACCTGTACTGCGAGGATTTTCTGTCCGCCCTGACGGCCGTGCTGGAACGGCCTTTGACCGGAATTTTCAACGTCAGCGCCGGACGATCCCATTCGGTCCTCGAAGTGTTGGCCGAGGTCGAGGCCCAGGTGGGCCGGAAGATACTTCTTGCCCGGGCGCCGGCCTCGCCCTGGGACGTCCAGGATAGCCGACTCGACAATGCAAAACTGATCGCGGCCACTGGCTGGCGGCCGAAAATCGACCTCGCCGAGGGCATTCGACGGGAGACGGCCGGTTCGGTCCCTCCCTGACTCCATGGGCAATTCTCCGGCTCCATCCCGGTCGGACCGGGGTCTCAGCGTATTTTTCATCGGCGTGGCCGTCGTGGCCCTCTGGGAGCTGACCCGTTCGTGGCACGCGTCCATCCTGGACCGCTACGAGTTCCGTCAACTTCAGACCGCCCTGAGCACCTATTGGATGGTTCACGACGGATGGCACCTGAACTATCTCACGCCGTTGTTCGGTCCGCCGTGGTCGATCCCGATGGAGTTTCCGACCTACCAGATGTGTATCGCCTGGACGGTCGAACTGACCGGACTGGGACTCGAATCGGCCGGCCGGCTCGTCAGTGTCCTGTTTTTCCTCGGCACCCTTCCGGCGGTCTATGATGTGCTCGCCGTGGCCGGCCTGCCGCCGCGACGTCGCCTGATCGTGTTGTGCTTCGTGCTCTGCTCGCCGGTCTACCTTTTCTACGCGCGCACGTTCATGATCGAGACCGCCGCCGTTTTTTTCGCGGTCTGGTTCGTCGCCAGCTTGCGCCGCTCGCTGGCAGGCGGCCACTGGCTCTGGATCATCGCGACGATCTTGTCCGCAGTCCTTGCGGCCCTGACCAAAATAACCACGTTCGTCGTATTCTGTCCGCCCGCGGCCACTCTGGCGGCAATCGCTATTTTCCGGCCATCGACGGGACTCGCCGCCCACCGCTCGCGCGGGCTTTCCATTTTCTGGGCCGCTCTGCCGGTCGCGCTCGCTCTCGCCGTCGGCCTGTGGTGGGTCCAACACTCCGATGACGTCAAAAACTCAAACCCGTTTTCCGGATTCCTGACCTCCACGGACCTGCATCGCTGGAACTACGGGGACTTTGGCCTGCGCTTCGACACGTCCTTCTGGCGCCATCTGCAGGAAACCGTTTTTCAATTCATCCTCAGCGAGGGCGGATTGGTGATCGGACTCGTAGCAGCCACCTTGGCGCGCCCCGCCGCAAGAGTCACCGCGCTTGCCTGCCTGGCCGGGTTTCTTTCAGGACCACTCATTTTTTCCAATCTCTACCACATTCACGACTACTACTACACGGCCAACGGCATCCTGCTGGTAACTGCGGCCGGCCTGCTTCTCGCCTCGGCGTGGGACAATGAGCGCCTGCCCGGATCCGCACTCTGGACCGCACTGATTCTGGTCACCGCGCTCCAGCTGCTCTCATTCGATCGCGGTTACGGCACCTACCATTGGCGCCCGGCTCCGCCTCCGCCCGAAATGGGCGTGATTGTGCGGGAAACGGTCCCGGCTGACGGAGTGGTCCTGATCTACGGCGCCGACTGGAATCCTCTCCTGCCGTACTACTCCGAGCGCCGCGCAGTCATGGTTCCGGGCGAACGCGAAAACGAGACGGCCGTGCTGGAGCAGATTCTCGCCCGCCTGCCGCCACGAAAAATTGCCGCGATGATCACGGTCGGAAAAAAATTCCGTGAGCGCCCTGATTTCATCGCCGAACGCACCGCCCGATTCGGGCTTGCCGGCCAGCCTGTCGCCGAAGAAGGCGAGACCGATCTGTACCTCCCGCCGACCGCGATCACCACCGCGGCCGCCTCGCTCGCCAAGGGGCACTGGCAGACGGCGCGCCTCCTGGTCATGCCCGACGACCAGGGCTCCGACGCTGACTGGAAGGTGCAGCGGCTTGCGGCCGCAGACTTTTCGATGGTCTCTCCGGCGCCCGAGCGCGCCCGCAGCAAATTTGGCATCAGCACGGGAATCGTCGAAGGTCGCAACGTGATCAACGCCCACGCGCCCTCGGAAATCACCGTCGTGCCGCCAACCGGGGCGCGGGAGATCACGGCGATCTTCGGCCTGCCCGCCGCCGCGTACGATCACAGCCGCCCCGCCGTCACCGACGGCATCGACGTCGAAATCCTCGAGGAACAGGCGGGCGGTCTGCGTCGCTCGCTGTGGCACCGGCATCTCGATCCCGCGACCAATCCCGCCGATCGTGGCCCGCAGACCGCACGGTTTGAAAGCCCCGTGACCCTGACGGGGCATCTGATCTTTCATTTCGGGCCCGGTCCGGCCGGCAACATCACCAACGACTGGGCCTACTGGTCGGGCATCACGGTGCGTTGAGCCGGATTCCTGCGGTGGAAGATTGATCGCTCGAAAACCCAGGATTCGAGGCACTTGGAGTAGACAAAAATTGTGTAGCCGATGCAGGAGCCTGCTTGCAGGCGAGGAAATGAGCATCGCCACTCTTGTCGCCTGCAAGCAGGCTCCTACATTTCCGATCCCGAACGGCTACAATTGAACTAAACTTGCTGGAGTGCCGTTTCAGAAAGCCTGGAGGCGCAAAAAGCCCAGGGGAAAAACCGAAGGTGCGTGGAAGTCGATGAACCGAAATTCCCGGTTTTCATTCCGGGGCTCGGTCCCTCAACCCTCAACTTTCAACCTTCAACTCCATGAACCCGCCTCAGTTCTTCGCTCTCGACTGCACCGGTCCGGCCAAGCTGAATGCCCTGGCAAAATGACCGCACCCGAGCTCGCCTTTCACGTCGATCAGCCGTCGTCGTGGCGTCTCACCTCCGCCGTTTTTGATCTCGCGGGCTGGCTGTTCAACCGGGCCGGCGCGGTCGACATCCGGGCGCGGCTCGACGACCGGATTTTTCTCGGCAATTACGGACTCGACCGGCCCGACACTGAGATGGCTTTCGGCGGTGGAACGGCGGCGCGGCGCACGGGGTTTTCGATCCGCGTGACGGCGTGGGCCGGCGCGAGCCGCTTGCGGTTGGAATTTCACGACGGTACCGACTGGCGCGAATTTTTCGCGACCGATATCGATTCGCGGTCCCTACCTTCCAACGCCGCAAAACCGTCGCTCACCCTGCGCGCCGCGCTGGTCTATCAAACGCTTCATCATCTTTATCGTCATTTCCATCGCGTCTCCTGGTCGGTGCAATGCCGCGAAGCCGACCGCGTGCTCGCGGAGGTGCTCACGGCCAACAGCGATCTGGGCGGAACTGGAGAAATCCTGGGCCACATCGAGAACCCCGGCCACTGGATCAATTCGGTCTACGAAAAATTCCGCGTCACGGGTTGGGCCTTCCTCGCCGGTGGCGCCTTCCGTCAGCTGAGCGCCACGGTCGGTGCGCAGGAAGAGAACCGCCTCGTCTATCCCAAGGATCGACCGGACGTCGCCGCCCATCGGGCCGATCATGCCAACGCCCTTGCGTCCGGATACTACGGTCTGGTCGACCTCGGACCGGAGATTCCGAGTCCCGCCAATCTCAAGATCTTTGCGGTGATGCCGGACGGCGCGCGTCGGCTCGTCTTTGCCCGGCGCATGTATCTCGACCGCCACGACGAACATTCGGGACCGGTCCCGATTTTTCGTCCGTTCCTTTTCTACAAGATCGTCGCCGCGCTGCTGCGGGGCCGGCTGCTGGGACGCTTCGAAATCGACGACTGGACGCAGGCGCGCGCCGAGATTGGCCGGCTGCGGGCCGACCTCAGCCGCACGCTCGCACCGACGGATGCGAAGCCGGCGGCTGCGGCGCCGACGCGCCGACGCGACCTCGATCCGTACACGCGCTGGTGCTGGCACAATCGGCTGACGCCGCGCCTGCGCAGTGTATTGCAACACGACGCCTCCGCGCTGGTCGCCGCGGGCGGACCGCTCATCAGCGTGCTCGTGCCGGCGTACAACACTCCGGAACGGTATCTGCGCGAGTTGCTCGATTCCCTGCGCCGCCAGATTTATCCGCGCTGGGAGCTTTGTATTGCCGACGACGCGTCGACCCAGTCTCAGGTGCGCCGGCTGCTCGAGGAGGCGGCGCGGGACGAGGCGCGCATCCGGCCGGTTTTTCTTTCCGAGAACGGCCACATCGCGCGCGCGACCAATGCCGGGCTGGCGCACGCGCGGGGCGAATTTGTGGCCTTGGTCGATCACGATGATGTTCTGCCCGACGACGCGCTGCTGCACGTCGCCACCGCCATCGCGAAGCGTCCGACGGCGGGCTATCTTTACACGGACGAGGACAAGATTGACGACAGCGGCCGCCGATTCGACCCGCAGTTCAAGGGCGACTGGAGCCCCGAGATGGCGATCACGCACAACTACACGCATCATCTTTCCATTATCCGCCGTGCCATCGTCGAACAGATCGGCGGGTTACGTCCGGAGTTCAACGGCGCGCAGGACATCGATCTCTTCCTCCGGTGCTTCGAGCAAATCGCGCCCGCTGACATCATCCACGTGCCCTGCATCGGCTATCATTGGCGGGCGCATGCCGAAAGCACCGCCTCGCGCGGTGACCAGAAATCGTACCTGTTCGAGGCCGCGTTCCGGGCAATTGCCGAAGCGGTGACACGGCGCGGCCTGCAGGCGAAGCCGATGCTGCCGGCATTCGCCCGCGACTACGCGCTTTGTCTGCACCAACTGCAGTGGGATTCGAAGCTTCTGCAGGCCCAGGAAGTCACGATCGTGATTCCCACCCGGAATCGCGCGGAGCTGCTGCAGCGTTGCCTCGACTCCCTCGCCCGCACCACCCCCCGGGATCGCGTCCAGGTCGTCGTGGTCGATGACGCCTCGGACGAACCCGCCTCCGTCGAATTCCTTCAAGCGTTACCGAAGCGTTCCGATCTCCGCTGCTCGGTGGTTACCGCCGCGGCCGGGGAGGAAGGATTCAACTATTCGCGGCTCGTGAACCTCGGCACCCGCGAAGCCAAAACGCCCCTCGTGCTCCATCTCAACAACGACGTGGAGGCGATCGCTCCCGGCTGGCTCGAGGATATGGTGGGCTGGCTCAGCGTGCCGGGTGTCGGCATTGTCGGCGCCAAGCTGCTCTATCCCGACGACACGGTAAATCATGCGGGCATCAGCATCGGCCGCGAGGACGGGCTGCCGCACGTGTTGTTCGAGCGCGAGCCCGCGGGCGAGCTGGGCTACCTGTTCCTGCCGCACGCCGCGCGCAATGTCGCTGCCGTCACCGGGGCCTGCCTTCTGACACGCACGGATCTCTACCGGCAGCTTGCGGGCTTCGACGAACAGGACCTGCGCGTGGCGTACAACGACGTCGATTTCTGCCTGCGCGCCCAAAAGGCAGGGTTCCGCGTGGTGCAAACGCCCCAAGCCGTGCTCCGGCACGTCGGAAGCGCGTCGCGCGGCCGCGCCTACGCCGAGCGCGAACACATCGCCTTCCTGGAGCGCCACGGTCATCTGGCGGACCCGCACCAAAGCGACGCCCTCGAATTTCCTCCGCGAAATCTTCCGCTGAATCCGTACCATCAGCGTTCGGCGCAGGTGGCGCGGCCGTTCAAGGCGCTCCTGGTCACGCACAATCTGAAGTTCGAGGGCGCGCCCATCTTCGCCTTCGAACTGGCGCGTTTTCTCGCGAGCCAGCCGGGCGTGACGGTCACCGTGGCCACGCCCGAGGATGGGCCGCTGCGGACCCGCTTCGAGCAAGCGGGCATCCGAGTCGAATGCTGGGATATCAAGACCCTCGTCCGCGCGTCCTCGGCCGAAATCTTCGCCCAGGCCGTCAAATCGTTTGCCTCCGGACGAAACTGGGATGACGCCGAGGTGATCATCGCCAACACCATGATGTCGTTCTGGGCGGTCCATCTCGCCCGCGCATTGGACCGGCCGTCGGCGATGTACGTGCACGAAAGCAACACGGTGGAGCGGTTTTTCGCCGCCTCGCTGCCGCTCCCGTTGCATCCGCTGGTTGAGGCCGCCTATCACGAGGCGACCCGTGTCGTCTTCACCGCCGCCGCCACCCGGACCTTTTTCGAAAAACTGAACGGCAACGACAATTTCCGCACGCTGCGCAGCTGGGTGGACTTCGACCGCATCAACGCCTTCGTCGCCAGCCACGATCGCACCACCCTGCGGCAGAAGCATGGACTCGATCCCAATGCGATCGTGGTCGCGAACATCGGCTCGATCTGCGAACGCAAGGGACAGCACATCTTCGTGAAGGCGATCGATCTGTTGCGTCGCGAAATGCCCGGTCCGTCCCCGGCGGTCCAGTGGGTGATGGTCGGCGCGCGGCCCGGACTCTACATGGAAACGCTCACCGAGGATCTGCAGCTTCTGGGGCTGGCCGAGGTGAGGATCTTCCCGGAAACACCGGACATCTACGATTTCTACCGGCTCGCCGACATCCTGGTGTGCACCAGTTTCGAGGAATCGTTTCCGCGGGTGCTCCTGGAGGCCATGGTATTTCGCACGCGGATTGTCAGCACCGACGTCAATGGAATCCCCGAAATGCTCACCCACACCGATGAGGCCTATCTCGTGCCCGCCGGCGATCCGTTCAAGCTGGCGGCCGCGTTGAAAAAGGCCCTTGCGGACCATGCGGCGGCGAACGACAAGATGCTTTCGATGGCCTACGCTCGCGCCGCCCGCAACTATCACCACTCCCGTGCGCTGCCCGCGCATCTGCAGGTGATTCGCGAGGCCTGGCTCGGCTGATCCTCCCGGATGCCCGAGACCGCCTTCAGCCTCTCCCATCTCGACGCGCCGGTCGATGGTGCCATCCTGCCCGAGGGTCGTCATCGCCTCCTGGGCTGGGTCTGGCCGAAAGGGACCGCCCAGTTTGTCGACGTCCGCGCGCGTATCGCCCATCGGACCTTTGCCGCGACGCACGGATTCCCGCGCGCCGATCTCGCCGTGCATTTTCGCACCGGCAAACCGTACGCGCTGGCGGGGTTCGACGTCGTGGTCGAGCTGGCACGCGGGCCGGCGGAAATCGATCTCGAAACGCTCGACCTCGATGGGACCTGGCGCGTGTTTCAAACCGTGCGCTTCGACGTCCGGCCGGCAAGTCCACCTGCGCACGTGGCGACTCCCGTCGGAGAGCTCCGCTGGCACGAGTTCGGCCGCGCCCTGCAAGCGCTGCTGCGCGAGTCGCGCCGAAATCCCGACGCCTCGCTGGATTCGCTGGCCGACGAGATCGTTCGCGAGATCCCGCACCCGCGCTATCTCCTGCACCCGCCCTTCCCGTTTCATGGCCATCTGGACGAACCCGCCGCCCTGACCCACAGCCAGTTCGGCCGGGTCCCGGTTTTCGGATATCTGTTTCACGAGACCGAGCCGATCCTGCGGGTGCTCGCGACCTTCGATCTTCAGATCCTGCAGGCCATCGCGCACTACGTCCCGTCGCCCAATCCCGCCGCGCATTTCGCCGCCTTCCCTCAAGCCGCTCGGTGCGGCTTGCACGGCTTCGTCGACGTTCCCTCCCAGTTGCCGCGGCCGACCACGTTGCGGCTCTACGCCGAAACTGTCGGCGGCGGCCTGGTGCTTTGCTCAGCGCTGCGCTCGCGTCTGACCACGCAGGAGGACAACAAGGCTCCGTATGCAGGAAAGGATCGCGTCACGTTCGACAGCGCGCTCGCATTCCTTCGCTCCGCCTTGCAATCCGCCGGCATCGCCGTCGCCGAGGATGACGAGATGCGGCAGGAGCTGGCGCGCCTGCGCCTCGATCATGAAAAGCGCGCTCCGATCATCACGAAGCCCGTCTCTCCCGCCCGGCCGGCCCCCCTCACCCTCGAGCGTCCGCTGCCGCGCACCGTTCTGCTCGCCACCCACAATCTGAATCTCGAAGGCGCGCCGCTTTTTCTTTTCGACTATGCCCGTTTCCTGTCCGAGCAGGGCGTCCGCCTGCGGGTGGTCTCGCCGACGGACGGACCGCTGCGCGACCGCTTCGCCGGCCTCGGAGCCGAAATTTCGCTCGTCGATCTCGCCGGCCTGTTCAGCGCCCGGTCGCGCGAGGACGCGCTCGCCGCGGTCGATCGCGCCGCCGCGCAAATTCGCCCGGAAACCGCGGACCTCGTTGTCGCCAACACCTTCACGACCTTCTGGGCGGTTCACGCCGCGCAGCGTGCCGGCCGGCCTGCGCTGATGTACGTCCATGAGAGCACGACCCCGGCGAGCTTTTACGGGGATCGCGTTCATCCGGAAATGGTCGCGCTCGCCACCGAAGCGTTCGGCATTGCCAATGCGGTGTCGTTCACCACCGAGTCGACCCGCCGCTATCACCTCGACTACGGCGACCCCACGCGTCACCGGCTGACGCCGGGCTGGGTCGACCTCGCGCGCATCGACGCCTGGCGGAAGACTCATCCGCGTCTCGCCGAACGCACCCATTTCGGACTTGGGCCCGATGACCTGCTGGTGAGCAACATCGGCACGGTGTGCGATCGCAAGGGCCAGCATATTTTTGCGCAAGCCGTGGATCTGCTGATGCGCCACCATCCCGGTCTGGGACAGCGCACCCGTTTTGTCATGCTCGGCGGACGTCACACCATCTTCGATGAACAATTGCGCGAAATCCTCGGTCAACTGGGCCGTGAGAACCTGGTCGTGCATCCCGAAACTCCCGACTACCTGCCGTACTTTGTCGCGGCCGACCTGTTCGTCTGCTCCAGCTTCGAGGAATCCTCGCCCCGCGTCATCCTCGAGGCCATGGCCTGCGGCGCCCCCATCGTGTCATCCGGCGTGCACGGAATTCTCGAGCAGGTCCGTCCGGAACAGGAAGCGATCCTCGTCCCGCCCGGCGACCCGGTGGCGCTGGCCGGCGCGATGGCGCGCGCCCTGGCGGAAGCCGATCTGCGAACGTCGCTCGCCCGTCGGGCCCGGAAACGCGCCGAGGAGCAGTTTGCCGCTGCGACCGTCCTGCCGCGACACGCCGCGCTGGCCGCGGAAATTGCCCGTCCGCTCCCCCCTCCCTGAACTCGTCATGCGACGCGATTCCCACCGTCGATGACGGAAACCCCGACGGCGTTTTTTCATTTCGATTTTCCTGCACCCGGAGCGACCTGCCCCGCCGGAATGGTGAACATCCGCGGTTGGGCGGTCGGCAAAACCGGCCACGATCTGGTGGACGTTCGCGTGCGGTGCGGCGAAGCCTGGCTGCCCGTCGATTATGGGTTCATGCGCGCCGATCTCGCGCAGCACTTCGGCCGGCGCGAGCCGGAGATTCCCGGCGCCTTCGAGTGCATCACGTTCCTGCCCGAGGGTGACCACCAGCTGCACTTCGAAGGCTGCGATGTATCCGGCGCGTGGGCACCGCTCCAGTCGCTGTCGATTCCAGTCCGCGGCCAGGCAACGGTGCCGGCAGAGACGCCCCGGCCCGCCATCCCCGCGGTCGACTTCGGCCGCGCCTTGCGATTGATGCTCAAGCGGGAGCCGCCGGGCGATCTCGCGTCGGCCGCGAATGCGATCGCGGACCTTTTTCCCCGGCCGTGGGTGACGCGGTTCGCCCACGCGCCCTTCCATGGCCACCTGCATCATCCGGGCTGGATCGCCCGCGTCGCCAACGGCCGCCTGCAGGTGGAAGGCTGGTTGTTTCACGAGCAGACTCCGCTCCGCGCGATCGCGGCGAGTGTTGATTTGCAGTCCCTCCAGGTCTTGCGATCCGGACAATCGTACGCGTATCTGCCCAAGCTTTTTCCGGATTTTCGAAATGCGCGCACCGCCCGGTTCGAAGGCGTCATCGACGTGCCGGCGCAGTTGCCGCGACCGCTCACCCTCCGCATCTACGCCCAGCTGCCCGACGACCACTGGGAGCTCTGTCATGTGCAGCGCGTTCCCTATTACGATCTGGCCGAGGAAAAGCGCCCGTATCTGCCGCGGTCCCGATTTTTCTTCTGGCGATCGTGGCGCGCTTTGCGGCGGGCTTTGCGCCAGAGGGGATTTGATGTCGCCGGCGGTTCGGCCCTCCGGCAGGAAATCCAGTCGGTGCGACGGGAGTTTTCCGTCAGCAGCGGCTCCCGTCGCGCTGCCACGGCGGCCGCCTCGCCGATCGTGTCCAGGGATGCACCGCCCCCGAAACGCGTCTGGCTGGTCACACACAACCTTAGTCGGGGCGGGGCACCGCTGTTTCTGCTCGAGCTGGCCCATCATCTCGCGTCCCGCGGGACGCAGCTTTCCCTGCTCAGTGCGGAGGACGGCGACCTGCGCGCGGACTTCGAACGGGCCGGGGCGGAGGTGCATCTCGCCGACGATCGCGCGCTGCTCGAATCGGCCGGCGCCGATGAGTTGCGTGCCGCCATTGCCCGGCATGCCGAGCACGTCGATTTCAGCGCCGGCGACCTGGTCATCGCCAACACGCTTTCCTGCTACTGGGCGTCGCTGCTCGCGCATCGCGCCGGCCGGCCGTCGCTGCTCTACATCCACGAAAGCACCACGCCCGAATCGTTTTTCCTCGGACACATGGCGGCCGAATGTCTGCCCGTCGTGGCGGATGCGTTCGCGTGCACCACCCATGTCTCGTTCCTGACCGAGGCCACGCGTCGTTACTATTTGCCATTGCTGGCGGGAGTCGGAAACAGCCTCAACCCCGGCTGGGTCGAACTTTCATCCCTCGATGCCTTCCGCCAGGGCCACGAACGTTCCGGGCTGCGGCGCGAAATCGGGGTGCGCGACGACACGTTTCTGGTCGTCAACCTCGGGACCGTTTGTGACCGCAAGGGCCAGCACATTTTTGGACGCGCCGTGGAGCACCTGTCGCGGACGCATCCCGATCTCGCCACCCGCGCGCTGTTCCTCGCGGTCGGCGCACGCGACACTCCGTTTGACCGTGAACTTGCCGCCGACTGGGCCGGACTCAAAAGGGACAACCTTCGCCTGGTGCCCGAGACCGCGGAACCGGGTCGTTTCCTCGCCGCCGCCGACTTGTTTGTGTGCAGCAGCTACGAGGAATCCTTTCCCCGCGTGGTCCTCGAGGCCATGGGCCTGGGCGCGCCGATCGTCAGCACCAGCGTCCATGGCATCCCTGAGATCGTCCGCGCGGGAACCGACGCCCTGCTCGTCAACCCCGGCGACCCGGTGGCTCTCGCCGAAGCGATGGCCGCAGCGCTCGTGGACCGTTCGGCCGCGCTGGAGCGCGCCCGTTCCGCCAATCTCCGCGTCCGGCAGCTTTTCGACGCCGCGACGCTCCTGCCGCATCACGCGGCGCTCGTCGCCACGATCGCGCAACGAAAACCCTGACGCTGCTTTCGGACGGCGCGCACCAAGAGTTGACGGTATTTGGCCGCATCCCCATTCCGGTGGTGCCGTGCCCCGCTACCTCAAGCGCCCTCTTCTTTCGCCCGGATTGGCCGAATGCCGCCCGTGAATCCCGTCCCCGATTGGACCTTCGCGGTCGATATTCATCCGACGGAATGGAAATTCCCTATCGGACCGACGTGGGTGGCGGGCTGGATCGGCACCGCGAACGGATCGATCACCGACGTGCGGGGTTGGGTCGACGGTCAGCCTCATCTCGCCCTGCACGGCCTGCCGCGACCGGGCATCGACGAACGGTTCCGTCCGCAGGCCGGCCCGCCCTACGCCGGCTTTTCACTCCTGCTCGAGCCTCCGTCTGGCGCGTCTTTGTTTCGCCTCGAAGCCCGCGATCAATCCGGCGGATGGCGGGAATACTTCCGGACGGAGATTTCCTCGCTCGCGCAGCCGGTCACCTCCAGCCGACCCGCTCTCGCCGCGCTTCTGCCCGAACTCGTACCGGCCTTGCTGCGATTGAAGGCCCGTCGCCCCCATGACACGTTTCGCTCGCTGGCGGACGAAGTCGTGTCGGGCGCAGCGGCGGTGCCGCTGAACTCGCTGCCCAATCCGCCGTTTTACGGCGCCCTCGAGGAGCCGCGCGAGTCCGGCTGGCTGCGCTATGGCCGGCTTTCCATCACCGGCTGGCTCGCGCATCGCCACCAGCCGATCACGCGGATCACCGCGATGGTCGATCCCCGCCAGGAAGGTGCCTTGCTGCACGGACTTCGTCGCACCGATGTGGATTCGCTTTTTCCCGATCTGCCCGGACGCGAAACCTCGGCGTTCCTGGGCCACGTCGATCTGCCCGCCGACACGCCCGTGCCGGCGCTCCTGAAGGTTTTCGCCGAACTGGCCAATGGGGAGAAACATCTCGTGTTCGCGCGACGCTTCACGCCTCACGTCATCACCGGCGCCGACAAACCCCTGCCCCCGCGATCGCGCGCCACCTTTGCGCGCGCGATTCTGGCCTTGCGCGGCGCCGCGAAGCGTCTCGGCGTGTCGCGCGGAAGTTTCGCCGATTTTCGCTCGGCGATCGGCGCTGCCTGGGATGCCTATTCCACTGATGCGCCCGCCCGAAAACCGGCGGCATCGCGCGCCGGCGAGGAACCGCCGCCCGTGCCGGCGCGACCGCTGCGCGTGCTCGTCGCGACCCACAATCTCAATTTCGAAGGCGCGCCCTGGTTCGTCTTTGAACTCGCCCGCCATCTCGCCGCGCAACCCGGCAACTCGGTCCGCATTGTCTCTCCTCAGGAAGGACCGTTGCGGCGGGTCTTTGAGGAGGCCGGCATGCCCGTCACCGTGCTCGACCTCCGACCGGCTCTGCGTGCCGAGTCGCCCGCAGCGTTTCGGACGCGCCTCGGCGAGATCACCGGTTCGCTGCCGTGGGCGGAAACCGATCTGCTGATCGCCAATACGATGGTCACCTTCTGGGCGGTGCACGCCGCCCGCCTGGCCGGGTGTCCGGCCGTGATGTACGTGCACGAAAGCGCTGCGATCCGCCGCTTCTTCGAGCCGCTCCTGCATCCCACATTGTTTGGCGAGGTGGAAGCCGCCTTCCGCGACGCCGACCGCGTGGTGTTCACGGCGGAAAGCTCGCGATCGGTCTTCGCCCATCTGAACCGGCGCCGGAATTTCATCTCGTTGCCCAGCTGGGTGGACGTGGGACGCATCGACGCGTTTGTGGGCACGTCCGATCGCGACTCGCTGCGGCGCAAACACGGCCTCGATCCCGAGGCGTTCGTGGTCGTCAACATCGGGTCCGTCTGCGAACGCAAGGGACAGCACATCTTCATCCGGGCGCTCGAAATCCTGGCGCCGCAGCTCCCCGCGGCCCACCCCGGGAAAAAATTTCAATTCGTCATGGTCGGAGCACGACCGGGTCTCTACCTCGAGTCGCTCCAACAGGAAGTTCGCCTACTCGGCCTCAAGGACGCGGTCTTCCACGGCGAAACCGGCGAAGTTTTCGATTACTACAGACTCGCCGACCTCTTCGTCTGCAGCAGCTTCGAGGAATCCTTTCCGCGCGTGCTGCTCGAGTCCGCCGCTTTCCGCCTGCCGATCGTCTCCACCAACGTGAATGGAATCGCCGAAATGCTCGCCGCGGACGAAGCCTGGCTCATTCCCGCCGGAGACCGGTATCGCATGGCGGAGGCGATGCGCGCGGCGATCGATGCGCTGCTGGCCGGCGATCGGAGCCGGCCCGACAAGGCCCGCGAATCGATTGTCGCCCGTTACCACGAAGCCCGCTCGCTACCGCGTCACCATCAGGTCGCCTTGCGGGCCGCCCGC
The DNA here is from genome assembly GCA_035545955.1 of Candidatus Didemnitutus sp. GTDB lineage: Bacteria > Verrucomicrobiota > Verrucomicrobiia > Opitutales > Opitutaceae > Didemnitutus. The sequence goes on along the minus strand of DASZXI010000026.1, from coordinate 76,287 downwards.
TGAGAATTAGAAACAATCTTGCCGCAAAAAAGCGCAAGAAGCGCAAAAAGTCGGGACCCTCTGACGATTCGTGCCGTTTCGAGTCATTCGTGGGCCAGGGGCGTCGTCTTGGGCGAACCCAAATTCAGCTCGCGCATCCTGATCGATCGGGGTTAGCCTTGTCGGTTCCATGACGGATTTCGGCGCCACGCAGCGGGTCCCTTCGCCGGGACAAAAGGTGTTCCAGCGCTATACGCTCAAGAAGATTCTCGGGCGCGGCGGAATGGGAGTCGTCTGGCTGGCCCACGACGAGAAACTCGAGCGCAATGTGGCGCTGAAGTTCCTGCCCGACGTCGTGGTGCACGATCCCCGGGCCATCGACGAACTCAAGAAGGAGGCGCGGCGCAATCTCGACCTCACGCATCCGCACATCGTGCGCATCTACGATTTCGTGGACGATCCGGATGGCGCGGCCATCGCGATGGAATACGTGAAGGGCGAGTCGCTGTCGAAACTTGCCCTGTCACAACCCGACGGCGCCTTCACCATGGGTCGGCTGAAACCGTGGGTGCAGCAATTCTGCGCCGCGCTCACCTACGCGCACGAGGAGGCGAAGGTCGTGCATCGTGATCTCAAGCCGGCGAACCTCATGCTCGACGGCCAGGATCGGCTCAAGATCACCGATTTTGGCATCGCGCGGAGCATCACAGAGAGCGTTTCGCGGATCAGCGCGCAGGCGGGTTCTTCCGGAACGCCGTCGTACATGAGCCCGCAGCAGATGATGGGTGAGCTGCCGTCCGTGGCGGACGACATCTATTCGCTGGGCGCGACGCTCTACGAACTGCTCACGGGCAAACCGCCGTTTTATACCGGCGACATTATCGCGCAGGTGCAGGGCAAAGTTCCGCCGGGCGTCATGGCGCGCCGCAAGGAGCTCGGCCTCATCGACCCGCCGCTCGGCGGTCCCGTCGTCTCCGCTGAATGGGAGGAGACGATCGCCGCGTGCCTCGCCAAGGAACGTGCGAGCCGGCCGGAGTCCGCCGCTGAGGTCGCCGAGCGACTGGGGGTGGCGGCGACCACCGGCTCGACCCGCAGCGCCAAGACACGCCCGACGGTCGCGACCGTCCCGCCGCCCCCGCCTCCACCCGCGGCGGCGAATTCCGGTTCAACCAAGGTCGTTGTCTCCGTCATCGCCGGAGTCGTGGTGCTCGGCCTCATTGTGTGGCTCATCGCCTCCCGCGGACACAATTCTCCGGACGTCACGCGTTACACGCCCGGCAATCAGCCGCCCGCCGCAACCGTCGCCGCGCCCGCAACGGTGACGAAACCGCTTCCGGCCGCCACCGCCACCACCGGCGGTCTCGTGGTGCGCACCAATCCGGACGGCGCCGAGGTGGCGTTGGGCACCGTGGGAAGCGGCAAAGGTCCCGTCACGTTTCGCGACCTGGCTCCCGGACCCTATCCGCTGACCGCGCGCGCATCGGGTTTCGACGACTGGTCGGGCAGTGTGGACATCCGCGCGGGCAACTTCGCCGAAAAGGAAATCTCGCTCGTGCGCAGTACCGGCCGGATCGTGATCACCGGCTCACCGTCCGGAGCGGAGGTCTTCGACGGGGAGCGCCGACTGGGCACCCTGCCGTTGACGCTCGATGCGCAATCCGCCGGTCCGGTGCACGTGACGGTGCGGGCGCGGGGATTCCAGTCTCAGTCTCTGAACGGCGATCTTGCGCGTCACGGCGAATTGAAACTTTCGGCGTCCCTTGAAAAGTTGCCCACCATCGAACCGGGCGCCCGCTGGACGATCGCGGATCCGCGCCTCGAGATGATGCCGATCGCCGCCGGCGCGTTCCTGCTGGGCAGCGAGTCGGGCGACAAGGACGAGGCGCCGGTGACCCGGGTCACGCTTTCCCATCCCTTTTGGATCAGCCGGACCGAAATCACCCAGGCGCAGTGGAGCGCGGTGATGGGGAAAAATCCCTCGCAATTTCAGGGCGCCGACCGACCGGTCGAACAAGTCGACTGGAACGACGCGGTGAAGTATTGCCAGCTGCTCACGGATCGAGGCCGCACGGCGGGCTGGCTGCCGGCCGGATATGAATTCCATTTGCCGACCGAAGCGCAGTGGGAATACGCCTGCCGGGCCGGGACCACCGACGAATTTGGCGGCGACAGCGCGGAGGTGATGTGGTTTTCCGACAATGGCGCCAATGAAACCCATCCGGTGGGCGGGAAAAAGGCGAACGCCTGGGGCCTGTCCGACATGCACGGCAATGTCTGGGAATGGTGTCTCGACTGGTATGGCCATTATCCGGGCGGCAGCGTCGCCGATCCCACCGGCCCGGTGACGGGCACCCGACGCGTGGTGCGAGGCGGTTCATGGAGTTCAAGTTCCTCCCGGGCCCGCGCATCGGTCCGCGACGGTTGGAAACCCCAGGAAAAGGGCAACACGGTCGGACTCCGCATCGTGCTCGTTTCCTCGTCCGGTTCCTGATTCACGCCGTGGGCACCACCGAAACCCGGGGATCGGCGGATGCGACGCCCAAAGCGCCCGTGGTGCCCGGCATCCTGGAATGGGCCGCCGCGTCGGACGTCGGGAAGCATCGCGACTGCAATGAAGATGCCTGGGTCGCCTGCCGCCTCGAAACCGGAACGCCTGTGTTGTCACCGCGCGAGACGTGGCCGGCGACCGGCGCGTTGTTTGCCCTGAGCGATGGAATGGGCGGCGCGCGCGCGGGCGAGGTCGCCAGCCGGAGCTGCGTGGACAATCTCGCGCGTCGGCTCGCCCCGCCCGCGTCATCTGATGACCTGAGCGCGGCCTTTCTCGCCGTCCATGCTGAGTTGGTCGAAGCGGGACGGGGCAATCGGCAATGGACGGGCATGGGAGCCACGCTTTCGGCCTGCGTGGTCGGAGCCGACCACAGCGTCCGCTTTGCGCATGTGGGTGACAGCCGGATTTACCATCGCAGCGCCGGCACCTGGCGCCAGATCACCGAGGATCACAATCTCGGCGAAGGATTGGTGCGGCGCGGCCAGATGACCGCCGCGGCCGCGTCGCGCTTCCGGTATCGTTCCCTGCTGGAGCAGGTGATGGGTGGAGATGGCCGTCCGATCGAACCGCAAGTCGGTTCCTTCGCGTTCGCGGAAGGTGACGCCATCGCGCTGTGCTGCGACGGACTTTATCGGCCGCTCGAAGCCGACCTCGAGGCCCGCCTGGATCGCGCCGTCTTTTCCGCGGACCTGGCGGCCGGAGCCCAGGGACTGGTCGATGCGGCGAATGCCGCCGGCGGCCCGGACAACATCACGGTTATCCTCGTGCGCCGAACGACCTGACTCCCATGCAGGAAGAATCCGGTCCACCCATGCCCGCGCCTGAAGGAGGCGACTGGCAGCGTTTTCTCAAGGAGAAGAATGCGCTCGGTGTCCCCGAGGTGGAACTCGCCACGCTCAACGCCGGCGACCGGCTGGTGGTCGAAACCCGCAACACGCGGTACGAGCTGCTCTGGATGGAAGGCGACGAGGTCAACCTGTCCACCAATCGACCCGACCGCCGCGGCGGCCGCGTGCGCGTCCAGGGTTGCGCCTATGGACGTTCGAGCACGATCAAACCGGGAGTGCTTTTCTGCGGCGGGAATCTCGAGTATGTCTCGCACGACGGTCAGACTCGCAACCGCACGACCACCATTCGCGGCCTCGCCATCCTGCGGAGCGGGAAATGAGGTCCCGACAGCCGGCTTGCGCCGCGCCCGCGGTCTGCCTTAGTTGCGGCCCTCACGCGTGAACGAAAACGACGCCTATATCTTTGACGTGGAGGAACCCACGACGTGGACGTTCACGGGCGAACCGGTTTGGGTGAGCGGCTGGTTCATTTCGAAAACGGGGGCGGTTTTTTCCGATATCCGGGCCATGATCGATGGCATTCCCCATTTGGGAGTGCTCGGCGTGCCCCGGCCGGAAATCGAAAAGCAATATCGCGGCAACGTCGGGCTGCCGCACGCGGGATTCCTGCTTCGGCTCAATCCGCCGCGCGGTGCCAAGCTGCTGTGCCTGGAGTTGCGCGATGCCGGACATGCCTGGGTCGAAATCTGGCGCACCAAACTCACCGTCGTGCGAGTCGACGGCACGCGGGGTCGTTTCAATACCGGCATCCTCCCCGACCAGATGCGGCGCCTGCTGCAGGCCCGGCGCGCCCAGCCCGGCGCCGACTTGTCCGCGGAAGCCGATGCGCTGGTGCTCGAGGCCGCCGCGATCCCGCTCGAGACGCTGCCCAATCCTCCCTTTTTCGGCGCCCTCGAAAAGCCCGAGCTCACCGGCGGCACCCAGTTCGGGAAGGTGCGCATCGAAGGCTGGCTCATCCATCTCGAGCAACGCATCACCTCGCTCGTCGCGAGCACTCATCCGTTCGTCGAAAACGAAATCGACTACGGCGAGCGCGAGCGGCCGGAGGCGGGAAAACTTTTCCCGCAGCATCCCTACGCCGCGCGTTCCCAGTTTTTCGGCATGCTCGACGTCGACGAGACCGCTTCCGGTCCGATCGTGATCAGGATCCTGGCGGAACTCGCGGATGGGACGCGTCACCTGGTGTTCGTGCGCCGGTTCTATCCGCGCTCGTGCAACGTGTGGGAGCGGCCGCTGCCCGTTTTCAGCCGCGCCGAGTTTTTCTCCTGCGCCCGCGCCCTGGTCGCCGCCAGCCGGCGACTGGGAGTCGAGCTCAGCCTGACCGGCGGCGCCTGGCCCGCGTTCGTGAAGGCGTATCACGATTTCCAGCGCGACGCCCCGCGCATCCTTCCCGTCCACGTCGATGCGGACCCCTACGTGGCCTGGCAGCAGGCGAACGATCTCTCTCCGCGCCTGCGCCAGATTCTCGAGACCTCGGCGGCGCGACTCGCCACGGACGGACCGGTGATCTCGCTGGTCGTCGATGCCCGCGAAACGACGGCCGCGCAGCGCGAGGCCTTGGGCCGTTCGCTCGCCGCGCAAATCTATCCGCGCTGGGAAGCCTGGGTGGTCGGCGAGAAACTGCCGTCGTCCGATGCGCGCATCCATTTCGAGCCGTGCGCCGGCCCCAAGGACGCCGTCCGCGCACTGAATGCCGCGGCGCATCAAGCCACCGGTACCTGGATCACACTGATCCCAGGCACGGGGCGGCTGCCGCCGGATGCGTTGATCGAGTTGGCGGAACGAATCGCGGCCCAGCCGAATCTCCAGCTCGTCTACACCGATGAGGACCGCATGGATGACTCGGGACGTCGCACCGATCCCGACTTCAAGCCGGCCTGGAGTCCCGCCTTCGCGCTTTCCGGACTGTTTCCCGGACTTCTCGCTGCGATCCGGCGGGATCGTTTTGTCGAGCTGGGTTCGTTTCGCGAAGGCTTCGAGCGGGTGGCGTGGGCCGACGTGCTTCTCCGCCTCGCCGACACGCTTGCGGCAGACACGGTCGCCCACCTCCCGCTGATCGGCTTTCACCGCTGGGCCGGTGAGCCGCGCGAATTTCCCCTCTCCGACAAGATTTACGAACAGTCGCGACGCGCCCTGGCCGACGCCGTGCAGCGCCGACATTGGAAGGCCGGCTCATTCCTGCCCGAGTCCGGCCATCACCGCCGCCAGCCCTATCATCAGGTGCGTTGGAAATCGGACGATTCCCATCGATTGGCCGTGACGATCGTGATTCCCACGCGCGACCGGCTGCATCTGCTGCAGGAGTGCATCGAGCTGCTCGACGAGACGGTCGACTGGCGCTACGCGCAGCTGGTGATCGTGGACGACCACTCGCGCGATCCCGACCTGCGCCAGTATCTCGAGCGCATCCGGCAGCGGACCGACCTGCGCTGTGTGGTCGTCCAGCCCGGTCAGCCCGGCGATCCGTTCAACTATTCGCGCCTCGTCAATGCGGCGCTGCCGCACGTCGACACTCCGCTGATCCTGCACCTGAACAATGACGTCAATGTCCTCGAGGCCGGCTGGCTGGAGGAATTGACCGGATGGTTCGACAACCCCGACGTCGGCGTCGTGGGCGCCAAGCTGGTCTATCCGGAAAAGACGCTGAACCACACGGGCATCGTGATCGGCCCGCACGGCGGACTTGCGGACACGCCCTATGCGCACGAGGACGAGCGGACGGTCGATGCGCGCTGGCACGCCGTGGCGCGGGAGGTTTCGGCGGTGACCGGCGCGTGCCTGATGACACGTACGAACATCTACCGCGAGCTGGGCGGCTTCGATGAAAAAGACTTCGGCGTGGCGTACAATGACGTCGACTACTGCCTGCGCGTGCGCGCCGCCGGCCATCGCGTCATCTACACGCCGCAGGCCAAGCTCATGCATTGGGGCAGTGCCACGCGCGGCGTGACGTTCGACAATGCCGAGCATGTCGCCTGGGTGCGGCGCTATCCGGGATATGCCGATCCCTATTTCAGCGCGCATTGGACGCTGCCCGCGACCCGCGTGGAATGCCGCGGCGGCGCCTGCACGCGGACCGGTCGTGTCGGATCACTCCGCCTGCTCCTGCTGACCCACAACCTCAATCTCGAGGGCGCGCCGCTTTTCCTGCTCGAGTATGCCACGCACATGGCCCGGACGGCGGGTTTCCGCCTGGAGGTTCTCGCCAGCCAGGAGGGGCCGCTGCGGCCGGCGTTCGAGGCGATCGGCGCCAAGGTCACGGTGATCGACACACGGGAAATTTATGCATCACCGGACGAGGAGATTTTCCACAGCCGGGTGGACGACATCGCCCATCACCTCGACTGGGACGGCGTCGATCTCGTGGTCTGCAACACGCTGGCCAGCTTCTGGGGCGTTCATCTCGCCCGGCAGGCGCGCAAGCCTTCCCTGCTCTATATTCACGAGAGCACCTCGATCTTCCGCTTTTTCGAAACCTCGTTGCGGCTATCGCTGCACTCTCTCGTGGGTGAGGCGCTCGCGACGGCCACCCGCTCGCTATTCCTGTGTTCCGCGACGCGATCCTATTACGAAGATTACAATCTCCACGGAAATTTTCGCCTCGTGCCGAGCTGGATCCGTCTCGACGAAATCGATCGTTTCAGATCGACGCATTCTCGCGAGGAGATGCGGCGCCAGCACAGACTGCCCGTCGACGAGATCATCATCGCCAACATCGGCACCGTCTGCGAACGCAAGGGGCAGCACGTCTTCATCCGGGCGATCGATCACTTCAATCATCACTATCATGGCGCGACGCCCGTTCGTTTCGTGATGGTGGGAGCCCGCCCCGGCATTTATCTCGATCTGCTCCGCCGCGACCTCGCCCGCATGGACCTGCGTAACGTCGAACTGGTGCCGGAGACCCGGGATGTCTTCGATTTCTTCGTGGCGGCGGACATGTTTGTCTGCACGAGCTATGAGGAGTCGTTCCCCCGGGTTGTCATGGAAGCGATGGCCTTCAAGACCCCGATCGTCTCGACGGATGTTCACGGCATCGCCGACATGCTCCGGCAGCGGGCCGAGGCCTATCTGGTGCGGCCGGGCGATGCCGAGGGACTTTCGCGCATGATGCGGACCTGTCTGGCCAAGGAGCGCAGCGGCAAATCGCTCGCGCCGACGGCCTATTCGCGAGCCCTCCGACTCTATCACGATGCCCGGGTGCTGCCCGCGCACGTCGCTCTCGCCCGGGAGGCCTGGCTGGCGCACGCGTGACGAGCCTCCGTTCATCCTGCCGTCGGTTGACCGCCGCCGCCCGATTCCGGGTTTCAGCCCGGGTTCTCCTGCCGTGATGTCGAAAAACACCCGCTTCCTGATTTTCGCACTCTCGCTCGTGCTCGCCGTCGTCGGCCTGCGCTGGCGCAGCTTAGACCACGCGATCTGGAGCATCGACGAGGGCTCCACGTTCACGATGGGGGCGCAGATCCTGCACGGGGAAATTCCGTACCTCAACGCCGCGGACAACCGGAATCCGCTCGCGCCCTACGCGAAGGCCGTCATCTACGCCATGTGCGGGGAATGGAACGCCCGCGCGGTGCACATCGTCGTGGCGATGATGCTCGGTCTGGCCGCCACGTTGCTCTGGCGCTTTGCGCGGCGTCTCGGGGACAATTCCGCCGGGATCGCCGGCGCGCTCTGGTTTGTCGTCCTGAACGTCGTGTTGATGGCGCCCTTCGACAGCATGGCGGCGCACACGGGATGGTTTCTCGTGTTCTTTTCGTGTCTCGGTTTCTGGTTGTTCGCGCGCACGTGGTCGAAGCGCCGGCGAGGAGATGCGATCGGCTGCGGCGTCGCCTTCGCTTTCGCATTCCTGGCCAAGCAGCCTGGGCTGCTCGATTTCGGCGTGGTGCTGGTCGTCCTGGCCCTCGGATTCATTTTCCAACGGGAACAGCGTCGGCCGCTGCTCGTCCTCACCGGCCTCATGCTCGCGGGATTTGTCGCCCCCATCGTGCTCACCGCGGTCTATTTCGCCGCCCGCGGCGGGTTGCACGATTTCATGCTCTATTCGTGGACGTACAACGCGAAATACTATGTCCCCGAGGTCCCGTTGCTCGAGCGCCTGTCATGTGTGCGCGTTCCCTTCCGCCTCGCCTTCGAGCATGCGCCCGCGGTTCTCCTGGCCGCACCGGTCGCCGCCGGAATCTACCTCAACCGGGGTATTCGCGGTCTCGTCCGCCGGCCGGCGGAAATTCACGCGCTGGCCTGGCTGAACCTGGGCTGGCTCGCCAGCGGCCTGGTCTCGACCGCCCTGAGCGGACGCACCTTCGACCATTACAGCATGCAGTTGATCGCGCCGCTGTCGCTCGCCTGCGGCTGGACCACGGCGCGGCTGGTGGAAGCCATTCGACCCGCCAGCCGCAAATTCCGCCTCGCCGGAGTCGGCGTGATGGTCGTCCTCGCGGGCGCGGCGGCGAGCGTGGCCTGGCAGGGCTGGCAGACCGAAACGTCGCTGTATCCGGACGAGAAAGGGCCAGTGGATCTCGGCGCCGCGGTTCGGCAGCAGACCAAGCCCACTGACCGGATCTTCGTCTGGGGCTACGCGCCGGAAATCTATTTCTTTTCACAGCGGCTGCCGGCGACGCGGTTCATCTACACGAACTATCTGACCGGACTCATTCCATGGACGAATCTCGATCCGCAGAAGAACACCGACTATGCGATCATTCCCGGAGCGTGGGACGAATTCTGGACGGATTGGGAGGCGCACCCGCCTGAACTCATCGTCGATACGCTGGCCGAGCGCGGATACCTGAAATACCCGCTCGAAAAGCAGGCGCGCCTCTGGCCGGTCATCCGCCGCGACTACGCCGAAGTGGACTCCGAGCGTTTCCGTCCCCAGGGACGCCGCCTCTTTCGTCGCGCCGTGATTGACGGCCCGCGCAAGGTCGATCCGGACTGGCCGGTCGAACCGGGACTCCAGGTGCTGGGCCTGCGCAGCGGCCCGCAGGCCGACCGGAAATTCACGATCTCCGCTCCGCTCGCGAGCCGCGCCATCGAGCTTTATCTGGACGACCAGCTCTATCGCCATATCACCGGCTCCGACCGGCCAGGCGAGCAGGTCGTGTTCACCGTGCTGGCCGCCGATCTTCCGCCGGGCAAGCACGTCGTCCAGGCTGTGGCCATCGGACAAACGGAGAAGATCAGCCGGCCCTACTCCGTCCTGGTCGGCACCGAGACCCGTCCCGCCGGGCCCGCCGGCGGTCCGCCTCTGCTTTTCGAGGGACAATCGATCGCGGCCACCGAAACCGAGACCTTCGACGGCTCGCCGGTTGGACATACGGAGGTTCCGCCCGTTTGGGACGCGCATGCGCCTTCCCGCATGGTCTATCCGCGGCCGGCCGAGATGGACCAGGTGTTGATGAACTATGGCATGCACGAGGAGGCCTACGGACCGAAAGTCGCGCAGAAAACCGATGGATATGAGGTGGTGGTGGTGTTCGAGGACGAAAATGGCGACAGCACCCGCGCCTTTTATCGGCGCCTCGACCCGGTTCATGAGGGCCGCGACCGCGGTCCGCAGACGGATCACTTCACGCTGCCGCTCGGCCGCAAGGGCACCCTGACTTTCCTTATGACTTCGGGACCGATGAACGATGCGACATCCGACTGGACCTACTGGGAATCGATCAAAGGCTACCGCGGTCCGCTCGCGATCAGCTTCCGGGGCAAACCGATTTTCCCGCTGCACACCGTCGCTCCGCTCGGGGCGGTCCAGATGGATTTCCATGGCAAGGCCGTGATTCTCGCCCACGCGCCGAGTCATTTCGATTTTCCGCTCCAGGAGGGAATCGCCGGTCTCTCGGGATCTTTCGGCCTGATGGACAACGCCTGGAACGAAAGCGAAAGGACGATCGGCGCGGTGTTCGAGATTATCCAGATCCGTCCCGACGGCAGTCAGCGCATGCTCATGCAGCGCTCGCTCGAACCGGCGAAATACACCGTGGATCGCGGGATGATTCCGTTCGACATCAAGGTTCCGCAACCGGCGGATGGCATTCTGCGTCTGGTCACGCGTTCGCCCGAGGAGGGAAAAAACGATCACTGCTACACGTTCTGGAGCGGCCTCACCGCCAGCGAATTTCATACGTACCTGCGGTTCGACGGACGCAACATCGCCTCGCTCGAAGCCCACTCGGACAACGGCGTGAGCAACCTCGAGGAGGACGGCAAACCCACGCTGCTCGCCCATGCCCCGTCGCGGATCGTTTTTCCCCTCGAACCGGGCATGCACCATTTTGAAGCCGAGTACGGAATGCTGCGCGGCTCCTTTGCCCGCCCGGGCGACACCGACGGCGCGGTATTTGTCGTCGAGGTCGAATCCGCCGCGGGCGAGCGCCGCGAACTGTTTCGCCGCTATCTGAATCCGATGCACGAGGGTGCGCACCAAAGCCCGCAAAAACTCACGCTCGATCTTCCGGATCTTCCCGGCGGCCACCTGATCCTGCGCACGGAGGCGGCGCCTTCCGGCCGTCTCGTTTATGCCTGGAGCTTCTGGCGGAATTTCACGGCCACGCGCTGAGGTGCGTTTGCTGGAGGGCGGTCGACCCCGGCCGCCGCGAACCCACGGAGCGTGCGGTCTTGGCGGCCAGGTCGCCCGCCCTCCAATGAATCCCTTTCGTGTGCCTTCGTGTCCATTCGTGGTTCCCGATTCGGATTTCGTCCGAAGTTCACGGCGGGCCCCTTTTCCTGCGCGCGGCAGCCGCACTTTTCCGAGCCGTTTAATCAATTCTATAGTTACCAAAAGGCACGATTGGTCACAAAAGACGAAGCTCCTTCGGGCTCGCGCACCCATGGGCGCCCATGAAATTCGCCGCAGTGCCGGGCTTTTTGCGGCTACAATATTTTTAGCCGGCCATACTGGAGGGCGGCCGACCCCGGCCGCCGCGAACCCACGCAGCGGGAATCAGCGGAAAAATCGAAAATGTCTCACGCAGCGTGCGGTCTCGGCGGGCGAGGTCGCCCGCCCTCCAATGAATCTCTTTCGTGTGCCTTCGTGTCCATTCGTGGTTCCCCATCCGGATTTCGTCCGAAGGTAAACTTGCGTCGCCACCTCCCCGCCCCGTAGTCTCCGCCGACCGCGTCGATGAAGACGATCTCCCTCGCCATTCCGCTCTATAACGAGAGTCAGGCGTTCCCCCTGCTGCGCGAACGGCTCACCGAGTTCTGCGGCCGGCTCCAGGAGCGCTATCGCATCGAGATCGTGCTCGTCAACGATGGCAGCCGCGACAACACGTGGGACCTGATCATGGATTTCGCGCGCAGCGATGCCCGCGTCAAGGGCGTCGGCCTTTCCCGGAATTTCGGTCATCAAACGGCACTGTATTGCGGCTATGAATTCGCCACCGGCGATGCCGTCATCTCGCTCGACGGCGACCTGCAGGACCCGCCCGAAGTCGCGCTCGGCATGCTCGATCGCTTCGAGGACGGCGCCGACGTCGTTTTCGCGATCCGTCGCGACCGGGCGGGCGAATCGATGATGAAACGGGCGACGGCGCACGGCTTTTATCGCCTTCTGGGCTGGCTCGGCGACACCCGGGCTCCGCTCGACAGCGGTGACTTCCGCCTGCTCAGCCGGCGCGCATTGGACGCGCTTCTGCGCATGCGGGAGAAACACAAATATCTTCGCGGTATGGTGGGTTGGATCGGATACCGGACGGCGCAGGTCGAATATGACCGCCCCGCCCGCGCCGCGGGCGTCACGAAATTCAGCTGGATGAAGATGATCCGATTCGCCTCCGATGGCATCATCAGCTTCAGCCGTTTTCCGCTCCGGCTTTCGTTCCTGCTCTGCCTGCTCGCGATGGTGCCGTTCCTGGGCTACCTCATTTATGCCTTCATCGCCGCCGTGTTTCTGCACCGGCCGTTGGTGCCGGGATGGTCGAGCCTCCTGCTGTGCGTGATCATTTTCGGCAGCCTCAATCTTTTTGCCCTGGGCATCCTGGGGGAATACATCGGTCGCATGTTCGAAAACGTGAAGCAGCGGCCCGACTATTTCGTCATGGATGTGACCTCGCCGGACGTGATTCCCGTCGCGCGCCCCCGCTCGTGAGTTCGCCTCAGCCGGAATTCGACCGTTATGCCCCGAATTACGGGGCGGGGTTCGATGACCCGCTGAAGGTCGCGATCGGCGCCGATGCGCGCGCCTTTCTTCAACCCAAGTTCAATTGGCTGCAGCGGGTCACGCAATCGCGGGCGGGCGCGCCGCTCGACTACCTCGATTTCGGCTGCGGCACCGCCGATTTTCTCGCGCTCGTCACGGAATCAAATCTCCCCTGGCGCTACGAGGGCTGCGATATTTCCGGTGGCATGCTCGACGAGGCCCGTCGGCGCTGGCCGAAACTGGCCGAACGAGCCAAACTGTGGCAAATCGATGCCGCGGATTTTCCCACCCGCCGATATGACGTGATCACGGCCATCTGCGTGTTTCACCATATCCCGCCCGCCGAGTGGAACGCCGCCTGCGCCCGTCTTTGTCGCGCGCTCCGCCCCGGCGGCATGCTGTGCATCTTCGAACACAATCCGTGGAATCCCGTGACGTCTTGGATGGTGAGCCGCACCGCGATTGACGCCGATGCCCACCTCCTGTCGCCTCGGATTACCCGGAATCTCATGATCGACGCCGGGTTCTCCGGCGTGCAAACGAGCCATTTCCTTTTTGTCCCGCCACGTTGGGTCGGGGCGGACGCGGCGGACCGCATGTTCCAATGGTTTCCGCTGGGCGGCCAATATCTCGTGCGCGGATACGCTCCCGCCGAATCGGGTTGCAGCGCACTGCCGGCAGCGGTGACCTGATCGTTTCATGCAGCGCAGGATATTGATCGCCGGTGGCGGATTCACCGGCCTCACCGCCGCCCATCGCCTGTCCCGCGTGCCCGGCTTGTCCGTGAGTCTCTGGGAAAAAGGCAACTCGCTCGGCGGTCTCGCCGGCGGATTCCAACTCGGCGGGCACCCGATCGAAAAGGCGTATCACTGCATTTTCATGTCGGACACGGAGATTGTGCGCCTCGCCTCCGAACTCGGCCTGGCGGAAAACGTCATCTGGCGGCCGGCCTCGAGCGGCATCTATCTGCAGGGCCGCGTCCATCCCTTCAACCGGGCCATGGATCTGCTGCGTTTCGCGCCCTGCCCGTGGCTCGACCGAATTCGGACCGGTCTGGTGGCCCTCTATCTGAAATACCGCCAGCATCCCGAACCGTTCGAGGCCCATCGTGCGATGGAGTGGATGGAACGGCGATGCGGACGTGGCGCGGCGCGCACGATCTGGAGTCCCCTCCTGCGCGGCAAGTTTGCCCGCTACGCTCCCGATGTCTCGATGGCCTGGCTGTGGGCGCGGCTCAACATCCGCGCCCGTTCGCGCGATGGAGGCGGCGAAAAATTTGGCTATTTCCGTGGCGGCTTTGCCGTCATCGCCGACGCTCTGACGCAATCCGCGCGAAACGCCGGCGCCGAGATCACCTGCGGGCGCTCCATTGCGGAGCTGTATCCGGTCGGTTCGGGCGTCGAGGTGGTCGATAGTGCCGGGACCCGGGAGACGTTTGATCGGGTGCTTTTCACCGGGTCGTCGCGCGCTTTCCGACGTCTGTTGGAAAAGAGTCCGTCCACTCCGCCGTCGTACCTCGATCAACTGGGCGCGGTACCCTATCTCAACGCGATCTGTCTCGTGTTCGCCTCCCGCCAGGAACTGCCAGCGCCGTTCTGGCTGAACGTGAACGAGGAGGGCGCGCCGTTTCTCGTCCTCGTCCACCATACTCAAATGGTGCCCCGGGAATGGTATGGCGGCCTCAATGTCTACTACATCGGCGCGTACCTCGATCCCCAGGCTCCTATGTACCAGCTCGACGATCACGCGATCGAGAGGAAGTGGCTCGATTACTTGCGCCAAATCTATCCGGAATTCGACGAATCCAGGCTGGTCGAGAAACGCCTCTTTCGGCTCACCGACGCCCAGCACGTCGTCCTGCCCGGACATCGGGCGCACATCCCCGAACATCGCACGCCGATCCCGGGCGTTTACCTCGCCAATTTTTCGCAGGTTTATCCCGAGGATCGCGGTACCAATTTCGCGGTGCGGGACGGCGAGCGTCTCGCCGCCATGATCCGTCAGGATCTCGCGGCCGGCTGAGCTTGAACGACGGAATTGGCCCACGAATTGGCGCGAAACCAACGAATGAGAACGATGATTCCCGGATCCCGTCGAACGGCGGCCTTGTTCGGATCCGAGTGCCGGCCTCTCAACCCTCAACATTCAACCTTCAACTGCATAAGTCCGGCCGAGTCCCTCAACCTTCAACTCTCAACCCTCGACCTCGGGTGTTTGGCCTCGCGATGATCGCACGACTTCGCCGCCATCCCGGCCTGATGGCCTTTGTCGCCACCTTCGTGGTGGCGGTGACGTTTGCCTGGTACACGCAACACGTCTGGGAGGACTATTACATCACCTACCGTTCGAGCCGGAATCTCGCGGTCGGCAATGGCCTGGTTTACAATCCCGGCGACCATTTGCACACGTTCACTTCGCCGCTCGGCGTTTTGCTGCCGTCGTTCGCACTGATCCTCACCGGTAATTCGTCGGACACGGTGGCGCTCTGGATTTTTCGCGCGATGTCCGCCGCGGCCCTGTCGGGGGCGGCGGCCTTCCTCGTCAACCTGGGCCGGCGCCATGCGTTTCCGACGCTCGCCGTGTTTCTGCTCGCGGCCTTCCTCGCCTGCGACGCGAAGTCCGTCGACTTCACGATCAACGGCATGGAAACGGGTTTCATGCTGCTCTTCGCGGCCTACGCGCTCTGGAGCCAGTTCCACCCGTCGCCGCGATCGTGGCTTCATCTCGGCTGCGCCTGGGCGGGACTGATGTGGACCCGGCCGGACAGTTTCATCTACATCGCGCTGATCGCGATCGGCACGTGGATCTTCAATCGGAGCGAGATCACCGGCGCCAATCGCACCCGGTTGCTCGTCACGTATCTCAAGGCCGGCGCGCTGACGGTGGCCCTCTACGGCCCCTGGCTCGCTTGGGCCGCCTGGTACTATGGCACGCCGATACCGCACACGATCACCGCCAAGGCGGCGCAGGGAGCGGGTCTGGCCTGGCCACAGCTCATGCACGGATTCTGGCGCCTGCCCTACCTGATCGCGCGCGGCGAAACGGCGGCGGAGGGGGCTTTTTTGCCCGCATACTATCTTTTTCCCTCCTGGCCTGCGTGGATGATTCCTTTCGGACGCACGCTCGCCGTGATCGCCAGCGTCCTTTGGCTGCTGCCGCGGGTGCGACTCGAGGCCCGCGTTGCTTCGTTCGCCTTCTACGGCGGCGCCTGTTATCTCTCGTTTGTCCCGTACTACCCGTTCCCGTGGTATTTCCCGACCATCGCGCTCTTCGCCTTCGTGGCGCTGGCGGGCGTGATCGGGCAACTCTGGGGGAAAGGCAGCGGAAGCACGTGGCTCCGGAGCACGCGAGTCGCCGTCGCAACCCTGGTCGTGGTCCTGCTCGCCGCCGAGATTCGGCTAACCCTGGGCGTGGCGCAACAGGTGCAGGCGCAGCAGGAGTTCGTGGAAAACCGGAATCGTCGTGCCATCGGTGAGTGGTTGCATGCGCATGCCGACAAAGGCGACACCGTGTTCATGGAGCCACTGGGCTATATCGGCTATTTTTCGGAACTGAAAACCTACGACTGGCCGGGGTTGTCGTCGCGCGAGATGGTGACGGCCGAGCGCATGCTCGGACGCAACTGGATCGATCTTATCTGTTATCTGCAGCCGACGTGGATCGTGATGCGGGCCACCGGCGAGGGCGACCTGCCGCAGCGCCTGCCGGAACTGGTCGATCACTATCGGCGCGTGATCGCATTCGACCAGACCGGTCCGATTCGCGCGCTCGACGTGCCCGGACGCCGGATGCTGGAGTTCGACGCGCGCTTCGTGGTCTATCGTCTCGAGAAACCGATGCGTCAGGACGCCGACGGACTAGAGATTGCAACGCCGGTCGGATCGACCCGACTGACGATTGGAAGCGCCTCGATGCGACTGGTCCACGCACCGGGAAACGTCATCGCGCGCGTCCCGGTCGGAGCGACTTCCGTGGACGGACAATTTGGCTTTCCGCCCGATGTGACGAACGGTGATGTCCAGACGGACGGCGCGGAATTCGCGCTCTACTGGTTCGATGGTCGCGAACGCACTTTGCTTTTTTCCCGCACGCTGCATCCGCACGAGAACGTCGCCGACCGCACGCTGCAGTCGTTTCACGTTCCCCTGCCCGCGCGCGACCCGAACCACGCGGAAGCCCGATTGATCCTGCAGACCTCTCCTCTCGCCACGATGACCAAGGACTGGACCTGCTGGTCCGATCTGACCTTCCGCTAAGACCGGCTCAAAGAAGAATTGGCCGCAAAAATGCGCAAGAGGCGCAAAAATTTTGGGCCGAAAAGGCTCGCTGAGGCGCATTGCGCAGACCTGACCCGCTTCGGATTCAGCCTCGCGCCTCGCTAGGCATTTCGAGTCTTACGCAGAGACGCCAACATTTCCTCGAAACTCAGTGTGGTCTTTCTGCGATCAAGCCGACGCAGCCACGGATGAAGCTGTTCTTTGACCCACCGCATGCCAGCCGGTGTGAAATCATCGTCGATTAACTGCCATGCCGTAGGTTCCGCTTCGAAACGAGCCAGGACATTCGATCTACAAAACTTCTCTTCGGTGAGAAATTGAGCGAGGGCATGAAACAACTTCACCTTGGCCTCCCACCAATCGCGCCGCTTCGACGCGGCAAAATGCGGACGCGAATCGATGATGACCATGTTTTTTCGCCTGACGATTGAGGTTAGCCACGGAAGGTAGCTGCAGCAGCCAAATGGCGGACCGCTTTTGGATAACGCTTCTTTCGAGCGTAGGCATTGCCTAGTGACTCGTCTATATGGACTGACTTTCTGGCGCGCGGAATCAATCTTCTTTCGGCTAACGTCGAATTCGGCATCTGCTAGGCGGGTTGGCTGCAAAGATTTCCTACACCTGTGCTTATTTGGTCACTTGATCGAGAACCTCCACTCGCGTGGCCACAGTGTGGGCCGTGTCTCTGAAGGTTATGCGGGTGTGATAACTTCGTCGCCCGCATTTCTCCGAGAATCCTTCCATCGTGTAGAGCGACACATACTGGCTCACGACCTGTCCGGGCTCCTGAAGCCGGACAAATTTCAAGTCATTGCATGCACCGCCATGTCCGGCTTCGTACTCTTGGAGGGCCTTGGAATACCTCGGTTCGTTTTGGTGGGCACGCCCGCGCGCATCCATCTCTTGCATTATCTTCCCAAGCTCAGAGTCAGGCGCGACTTGAGTGCCGGTCTGTTCGGACTGGCAGCCGGCCAACGCAAAGGTGTCGAGCAGCGTAATTGTCAAAAGACGATAGCTCATGGGGAAGGTCTCGACGTCTTACGTCAGCCACGTTGGGGAGCGGCGGCTCCCCGGAGCTGGCTGTAACTAATGGTTGGGCTCCTTCGCTGTCGCGAGCGGCTCGACCTTTCGAGTGGAGAGGAATACACGATAGCGCGCTCCGCCTTCGGCGGTAACCTCCAAGGTGTCGCCGACAATCTTCAGGCTGCGGATGAATCGGCACTGCACATCTTCCTCTAATCTCGGATCGATCTTGTTCTCGAACACAACGAGCGACCAAAGGAGCCGGCCGTCACGACTGTCGAACGCCTGAATGCGGCCGACTCTGCCGTCGTCGAGCGGAGCAACGATCTTCAACGTCGCCGTAGTCACTGGCTCTACTTCTTGAGGCGCGCCTCGCTTCGCGAAAGCAACCGCCGGCGCGCAGAAGAGAAGCGCTGCAAATGCTAATAAGAGGAGGACGTTCATCTTCTGGCAACGTTTAAGCTCAGCCATGAGGGGCTTTGCCCCGAGTTGGCTGTGACGACTGGTTCGGTCTTTCTTTTTGCTTCATCAGGTTGATTACGAATCTGCGTCCAATACTCTTCTCGGACGTCGTCGTCGATCTCTACCGGAACACGCTGTCGAAAAAGCCTGTCCTTTCCATCTTTCTTCGGCCCCGAAATCCAGAACTCTACTCCCGTGGTTTCTTCGCGATAATTGGCGCTGATGCCACCTCCCGGAATCTTGTGAAACGCTCGGTCGCGGTAATAGATCGTCTGGCCGGTCTTTGAAAACGTGACGCGCCCAATGTGTGCTTCGTCGCTGGCCTTGGACTCAAGATACATGATCCGCGGTTTCATGGCTTCTTTGCCTAACAGTGTAATTGGGACTCGAAAATAAGTCCTTTGTTTTCGCGGCCCGCGAGGCAAGAAAGTCACCGAAGGTGCTGCACGGCAACGACTGAATTTCGGAATAAGTCTTTTCCCGGATAGTGCAGTCACCGCGGAAAGACTTATTTGCTCTTCGGTGAGTGCCGATGTGTCCCGGGAAATCGGACCGATCCGACGGGTCGGGTAGAATTTGATTTGGACCCGGGGCGCCGGAAGTGGACGAATCTGTGACTCCCGGATCGATGGCACATCGATCCCTACCGATCGGACGTCTGAGTTTCGCGTCGTTCGCGTGTTTCGCGGGCCCATCTCTTTGCGTTCTTTGGCGGCAAGACGGTGATTTTCGATTCGATGAGGACGCGACGAAACACCGGAGTATTGACCACGGATTTCACGGACGAACACGGATGATGTGAAAGGAAAGTGGCGAGTGACACGTGACGAGTGACGGAATGAATCGCGGAGGCGCGGAATATTTCGCGTCGTTCGCGTGTTTCGCGGATCATGCATGGCGGATCGATGAGCCCATCAGCGGGCCGCCGAAGGGCAGAGGCGGGATTCGGCAATCCCGCCCTACATCCGAACCTACTCGCTCCTCGCTACTCGATGCACGCTACTTCGAATTCTCGGCCCCGAATGGCGGAAATTGGCCTCTCCGTTGTCGTGGTCGGCATGGATTTCCGCCCAGGGCCAGGGTTCAACTTACCGCTAGACGGGTGGCCCCGGCCCGGCCTATTTTGACGAATTGCCCTTTTGATGGATTCCGTCGCCCCGACCAAAGTCACCTCCCTGGCCGATCGCGCCGTCCGCGCCGCCCTTTTCCTTTCGCTGGTGATGCTGGCCGTCGGCGTGCCCAAGGCGCCGTCGATCGACCTGGACTCGTCGTGGCGGATGGCGCTCAGCTATTTCTTCCAGCACGGACTGCAATTCGGCCGCGACGTGGTCTTCACCTACGGCCCCCTCGGCTTCCTCATGGGCCGGACCTATTCCGGGCTGCAATTCAACAGCCTGCTGGCCTGGCAGGTCATCCAGGGGGTCATCGTCGCCATCCTGATTTTCCGCCAGGGCTTCCGGCTCACCGGCTATCCGCGCCTGTTTTTCTTCCTCTTCTTTTTCACGATCGGCGTGTCCTACGAGGACGCGCTGCACCAGATGGTGATCGCCCTCGCGGGATTCGAACTGCTCCGCACCAGCGAACGCGAAAGCGGCCTGCGCACCGCCCTGCTCGTTTCGCTGATCGCCTTCCTCGGCCTGTTCAAGTTCACCAATCTTCTCCTCGGCCTGGTGTTCGCCGCCGTGATCGCCGGGTATCAGTTGTGGATCGGAAATCGCCGCGCGGCGCTACGCACGGCGGCGTGGTACGTCGGAATTTTCCTGCTGGGCTGGGTGTTGTGCCGGCAAAACCCGCTCAACCTCCCGGCCTACTTCCGAAATTCCTGGGAAGTAAGTCAGGGCTATCAGGACGCCATGGGCCTGCCGACTCCGCCCGCGGCCCTGTGGAAAGGTCTGCTGGTCCTTCTGCTGGTCATCGCCTACGCGTTCGTCTTCCTGTTTTCGCAACCCGATCGGGGTCGGGCCGTCGCGACGGTCATCGCCCTGGGCGCGTACGTGTATCTGAACTGGAAGCACGGGTTCGTCCGCGCCGATGGACACATGATCGGCTTCTATTATTGCGTGCTCATGGTGGCCACCGCCTTCCCGCGGCTGCTCGACGACGGCGTGGTGCGACGACACTGGTCGCGTCTGCTCGTGGCCGCAGCGGGAGTGCTTTCCCTTTTCGGCATCGAGACGGCGCTGCCGGGAGTCGTGCGCGGCGCGCTCGGCGGCATGCAGGAGCGATTCTACACGACCTACCACGCGGCCGCGTACTGGCACGATTTTCGCGGGTACTACGACGATGCTCTGCGCGTTGACGAGACCGCCTACGACCTGAGCAACACCCGCGAAGTCGTGGGAAATGCGACGGTGGACGTCCTGGGTCACGAACAGGGCGTCGCGATCTACAATCATCTCAACTATCATCCGCGACCGGTGTTCCAGGGCTACTCGGCCTACACGCCGGCGCTGGCGCGGATGAACTTCGATTTCTACGCCTCGGACGACGCGCCGGAGTACGTGCTGATGAAGATGCACAGCATCGACCGGCGCTTCAGCACGTTTGACGACTCGGAGGTTTTGCACGTGCTCGTGCAGCGCTACGACTACGTGCTGAGCGAGAAGGGCTATTATCTGTGGCACCGCAAGGCCGGTCACTTCGATCCGTCGTCGATCACGCCGCGGCCGCTGTCCTCGACCGAAGTTCCGGTCGGAAAGTCGGTGCCGGCCGGCGACCTCGTTACGCATCCGCTTTGGGCGCAGGTCGACGTCCAACTGTCGCTCCTTGGCCGCCTGCGCTCGTTTTTCTACAAACCGCCGATCGTCAACCTGCGGATCGAGGACAGTGTCGGCAACCGCTCCGACTATCGCATGCCGCTGCCGCAGGGGCGCACCGGCTTCATCATCAACCCGATCGTCGAGGACATGATCAGTTACATGCGCTTCGCCGGAGCACAGCCCGAACGCCGCGTGCGTTCGCTGGCCGTCGAGATTGCGCCGCAGGATCGCGACTGTTTTGCCGACACGGTCCGCATCTCCTACTTTGCTTTGCCCGAGTCCAACGCCGGCCAGGAGTTTTTCCGGCAGGCGCAACGGTTGCGGTTCCACATGTTCAAAACCGCCCCCGCGAGCTTCGAAGCGCAGACCGACGTGGCGGAGGAAAACATCGATGGCCGGCCGGTGATGGTGCTGCACGCGCCCAGCGAGATGGCGTTCGACGTGCCCGAGGGCGCAACCTACGTGACGGGCGAATTCGGTTTCATGCCGGGCGCCTACACCAAGGGCGGCAATACCGACGGCGCCGAATTCGTGATCTATTGCACGGTCAACGGCGTCCAGCAGGTGCTGTTCTCGCGCCTGATGGATCCGGTTCACGTGCTGACCGACCGCGGCCTGCAGAAGTTTAAGGTCGCGCTCCCCGACCACCCGATCGGCCGGCTTTACCTCAGGGTGAACCCCGGTCCGCGTCACAACTACTCCTGGGATTGGACGGTCTGGACCGGCATCGAGGTCAAGTAATCGCCATTGACCGCCGGTGCGCGCGCCGTCTGCCTGAGGAACCCTGATGGGCGCGCGTATCAAGGCGAATTGGTGGTGGTGGACCGCCGTCCTCATGACGGCGTTCAAGCTGTGGCTCACGCGCGCGCAGCCGATCTACGCCATTGGGCCGGCCATCCATGATGACCGGCTGTTCCTGGATCTCGCGGGCCACATCCTGAACGGCGACTGGCTTGGTCCGTACAATCAGCTCACGCTCGCGAAAGGCCCTTTCTTCTCGATCTGGGTCGCGGCGGTTTTCCTGCTCGGGATTCCGCTCGGCCTCGCGCAACAGGCGGCCTACGCCGGTGCGTGCGCGGCGCTGACGCGGGCGGTCCGCCCATGGGTCTCCTCGCGCGCCGCGCGCTTTGGCGCGTACGTGCTGCTGCTTTGGAATCCGATGACATTCGAAGGTCACAATCTGACCCGGATCATGCGGCAGAACATCTACACGCCGCTCGCACTGCTGGTGTTTGCCAGCCTGGTTGCCCTCTGCGCCCGACGCGCCGAGGTGCTGCGCCGACAAATCGGTTGGGCCGTCCTCGCGGGACTTTCCTTCGGCTGCTTCTGGCTTACCCGCGAAGAAAGCGTCTGGCTCGTGCCGGCCGTGCTCATCCTCGTCGGCTGGTACGCCTGGCAATTTCGCGCCGAAATTCGCGATCGGTGGCGGGTGCTGGTCGCCACGATTTCAATTGGAGTCGGTGCCGCGATACTTCCGCTTCTCGTCGTCGCGTCCCTCAACGCCCATTATTACGGCTGGTTCGGCACGGTGGAATTTCACGGGCGCGCGTTTGAGGACGCCTATGGTGCGCTGGTGCGGATCAAGGTCGGCCCGGAACTTCCGATGGTTCCGGTCACCCGACAAATGCGCGAAACGGCCTACACGCTCAGTCCGACGTTCGCCGAATTGCGGGCGCAACTGGAAGGTCCGGTCGGCGACAAATGGTGCGACAAGGACCGGTTTCCCGCCGCGGAACGCCAGATCGGGGGCGGCTGGTTCATGTGGGCGTTGCGCGATGCGGTCGCGGATTCCGGACACGCCCATTCCGCCGGAGAGGCGATGGCCTTTTATCGCCGGATAGCGGACGAACTGAACGCCGCGTGCGATCAGGGACGCGTTCCGGCGCGCCCGCCGCGCAGCGGATTCCTGCCGCCGATTCAACCCGGCGTGCCGCAGCAACTCGCTCAGGCCGCCGCGCAATTCGCCGGTTATTTCACGACGTTCTCCTCGTTTGTCGCCGATGTCCCTCCGAGCCTGGGCGACAATCAGGAAGTGCGCTCGTTCCGGGATCTGACTCACGACGAAATCAGTCCCGGCGAACGCATCACCACGCCCTCGTCACCCGCCCAGGATGAGTTGAAGCGCCGACAAATCGGCCGCCTGGAAACTTGCGGCCGGCTCGCCATCGACGTCCTGGCCTTCCTGGTTCCGCTGGCGCAGTTCGTGGGGTTGGCCCGCCTGATCGAAGCCGTGGCCCGCCGCCGTCTCTCGGGACCGTTGGTCGTTGCGATCGCCTCCTGGCTGGCCTGCGCCGCCTACATCGCGGTCAACGTCATCGTCCACGTCACGTCGTTCAACAATCTCAGTCCCGCCGCCCTCGCCGCCGCCTACCCGCTCGAGATTGTCTTTGTCATCGCCGTGGCGATCAACGCCTGGTCCGCCTGGCGCGGGCCGATCGCGCTGGCCAATTCGGGTCTACGCTGGGGCGTTTCTGTGCCGGCGGCGTTCAGCCGATTCGCCCCGTCAATTTGGGCCGCCGGGGCCGCCGGTCTTGTGCTCGCCGGACGGCTTTCCGAGGTCGCGACCTATGGCGGAGACGTTCCGTACAACGATCAGTGGAAAATCGAAGCGGCGGACATCCTGGCTCCGTGGGTGCACGGAACGCTCGGTCCGACGGCATTTTTCGCGCACCACTTCGAACACATTCCCGTCTGGACGCGCCTGCTCGCCTGGATGGATGCGGCCGTGAGCGGACGCTGGGACCCGCTGGTCCAGATGCTGGTCAACAACGTCCTTTATGCCGTCTTCGCCTTCCTGGTGGTGCGCTGGATCTGTCGGTCGCTGCGACTGTTGCCGGCGTTCGCCGCGACGGTCGTGGTGATCGCCTGCGGTGCGCTTCCTCACTCGTGGGAAAACAGCGCCTGGGGATTTCAGTCCCAATTCCCGCTGGCACTTCTTTTCCTGTTTCTGCACGCCCGGGGCTCATTCGAAAATGAGGCCGGCACGCGACGCTGGTGGCTGGCGCAAGTGTGGGGACTCGCCGGACTTTTCACGCTCGCGAGCATGTGGACGGCTCCGCTGGCGGTCGTGGCCGTGTCGGCCTGGACGAGTCGCACCCGCTCACGCTGGAACGGGATTCCCGCGGTGACCGCGGCTTTCGGCCTATTGCTGCTCGGGATCGTACGGGTCGTCGCGCCAACCGGCGGCTCGTTCGCTCATACCTCGGGATCGTTCCTTTCTTTTCTGCACGCGTTTCTCGATCTGCTCGGCTGGCCCTCCGGATGGGCCTGGGCTCCGGTAGTGATGAATATTCCGCTGACGGCATTGTCGCTGCGCCTCCGTCGCTGCGACCGCGCCACGTCCTTTGACCGCATCGTGCTCGCTCTCGGTTGGTGGAGTGTCGCCCAATGCCTCTCGCTCGCCTTTGCGCGCGGTTCCGACTATTCCGGCTTCGTTTCCCGATACGGCGATCTCCTGGTCATTGGCGTGCTCGCCAACGCGCTTGCCTTCCTGCGCCTGGCCGACCGGGCGGAGGACTGGCGTCCGTGGCCCGCGCTGACCGCGGCGGCGTGGCTCGTGGCGCTGGCCGTGGGTCTGACCGAGGTCAGTTTTTCCGGGCACGCCGGCTATTTTCATCAGCACGCTCAGGCCAACGCCGATCTGCGGCGCGACGCGGTGCGCGCCTATCTGGCCGACGGGAACAGGACGTTGCTCGAGCAACCGGCCACCCGATATGTTCTTTATCAGGACGTCGATCAGGTCACTCGGCTGCTCGACGATCCGCTTTTTCGCCGCCTGCTCCCCCATTCGGTGGTTTCCTCGTCGCCAATGGATTCGGTCGGAGAATTCGCGCGCGGGATCGAGTCGCATTGGCGAACCGTGGCGGCGATTTCGCTCCTCTTTCTCGCCGGCGGCCTGGTGTTGTCGCTGCGAGCCGACCGCAATGAAGTGATCGCGCCGCTCGAGACCTCCGCGTTCTCGATCAATCGGTGGGTCGGCCTCACGGGTGCGATCGCCCTTCTTCTGATGTTCACCTGGCCATCGCCTCTGACCTTCGATCCGATCGCCCGCTGGCGGCAGCTGATCCTGCCGCCTGGCGTCACGCAGTTCTACTCCTTCGAATTCGTCGGTCCGGCGGAATTTCCGAACGGTCGGCTCGTCGGAGCGGCGCGCATCCTGCCGGAGGATCTGCGCAACGCGTTTTTCGGCACTGCCCCGGCCGGCCCCGAGTTGACGGCGACCGTCCGCAGCACGTCTTTTCCCATCAATTCACCATGGCTCGTCGTGCCCGTCGCGGGATTTCCCGCGAGCACTGGCAATGCGCTGCGCCTTGAAATCGATCCGACGCCCGGCGGCGCATCCGCGTTAATCGCCTATGATGGCGGGAACCCCGCTGACATCGGGTTCTGGCCGATCGATGTGCGGGTCTATCGCGGACGATCGGCGCGCGTCGTCATGGTCGACGGTCGCGCCGCGGACGAAGGCTGGCTGGCCACCGCCCCGCCGATCGCGACCGATGACTCCGCGCTCGCCGCCCGGCTCAGCCGGCGCCTGCGCTACGATCGCCAGGCCGGCACTCATGCCACGCTCGGTTTTATCGCGCTCGCCTGTCTCGGCTGGTGCAGCCTGGTGATCTTCCGCTTCGTACGTGGAAACGATTGAATCGCACCCATGCCGTTGGCGTCCGGGCGATCAGATTCCAAATGAAGCAGGTCTGCATAAATATTTCCAAGAAGACCTGTCCTTGGCTGTGTTCCACGGTCCCAGGTTCAGCTGTGATTTCGTGCCCGGAGCAATGTCTCTAGACTCTCAGCTCTCGCCTCTGGACTTTATGGCAGCGACCGCGGATTTCGACCGTTGCCCCGGCCATTTCGTCTGGTTTGCTCACCCGATGTCTTTTTCCCGCCATGGTGCCTGACGCCGCTGCACCCGTCGAAGTGAGCGTGGTCATGCCGTGCCTGAACGAGGCCCGGACCATCGCCGGCTGCGTCCGCGAGGCCGTCACGGCGATGGCAGCGGCGGGCCTCCGTGGCGAGGTGGTCGTGGCCGACAACGGCAGCAACGACGGTTCGCAACAGCTCGCGGTGACGGCGGGGGCCCGCGTGGTTCCCGTGGCGGCGCCCGGGTACGGCAACGCGTTGCGTGGCGGCTTCGCCGCAGCGGCCGGTCGTTGGATCATCATGGGCGACGCCGACGGCAGTTATGATTTCAGCCACCTCCCGCGCTTTGTGGAACGCCTGCGCGCCGGCGCCGACCTCGTGCTGGGGAACCGTTTTCGCGGCGGCATCGAACCGGGCGCCATGCCCTGGAAAAACCGGCGGATCGGCAATCCTGTCCTGTCGTTTCTCGGTCGCCTTTTCTTTCGCACCGGCATCGGCGATTTTCACTGCGGCCTGCGCGGATTTTCGAGTGCGGCCTATCGCCGCATGGAGCTCCGGACCACCGGGATGGAGTTCGCCTCGGAAATGGTGATCAAGTCCGTGGTCCTCGGCCTGCGCGTGGAGGAAGTGCCGACGGTCCTGCGTCGGGACGGACGCGACCGGCCGCCGCACCTGCGTCCGTGGCGCGATGGGTGGCGTCATCTGCGCTTCATGCTCCTGTTCAGTCCGCAATGGCTTTTCCTCTACCCCGGACTGCTGCTCATCGGGGCCGGCCTCGGACTTGGCGCCTGCCTGCTGCGCGGTCCGGTCAGCGTGGGTCGCGTGCAATTCGATGTGCACACCCTGCTGTTCGCGTCACTGGCGGTGTTGGTGGGTTTCCAGGCGGTGACGTTCGCGGTGCTGAGCAAATTCTTTGCCGCCCGGGCCGGACTGCGCGGGCCGCAGGCCCGGCTCGAATCGTGGCTTCAGCACGTCACGCTCGAGAAAGGAGTTTTCTTCGGCCTGCTCCTTGTCCTGACCGGTCTTCTCCTCTGGGCCGATGCCGTCTGGGTGTGGGGAGAAACCGGATTCGGACGGTTGCAGCCGACCCAGACGCTTCGCTGGGTCATTCCCGGCGCGCTCTGTCTGGCGGTCGGGTGCCAGTTGACGCTGACCAGCTTTTTCCTGGGTGTGCTTCGGCTCGATACCCGCGAGGATGCCGCATGATGCCAGCCGGCCCACCGAGGGAAAAGATCTGGCTTGGGTTGGGCCTGGCGATCACCGCGTTCAAGCTCTGGCTCACCCGCGGGCAAATGGTTTTCGCGATCGGGCCTTCGGATCACGACGACCTCCTTTTTCTTCAGCTCGCAAAACACCTGGCGAGCGGAGAGTGGCTCGGACCCTACAATCAACTCACCCTGGCCAAGGGTCCGATGTACCCGCTTTGGATTGCCGCGGCATTCTGGGCCGGGGTTCCGTTGTTTCTGTCGCAGCAATTCCTCTACGCCGGCGCCTGCGCCGCCTTGGCCCGCGCCTGTCGTCCGGCGGTAAGCGCCGGCTGGCGCCTTCTCCTTTACTGCGCGCTGCTGTGGAACCCGATGTCGTTCGATGCGTCGAGCATGGGCCGGGTGCTGCGACAGCACATCTACGGTCCGCTGGCCCTGCTCGTCTTCGCGGCACTCGTGGCGCTGAGACTACGCCGCGAGCAACCGCTGCGTCGCCAGGCGCCCTGGGCCGTGCTGCTCGGACTCGCCGCCGCCGCGCTCTATCTCACGCGCGAAGAGGTTCTGTGGATCATCCCGAGCGTCGTGATCCTCAGCGCAACGTGGTTTCACGGGAGCTGGCGATCGCCGGGGATCATTCGCACCACGGTTTTCAAATCGCTGCTCATCGCGATGGCGTGTGCCCTCGTTCCGATCGGGTTCGTGTCGTGGGAAAATTTCCGGCACTATCGCTGGTTCGGAACGGTCGAGTTTCGGGCCTCCGAATTCGCCGATGCCTATGGCGCGCTGAGCCGGATCCGGGTTGGCGATCCCATCGCGCGCGTGCCGATCACTCGCGAGGCTCGTCTTGCTGCCTATGGCGCCAGTCCGGCGTTTGCCGAATTGCGTCCCTTCCTTGAAGGCAACATCGGACATGATTGGGCCGCGGTGTCGTCGCCGGTCACCGGGATTCCCGCCGACAAAATGGAAATCGGCGGCGGGTGGTTCATGTGGGCGCTGCGCGATGCCGTGGCCGCTTCCGGTCACGCGGACAACGCGCGGCATGCGCTGAAATTTTACCGCCAGATTGCAGATCAGCTGAATGCCGCGGCAGACGCGCGCCGGATTCCGGCCGGACCCGCGCATTCCGGTTTCGCGCCGACGCTTCGGCCCGGCGAACTGACGAATTCCCTTCGCACCGCCGTTGAGTTCGGCGGCTTCATGATCTCGTTTCAAAACTTCAATGCGGTGGCGCCGGCCAGCTTTGGCTCGGATGAGCAACTGCAGCTTTTTCGGGATCTCACGCGCGAGAAAATCTCGCCGCCCGCGGGACAACTTCGCGCGACCGGCCCGGAGGAAACGGCGTCCGACGATTGGAAGATTCGCCTGTTGCAGGCCATCGGCAGTGCCGTGCAGTGGCCGCTGATGCTGGGGATCGTGGCTGGAATCATCGCGGCCGGCTTCCGGATGCTGCGGGGACCTTGGGAGGGGACGTGGACGTTCGCGCTGACCGTGGGCGTTGCGTCGGCGGCAGCCGTGGGCGCCACGCTGGTGATGTACGGAGTCATCGAGGCGACCTCGTTTCCGGTGCTGACCATATCGTCGTTTGCGCCGGTTTATCCTCTCGCCATTCTTTTTTCCGCCGCGGCAATCGCCGACGCCTGGGTGTCGCGCACGAAAGAAAATCCGGAATCAATTCTGGTTTCGACTTCTCCGACGCCGGAACCGGTCCCGGTAGCGGAATCATGGCTGATTCGTCGTGGGACCTGGCTCCTCGGCCTCGTGGCGCTCCTGCCTTTTTTGATTTGGTGGCGTCGCTTTGCCGAACTGTTCTGGTTCGGCGACGACTATTTTCTGCTCGATCAAATGGCCGCGATGGGGTTCTGGCCTTGGACGGCGAAACCGTTCACCGAGACCTTTGCGCCGCTGTTCAAGATCTTCTGGGGCGGTTCGGCCCTGATGTTCGACGGCAGCTATTTGGCCATGCTCGCGCTGATGTGGGCCACCCACGCCGTAAACACCGTGCTGCTTGGACGGGTTCTCAGTCGGGCGTCGTTCCCGGCCGCCGCTGTTTTCCTCGTTCAATTGGCGTTCGCGCTTTCCGCCGCCAACATCGAGACCCTCGGCTGGTCGGTGCAATGGTCGTCCCTTCTCGCGACCACGTTCCTGCTCGGCGGCATGCTGATCGCGCAAACGCGTCCGATCGATGCCGACGGCTGGCGCTGGCGCTGGGATGGACTCATGATGCTCATGGTTGCGGCCAGTGCCTGTAGTTTCGCCCGGGGTGTCGTGACCGGCCCGGTCCTCGCGCTTGCGTGGTGGCTGCGACATCCGTCTGGCGGAATCCGCCGCAGCATTCCATCGATCCTGGCCTGTCTGGCTCCCGCGGTCGTGGTCGCGGGCGTCATCGTTCTTTTCGCGGCCGGGAATCAACAGCACATGTCCGGTCACTGGACCGACGCGTTTCGTTTTGGGGGCGCCTATTTCCTCTTCAACCCGGCCTTTCTTCTCTTCGGGGCCGACCCTTGGAATGCCGGTGTCCTCATCACCGCCGGGTTGCTCAAAGTGGGCGTGGTCGTCGCGGGACTGATTCTGGCGCGCGGGAAAACCAGGAACGGTCTGATTCTGTTTCTGGCCTACGATCTCGCCAACGCGATTCTGATGGGCATCGGACGCCACCACACCGGTCTGCCGTCCGTGCTGAGCTCTCGATATTGCTACAGCGCGCTGCTGGCCACGCTTCCGTTTGTGGGCGTCGTTTTCGCGCGCGGACTCGAGTTTCTTCGCGCTCAGTCACGCCTCCAGGTCGTCGTGACGGCGACGGTACTCGCTGCCATCGCGGTGCTCGGACTCGCCGGATGGCCGCGGGCCTTGGACGAATTCACGATCCATCGCGGAAATTCACTGCGCGCGCTCATGGCCGCACCGACAACCAAACCGGGAGAGCATGTCGTGGTGCCGTCCCTGGAGTTCATGCACGTCGAGCGCGCCAAGGCTCTCATCCGCGCCTATCATCTCCATTAAAGCCGTTTCAGAAATTCTGTAGCCGGAAAAAACCGCAAAAGGCGCAAAAACAAAACGTACTTACAGGAGCTGACGAATGAAACGGAGAACTTCGCGATTCATGTCCTCCGTGTCTCGATGGTCCAATTCTGCTTGGCCAGCAGGCCCCTGCACTCGGGCAACTCACGGATCGACCAGCACGACGGCCGAGCGGGCGGGCGGCTCGTCCCAGTGCTCCCAGGTCGCGGACCAGCGGATCGCCGCGCCCGAATAGTCCACGTCGCCCGCCGCGCCGTCGCGAAAAGCGATGCGGACGCGGATCAGCACGCGGCTGGCGGCCGGACCGGCCGTGAGAGTCGCATGACGGGTGGTTTCCGGTCCCAGTCCCTGATCGTAGGAGAACCCGGTCCAATTTTTTCCGCCATCCGCAGAAAACTCACCGTGAAAGAACCCGATTTGTTCCCCGCCGCCGACCCGGGTGGCAACGTGAACGCTGATCTCGAATTGGGCGCCGGCCCGGACATGGGATGGGGCCGAGATTTGCAGTTCGCGCTCCGGCAACGCGTCCGCTCTGCCCTGAATAGCACCGAGCAGCAGCGGCAAAATGCAAAGGAATCGGATCCGCATGGAAGAATCGGGTCGCCCCGCACAGTGCGGCTCCGCCTCCCGGAGGCAAGCTCCGGTCGTTACCGAGACGGAACCAATATTCGGCTGGCAAGCCGGCGGGTCCGCTGCTTCCGTGACCATTCGCAGCAATGACCAGGAAAATTCTCGTGACCGGCTCGTCCGGATTGATCGGTTCGGAGGTGTGCGTCGATTTCGCCGCGCAGGGCTACACGATTCACGGCATCGACAACAATCAGCGCGCCGTATTTTTCGGACCGCAGGGCGATACCCGGTGGAATCAGCAGCGGCTGAGCAGCGAGCTGAAGGGATTCGTTCATCACGAGGTCGACATTCGCAATCGCGCCGCCGTGCTGGAGTTGGTCAAGGAGCTCCGGCCGGATGCGATCGTCCATACGGCGGCGCAGCCATCGCACGATCGCGCCGCGGCGATTCCTTTCGATGATTTCGACACGAACGCCGTCGGCACGCTGAACCTGCTCGAAGCGGCGCGCCAGGCCTGTCCGGAATCGCCCTTCGTGCACATGAGCACGAACAAGGTGTACGGTGACGCGCCCAACAGCATCCGCATGACGGAGCTCGCGACGCGTTGGGACTACGCGGACCCGGCGTACGCGCATGGAATCCCCGAGTCGTTCACCATCGACCAATCCAAGCATTCGCTTTTCGGCGCCTCGAAGGTTGCAGCCGATGTGATGGTCCAGGAGTACGGACGCTATTTCGACATGCCCACCTGCGCGTTGCGCGGCGGCTGTCTCACTGGCCCTAATCATACCGGAGTCGAGCTGCACGGGTTCCTCTCCTATCTGGTGAAATGCAATCTGGAGGGCCGCGAATATCGGGTCTTCGGCTACAAGGGGAAGCAGGTCCGCGACAACATTCACTCGCATGACGTCGCGCGATTCATGAGCGCCTTCGTCGCCGCTCCGCGCCGGGGTGAAGTTTATAATCTCGGAGGCGGCAAGGCCAACTCGTGCTCCATCCTCGAAGCCTTCGCGATCGCGGAGAAGTTTTCCGGACGCAAACAGGTTCATACCTACGTTGAGCAGAACCGCATCGGCGACCACATCTGCTACTATTCCGACCTGCGAAAAATGCGGGCGCACTATCCGTCGTGGGACATCACGATCAGCCTCGAGGAAACGATCCGGCAGATTGTCGAAGCCTGGAAAAAGCGTTCGGGAAAGTAGCTTCCTCGCTCGCGACGAAAGTCGTTCGCGGAGTTGCGCGGGAGTGGCGGGTTTGGTAACTTCGGCTGTCTTAAGGCCGTGATGGCATATTCCACTCCCGGTTGCGCGCCGTTCCTTCGGAAACTCCTTTCCGAGGGATTCCTTATTACGCTAATAACGTGATAGATACGGAACATTCTGCCGATCCATTTGGGTCATTCTATCGCAGCACGGTCGGACCACTCCGCCGGGTGCTGGCCCGACTGCTCGGCAATCGGACGGAGGCCCAGGACATCGCGCACGATGCCTATTTGCGTGTTTTTCCGCACATCAAGGACGGGTCCGCACGCAGTCCGAAAGCGGTCCTTTTCACGACAGCGCGACGCCTGGCCATCAACCAACTCAAACGCCGCAGCATCGCGCCGGTGGTGGCGGCCGGCGAACTCGTCGAACATGCCGAAGCCGGAAGCCCCGGCGTCGCCCGCGAGGTGATGGCTCGTCAGGAGTGGAAATTTGTCGAGGAGGCCGTCGCCAAACTTCCGCCCGGCTGCCGCCAGGTTCTGCTGCTGAGAAAAATTGAACTTCTATCCCACCAGGAAATCGCCACCCGCCTGAACCTCTCGATCAGCACCGTGGAAAAGCAGCATGCCCGCGCGCTCCGTCTTCTTCGCGCGGCGTTGCCTTTCAGCCAGGACGGAACCGGTTCCGAACCGGCCCGGAAAACGCAACCATGAACTCCTCTTTCTCCTCTTCAGACCCGCTCATTGACGAGCAAGCCT
This sequence comes from Candidatus Didemnitutus sp., assembly GCA_035545955.1. GTDB lineage: Bacteria > Verrucomicrobiota > Verrucomicrobiia > Opitutales > Opitutaceae > Didemnitutus. The sequence continues at coordinate 43,636 of DASZXI010000026.1, read as the reverse complement.
CGCTCTGGGCCGCGCGCCTCGATGGCTCGGTCCTTTCGGAATCCGACAAGGCGCGTCTCGACGCCTGGCTGGCCGAGGATCCGGCCCATCGGACCGCCCTCTCGTCATTTTGCCAGTTTTCCGCCGACCTTGAACAGCAATTGCCGTTGTTGGAAGGAATCATGGACACGCCGGCGGACAATCACCCTCAGGCGACCGCCCGGCCTCGTCCATGGCTGCGGCTGCCGACCTTGGCAGGCGTGGCGCTGTGCACGGCTGCGGTGGTCGCCCTGGCCCTCTGGCATCGCAGCCCAGCTGACCAGACGGGCGAGTTTTCCAGCCCGTCCGCTCATCGCCAGGATGTCTCTCTCGCCGACGGCAGTCACATCGAACTGAATGCCGGCACTTCGCTTTCCGTCGACCTGAAGCGCGCGGAACGGCACCTGAAACTCGCCAGCGGCGAAGCCTTCTTCGAAGTGACGAAGGACCCAACCCGGCCGTTCATCGTCGAGACTCCGGCCGGCACGGTGCGCGTCACCGGCACTCGCTTCAATGTGCGCGTGACCGAAGCAGCCGGCCTGCAGGTCACGGTCGACGCCGGATCCGTCCAGGTGCGACCGGAAACGGGACAGGAGGCCGAATCCATCGTGTCGCTGACCCCACGCGATCAGTTCACGGGCGACCGGCATGGATTTTCAACGCGTTCGCTGACTCCGGGAGAACTGACCGATCTGCTGGCGTGGCGCGAAGGTGCCGTGGTCTTTGCCGGAACCCCGCTGCGCGAGGCGCTGGCTTGTTTTGCCCGCTATCACGGGCGGACTTTTGCGGCCGGAGCCGGAGCCGGTGACTTGCGCGTGGGCGGCCGATTCGGATTGGATGACCCGGATGCCTTTCTGTCCGCCCTCGAACAGGTGCTTCCGGTCAAGATCGATCGGCGGGCGGATGGCTCGGTGCAAGTCGACCTGCGGGCAAATCCGTGATCGACGGCTTTCCGCCAACGCAATCCGCACGCTGATTCGCCCGTGAGGACGACGAACGGACGGCATTCGCGACCGGTCTTCCTGGTCCGCGTCACCTTGGCCATCGTGGCGCTGGCCTGCGGCATCCGGGCCCCCGCCGCCAGCGCCACGGACTTCGCGATCCCGCCGGAAAACGCCGCGGACGCCCTGCTCGCGTTTTCGCGTCAAACCGGAATTGACGTCTTGTTTTCGTTCGACGCCCTCAAGGCCGCATCCTCGCCGGGACTCTCGGGAAATTTCGAACCCGACGTGGCGATCGAGCGCTTGCTGGCGGGAACCGGCTTCGACGCCCGGCGCAACTGGCGGGGAAAATTCGTCGTCGCCGCCGCGCCCGCAGCGGGAGCGATCCGCGGACGAATCCGCCCGCCCTCCGGCCGGTCAGCCACGTCCATCCGCGTGAGCATCCCCGCACTTCATCGCCGCACGAATGTCGATGACTCCGGCGAATTCGAGTTCGGAGATCTTCCTCCGGGAAGGTACCGGCTCGTGGCCGAGGCGGACGGATGCCGAACCCTCGAGATCACGGAAATTCATTTGCATGCGGGGCAGAATGTCGTGCTCACCGAGCAGCAGCTGGAGTCCGCCGACGGCCTGGTCCGGCTCGATCCTTTCGTGGTCGAGGCGAAATCCGGACCGTCGGTCGACGGCGTCGGCGTGGGCGCGGCACGCGTGGCGGCAGGCAACCTCGATCTTCCGCGCACCGAAAATGATCCCCTCCCCTTCCGGGTGTTTGACCGCGCCGATATTCTCCGCAGCGGCGAGGTGAACCTGAACGAATACCTGCAGCGCGAATTGCTCGACAGCGACGCCTCCAAGCTGCCGCCGGAGCGCGACGGATCCGTTCCGACCTACGTGGCCGGCAGCACCAATCTCAGCCTCCGCGGCTTCGGCTCCGATGAGACCGTGGTCCTCGTCAACGGACGGCGGCTTCCTGAAATCCTCACCGCCAACGGCAATGTCGAGCCGCCCGACATCAATCTGATCCCGCTTGGACTCGTCCAGAAAATCGAGGTGCTGCCCGTTTCCGCTTCGTCCCTCTACACGGGAAATCCCGTGGGCGGCGTGATCAACGTGATCCTGCGCAAGGATGTCACCGACACGGAAGTCACAGCCACCTACTCGAACGCTTTTCACGGATTGAACGCCCCCGAATCGTCGGTGTCGCTCCAGCACGGCCAGAGCCTGCTCGATGGCCGCGGACATCTTCTTCTCAACGCCACGTTCACCCAGATCCAACCACCCACCGAGTCGCAACTCGGCTATCTTCACGGCGTCGTGCCTTCAGCCGGCGTTCCGATCTACGCCGCCACGCCCAATGTGCGCAGCGACTCCGGTCAACCGCTGTTCGGCCCGGGGACCAGCAGCTTCACCTCCGTCGCTCCAGGCGCCGAGGGAAATGGCGGACTGGCCGCCTTCGCCGGGCGGGAGGGAGTGGCGGACATGGCGCTTTTCAATCCTCCGGGCGACATGGCGGCTTCGTCCGTGAGCGCCGACAATCCCTACGGCCGGCGCCAGAATCGCGCGGCCTATTTCGGTTCGCTCGTGGCCGACATTCTGCCGTGGCTGCAGCTCGGCCTCGACGGATTCTATTCCACCACCGTCGCCACGCGTGGATTCGACGTGGTGAGCGCCGACCTGCCAATCGCAGCAACGTCGCCGGTGAATCCCTTCGGTGAGGATGTTCACGTCTCGCTGAACGAGATCGCGCCGGTGCTGGGACAGGACTACAGCACGTCGCGCATCGATTCGTTCGCCGTCGTCGCGGGCGCGCTGCTCAAGTTTCCCGCGGATTGGCGGGTCGCATTTGACGCCCAGTACGCCAGCAACATCACCAAGTATCGCGGCCTGGCGGGGGTTGACCTCCAGCGGTGGACGGACCTCGCAAATGCCGGCGTGTACAATCCGTTCCGCGACACCCAGTCCGTCGGGCCGCCACCGGAATTTTATAACCAGGTGCTCGAGTTCTACGGCAGCCGCAACCGTTTCGTGACCCTGGGCAACTACGACACGCTCGACGCCGCGTTGCGCGTCACGAATCAGTCGCTGCGATTGCCGACCGGCGAGGGCGCCGTGAATTTCGGGGCGGACTACCGAATCGTGCGGTTGGCGGATTTCACCGACGTGTTGCGTTATGGCGACGGCACCGAGGTCTCGGCGCCGACGCGCTACAGCGGACGAACCCTGAAGCGTTACAGCTTCTTCGGGGAGGTGCAGGCGCCGCTCTGGCCGGCCCGCAAACTGCCCAGCCTGATCAAGTCCATCGATGGCGACCTGGCTCTCCGCTACGTGGCGGCCGCCTCCGCCAACGAGTCGAACTTCGCCCCGACCGCCGCGCTGAAGGTCGATTTCGGTGGAGGATGGTCCTTCCGCGGCAGCGTGACCACCGCCAGTCGTTTTCCGACGCCGCAGCTGTCGCATATTGTCGGCACCGGCGGAGGCGGCGGACTCAATCTGCAACAGGTGTACGATCCGGTGCGCAACGAGAACGTCAACGTGCAGGTCGTGTCACCGCTCAACCCCTCCCTCCACACCGAGGATGCGGTGACCCAGACTGCCGGCCTGATTTTCCAAAGCGGAACCAACCGGCGCCTCCGGGTTTCGCTGGATTTCGTCGACACCACCAAGACCAACGAACTCTACAATCCCGCCAACGACAAGGGGCCGCAGGGCTTTGTGGATCTCGAAAATCTTTTCCCCGATCGCGTCGTGCGCGGTCCGGCGGACGCCACGCATGCCGTCGGGCCGATCACGACGGTCATCGTGGGCGACGTGAATGCCGCCTCCCGCCATTCCCAGGACTGGAACCTGTCCGTCAACTATGACTGGAACGAGGTTCTCGGAGGGCGCCTGGACCTCTACGCGCGGCTGCTGTATTTTCAGCGCTACGACCTGCAGATTCTACCCACGTCCCCCATGGTGGACGAGCTGGGTCATCCCGACGGTGCCGTCTCGAGCATTCTCCGGCTGCGCTCGAATTTCGGTGCCGGATGGTCGAACCGCCGGTTTGGCTTTGGCCTCGATGGCCGCTATTATCATGCGCGGGAACTTCCGCTGGTGGAGCAGCCCCGGCAGGGTTCGTCCGAGATTGCGCCTTATTGGGAATTCGATGCGTACATGCAATCGGACCTGACGCGTTTCCTTCCTGGCCACCCGACGCATTTCGGACTGCGCGGTCAGCTGCGCGTCGATAATCTTTTTGCTCCGGGTTTCCCCCGTTACGCGATCGATCCGGCGGGAGTGGAGCCCTATGGCGACTGGCGCGGACGGACCTACTCGCTCTCGGTCACGGCCAGTTTCTAGCGCATATCAAAAAATTTCTTAGCCGCAAAAACGCGCAAAAAAACGCCGCTTCGGTGAATTCCATGAGCGCCCATGGACGCGCGACCCTCAAGATGCTTCGTTTTTGTGACTTATCGTGCCTCTTGGTGGCTATTGAATTACTTCAACTGCGTGCCTGCGGCTGAGCGCCCGTTTCCGCTTCACCTGAGTGGCGCGCTGTGTTTCCCTGCCCGCCCATGCGCATTCTGATTTCCGGTGTCTGTGGATTTGTGGGGAGCACCCTCGCCCGGGAACTCGCGCACCCGGATCGCCGGCACGAGGTGGTCGGCTTCGACAATTTTATCCGCCCGGGCAGCGAGGGCAACCGCTCCGCACTGAAGGCCGCCGGCGTGAAAATCATCCATGCCGATCTGCGGGCGGCCAGCGACGTGGAGGCATTGCCCGTCTGCGATTTCGTGATCGATGCCGCCGCCAATCCGAGCGTGCTGGCCGGAATCGACGGGCAGTCGAGCAGCCGCCAGGTCGTGGAACACAATCTCACGGGCACCCTCAATCTGCTCGAATACTGCAAGGCGCGGAAGGCCGGTCTCATCCTGCTTTCGACCAGCCGCGTGTATTCGATTGCCGCACTGGCGTCGCTCCCGGTGCGGGTGCGCAATGATGCCTTTGTGGTCGATGCCTCGAACTCCCTGCCTGCAGGGGCGAGCGCGGCGGGCATTGCGGAGGACTTTTCCACGACGGCGCCGATCTCGCTGTATGGCGCGACCAAGCTGGCCTCGGAGGCCATGGCGCTCGAATACGGCAATGCGTTTGGTTTTCCGGTATTCATCAACCGGTGCGGCGTGCTGGCCGGAGCCGGGCAATTCGGCCGGGCCGACCAGGGAATTTTTGCATTTTGGGTCAACTCCTGGCTGCGTCGCCGCCCGCTGCGCTATCTCGGATTCGGCGGAGCCGGTCACCAGGTGCGCGACTGCCTGCATCCGCGCGACCTGATTCCCGTGCTGGAAAAGCAGCTGGCGGCCCCGCGCATCGCCGCCGGCGACCGGGTGGCCAATTTCTCCGGTGGCGCCAAATCGGCGACGTCGCTCGCCGAGTTGAGCCGCTGGTGTTCGGCGCGGTTCGGGTCACACACGGTCGCCGCCGACGGCACGCCGCGGGATTTCGACCTGCCGTGGATTGTGCTCGATCACGGGAAAGCCACCAAGCTTTGGAACTGGCAGCCGCAAATGGCGACGGCGTCGATCCTCGACGAGATTGCCCGTCATGCGGAGAGCCATCCCGACTGGCTCGAGCGATCCGCTCCCTTGTAAGCACTTGCCGCCTTCACGGCCTTCTCCGATGGATACTGCAATGGCTGCATCGGCCCTGCCTCCGCTGACCCTGTTTTCCATCGTCATTCCGGCGCGCGACGAGGAGGAATCCCTTCCTCCGACCATCGCGGACATCCATGATACTTTCCAACGGGAGGGGATTCCGCATGAAATCGTGGTGGTCGATGACGGCAGCAAGGATCGCACCTGGGCGGTGCTCGAGGAGCTGCAGCGAAAGATCCCGGCGCTCCATCCCGTGCGCAACCCGGGGCCGCACGGATTCGGTCGGGCCGTGACCTTTGGCTTTCGGCACATGCGCGGCGATGCTTGCGCGGTGATGATGGCGGATGCCTCGGATTCGCCTGAGGACGCCGTGGTGTATTGGCGTTATCTCAACGACGGGTGGGAATGCGTCTTCGGCAGCCGGTTTGTGAAAGGCGGCGAGGTTCGAGATTACCCGCGCCTGAAACTGCTGGTCAACCGCATCGCGAATCTGCTCGTGCGAATCGGCTTCAACATTCCGCTCAACGACACCACCAACGCGTTCAAAGCCTACCGTTCCACGGTCATTGAGGGCTGTCGCCCATTCCTGTCACCGCACTTTAACCTGACCGTGGAAATCCCGCTCAAGGCGATCGTGCGGGGATATACGTGGACGGTGGTCCCCATCACCTGGCAGAATCGGAAATACGGCGAGGCGAAACTGAAGATCAAGGAGATGGGCAGCCGCTATTTTTTCATCTGCGCGTACATCTGGCTCGAGAAATTTTTCAGCCGGGGCGACTATCGGCGAAAAGGGTGATGGGGCGCACGTTGCCACCGCGGTACCCATGATTGACGGCGCCTCCTTTTCCACTTCCTAATACGCGATGATTTTCATCCTTGGAGGCTCCGGCTATGTGGGCGCGGCATACCAGGCCCTCCTGAACCGTAAGGGGTTAAAATTCAGAAACTTAAGACGCGCCGACGTCGACTATGCGAACCGCGATCACCTGATTGCCGCGCTTCGCGACGCGAAGCCCGAGTTTCTGATCAATGCCGCGGGTTACACGGGAAAGCCAAATGTCGATGCCTGCGAGCTGCACAAGGCTGAGTGCCTGATGGGAAATGCGGTGCTCCCCGGCATCATCGCCGAGGCCTGCGCGGCCGCAGGTGTTCCCTGGGGACATGTTTCCTCCGGCTGCATCTACAGCGGCGCGCGCCCCGATGGATCAGGATTCACCGAAACCGATACTCCCAATTTCACGTTTCGCTCGCCGCCGTGCAGTTTTTATTCGGGAACGAAGGCCTTGGGCGAAGAGGTGCTGGCCGGCGCCGCCAGTGTCTATGTCTGGCGGCTTCGAATCCCCTTCGACAACATCGACAATCCGCGCAACTACCTGTCGAAGCTGCAGCGCTACTCCACGCTCCTGGAAGCCACCAATTCCATTTCCCAATTGGAGGAGTTTTGCGCCGCCACCTTCGCCTGCTGGGAAAAGCACGTGCCTTTTGGCACCTACAACGTGACGAATCCCGGCCAGGTCACGACCCACGAGGTGGCCGCGCTGATCCGCAAGACGGGGGTGTCGAACAAGGACTTCAGATTCTTCCGCGACGAATCCGAATTCATGGCCACCGCCGCCAAGACGCCGCGCTCGAATTGCGTGATGAATTCCTCGAAACTCGCGGCCGCCGGAATCAAGATGACCGAGGTCCACGAGGCCGTGGAGCGCGACCTCCGGCGCTGGGTGCGCGCCGCCTGATCCCATCATGAACCTTCTTGTCACCGGCGGCTGCGGCTTCATCGGCAGCAATTTCATCCGCCAGCGCCTCGGCGAAAAGGGCGGCGCGCTGAAGTCGCTCGTCAACCTCGACGCCCTGACCTACGCGGGAAATCCGGCCAACCTGGCCGATCTGGCCGGCGACCCGCGCTATACGTTTGTCCATGGCAGCATCGGCGATACGGCCCTGGTGACAAAAATCCTTCGTGACCACGCGATCGATGCCATCGTGAACTTCGCGGCCGAGTCCCATGTCGATCGCTCGATCGACTCGCCGGAGCCCTTCATCGAGACAAACGTCACCGGAACGTTGCGGCTGCTGAATTGTGCCCGGTTGCATTGGAATGGACTCGAACCGGCCCGCAAGGCCGCGTTCCGCTTCCATCACGTGTCAACCGATGAGGTTTACGGCTCGCTCGCGCCCGATGCGCCCGCCTTCACCGAGGAAAACAACTTCGAGCCGAACAGTCCGTACGCGGCTTCCAAGGCCGCCAGCGATCACTTGGTCCGGGCCTATCAGCACACCTTTGGCCTGCCCACGCTGACCACCAACTGCTCGAACAACTACGGACCGTTTCATTTCCCGGAAAAGCTGATTCCGCTGATGATTCTCAACGCGCTCGAGGGCAAGCCGCTGCCGGTCTATGGTGACGGCATGCAGATTCGGGACTGGCTCTACGTCGAGGATCACGCCCGGGCGATCTGGCTGGTGCTGCAACGCGGGCGCGTCGGCGAGACCTACAACATCGGCGGCCTGAACGAGCAGCCGAACATTGCGATCGTGAAAACCATCTGCCGCCTGCTGGAGCAGAAGGCGCCGCGGCCGGACGGCAGGAAATACGAGTCGCTGATCACCACGGTCCAGGACCGCCCGGGACACGACCGCCGGTACGCCATCGACTGCGCCAAGATTCAGCGCGAGCTGGGCTGGAAACCGCAGGAGAGTTTTGCCACCGGAATCGAGAAGACCGTCGACTGGTATCTCACTCACCGGGCCTGGGCCGAAGAGATCACCGCGAAAAAATATTCCCGCCAACGCCTCGGCACCGCAAAATAGCGCACCCCGACCTTCCATGAATCGCAAGGGCATCATTCTCGCCGGCGGCTCCGGCACGCGGCTCTATCCGCTGACCATCGCGGTGAGCAAGCAGCTCATGCCGGTCTACGACAAGCCGATGATCTACTATCCGCTGTCAGCCCTGATGCTCGCCGGCATTCGCGAGATTCTCGTCATCTCGACCCCGCAGGATCTCCCGCTTTTTCAGCGCCTGCTGGAGGACGGTTCGCAATTCGGCCTGAAACTCAGCTATGCGGCGCAACCCCAACCCGAAGGCCTCGCGCAGGCCTTCCATATCGCCGGCGATGTCGGATTTCTGAAAGGCGAACCGTCGGCCCTGGTCCTGGGCGACAATCTTTTTTATGGGGCCGATTTCGTCCAAGCGCTGGCGGATGCCGACGCCCGCACTTTGGGCGCGACCATTTTCGGCTACCATGTGGCGAATCCGCAGGCGTATGGCGTGGTCGAGTTCGACGCCAACGGCCGCGCCATCTCCCTCGAGGAAAAGCCCCGGGAGCCCAAGTCCAATTTTGCCGTTCCGGGAATTTACTTCTACGACCGGAATGCGGTGCCGTTCGCCCGTGCCCTGAAACCCTCCGCCCGCGGCGAACTCGAAATCACCGATCTCAACCGGGTCTACCTCGAGCAGGGCTCCCTCAACGTCGTGGTCTTTGGCCGCGGCACGGCCTGGCTCGACACCGGGACCCATGATTCGCTGATGGAAGCCGCCCAATTCGTCCACGTGCTGGAGAACCGGACCGGCCTGAAAATCGCCTGCCTCGAGGAAATCGCATTCAAGCGGGGCTGGATCGATCGCGACGGCGTGATGCACCACATCAAGAAGCTCGGCAAGTCCGCCTACGGCGAATACCTGAAAAAGATTCTCGACTAGGCCGGGAGAAGGATTGCCTCGGAGCGCCGGCCTTGCGTGCATCGCGCTGCGCCGCATGGAGGCATCGTTCGTCATCCCGCTGTTCAATTGCGTCGACCTGACGCGCGAGTGTCTCCGGACGCTGCAGGCCACGCTGCCGACCGGATTCGCGCATGAAATCATCCTGGTCGACGATGGCAGCACGGACGACACCCGTCGCTGGCTCGCCACGCTGAGTCCGCCCTGCCGCGTGCTGTTGAACGAGCGCAATCTCGGCTTCGGGGCGGCGTGCAATCGCGGCGCCGCCGCGGCGACCGGACATCTGCTCTTTTTTCTCAACAGCGACCTGGTGTTCCCGCCCGGTTGGTTCGAACCTCTGTGCGCCGCGTTGGTCACGCGACCGGAAGCCGGCTTGGTCGGCAACGTGCAGTTGCGCGCCGACGACGGCTCGGTCGATCACGCGGGGTTGCGCTTCAATCACCAAGGCAAACCCGTGCACGAAACGTCGATGCCGGACGGACCGGCCGTGCGCGAGGTTCCGGCCTTGACCGGAGCCTGCTTCGGCATCCGCGCCGCGACGTGGCGGGAACTGGGCGGCTTTGACGAGGGATTTCGCAATGGTGGCGAGGATGTCGATCTGTGCCTCCGTGCACGCAGTCGGGGGCATCCCAACCTGATCGCACTGCGGAGCGTGGTGAAACATCACATCAGTCGCTCGCCGGGCCGCAAGGAGCGCGACGAGGAGAATTCCCGCCGGCTCGCGCTCCGCTGGCGGCAGGCCATCGGGCCCCTCGCGGCGAGCGACTGGTCCCGCCACTATCTGGACTCGGTCTGGAGCCAACCACACGATGCCGCGGGTTTTCTCGAGGGCGCGCGCGCGTGGCTGCACATCGCCGGACTGCGGACCGACCCCGGTTCGTTCGCCCGCCAGGGCGCTCAACGCGCCATCGAGATCGAACTTGCGCGCTGGCGTCATCTCCTTGATGGAGCGCCGGCCGACCCTCCACCCTTCGAGCCGGACGTGCTCTGAAGGCGTCGGACGAAAGGGCAGTTCCCGATTTACAACCACGGGGGTGTCCGCGATAAAAAACGGCCACTCCCGACGAATGCCGCGCCGTCTTCGCCCCAAATTCTCCGGTTTGTTCCACGACGAAAGTCGGCCGGATTCTTACTGGATCCGTGAAGCGGGAACACTGCAGCTTCCACCCCTGGACGCCGTCGCGAACATTCGCCTCCGGGGCGAAATCCTTCCGGCGGATCCGAATGACCCGACCTCGGCCGGGCCGATTGGGCTGGCCCTGCGTCTCAACCGCCGCGTCGTGCTCGAAAAGCCGGACCTCCCGACCGGACCGTTCGTCCTCGAATTCGCTCCTCCCAAGACCGCCCGGCCCGACGACGGAGATGTCCTCGAACTCCATCTGCAGGGCACCCGCAGCGGCAATCGGCGGGCCTGGTTGGGAAGGGTTACCGGCCTGGCCGGCTTTCAACCGTGGCGTCGCCAGGCAAAAAACCGCCGCCTGCGCATCATGGCGATCGAGTGCGACGGCGAGGCGGTGTTCGATTTTTCCAACCGATCCTCGCCTTGGCGCGCCGAGTATGCCCGTCGGTTCCTGAAGGTCGGTCTCAATCTGGCCGGATTTTTTCGCGCCGACCTCGGCATCGGCGAATCGGTGCGCTGCGCGGCGCGCTCCGCCGACGCCGCCGACCTGCCCGTTTCGCTGATCGACCTTCGCCTACCCTGCAAGAACCCGCTGGGTGACTCCAGCTTTGTCCCGCGGCTGCAGCTGGCGAACCCCCATCCCGTCAATGTGATTCATGTCGACGCGCCGGCGATGGCCGACCTCGACCATCACCACGGAACGGAATTTCGCCGCGGCAAATACAACATCGGTTACTGGGCCTGGGAACTGCCCGAGTTTCCCGACGCCTGGATTCCCTACGCCGGATTCTGTGACGAAGTGTGGGCGCCGTCGCGCTTCGCCGTCGAGGCGATCGCCGAAAAAGTGCCGGTACCGGTGCTCGTCATGCCGCACTCCATTTCGTTTTCGCGTCCCGAAGGCGACCACCGGACCAAATTCGGCCTGCCGGCGGACCGATTCCTGTTCCTCTTCATCTACGACCTCAACTCCTACTCCGAACGCAAGAATCCCGGTGCGGTCATCGAGGCCTTTCGCGCCTCGGGCCTTGCCGGCGCCAACGCCGCATTGGTGATCAAGGTGCACAACGTGCCGGGAAATGAGGCCGACTTCGAGCGGCTGCGCTCCGTCGCCGCCACGCTGCCCGGGACCGTGTTGATCACGCAGACGCTGACCCGACGCGAGATCTACGAACTGGAGTCAGCCTGCAATTGTTTCGTCTCCCTGCATCGCTCCGAGGGATTCGGACTCGCCATCGCCGAATGCATGTACCTCGGCAAACCGGTGATCGCGACAAACTGGTCCGCCCCCGCCGAATATCTCGATGACAAGGTCGGCTGCCCGGTGAAATCGCAGCTCGTGACGCTCCAGCGCAGTCACGGACCCTACTCGAAGGGGCAGACTTGGGCGGAGCCTGATCGGGACCATGCGGCGTGGTGGATGCGCCGGATCGTCGAGGACATCCGACTTGCGCGCGAACTCGGCGCGGCGGGGCGCGATCGGATCGAGAGGCAGTTTTCTCCGACCGCCATCGGGGCGCGCTATCGCCGCCGCCTCGAGGCGATTGCCGGATGGTGAGGATGCAAATCTCGTCTTAGCGCGGCGCCGACCATGAATCCTCTCGAAGGCCTGCTGTTGCTGGTGGCCGTGATGGCCGGAACTCTGGTCAGCGGGTATTCTCTCGCGGCGTTTCTGGCGGATCGCGATCCGTCCGTCCGCCTCTCCGTGGCCTGTCTTGCCGGCATTTCGCTGCAGCTGCTCGCGGTGAGCGCACTTAACCTGGTGGTGCCGCTGTCGCCGGCCTGGTCTCCCGTCTGCCTGGTTCCGATCGGCGTCACGCTTGGGTGGTCACGGGTGCGCCGAATGCTGTGGTCGGACCTTGTCGCCGTGATGGGAGACCGCGCCCATCGCTGGATCATCGCGCTGGCCGTGGCCTTTCTGATCGCGCTGCTGCTGCCCATGCTCGCAAATCCCCAGACCGCTTTCTACGACGGGACCAGCAACCACGACAGCTTCTTCTGGATCTCGGGCGCGGAGTACCTGAAACGCCACACCTATCTCGCCGCGCCGACGGTCAACGCCGCGCAGCCGCTCGGAAACAATGCCCTGGCCATCACCGGGCTTGAGCCGGCGTGGGGGCGCATGGGCGCCGAAGGCCTGCTGGCCCTCACGTCGTCGCTGGCTTGGACCTCTCCGCTCAAGCTATATTTGTATGCGACCGCGGCGCTTTTTCTGCCGTGGATCTCGGCGGTCTTTCTCGCCGTGCGCACGTTCTGGTCGGCGCGCGTGCCGCTCATCGCATTCGTCGTCATCGCGGGACTCGAACCCGTGTTTTTATTCTATTTCGCCAACGCCAACCTGCCCAATCTCGTTGGAGCGATATCGGGTGCGACCGTGATCGTGTCCGCCGAGTGCATCCTGCGCGGCAATGCCGGTCGCCTCTGGGGCGCGTGGTGGTGGTTGCTGGTTCTGTCGGCTCACGGCCTGGCGTGCAGTTACCCGGAGATGCTTCCCTTCGTGGCTCTGCCGGCGGCACTCCTGGCGGTGCGCTCGGCGATCGTTCGTGGACGGACCGCGTGGCCGGGACTGGCCTCGATGCTGCTCGCCGTCGCCGTCGCCGCCGTGGTCAATCCCGCCACGAGCCAGCGTGCGCTGCACGGCTTCTTCGAGTCGTACGTCACCGCCCGCGCCAACCAGAACTGGACGAATCTCTTCGAGAACATCGATCCGATGGGCTTCGTACCCGCACTGGGTACGCTTTCCGTGCCCGCGGTGCACATGCTCGGCGACTTTGGCGGACTGGCCGTCACGCTGCTGGTGGTCGTCACCGCGATGGCCGCGTGGTGGCGGACGGAGGATCGTTTCGGCTCCTTCGCCGTTTTTGCCGGCGCCCTGGCTCTCGTCGTCTATACCCTCGCCACCGGCTTCACCTACGGCTGGCAGAAAAGCGTACAGTTCTCCGGGGTATTTGTCGCCGCGGCGCCCGCTGCCGCCCTGGCCACGGCCATCGAATGGGCCCGCGGAAATGGCTGGCGGCGCTGGGCCGGTCGGGCCGGGGCGACCGGAGTCATCCTGTTTCTCGGCTTTTCGCTCCTCAGCGATTTCTCCGACAATCTGACGTGGAGCACACGCAAGGCACTCGCCCGCGACTGGTTCAATCTGCGGGAGCTTTCCCAAACTGAATGGCGCGGCCAGCCCGTGCTCGTCGAGGCCGCCAGCTTTCGCATGAGCTTTTTCTACAGCATGTGGTCGGCGTATTTCCTGCCCGAAAGCCCTCTGGGGTTTGCGGCGCGCGGCCATCAGCCCGGCGGCTATCTGCGCGACACCGCCCTGCACGAGGGACACGATCCCCTGCCCCCGGCCAAAGGCTTTCTGGTTGGACGAGCCTGGGCGGAGTCCTTCGATGCCAACTCGCCCCGCATTCTGGCGGGACGCGAATACGCACTCATTGCCCGCGCCAATCGGGTGACCGATCTGACCGGCGTTTATCCACTCGAAGGACCGCCCGACTATGCCGACCCCGACATCACGCTCGAGGTGACCCCACATCATTCCTCCACGTTTTCCATCGAGCTGATGCCGCGAAAATCCGTGATCTTCGCGCCCGGCCGCTGGCACCTCTGGTACCAGGCTGGCCACGCGCCGGCCGTTTCGACCGAACTCGCGGGCCCGCCGCCATGGCGCCTGTCGGTTCCGCTGGTGGCCAATGAGCGAAATCGCGTGAAACTCAAGTTCGACCAGGAGATGAAATTCGATTTCCCCTACCCGCTGATCGTCGAACGCATTCGGATCGAGGACGCGCCATGAACGAGGCGCCCCTGCTGTTCGACGCCACGCATACGAGCCATACGCCGGCCCAGACCGGAATCCAGCGTGTCTGCCGATCGGTGTTTGTCGAACTGGAGCGGCGCGGACCAATCGTTCCGGTCTGTTTTGATCCGCATCTCGGCGACTGGCGCCAGCTGAATCGTACAGAACGACAGACCCTCTCGGACCGCAGCGCCAACTCGACGGCCGGTTCCCGCGGCGCCAAATGGACCCTGGCCCAAAAGGTGACCGGCCATGTGCGCCGGATGGCCGGGCGTCGGGAAAAATTGCCTCCCGCTCGCGGACTTCTCTGCGTCGAACTTTTTTCCGCGCGGGTTGGCCGTCATTGGTCGCGGCTGCGCGAGCGCGTGACCGGACCCACGGTGGCGGTGTTTCACGACGCGATCGGCCTGAAGCTTCCCGAGCTGACTCCGCCGGCCACGGTCGCACGACTGCCCGGCTATCTGCAGGAGTTGCTTTCGTTCGATGGCGTTGCGGCCGTGTCCGAGGATTCCGCGGCATCCCTGCGCGACTATTGGAAATGGCTCGGCATCGCCGACGCTCCACCGGTGATCTCGCTCGGTTTGGGTTGGGATCCACCGCCATCGGTTCCGAAGCCGTCGACGTCGCGTCCAATCGTGCTCTCCGTTGGCACGATCGAAGGCCGCAAGAATCATCGCGCCTTGCTCGACGCCGCGGAGCAACTCTGGCGCGAGGGACTCGCATTTGACCTCGAGCTCATCGGTCTCGCCCGTCCCGCCACCGCTCCGGAAGCGAGCACTCAGCTCCAGGCGCTGCGCAAGTCCGGGCGGCCGGTCCGGGTGCACGGCAGTGTTTCCGAAGCGGCGCTGCATGAGGCCTACGCCCGCTGCGCGTTCACCGTCTATCCGTCGTTGATGGAGGGATTCGGCTTGCCGGTGATCGAGAGCCTGGGACACGGCAAGCCCTGTGTGTGTTCGAGTCGGGGAGCGTTGGGCGAGATTGCGCGCGGCGGAGGATGTGTCCTCGTCGATTCCCCCGACGCCAATTCCCTCGCTGCCGCGATGCGATCGCTGCTCGAAAATTCCGCCGCGCG
Source organism: Candidatus Didemnitutus sp. (assembly GCA_035545955.1). Lineage (GTDB taxonomy): Bacteria > Verrucomicrobiota > Verrucomicrobiia > Opitutales > Opitutaceae > Didemnitutus. Next base: position 28,343 of record DASZXI010000026.1, on the reverse strand, counting down.
CGAGAGTCTGGCCGGCGAAGCGCGCCGCCGCCGGTTTCGAAGCTGGGCCGACTACGCCGGCGCGCTGACCGAGTGGATGTCCACCTTGCGCCTGCGTCGGTAAGGGGCCTTTGCGGTTGCTAAGGCGGGGCTTCTGGCGTGTAGTCGCAGCCCGGAATTCATGGCCCTTTCCCTCTTCACCAAGACCAAGAAGCCACTCGTCGAGCGCGCGCAGGACGACTACGCGACGAAGATGCGGTTGAAGTACAAGCCGTACTATCACGCAATCGAGGCGCAGCAGGGCACCCGGATCCGCCTGAACGGACGGGACATGGTCATGCTCTCCAGCAACGACTATCTCGGCTTGTCCTTTCACCCGAAGACGATCGAGGCCGCCGGTGCCGCCGCCCGCCAGTGGGGAACGAGCACGACCGGCGCCCGCCCGTCGAATGGCTCGCGGGCCTACCACACCGCTTTGGAGGAAAAGCTGGCCGCGTTCCTGGGACGCGAAGCCTGCCACATCAGCGTCGCCGGCTATATTTCGTGCTGCTCGGCCGTGGCAACCTTTGCGCAGAAAGGGGACATCATTCTGGCCGACAAAAACATCCACTCGTGTCTTTGGGATGGCATCCGCCTCTCGATGGCAAGTGTCGAGCGGTTCAGTCACAACAATCCCGAGGATTTGCGCCAGATCACGAAGAGCATGGCGCTGGCGACCCCGAAAATGCTCGTGGTCGAGGGCGTCTACTCGATGGAAGGTCACGTCTGCCGACTGCCGGAGATCGCGCAGATCGGCGAGGAGGCGGGTTGCCTGACCGTGCTCGACGACGCCCATGGTTTCGGCGTGCTTGGGCGCCAGGGGCGCGGCACCGTCGATCACTTCAAGCTGAACGACAAGGTGGACCTGCTCTGCGGCTCCATGTCAAAGTCGCTCGCGAGCACCGGCGGATTCGTCGCGGGATCCTCCGATCTGATCGAGTACCTGCGCACCAATTCCAAGCAGACGATTTTCAGCGCGGCGATCGGACCGGACCAGGCGGCGGTGGCGTCGGCTTCGCTCGACATCATGCAGTCGGAGCCACAGCACCTGGAACGCCTGTGGCGCAATACGCGGCGTTATCGCGACATGCTCAAGGGCCTCGGTCTCGACACCTGGGAGAGCGAAACCCCCGCGCTGCCGATCGTGCTCGGATCGAAGGAGCTCGTCTATCGTTTCTGGCAGGCACTCCTGGAAAAGGGCGTGTTCACCGTCATGTCGATCGCCCCGGCCGTGCCGCCGGGCAAGGACCTGATCCGGACCGCCGTCTCGGCGCTCCACAGCGACGAGGATCTCGAGAAAATCGGCGCGGCGATGGCCTATGCCGTGAAGCAGCTCTGAGGCCGTGCGCTGGAGTTGAAGGTTGAGAGTTGAGGGTTGAGAGCCCCCGGGTCCGGAAATCATTCTTGATGGTGGGGCGCGACCGTTTTCCGCGCCGGCTTTCGGGTGAATCGCGAAACTGGGCCCGCCGAGAATTGACGGCGCGCCCAGCGGTCGCGCCCTACCAAAACAGATCCCGACGGTACTACCTGCTCAAGCCGTCCAACAGCGCCTGCGCCGTTTCCTTCCAGCGCGGCAATGGTCGCGAAACAGCCTCGACGCGCAAGGCCGAGCGCGCCGCGGGATTCACCAACAGCTCGCGCAGCTTCGCGACCCATGCGCCCGCATCGTTCGGGGGAACCAGGGCGCAGCCTCCCGACGCCGCTGATTCCCGCAGCGACGGCAGATCGCTGGCGACGCACGGCACGCCCCGCCACAGCGACTCGAGCAACGGCAGGCCGCAACCTTCCGCCACGGTGGGAAAAAGCACGAGCGCCGCGCCCGCATACAGGGTGTGCAGACGACGGTCGTCGATCGCGCCATGAACGTGCAGACGCTGCTCGCGTGATTGCACACGTTTGAGCTGCGTCACCATCGGAGCGCCGAAATGCGGATTGGTTCGGCCCACGACATGCAGATCGAAATCCAGTCCCGCGTTCCAGAGCTGCTCGCCAATTGCGGCGAGGAACGCCTGGTTCTTGCGCGGCTCGACGATTCCGACACACAGCAGTTGCGGGCGTTTTCCGCCGGGCTCAGCCGGTTCCGTCTGCCGCGCAGACCCGTCGAAATCGGCGCCCAGTTCAAGCGTCGAAACCGCCGCGCGGACCGCTGTTCCCTGCCATCGCCAGAAACCCGTCAGGTCCTCCAGGCTCGCCTTCGAGACGGCCCACACGCGATCGAAGGCCGCCAGAGTTTTCATGTACTCCGGATGACGCTGCACGCTTTGCGGCCAGGTGACGTCCGGCAGCCGCAGCGGAATGGCGTCGTGAAAAACAGCCGCGAGCCTCACGGAGCGTCCGGCGACGAACTCACGCCATCCCGGACGCTCATGCTCGCTAAACAATTCGACCGTCACCAGCCAGTCGCCAGGCGACATTGTCGCAGGCCGTCGACCTTCCCTCCTCCGCCAACCCCGACGACGGGAGTCCCAGACCACGGGTTGCCCCTGCGCGCCGAGCTCCTGCAAGAGGCGTGAGCTCACGCGCGTCAGGCCGGACCGGCCCTCCGCTCCCTCCATCTTGGTGACATCAAAGTAAATCATGAGCGGGCGGCGGCAAACAGGGCCGAGAGACGGGCCGCGTTGCGGCGCGCATCGTAATTTTCCTCCACCCAGGCGCGCGCCCCGGCACGAAGGCGTTCGGCCAGCGCGTCGTCATCGCGGACCCGTCGCAGCGCCTCGACCCACTCCTCCGGGCGCGTCACGTCGGCCAGCAAACCGGTTTCACCGGGCCGCACGGCTTCAATCGTCGCCGAAACCGGGGAACTCACCACCACCGCGCCGGCCGCCATGGCCTCCGGAATGACGTTGGGCAGTCCGTCGCGATCACCATTGGGCGCGACGACGCCGGTGTGCAGCAAGACGTCGGCCCAGGCAAGATGACCCCAGACCCCGGAATTCGGCAGCGGTCCGAGCAGCGAAACGTGTCCCGCGAGGTTTCTCCGCTGAATGTCCGCCGCAAGAAGGTCGTGGTCCGGTCCGCCGCCGATGATGCGGGCTTCAAATTCGATTCCGGCGTTTCGCAGCGACGCATAGATCGCCAGCTGAAAAAACAGACCTTTCTTGGGCACGAGGCGCGCCACGCACACCATTCGCAGCGGCGTTCTCGGATGCCGCAGCGGCTTGAGATCGGGAAAGGAATTCAGCCCGCGACGGATGACATGCACCTTGTCCGGATTGGCACCGTGATCGAGCAGGTGCTGACGGCCGGATTCCGTCGACGTTTGAACGAACCGTGCCCGTGCGATCTTTTCCCTCAGCCACCAGTCACCGCCGTGCTCGAAAAGATCGTAGGCATGAGCACCCGTGCTGTAGGGCACTCCGAGAATCCGCCAGAGCAGCCAACCGGCCGTCGCCGGCGCTCCCGCCCATGCACCATGAATCAGCGCGGGCGGATCGCGTCGAAAGGTGTCGTAGAAGCAGCCGGCGAAACCGGCGCCCAGCATGTTTTCCCAGAAATTGAGCCAGCCCGGCGGACGCCGCTGGATCACGCCCTCGAAGAGATCGAGCACGACGCGCGGGCGACGGACGCAGTTCCAGGGAATGATGGCGAAAAACAGGGGAATCAGACGCCACTTGTTGAAGACGTTGACCGTCCGGCCGTGAAACTCTCCGCCGCCGCCCCACAGTGAGTAGAGGCGCACCGGCGTGCCGCGCTCCAGGAGGGCTTCGACGTCGCGCTGGAGAAACGTCTCCGAGGTTTTCGGAAACGTCGTGAACAGCAGGGCAACGTAGGGCGGTTTCGATTCCACGACGGCGTGCGTCCTCCGTGATGAGAGAGGAACGACGCCGGGGAAACACCAAAAGCGATCCGCCGTCAGGCGCGCCGCGGCGGCGGAAATGGCCGGGGCGCCAGCGCGGTTCCGGCCGCCTCCTGGGCCAGATCGACGAGTTCGCGCACGACCACCGTCGGCTCCTCCTCGTAACGGAGGCGCAGAAAGTTTTCGCGCAACTGGCGGTAGGAATCGGGATCGGCCATCCAGCGATCGATGACCTTTCCGAACTGGTCGGCACTGGCGATCTCCTCGGCGCCGCTGCCGTTGTGGAAAAATTTCACGGTCAGCTGCTCCTGCGGCATGATGCCGCCGACGGCGTTGAAGATGATCGGACAGCGGAAATGCAGCGCCTTGGCGCACGTGGTGGTTCCGCCACGCGTCACCACGGCGTCGCTCGCCTGCAGCAGCAGGTGCACGACTTCCGAGTAGCCGTCGACGAAACACTCGAAGCCCGGATGCTCCGCGCGCCAGTGAATCAACTGATTGTAGATTTCCCGGTTTCGACCGCAGATGACGATGGCCTGCAGACGGTCGGCATACGGCAGCAACCGCGGAAGCAGGTCCATGTGGTTGTTGGCCCCATTGCCGCCCGTCGCCAGAAAAACGGTGAAACGGTCCGGATGGATCTCGAGATCGTTTTCCCGGTACGCCCGCCGGCTCGCCGGCGTCAGCACCTCGAGCAGCGCCCGGGGCTGCATCAGGTGGCCCCGCACGCGCGTCCGTTCGGCGGGCATGCCGATCTTCACCGCATAGTCGCGCGCCGTCGGCGTCCGCGAAATGTAGAGATCGGCGGATGGTTCCACCCAGTTGATGCTGTAGCCGAAGCCGCCCGAAAACTCGCCGCAATACGTCGCACAGCGCACGTGGTCGGCGCCGAGAATCTTCCGCGCGAGCTGGAAATAGCCGCGGTTGAGGCAATCGTGGACGCTGAAGACCAGGTGCGGACGATATTCCCGGAGCACGCCCTCGTAGTAGGAACGCCCGAAGCTGACCGACCGGCGGTTGAGCAGGCTAAGCAGCTCGACGAAAAGGAAGAACGCCTTGTGGATCCAGGGGGACTTGCGCTGGATCCAGTTGTAGAAATTCACCCCGGCGAGGAAGAACGGCGAGGACTTCTCGAGCATCTGCTCGATGCGCACGTCGACGTCGTGGCGGTACAGCTCGAAGCACCATTCGGCGAACGCCTGGGCGCGCGCATCGTGGCCGCCGCCGGTGCTGGATGTGAGAACGAGGATGCGGACTTGTGACATCGCGGGTGATCAGAGCCCGAAATAGCCGGACTGCACGCGTCGCTTCAGCGAAAGCGAACCAAACCGCGCGAGGAACGGCGCGACGCGGGCCTGGAAAAAGCTTCCGGTGCGGACGGTCCCGCTCCGGCCCCGGGCCAGCGCGCGACGCAGCGACGCGGCGGCGTGCACCGGCGGCGGTGCGGCCTGCATCGTGCGGGCGAAGACTTCCCACACCCGCGCGGCCCGCGGATCCGTCGATTTCTGGTTTGGGTGAACCACCGCGTTTTCGGAATTCGTGCAGTAGTCGCCCGGACGAAAATCGATCACGATGACGCCGGTGCCCGCGACCTCGTACATCAGCGACTCGTTCAAGGCCGACAGACCGGATTTCACCATGTTGTAGGCGGACTGATACGGCAGGGAAAACTCGGCGGCGAGCGAGGAAATGTTCACCAGGGCACCGCGTCCGCGGGCTCGCATCGACTGGAGCGCCGCATGGCTCAATCGCGCAGTGTTCACGAGCATCACCTCGAGCTGATTCTGCCAATGCGAAAACTCAGTCTCGGCAAAACCGCCGAATACTCCGCAGCCGGCGTTGTTGACGACCACCGCAAATCCGCCGGCCGCCTCGTCACACGTACGAAAAATCCGCTCCGCCGCCGGGCCGTCCGACAATTCCAGGGCCACCGGATGAAAGCGCGGGCGCGCCGTCAGCCGGGCGGCATCCCGCGATGTGCCCCAGACCTCGACACCCTCCGCCAGCAGCATGTCGGCGAAGGCCTGACCCAGTCCGCTGCTCGCGCCGGTGACGAATGCGGTCGGGTAGCGCGCGGAAAGCGGGATGGGCATGTGACTCACCTCAATGGCGCCATCGCGCCCCAACCTCAAGCCGGTTGCGCCGAACGTAGACCGGCTTCATCGGGGCATAAGCCGGACCGCGCTTTTCACAGGAAACGGAGCCTGCCAAGGCCGGCGGGACGCCGTCCCCTACCGCGGCGGCATTCCCGCCTCGGTAGGGGCGGATGTCTTCATCCGCCTCCGTGAGACCTCGGAGCAAGCGACACCGGACCCCGTCGTGTTGCCGCTTTGGTTGCGGCTCGGCCGCGCCATCCTCCCTTGCGGCTACCGGCTTTCTGAAATGGAACCCAGGAATGGCTCCTGTCAGGCGCTGCGGAGCACGATCGCGACGTTGGCGCCGCCGAAACCGCTGCTGTTGCTCAACACGACATTGGGGCGGTTCGGCAGTGTGGCCCGGATAATGTTAAGACCGTCGCAGGCGGTATCCAGTTTCGAGATATGCGCCGATCCCGGCATGAAGCCCTCGCGGATGGCCAGGGCACAGAACGCCGTCTCCATCGCCCCGGCCAGCGAAAGCCCGTGTCCCGTCAGCGCCTTGGTGCTGCTGATCGCCGGTCGGGTGGGAGCATGGCCGAATACCGATTTCAACGCCCGCATCTCCGACAAGTCGCCGATGGGCGTCGAGGTGGCGTGCGCGTTGACATAGTCGACGGCATCCGGCGTGACGTCGGCCGAGCGGAATGCATTCTCGATCGCCAGACGAAGCCCGGCCCCATCGGGGTGCGAAATCGCCACGTTGTGACCGTCCGAAGCCTGTCCCCACCCGGCCACTTCGCAATAAACCTTCGCGCCGCGTCGCGCGACTTCCTCCTCGCTTTCCAAGACGACCACCGTCGCACCACCCGTGCCCACAAATCCGTCGCGGGCGGCATCGAATGGCCGCGAGGCAATTGACGGATCGGTCTGCAGGGAGAGTGCGCGCATGCCCGCGAAGGGGAGAATACTTTCGACATTTCCGTCCTCGGCGCCGACCACGAACATCCGCTTCTGACGGCCGAGCGCGATTTCATCGTAGGCAAAGCCAACCGCGTGGGCCGATGAGGCGCAGGCCGAGGAAAACCCCGTGGAGGCTCCCTTGATTTTGAGAAAGGAGACCAGATTGAAATTCACCGTCCCCGAAATCGACGCCACCACTCCCAGCGGTTGGCAACGCATCACCCCGAGCTTGTGCATGCGTTCGAGGTAGTAGCCCAACAGGAAGGGCGAGCCGCCCGACGCCGCGTACAAGCCGGTTTGCGGATTGGACCAGTCGGCCTCCGTCAGGCGCGCGTCCTCGATCGCCTGCTGCATCGCGCAATAGGAAAACACGCCGTGCGGCGCCATGCCGCGCAGGAGTTCGCGCCGCACCGTGTATCGGGCCGGAATGGTCCAGTCCTCGGCGTCGGTCGAATCAGTCGTGAAATCCCGAATCGGCGCGGCGACCTTGACCGGCACGTTCGGTTTGTCGAACGGCGGGTATACCATCATGCCGTGGCGCAACTCCCGCAGATTTTCCGACACCGTCGCCGCATCGTTGCCGATGCTGGTGATGAATCCGAGGCCGGTGATGTAGACTTTCCGCATGGAGTGCCGTCAGCAGGACGGCCATTGGTGATTCCGGGAACGCGGTCCCGAGGCAATCCGGATTCTGGCGCGGAAAAAGACTTGTCCCGTCACCCCGGCGGAAATCAGGCGGTCACGGCCACGCGAGGCGCATCAGCCGGGCCTTGGGGCACGGCCGGCGGAACGGCGGGCTGCACCGGGGTGGTCGCCGCCGGTTGCGCCGACTCCTCGGCAAATGCAAACGTGAGAATGATTTCCTCGGCGAGGGCGGCCTTCTCCTGACCCACCCGGATCTGGCCCTCAAACGTGGCCAGCGGCAGTTTCAGGCGCTTCGGCTTGATCGAAAGGCTGAGCACGTCGTTCGGGCGACAGACCCGGTGACAGCGAACGCCTTCGCACGACGTGAAGAAAATGGTCTTCGGATCGACCGTTTTTCCGGCTTCGCCGATCTGGCTTTCAAGCAGGAAAAGGACGCAAAGCTGGCCCAGGGCCTCGAGCATGATCGACGCCGGAAACACCGGGTTGTCCTTGAAATGCCCCTGCAGGAAGAACTCCTGGCCGCTGATGCGATACTTCGCGTTGGCGCCGTGCACATTGACCGACGCCTCGCTGAGAAACAGGAACGGCGGCTGGATCGGCATGACCGAAGCGATCGCCTCGATCGGCAAAAACTTCGTCGGCTTGGGCAGCGGCAGACCGCGGATCTTGCAGCTGATAAAAGTCTTAACATCGCCGATCGTGCGCAGATTGCGCAGCTCGTCGTTGTTGATCGACATCTGGAGCACGTCCTCCACGAGGATCACGATCTCCATCATCGTCAGCGAATCGATCCCAAGGTCCTCGATGATCCGCAGATCATCGTCGGTGTCCTTGAGCTTCGCCCTCAGATCCGGTTCGACGTAGCGCTCGATGATTCCGAGCACAATCGCGGGAAGATGCTCGATATTCCCGGTCTTTCTGAACTGAGCCGCCGCTTCGTAAGTAGCTGCAGAACAGCGCTTAAGAGATTCGCGCAGATTTGCATCATCCTCGGAAGTGAACGGCTTCAACTGATTACCCGTCTGGGTGCCTGCCTGTGCCATGTGCGAAAAAGAAGATAATTATAGCCCGTATGGAGTGTAAATATCAAAAATATGGCCCGAGGTGACCCGCAGTTAAGTGTGTCCCCAGCAGCTATTGTTCCCATTTCCGACGCGCGGACAATCAATATTTCTGGTCGCCGGACTGCCCGAAACCGCCCTTAAACAACGGGTCCCGATGGCAATTTCCCCGGCTCCCCGATTGGTGATGGTGACATTGGAGTTCTATCCGCATCGCGGCGGAATCGCGGTGTATGCCGCCGAGATGGCCCTGGCCGCCGTGCGCGCCGGCTACGCCGTCGAAGTCTGGGCCCCAAGTCTTACCGACGGAGTCCCGGAGCGGGAATGGCCCTTTCACGTCCGCCGGCTCGCAATCGATGGTTCGCACGGACTGAAAAACCAATGGGTCATCGCCCGCGAGCTCGGTTCCGCCAGCGCGAGCTTGCAGGATGCAATCCTCTACATCCCGGAACCCGGCCCGCTGCTCTCGCTGCTCGTGCTGCAGTTTCTCGACACGCTTCCCACGGGACGACTGGTCGTAACGCTGCACGGCTCCGAAATCCTCAAGCTCGGCATGCGGCCGCTGGCCACCTGGAGCACCCGACGCCTGCTCAGCCGCGCCGAAGCCATCGGCGTCGTCAGCAACCATACGCGTCAGCTGTTCGAGGAATTCTTTCCCGGCCTGACCCCGAAACTGGTCGTCACCCCCGGCGCCCTCCGCTCCGATTTCGTCTCGCAGGAAATTCCCTCGAGCGCCCCGGCCCACGACAAGATTGTCATCCTGACCGTCGCGCGCATCCATCCCCGCAAGGGACAGCTCGAGGTCATCGAGGCGCTGAAGGCGCTGCCCGAGCGCGACCGTTCCCGCATCGAATACTGGCTGGTAGGCGGCCACAGCAAGGAGGGCTACGACGACGTCCTTCGCGAATCCGCGGCGGATGCCGGTTTTCCGGTCCGGTTTCTGGGCGACGTGCCGGACGAGGATCTCGGGCCGACTTATGCCCAGGCCGACATCTTCGCGATGACGAGTGTCCCGCACAAATTGAGCGTCGAGGGCTTCGGCCTGGCGTATCTGGAGGCGGGCGCCCATGGGCTTCCCGTGGTGGCCCACGCGATCGGCGGCGTACCGGAGGCCGTGCGCGACGGCGAGTCCGGTCTGCTCACGCGACCGGGCGATCGTACTGCCCTCACCGCCGCCTTTGCGCGGCTCATCGGCGACCCGGCCTTGCGGAGAAAACTGGGCGAACAGGGACGCGCCCTTGCCTTGCAGCGGACCTGGCAGGACAATGCCACGCTTCTTTTCGGACCGCCCTCCCCTCCTTCCGCCAGCTGACATCATGCTCACCTCCCGCAGCCGCATCGTTGTTCGCTACAATGAAACCGACATGATGGGCGTCGTCTATCACGGCAGCTATCTGCCGTGGTTCGAGGTCGGCCGCACGACACTGTTGCGCGAGTCCGGCCTGCCCTATCGCGAACTGGAAAACGACGGATATTTTCTGCCGGTGATCGAGGTCGGCGCGAAATATCTTCGCCCGGCGCGGTACGACGACCAGCTCGACATCGTCACGACGCTCGCCGAGCGGCCGTTATTGCGCATCCGCCTCGACTACGAAGTGAAGCGCGGCGACGAGCTTCTCGTGACCGGATTCACCGTGCACAGCTTCATCAACAAGTCGGGCCAGCCCGTCCGCCCGCCGGCCGCATTCGCCGCGAAAATGCGGGAAATCTTTCCGGCCGGAGGCTAGGCCGAATTCGATGGTCGCTTACCTGAGGTAGGAGCCTGCTCGCAGGCGATTCTGCCTGTGGGTGGAGCCGGACCTCCGGGCCGGTTCTATTCAAAGCGCGTCCGGAGGCCGCGCTCCACCTGGATTCGCCTCCAAGCAGGCTCCTGCCTTTCCGATCCGGAATGGACCAGTTTCGATAATTATGTAGTCACAAAAACGAAGCGACTTCAGGGGCGCACGCCTACGGGCGCCCACAAAACCCTTCGAGGCGGCGGATTTTTGCGCCTCATTGCGGCTACATCATTTCTTGAAATGCTTCAGATCGTTTCCGACGGCGCGTCGTATTCGGCCAGCACTCCGGGATCAGTCTCCATTGCGCGAACGCGTTCGAGCAGCGCCGCCGCACTTCCTGGGAAACGCCGCCGCAGGGCCCAAACCGCGTGCGCCCGCACCACGGGTGAATCATGGGCGGCCAACCGCACCAGCGCGTCGCGAACGTCGTCGCCGGCTCCCGCCGTGTTCCCGGCCACCACGCAGGCATTGCGCAGGAGGCCCGTCAATTTGAGGCGCTTGACCGCCGTGCCCTTGAATTCGGCAGCGAACTTTTCCGGCGTCAGCTCGAGCAGTGACTTGAGGTCGAGCTCCGCCAGTCCGGAGCGAACCTCCAGGAGAATCCGGCGACCGGCCCGCGCGAATCGATTCCACGGACACACTTCCAGGCAGACGTCGCACCCGTAGATCCTGGTGCCGATGCCCGCGCGCAGTTCGCGCGGGATGCCACCGCGATTCTCGATGGTTTGATAAGAGATGCAGCGCCGCGCATCCACCACGCCCGGCCGCGGAATTGCCGCGGTCGGACACGCGGTCAGGCACCGCGTGCACGATCCGCATAGTAATCCCGGCGGCTCTTGTCCGTTCGCCCGCGAAACCCGCGGTCGCATCGGCTCATCCGGCGCGAGGTCGAAACGCGTCAGGATCGCAGCCAGGAACAGCCAGTTGCCGTGACGGCGCGAAATCAGCATGCCGTTCTTGCCTAGAAATCCGATCCCCGCACGCGCCGCCCAGCCGCGTTCGAGCACGGGCCCGGTGTCGACGTAGTAACGATAGTCGGTCGGCGCCGCGCCGTAGTCCTCCAACACGCGGCCGGCAGCCACGAGTCCCGCCTTCATCGTATCGTGGTAGTCGACGTGCAGGGCGTAGCGCGCCCAGCGTGGTCGGCCGGACCGCCGCATCCGCTCGTCCGCCCTTCGACCACCCCAATAGTTCACGCCGAGCATGATGATCGAGCGCGCTCCCGGCAGGACCAGGTCGGGATCCGCGCGTTTGGCGGCACTGCGCTCCATCCACGCCATGTCCGCCTGCATTCCCTCCGCCAACCACTCCGGCAACCCGCCGGCAATTCCCGACTCGACCGTCGCAAAGCGCACCTCGTCGAAACCGGTTTTTCGCAGGCGTCGCCGCAGTTCAACGCGCCGGCGGGCGGTCCAGACGCCCGTGTCCACCGATTTCATGACCCCGCCGGACGCCTGTCCCGCGCCTCGCGCTCGTAGACGCGAACGACGTGGGCCACGATATCGCGCAAGGGTCGCCGGTCGGTGAGCACCATGGTTCCGGCCTGCCGATAAATCGCCTCCCGCGGACCGTACAACGCGCGAACCTTCTGCTCGCGATCCTCGCCGTCGAGCAGCGGACGATGCACGGAACGCGCGGTGCGTTCGATGACGGTCTCGAGCGAGGCATGAAGACAGATCACGATGCCCCGCGCTCGCACCTTTTCCAGCATACCCGGCGGCACGATCAGTCCGCCCCCGCAGGCCACCACGCAGCCGCGTTCCGCGTGGCCACCCTCCACGAAAGCACACTCCCGCTCCCGAAAACCCGGCTCGCCCTCCTGCGAAAATATCTCCGTGACCGTCCGTCCGGCCGCCCGCTCGATCTCATGGTCGCTGTCGAGAAACTCCATTCCCAACTGTCGCGCCACCTGCCGGCCGACCGTGGTCTTGCCGGTGCCGGTGAAACCGACGAGGTACAGATTGACGCGATCCTTGTCCATGTGCCCCGGCAGGGCACCACGCCCTTCCGTGCAGGGCAAGCACGGCGTGACCGGCACTTCGCTCTGTTCAAGGTCGCCTCGAGCCGGCACGCTGCGTTCATGTCCGTGCCCGCCCCGACCCGCCACGACTTCACGTTCGCCAGCGACAATGCGGCCGGGATCGCCCCCGAAGCTCTCGCCGCGCTCAATGCCGCCAACGCCGGCACCGTCGCATCGTACGGCGACGATCCGTGGACGGAGCGCGCCAAGGCATCGATCGCCGCGCTGTTCGAACACCCCTGCGAAGTCTTTTTTGTTTTCAACGGTACGGCCGCCAACTCCGTGGCGCTGTCGCACTGCTGTCGCCGCTATCAAAGCATCGTGTGCCATGCCTCCGGACACGTCGAAACCGACGAGTGTGCCGCGCCGGAGTTCTTCACGGGCGGCTGCAAGGTGATCGCGGTCGACAGTCCCGACGCGAAGCTGCGACCCGAATTGGTCGCACCGGTATTTCAACGCGGTCACGGTATTCACTATCCGAAACCGGGCGCGCTCTCGCTGACCCAGGCGACGGAGCTGGGCACGGTCTATCGTCCCGCGGAAATTCGTGCCCTCGCCGACCTGGCGCACGGACGAGACATGGTCGTGCATCTTGACGGCGCCCGGTTTGCCAACGCGGCGGCGACGCTGGCGGGCGAAGGATTTTCACCCGCCGACTGGACATGGCGGGCCGGCGTGGATGTCGTCAGCCTGGGTGGAACGAAATCCGGAATGAACACCACCGAGGCCGTGGTCTTCTTCGATGCGAAGCTCGCCACCGACTTCATCTATCGCATCAAGCAGTCGGGTCAGCTGGCGGCCAAACAGCGTTTCGCCTCGGCGCAATGGTGCGGCATGCTCGAGTCGGGTGCCTGGCTGCGCCACGCCGCCCACGCCAACGCGCTCGCGCGTCAACTCGCCCACGCCCTTGGCCAGTTGCCCGGCCTGCGCCTGCTCGCCCCGGTCGAGGCCAACGGAATCTTCGTCGATCTTCCGATCGGCGTCCCGGAAGCGATGCTGCAGCGCGGCTGGCATTTCTACCGCTTCATCGGGGAAAACGGCTATCGCCTCATGTGCTCGTGGGCAACAACCGAGGCCGACGTGCAGCGTTTCCTGTCAGACCTTCGCATCGTACTCAAGGTCACGAAATGCTGAGCCGGAACGATTCGGTCGAGCAGTCGAACCGAACCGTGTGTCTTACCCGGTGCATCCAGAACAGGCCGTTTCATCCGGTTGCTCGGTCCCTCAACCTTCAACATTCATCCCTCAACTGCCAGGGTCTGGCCTGACCTGCAATCGGCATTGCGGAAAGCCCCGCCCTGGCTAAACTCTGCCTTGCCATGAGAACGACCCTTTCAGTTCTGGCGGCGGCTGGCCTGCTCGGCCTGACCGCGACGGCCTTCGCGGCCGCCGAAACCCCGGCAAAACCGGCTGAGAAGACCGCACCGGCGCCCGCAAAACCCGAGAAGGCGGAAAAGACCGAAACCAAGACGGTCATGCTGACCGGTTCGAACCTGCCGCAGAAGGTGACCAAGGTCGGCCGGATCACTGACAGCGCCCAACCGGTGACCGTGATCACGCATGACGATCTCGAAAAATCGGGAGCGATAAGCGTCTCCGACGCGCTGCGGAAGATGGTGCCCGCGATTCACTGACAAAAAAACGCCCTCCGGTCTGGAGGGCGTCTTGTAAGTTGGGAGCCAGGCCCGAGCGATTACTTGGCCGGCGTCGCTTCCTTCGGGGCGTCCTTCACGTCGAGGACTTCAACCTCGAAGATGAGCGTCGCCGCCGGCGGAATGCCCTGCGTGCCATCATCGCCGTACGCCAGGTGCGGCGGGATGTAGAGCTTGTACTTGCCGCCGACCGCGGCCTTCTGCAGGCCTTCGACCATGCCGGCGATCACGCCCCGCGGATCTTCCTTGCTGGGCGCCTGGACGAACACCTCGACCGGCTCGCCGCGCTGGACCGAGCTGTCGAACGTCGTTCCATCGATGAACTGGCCCGTGTATTGCATTTTCACGATCTGCCCGAGCTTGGGAGACGCACCGGTGCCGGGCTTGAGCACTTCATAACGAAGTCCGTCCGGCAGCTCCTGGACATTCTTGTTGTCCTTGAGCTTCGTGAAGAAGGTCGCCGACTCCGCCAGGTTGTGGTTGCGAAGCTTGCCCATGAAAGCCTGGCCCTTCTTGCCGATATAGGCCTCGAGTTCCGGCTCCATCGCTCGAACGTCGACATTCGGCTGCTCGCCGCGGGCGGAGGCCGCGATGCCACGGGCAATGGCGGCGACGTCATCGGGCGAGAACTCTAGCTCGGCCAGCGACGCGCGGCGACCGAGGATATAACCGTAGAGCTCCATCAGCTGCGCGGAGGTGTACTTCGGCGCCGGGGCGGCCAGGGGAGCCGACGGACTGGCGGCGGGAGCGTTTGTTCCGCCGATGTTCGGCAGGTCGAACTTGACCGGAGTCTGGGCGGGAGCGCTCGGGGCCGGAGACGTCTGCGCCGGGGTCTGCGCGCTGACGGCAGCGATGAGGCTGAGTCCGACGGCGCCCGCGGCCAGGGATTGAATGAGTTTCATGGAGTGAGTAGCCCGATTGGGAAACGGCCCGGGCGGATTTGTGCCGTGGAAAAAATTCGAAGTTGCGGGGCGTGCGGCAAAAATCAACCCCTTACCGGACAAAATGGATCGCCATAGGGCGACCGCCTATAGCCACCCCGGGCTTGTCAGTGACCGATCGAGCCAACATCATTCCCAATCCCATGAATGAAAACCAATTCTGGCACAGCACCGATGGCCAGATTTTGACGGTCAAGGCGCAGGCCAATGGCAACGTGGCTCTCACGCTCGCGTTCTGGCCCCGCCATCCGGCCGAAATGGAGTTTCTGCGCACTCATCTGGCTGATCTGCATTTTACCGAGCGCAGCTCGCTGGCCCGAATCGGAATCGAGATGATCACGAAGGGCGGCGTGACGGTTGACAACAACCGGCTCGTGCTCGAGGCGGAGGCCTTTCTGTACGATCCGAGTTTTCCCAATGCCGCCTATTGGAAGAAGCTGCTGCGCCCGGGCAGTCCCGCCGGCCGCCTTTTCTACGCGCCGGCCGCCGCCAAGCTTTCGAGCGGTGAAATCTGGTCCGCCATCCAGGACAACCAGCTCAAGCTGCCAAACACGATCAGCATCGACAGCCATGGTCGCGTGTTCTTCACGCCGCACCCGGTCAGCTACACGCTGAACCCGAAACTGCAGCGCCTGAATTTCGAGCACATCGTCAGCGGCTACGCGGGCCGCAGCTTCATCGACAAGGTCCAGGTCCGGCACGACACCGCACCGCTCACGATCCCGCCGCATAGCGGAATTCTGACGAGTTGCTCAATGTACCTGAAGGAGCACTTCGTCCGGCTGAATCCTGGCGAGGGCAATTTCGGGCTGCACACCAGTGCCGTGCTGCTGGATCCCATCAAGACTTTCGGCACGAACATCATGCTCGAGATCTACAACACCGGCAACGACCCGGTGGTGAATCCGATGGTGTCGGTCGAGGTCTTTCGCGCCCCGCCGCTCGCGTCGCCCGAGGTGAAGGGACTGGCCAGGAAACGCCAGCGCCTGCTGACCACGGCCCGGGGAATCTACAAATGCCTCGACGAGTTTCCCGCGCGCGTCACCGCCGAGGCGCATCCAAAAACCAAGATCACCGTCCGCGGCCAGAGCGCGACGATGGAGAATCGCGCGGTGCTCGTCCGCGCCAACGATGACGACCTGCGGAAACTGCTCGAAAGCGAGTCCTGCCCCGTCGGCAGCCGCACCATGATCCAGGCGCTCGACGATGCCGCCGAGGGGGCCGACACGCTGATCGTCGACCATTTTCCCGATCTGCTCGAGCACATGGAGCTCATCACGCGCATCGGCGACGTGAAGCTGAAACGCATCATCTTTCGCAAGGCCTCGCGCACCCACGGATACTTCCTGTCGAGCAACGCCCACGCCCGCCTCGACACGTTCGCGGCGATCGGCGTGCAGGTTTACTGGTACGACGAGATCACCAAGGACATTTACCTGCACACGTACAAGAAGGACCACGGGTTTTTCGTGCGCGAGGAGGTAGCCCGCAAATTCCAGGAGACCACCATCCTCGCGTTTTACGGATCGGCCATCGGACTCGACAAGGTCGACACGGACCGGATCTCGTCGCTCGTCGACAAGCTGACGACTTTCATCGGGCCCAACATCGGCGTGCTGACCGGCGGCGGCGGCGGCGTGATGCGCCTGGCCACCGACCAAGCCCGCGGAAAAGGCGCGCTCACGGGCGCGTGTTTCCTTGAACTCGAAGCCCAGCCGCCCGAACTCGGCGTGGACTTCTTCAATACCTTCCAGGAAACGTCCCGGCACTTCCGCCAAAAGTGGTTCGAAGCCGCCGATTTTTGTGTCTTCAACGTCGGCGGCGTCGGGACGCTCGAGGAGGTCGGCATCGAGTTGTGCAATCTCAAACTCGGCATCCGCCCGCGCGTTCCCTACGTTTTCTTCAATGCGAAATTCTGGAGCGACCTGCGGCGGCAGGTGCGGGAGATGATCCGCACCAAACGCGCGCCGGCGTGGATGGCGGACTACATTCTGTTCACCGACGACCCCGACGAAGTGGTCGCATTCTACAAGAAAAAGCTGCAGGTGCTGTGAAGGGGGAATGGGTTGAGGGTTGAGGGTTGAGGGTTGAGGGTTGAGGGTTGAGGGTTGAGGGTTGAGGGTTGAGGGTCCGCTGGACGGGGCGCCTGGAAAGCGTGCTGGCTTTGGCGATGACCGAACTTCTGATTGCGTTGCCGCGACCGCGACCGTGTGCTGTTCCGCTTGAAGCCACTGCCTCGTAACGTCCTGGTCATCGGTTCCGGCGGACGCGAACACGCCCTCGTGCAGGCGCTCGCACGCTCGCCGGCGAAACCGCGAATTCTATGTGCACCCGGCAATGCAGGTATCGCCGCCGAAGCGACGTGTTTCCCGGTCGCCGTCGATGATCTGGCGGGCCTTGTCGATCTCTCAAAGCGGGAGCGCGTCGATTTTGTCGTCGTCGGACCCGAGGTGCCGCTGGCGCTCGGGCTGGTCGACCGCCTGACGGCCGCGGGAATTCCCGCGTACGGACCGAAGGCGGACGGCGCGCGGCTCGAGGCGTCGAAAATCTACACGAAGGAAATCCTGCTCAAGTATCGCCTTCCCACGGCGCCCGCCGCGTTTTTCGAACGGGCCGACGACGCGATCGCCTACGTGCGCGCGCGACCGGCCCCCATTGTGGTCAAGGCCGACGGACTTGCAGCCGGAAAAGGCGTGGTCGTCGCCGCAAACCACGCCGAAGCCGAGGCCGCCATCCACGCGCTCCTCGCCCTGCCCGGCACTTCCACGACGCAAACGGCATCGACTCCGGCAGCGGCGGGTTCGAAGTCCAAAATCGAAAATCCAAAATCGAAAATCCTGATCGAAGATTGCCTGACCGGCGACGAAACCTCGATCCTCGTCGTGGTTTCCGGACGCAACTACGTGATCCTGCCGGTTTCGCAGGACCACAAACGCGTCGGTGACGGCGACACCGGCCCCAACACCGGCGGCATGGGCACGTATTCGCCGGCGGAAATTGTCTCTCCCGCCATGCTCGATCGCATCGATCGCGAGATCGTTCGTCCCTCGGTGGAGGCGATCGCCGCGGAGGGAATCGAGTTCCGCGGGACACTTTTCGTAGGCATCATGCTGACGCCGACCGGCCCACAGGTGCTCGAATACAACACGCGCTTCGGCGATCCCGAGACGCAGGTCGTGCTGCCGCGCATAGCGAATGATCTCCTCGAATTGCTGTGGCGGGCCGCCACCGGTGCGCTTCAAGGTGTTTCCCTCACGGTGCGACCCGAAGCCGCGATCTGCGTGGTGGTGGCCGCGGTGGGTTATCCCGGCGCCTACGCAAAAGGTGAGCCGATTCGATTGCCGGGCGAACTGCCGCCGGGTGTTTCGGTGCTTCACGCCGGCACGGCGCGTGGTCCCGGCGGCGGCGTGGTCAGCAATGGCGGGCGGGTTCTCGGCGTCACGGCCCTCGCCCCGACGCTCGCCGGCGCCGCGGAGCGCGCTTATGCGACTTGCGAACGGATCGAATACGCCTCCAAGTATTTCCGTCGCGACATCGGCGCGCGCCAACTGAAGAAATCATGACCCTCCGGACCGCATCCGCCCTCGCAGTCATTTTGGTTTCCGCGAGCGGCCGGTTGGTGGGCGCAAGCGCACCGGTTGAGATCGATCCCGGACTCCGCTACGTGCGCGTGCACTCGCTCGAGACGGACGGCGCGGTCGTGGAAAAAGCCTGCGCCACCGGCACGCCGTTGATTCTCGATGTCCGGTTTGCTTCGGCCAAGGAAGGGGATGGCGCACTCTTTGCCCGCGATCTCTCGGCCCGCGCCGGTGATGAACCGCTTTTCGTGCTGGTGAGCCCATCGACGCCGGCGGCAATGGCCTCGGCTCTGTCCGGTTCGCCCCGTCGCCTTATCACCCTCGGGGTGGCGGACTCGACGCCGCCCGCTCGCGTGGTGATCGTGCAGACCGCCGAGGCCGATCGCCGCGCCTACGATGCGGCCGAGTCGGGCAAGGATCTGGCGAAGCTGATTTCGGGCAAGGTCGACAAGGATCGTTATGACGAAGCCTCGCTGGTGAGCGATTTCAACAACGGCAATTCGAACCCCGAACTGCCGCCGTCACCCGATCCGCGTCAGGCCAAGGAAAACAAGACGGCGCCGCTCGTGGACCGCGTACTCCAGCGCGCCGTGCACCTGTATCGTGCCCTCACGGCCGTGAAGCCGCGCAGTTGACGTACCCGTCGACGCGGTCATCTTCAGTCGTTTCATGCCGGCACCCGGTCCAATCGTCGTGGTGTGCACCGCCAACATTTGCCGCAGCCCGATGGGATGCGGACTGCTCGCGCATGCGCTGGCAGGACAACCCGAGCCGCTGCGTCATCTGAAGGTGATTTCCGCCGGCGTGGCGGCGCGTTCCGGGGAACTCGCGTCGGAGAATTCCGTGCTCGCATTGAAACGCGTGGGCATCGACATCTCGGCGCACCGCGCCACCCCGCTGACCCAGCAGATCCTCGACTCGGCCCTCGCGATCTTCTGTATGACCGATTCGCACCGGTCGGTCATCCAGTTGCAGGCGGCTCCGGTGCCGAAGCGGCTGCACCTTTTCCGCGAGTTCCTGCCGGATAGTGCGAAGCATGAGATCGGCGATCCGTTCGGCGGCTCGCTCAAGCTCTACGAGGCGGCCCGCGACGAGATGGTGGAGGCCATTCCCAGCGTCCTCGGTTATTTGCGCTCGATCGTCGGCAAAACCGCCAAGGCCTGACGCGCGCGTTGCGACATAGGTCGGTTTCGGATTGCGCCGTGCGCGAGAAGAAACTGCCTTTGGCGGCAACTCTCCCACCGCTTTTCCCATGTCGCTCAACGCCCGCCCGCTCTCCCAGCTCGATCCCGAGGTCTACGCCGTCGTCACCGGCGAGCTCGCCCGCCAGCAGCATCACGTCGAGCTCATCGCGTCGGAAAACTTCACCTATCCCGCCGTCCTGGAGGCGATGGGCACCGTGCTGACCAACAAGTATGCCGAGGGTTACCCGGGCAAGCGCTGGTACGGCGGCTGCGAACAGGTCGACAAGGTCGAGGTGCTGGCGGTCGAACGGGCGAAGAAGATTTTCGGGGCCGAACACGCCAACGTCCAGCCGCACTCGGGTTCGCAGGCGAATTTCGCCGTGTACACCTCGGTGCTTTCGCCGGGCGACAAGATCCTGGGCATGAACCTGAGCCATGGCGGCCACCTGACCCACGGCAATCCGGCGAATTTTTCCGGCAAACTCTATTCATTTTCCCAGTACGGCGTGCGCGAGGACAACGGTCTCATCGACTATGACGAACTCGCCGCCGTCGCGACGCGCGAGAAGCCGAAGATGATCACGGTGGGCGCGAGCGCCTATTCGCGGGTCATCGACTTCGCCCGCATGGGCGAAATCGCCCGCAGTGTCGGCGCGCTCCTCTTCGCCGACATCGCGCACATCGCCGGACTCGTGGCCACGGGTCATCACCCGTCGCCGGTGCCGCACGCCGATTTTGTCACGACCACCACGCACAAGACCCTGCGGGGCCCGCGCGGCGGTCTCATATTGTGCCGGGCCGCGCACGCCAAGGCCCTCGACTCCGCCGTGTTCCCGGGCGGCCAGGGCGGACCGCTCATGCACGTGATCGCCGCCAAGGCCGTGTGTTTCGGCGAGTGCCTGAAGCCCGAGTTCAAGGAATATTCGGGCCAGATCATCCGCAACGCCCAGGCCCTGGCCACCGCGATGATCGCCCGCGGCCACAAGATCGTGTCGGGCGGCACCGACAATCACCTGATGCTGGTCGACCTCCGCGCGAAATTTCCCGAGCTGACCGGCAAGGTCGCGCAGGAGACGCTCGATCTCGCCAATATCACTACCAACAAGAACACGGTTCCGTTCGAAACGCGCTCCCCGTTCCAGGCCTCGGGCGTTCGCCTCGGCACTCCAGCCATGACAACCCGCGGGATGAAGGAAGCAGAGATGACCGAGATCGCCGGTCTCATCGACGGCGTCCTCGCGGCCGCCGGCAAGCCCGAGCAGGCCGCCGCCGTCGCGGCCACGAAGGAACGCGTCGTCGCCCTGACCTCGCGCTTCCCGCTGCCGTACCGGGCTTAGGCCCGGTCCAATCAAGGGTCAGAATGCGTGGTCGCCGACGTCGGCGTCGGCGACTGAGGCTTTCATGTCTATTGTGGGGAATCGCCAGAGGCGGGATAAGGCAATCCCGCCCTGCACCAATCCCGTTTTGTCATTCAAGCGAAAGCCGAAGCAGGTTACTCGCACGCTCACTGCTCACCGCCTCCTGAATCCCGGCTCCAGCCTCCTTTGTTTCCGCTCGCCGAAACAGGCTTTGCGCGCCGCCGGATTTCCGTCACCGTGTCGGTTCGTCTCCATTGATCGCCGCGACTGCCAACGGAAAAATTCCCGCCCCGATCTCCCGCCGCCCGGCGGCATCGACCCGCGGCATCATCGGGGCTCTCGTGGCGGCGCTGCTGATTCCCTTTTTCTCGGGCTGCGCCAGCTTCGGCAACCGTGGCGCCCACACGCTGGTGCAAACCAAGACCGCGGTGCTGCCGGCGCGAATCGTGTCGAATTTTTTCCTCGTCGAGGCCCCGCAGATCGACGGCAAAACCTACCGGTTCATGATCGATACGGGCTCGTCGGCCACGCTCGTTTCGCCCCGCCTCGCCTCCGCCCTGAAGACCAAGCCCCGGCGCGACCAGCCCCAGGTCACGGTGCCGATCCGGAGCGCCGACGGCAAGGAGGTGGCCCTGCCGGAGGTCACGTTGCGGCAGCTCTCGCTCGGGGATGCCGGCTTCGAGCGCGTGCCCGCGCTGGTCAATGATTTCACCGAATTGTCCGAACACCTCGGCGTGCAGATCGACGGCGTGATCGGCTTCACGCTGTTTCGCGAAAAGATGCTGACGCTCGACTACCCCAAGGCGCGCCTTTCGATCGAGCCCTACCCGCTCCTGGCGCCGCCCCCGCCCCCGAAGACGTCACCGCACGCCGTCACGCTCACCTTCGACAACACCCAGGGCACCCCGCAAATCCCGGTGCAGATGGGCAACGAATCGTTTTTCGTCCTCATCGACTCCGGCAGCGACGGCGGCCTGAGCCTCAATCCATCGGGTCTGCATCCCCAGTTTTCGGCGGGTCCGCGTCCGGGAAAACTCGCCGCCTCACTCGCCGGTGATCACGCGCAGATGGTCGGTCGCCTCGGGCAGAACGTCACCATCGGCACGCAGGTGGTGACGCGTCCCGTGGTGGACATCACCGATCAACTGTCGTCGGTGGGAGGCGAATTGCTCTCTCATTTCACCGTCACGTTCGACCAGCGCCGCCGCCGGGTCATCTGGGACAGCGCAACCGACGGACCCATCCAGATGCCTCCGCGACAGGACACGGGCCTCTCGTTCCGGCATTATCCCAAATACTGGCGGGTGCTCGCCGTCACACCGCAAAGTCCGGCCGCCGATTCATCCATCCAGGCGGGCGACGTCTGCGTGCGCGTCAATGGCGAGCCCATCGCGCAATGGAATCTCGAACGCTATGCGCAGATGCTGCGCACCGCCGCGACCGTGACGTACACGATCATCGTGGGCCCGAAGGAACAGGATGTGGAATTGCCGGTGTTCAGTCTGGTGCCGTAGGGGATGGCCGAGGTTGAGGGTTGAAAGTTGAGGGTTGAGGAACGCTCGGCGGGCGAGCGCCTCGCCTGTCCTCCATCAAACAAAGGCAATCGCCGGACTACTTCGTCCCGCGCGTCAGCAGGAAAACCCCGGCGCCGTCGTGTCCATCGATCCACGGATAGGCCAGGCGGTGTTCGCTGAGCTTCCATTCCGGGGCCGCGGCAAAAAACCGCCGGATGACCGACTCGTTCTCCTCGGTTTCGATGCTGCACGTGCTGTAAACCAGGCGGCCACCCGGTCGAACCCAGCGCGCCGCGGCCCGAAGGAGCTTGAACTGCTGGGCGGCGTGACGGGCGAAGTCGTCAGGCTGAAGGCGCCATTTCACGTCCACCCGATGCCGCATCACACCGGTGTTGCTGCACGGCGCGTCGAGCAGAACCGCGTCATAGGACTCCGGCAGATTGCACTTGCGGAAGAACACGGCGTTGACGGTCAGCAAGTCCGCCGGAAGCAGGGCGACATTCACCCCCGACGGCGCCTTGGCGAGATTGGCCTTGAGGCGGTCGAGGCGCGGTCCCGGCGTGTCGATCGCCACCAGCTTTCCGGACGGCCCCTCCGCCAGGGCATCCGCGATCAGCAGACTTTTCCCACCCGGGGCCGCACAGGCATCCAGAATCATTTCGCCAGGGCCCGGACGCAGCATTTCGGGAGCGAGCCGGGTCGAAGGATCCTGAAGATAAACGGCGCCGCGCTCCGCCAACTCCCGGATTTGATCCCAGTGTCCCGGCTCCACGGAATAAAACGCCGGCCAGGCCGCCGGCCGCAGGAAATCGGGCGGGCCGGAAGTCCGGTCACGCCAGCGCAGCGTGACCGCGGCCGGTGTCTGGTTCCACTCCAGGAGCTTCGAGGTGACGTCCGGGCCGAATTCTCCCGTCCAACGCTCAACCAGCCAGCGCGGGTGCGCCCACCGTTCGGCCAGCTCGTCCGGGTTTTCGGCCAGTCGGGATGCCATGGTCCGCCCGACGGCGTTCACCAGCCGCGCTTCGGCGGCGCTCGTCAACTTCTTGGCCTGCTCGACCGCGTGATGCACCACCTGGGCGCGCTCGCCGTCGGCCTCCCAGAGTTCAAATCCCATCACATCGAGCAAGGCGCGCAGCCGCGGACGGGGTGGACGCGAAAAAAGTCCGGACATCGCCGCTTCGATGCGACTTTGCCATCGGACGACCCCGTAGAAAAGATGCTGCGCCCGTGCGCGTTCACGGCCGACGAGACCCGACGTAAGTTGTTCCAGCAGTGAATCAACCCTCTCTCGTCGCCGACGCCACCGCTCGGTCAGTCGCACGGCCTCGATCCAGCCATTGCGTGGATCCTTTTCCCGCGCCGAAGCGTCCGGTGTTGGGTCCGAACCACCTTTTCGGGCTTCACGGGAATGGTTTTCGAAACCCGGTTTGACATCCCGCTTCATTCTCCCCTCTACTCATCGGTTCACCGACTCGCTACGCAATCATGAATTCGGAAGCCATCTCATCGATCCTCGCCAAAAATCCCGCCCAAAAGGCGTTCAGAGCCAAGTTTGAGGCGATGGAGCCCGGCGCCTACGTCGTGCATCGCAGCTGGGGTTTCGGTCAAATCAAGGAGTACGACGAGGCGGCGCAGAAGCTGCTGATCGATTTCAAGGGCAAGAAGTCTCACGCCATGGACCCGGTCTTCTGCGTGAGCACCATGGATATCCTGCCGGCGGCGCACATCCTGGTCCGCAAGGAAACCGAGACGGCCAAGATCAAGCAGCTGGTCGAGGATGACCCCGTGCAACTGGTGGTCGAGGCCCTCGCCGGTTACCCGAACAAGGCGGCCAGCGTAATTGAGCTGGAAACGACATTGGCCCAGGTCGTCGGGGAGGAGAAATTCAAGCGCTGGTTCTCCAACGCCAAGAAACAGATCGCCAAGGATCCCCGCATCAGCGTTCCGGCCAAGAAAACCGAGCTTTACGTGCTGCGCGAGGAACCCGTTTCGGCCGAGGACGAGATCCTCGAAGCCTTCGGTTCGACGCGTTCGGCCCGCCGGCGGATCACTCTCGCGGAGGATCTCCTCGCCGCATCCATCAAGGAGGAGTCGAAGGCGGGACTCCATCAGGTGCTCCACGGGATCACGGAAGCCGTGCGCGACAGCAACCAGCTGGATGCCGCCGAGCGCCTCTACGGAGCCTTCGTTCGCGACGAGCTCGCCCGCATCCTCGGCCAGGGTGCCGCCAACCTCAATCCGAGCCAGTCGGAGCTCATCAAGGAAGTGCGCGGCCTGACCGCCATCGCCGAGAAGATTCCGGTCCATTTCCAGTCGCGCTTCCTCGATCTCGTCAAGGAGACCCATCCGCTCGAGTGGCGCGAAATCGTCTTCGCGCTGCTGAAGACCTCCCAGGGCAAATTCACCACCGAGTGCATCAATTTCCTCGTTGAGCACGGCCAGAGCGACGAGCTCGCCGCCACTCTCTCCCGGTGGAAAACCGAGCAGAATCTGCGCGCTCCGGTGCTGCTGTGGGTGATCAAGAACCGTCACTCGAAGAAGTTCGCCAAGCTTCTCAACAACCTGATCACGCCGCGCCTGCTCAGCGCCATTTTCTTCGCCATCGATTACGAGGCGCTGCAGTCCGCCGGCACCCGCCGCATCCCGCTCGCCGAGGCGCTGAGCGAGGACGCCGAACTGATTTCCGATCTGCTCGCGACGGCCGACACCGAGACCGCCCGCGACCTGGCGAACTCGCTGTTGCTCAACCAAGGCTTCGAGGAACTGACCAAGAAGTCGCTGCTGGCGCGTTTCATCAAGCTGTTCCCCTCGCTGCAATCTCTGGTGGCCGGCGAGTCCGAGACCAAGGACGACCAGTTCCTCGTTTCGCGCACCAGCTACGAGCACAAGCGGACCGAGTACGAGGACATCGTCACCCGCCGCATTCCGGAAAACTCCAAGGCCATCGCCGCGGCCCGCGAGCATGGCGACTTGAAGGAAAACTCCGAATTCAAGATGGCGAAGCAGGACCAGTCGGTGCTGATGGCCCAGAAAGCCACGCTGGAACGCGACCTGGCCCGCGCCCGCATTTCGGATTTCTCCGAGGCGACCACCGACCAGATCAGCGTCGGCACGATCGTCGACCTCCGCGACGTCGCGAACGGCAAGGCCGTCCGCTATTCCGTGCTGGGCGCCTGGGACAGCGATCCCGACAACCACGTCATCGCCTACAAGACCCCGCTCGGCCAGGCCCTGCTCGGCAAAAAAATCGGCGAACACGTCAAACTGAAGATCGCCGGCGTGCAGCATGAGTATCAGGTGTCGGGCATTCACCGCTTCGTCGACAATCAGAAGAACTGACCCGCGCAGCCCCTCCGCAACTTCCGGACCCGCAGGCTGCTGTCTGCGGGTCTTTTTTTGCCCTCATGTTTTTCAAGGGATTCATCCTCGGCTTTTCGATTGCCGCCCCGGTCGGCCCGATCGGACTTCTGTGCATCCAGCGCACGCTCGATCGCGGAAGACTGCACGGATTTCTCTCCGGACTCGGTGCGGCCACCGCCGACATGCTGTATGGTCTGGTTGCCGCGTTGGGTCTGACATCAATCGCCTCGATCCTGCTCGGAGTCCGTTTCTGGCTGCAACTTGGGGGCGCCCTTTTCCTCGTTTTCCTGGGAATTCGCACGATGCTGGCCCGCCCTGTCGGCCCGGCCGTGGATCGACGGGACGCCGGCAATCTGCTCGGTGCCTATCTTTCCATCTTTGTTCTCACCCTGGCCAACCCGGCCACGATCATCTCGTTTCTCGCCATTTTTTCTGGATTCGGCTTGGGCCCCAGGGAGGCGACCAACGCGTCGACGGTGTCCCTCGTGCTCGGTGTCTTTCTTGGTTCGGCCGCCTGGTGGCTTACGCTCAGCTCAATAACCGGCTTCGTTCGGCTTCGCCTCAACGAAACCGGTCGTCGCTCGATCAACATTCTGGCCGGCCTCTGCATCATCGGCGTCGGAGTCTGGGCTGCTGCCGGACTCCGAACCGGTTAACCGGGACAAAAAAGCCCGGCCACTTAAGGCCGGGCGAAAAGGCAATTTTAGGGATTCAATCTAGGTGAACGCGGTGGCGAACCACTTCTGATAAAGCGGTCCGACCAATGGAACCGGCTTCATCTGGCCATTCACGGCCGAGATCAGGCCGAGGATCACGAGCACGAACATGCCCAATCCGATGAACGGCATCAGGAAAAGATAGGCGATGTTGAGCAGCGGAATCACGAGCGGAAAGCAAACCACGAAGCCCGTCAGCAGCAGGCCCAGCGCCTGACGAAGGTGATAACTGCCAAGCTGGGTCTTCTTGTTTCCATGCATGATGATCGCGATGATGAAACCGATCAGTGTGATGTAGGCGATGATCGCAACGGTCTTGTCCTCGCCGGCCGGAGCAGTGGCGACGGGGGCGGCAGCGGGCGGTGGCGGAGGCGGGGCGGGCGGAGGTGTGGCATCCATGGATTTATTAGTTTTGGGTGTGTCCTAATGTGCGGCCCTTATCATGAGGGTTGAATCAACGACGTCAATCAGGCTTGGGCCGGGCCGGCCGGGCGCCCAAAAGAGATTCCTCGCCTCCGTTTCCGTCTCATCTAGAGAGAGGTGCCGTCATGACCGATTCCTGGGACAGTTTGAAGGTTTTATCCGACTCGACCCGCCTCCGCCTGCTGGCGGTGCTGTCGCGCGAGGAGCTTTCCGTCGCGGAACTCCAGGAAATCCTCGGCATGGCGCAGTCGCGCATCTCCTCCCAACTCGCCCTGCTCCGTCAGGCGGGTTACGTCAACGACCGGCGGGATGGCAAACGGGCCTTTTACTCGTTGCGCGGCGATCTGCCGGCGCGCCCGCTCGCGCTCATTCGCGCGGCCTGCGAGGCCGTGGCGACCCTGCCGGAGTCGGCCGAGGACCGGCAGAACCTCGACCGGGTCATTCAGAAACGCCGCCGCATCTCGGAGCAATATTTCAACCTCATCGCGGGCAAACTCGGGCGCAACCATTGTCCCGGAAGATCCTGGGAAGCCATCGGCCACCTCGCGCTCCGCATGGTTCCCTCCATCACCGTCGCCGACCTGGGCGCGGGCG
The DNA here is from genome assembly GCA_035545955.1 of Candidatus Didemnitutus sp. GTDB lineage: Bacteria > Verrucomicrobiota > Verrucomicrobiia > Opitutales > Opitutaceae > Didemnitutus. The sequence goes on along the minus strand of DASZXI010000026.1, from coordinate 667 downwards.
AAGGCCTCATTTCCCAACTGCTGGCCCGGCGCGCCGAACGCGTGTGGTGCATCGACAATTCACCGCGCATGGTCGAAGTCGGCACGGAGCTCGCACGCAAGAACGGCCTCGAAAACGTCACCTACAAGCTCGGCGACATCGAAAAGGTTCCCCTGCCCGACAAATCCGTCGACCTGTCGATCCTTTCGCAGGCCCTCCATCATGCCAGTCACCCGCAAGCGGCCATCGACGAGGCGGTTCGGATTCTCCGTCCGGGCGGCCAGTTGCTGGTGCTCGACCTGCGGGAACACAACTTCGAAAAGGCGCGGGAGCTGTACGGCGACCTCTGGCTCGGCTTCAAGGAAAGCGCCCTGCATCAGTTTCTGAAATCCGCCGGACTGCAACACGTGGAGGTTTCCGTGGTGTCGCGCGAAGAGGCTGAACCGCATTTCGAGACGCTGCTCGCGAGCGGAGTGAAGAGTGGGAAGGGGTAAGGTGTCAGGGGTAAGGTGTCAGGTGTAAGGTGTAAGGTGTAAGCGGTAAGGTTTAAGTGTCCCGTCCTAGCCTAGGTTGACACCCGCCAAGGAGGAACATGAAGCGGAAAGAAACGATTCGTTACAGCGAAGCATTCAAGCAGCAGGTGGTGAGCGAACTGGAGGTGGGCAAGTTTCGCGGGCCGGACCACGCC
>DASZXI010000025.1:0-1766 GCA_035545955.1 Candidatus Didemnitutus sp. | reverse complement strand
AAACCCCGCTCCTACAAGCATATTAGCCTGTTCATACATTCGGGTTGCCGCCGGTTCGCCCCATCGCCACAAACGTGCCCTTCCCGACATGAATATCTGCTGCATCGGAGCTGGTTACGTAGGCGGTCCCACCATGGCGATGATTGCCCGCAAATGCGCGGACATTCAGGTGAACGTGGTGGACATGAATGCCGGCCGGATCGCGGCCTGGAATGGCGGCAAGCTGCCGATCTACGAGCCCGGACTCGACGACGTCGTGCGGGAAGCCCGCGGCCGGAATCTCCATTTTTCGACGGACGTGGCGGGCGGGATCAAGAAAGCCGACATCATCTTTGTGGCGGTCAACACGCCGACCAAGACCTACGGCGTCGGCGCCGGCCGTGCGGCCGACCTGCGATTCATCGAGTCGGTGGCGCGCATGATCGCCGAGCACGCGGACACGGGGAAGATCATCGTCGAGAAGTCGACGATCCCGGTGAAGACCGCCGACACGATCGTGTCGATTCTCTCTTCGAATACCAGGGGCCTGAAATTCCAGGTGCTCTCGAATCCCGAATTTCTGGCGGAAGGCACGGCCGTGAAGGATCTGGAGAACCCCGATCGCGTCCTCATCGGCGGCGAGCGCACACCGGACGGCGACAAGGCCGTCAAGGCGCTCGCGGATGTCTACGCCCGCTGGGTGCCGCGCGACCGGATCATCACCACGAACCTGTGGTCGTCGGAGCTTTCGAAACTCGTGGCCAACGCCTTCCTGGCGCAGCGCATCTCGTCGATCAATTCGATCTCGGCCCTGTGCGAGGCCACGGGCGCGGACGTCGATGAGGTGGCCAACGCGATCGGCAAGGACAGCCGCATTGGCCCGAAATTTCTCAAGGCGTCCGTCGGATTCGGCGGTTCCTGTTTTCAGAAGGACATTCTCAACCTGACGTACCTCTGCGAATCGTTTGGTTTGCCGGACGTTGCGGCCTACTGGACCCAGGTGGTCACGATGAACGACTGGCAGAAAAGCCGCTTCGCCAATCGGATCGTGAAGAGTCTCTTCAACTCCGTCGCCGACAAGAAAATCGCGGTGCTCGGATTCGCATTCAAGAAGGACACGGACGATACGCGCGAGTCCGCCGGCATTAACGTGTGCCGCAGCCTCCTCGCCGAGCAGGCCAATGTGTGCGTCTATGATCCGAAGGTCCCGGCGGACGGGGTCCGGCGCGATGTCCTGAATGGCGGCCCTGACAACCCGCGTCTGACGATCGCCGCGGATGCTTATTCGGCCTGCGCCGGTGCGCATGCGATCGCGGTGGTGACGGAGTGGGACGAATTCAAGTCGCTGGATTTCGCGAAAATCTACGCCGGGATGCCGAAACCCGCCTGGATCTTCGACGGCCGCAATATCCTCGACCTGGCCGCGCTGCAGAAGATCGGGTTCCAGGTCGCCGCCATCGGCAAGCCCTCCTGAGCGGGTTCTCCTGACCCCGCCCAAGGTGGAGCGCGACCTCCGGGCGCGCTTTTTTCAGATTCAAACCGGCCCGCCTCGTTGTCCGGAAGGCTTCCCACGAATCCTCACGAAATTACACTTACGGAAAGACTGGACGAGCTGGTCTTGCCCTCTCTGAGATTCGGATCGATGGGGACTGTAAGGACCGGAGACATGGGTGACAGGTGTTCGGAGACATGGGTAACACCATGGGATGCCGTGGTGCACCCATACCCCCATGTCCCAACGACTCGAGTTTGTGCTTCTCGCCCACCAACGAGCGCTCGCTTTGAGC
>DASZXI010000024.1:0-45274 GCA_035545955.1 Candidatus Didemnitutus sp. | reverse complement strand
AAGCGAGCGCTCGTTGGTGGGCGAGAAGCACAAACTCGAGTCGTTGGGACATGGGGGTATGGGTGCACCACGGCATCCCATGGTGTTACCCATGTCTCCGAACACCTGTCACCCATGTCTCCGGTCCTTACAGGGACATCGTCCCCTACCTTTGCGCGTAATCTGCCTTCTTTCGGCGAAGGGATTTTTGAAACGCTTGACTGCTCCCCCAAACAAAACGCCGTCGGATTGCGACGGCGTTGAAAGTCAGTCAGTGCGTTTAGCGATCAGCGGTGCCAGCCTCCGACATGTCCGCCGCCATGCCATCCGCCCCCATGCCAGCCCGAATGGTATCCGGAATGCCACCCGCCGTGCCAACCCCACCCGAGACCGACACCGATGGCGACGGGCGCCCAGAAATCCCAGACGGGATCGTAGTAACTATATGCCGGCTCATAATAGACGGTGGAAGGCTGCGTGTAGACAACCGTGGAAGGTTGCTGGGCCACGTAGGTCGCCGTTGACGGCACCGTGGCCGCCACGGGAGCCGGCGCCGATGCGGGCTGAGCCGACAGCGCCATCTGTGGCTGGGCACCGATCGAGGAGAGCAGCGTGTAGGCGAACGTCACTGAGCGACCATTGGCGTAGCTGTAGGTCACCACGATGCGGTCATTCGATTGATCCATTCGGTCGATCTTGGCGTGCTGGGCTTCGGCGCCCTGCACGAGTTCGCCCGGAGCGGGCAGATGCGCGAGATAGATCACGTGGTCGACGGAGGGCATCTCCGTCGCCGCAGGCGCCGGCGCGGCATCGGCCGCCCAGGCAACGGAAGCCGACAGGCCGAGCGCGAGGATCGTGGCCGGAATAAAGGTCGGGATTTTCATGGCGAATGTGACGGGAATTGGAATGCGACAGGTTATTTGGTCGAAGGTGCCATTGGCATGGGCACCGAGGTATTTCGTTATACGTCTATTTTGCTCAAGACGTCGCGGAATGCAAGATGGTCACAATAGCCGTGCGTGGTAATCCCGGGGCGCGTTTGTAAAAGCCGAGGTGGAACCGGACGTCCCCGTTCGACAGGCCCAGCGCCTCGAGCAAAGTCGAGAGATGGGCCGGTTTTTCAAAAGCGCGTCCGGAGGCCACTCCCAACGCAATCGCCTGCAAGCAGGCTCCTACCTCCGGCCAATCCGAACCTCACTCGTCGTCCCAGTCCGTCGTGCCCGTACCGCACAGCTTCAACAGCGTGAAATTGATGAGCGCGAGGACAAGCAAACCGGCGAGGCCATTTTGCGTGGACGCCAGCAAATGCGGAAACGGGTCACGACCATCGTGGGCAATCGGCGTGAACCACTGAATCGCGATCGCGATGGCCTTGGCCGGGATGTACGCAATGGGTGCCGCCAGCCAAAAGCGCGGCCAGCGATGAACGAGCAGCGCGGCCACCAAAACATAGGCCACCAGTTCCAGGCTCATCGGCCCCACCCAATCGAGGGCAGGCAAACCCGTCGCCACGAGATTCGCCACCGGCATTGCCAGCGCCACCGCGAGCGCCGTCAGGGGCGTGCCAGAATACACCGCGACGAATGCCGTCCAGAAAACCGGCAGCAGATAAACGCCCGCCGGACGGGTTCCGGACCACGGAATCAAGTGCACCAAAAAGGGCACCACGATCGCGGCCACCATCAAGCCGAACGTCTCAAACCACCGCACACGCGAAGCCGGAGATTCCAAACGGGCCCGGGAAATCATCGCGGACACGTTACCACAAATGCGGCGCGCCAAAAGTCCAAATTTTGAGCAATCGCAACCGATTGGCTTCTCTATCTGAAGGTGGAACCGGACCTCCGGGCCGGTTTTCCGGAAAACGCGAATTCACCGTTCGACCGGCTCAGGGCCTCGAGTGGAGTCGAGAGGCGGACGCGCTTTCGGTAGGGGACAGCGTCTCGCCGGCCTGACCGCGGTCGATCAACTCTCAAGGCCGATGAGACATCGTCCCCTACCCATTTTTCCGGCTGGTTTTTCGTCGGATTGACCCGCTGAATCGGCTCCGATCATGCCCCCCGCGTCTGTCATCGTGCTTATCATGGGTGTCGCCGGTTCCGGCAAGACGACTGTCGGCCGCAAAGTCGCCGCGGAGCTGGGTTGGCCGTATTTCGAAGCCGACGATTTTCACTCCACCGCCAACAAGGCCAAGATGGCCCGGGGCGAGCCCTTGAACGACGACGACCGCGCTCCCTGGCTCGCCGCCATTCGGGCGCGCATGGATGAGTGCCGGCAGGAGAACCGAAGCGCGGTGTTCACGTGCTCGGCGTTGAAGGAAAAATACCGCGCCATCCTGGCCGACCCCACGACGGTGCTGGTGCACTTGACCGGTGACTTCGACACGATCCTCAAGAGGGTCGGCGAGCGCGAAGGTCACTACATGAAGGCCGAAATGGTCCGCAGCCAGTTCGATGCGCTCGAGGTGCCTGCCGATGCCCTCGCGTGCGATATCCGGTCTTCGCCCGACGAAATCGCCCAACGGATTCTGGCGCATCTCCGCCCGCGCCTTCCGCAGACATGATACGCCAATCGACGCACAGGTCCTCCGCACTTCTCGCTAGACTCGCCGGCCCGGTTTCCGGTTAATCGCCGCATGGCCTGCACGGTATTCACCATCGCCAACCAAAAGGGCGGCGTCGGCAAGACCACCACCGCGATCAATCTCGCGGCGGCCCTGGCTGAGAAAAAGATCCACACCCTGGTCGTCGATCTCGACCCGCAGGCCAACGCCACCAGCGCCCTCGGCGTCGAAAAGCAGGAGGGCAAGAGCCTTTACCGTCCGCTTCACGGCGAGGGCAGCGCGTTCGAGATGCTGACCCCGACGGCGTGGCCGCATCTCGCCCTGATTCCGTCCGAGGAGGACCTGGCCGCGATCGAAATCGAACTCGCTCAGCAGCAAAACTACCTCCTGCGCCTTCGTTCGGTCATGGAGCCGCTCCGCAATTCCGGCGGCTACCGCGCCATCATCATCGATTGTCCGCCGGCGTTGGGGATGCTGTCCATGAATGCCCTGGCCGCCGCCGACCACCTTCTGATCGCGCTGCAATCGGAGTACATGGCGCTCGAAGGTCTCGGCCAGATTCTCAAGGTCGTGGACCGGCTCAAGGCGGCCGAGGTGAATCCCGCCCTCGATGTCGGCGGTATCGTCATGACCATGTACGACAGCCGCACGAACCTTTCGAAACAGGTCGTCGATGAGGTGAAACAGCATCTGCCCGACAAAATTTTCGACACCGTCATTCCGCGAACCGTGCGGCTCAGCGAGGCACCCAGCTTCGGCAAACCGATCTTTGCCTATGATCCCAACGGACCCGGCGCGACGGCCTACCGGGCCCTGGCGAAGGAAGTGATCAAGCGGTTCGGCCTGGCCTCAGTGTAGGGCGGGGTCGCCCGACCCCGCCGAGGCGGAGCGCGACCTCCGGGCGCGCTTGAAACAGGATGGCGGATCCAACGCGCCGCACGAAACCGGCCCGCCTCTTGACCCCTGCCCGAGGCCCTGAGCCTGTCGAACGGGGAGTTCCGGTTCCACCTTTGGTTTCCGACGGCGGGGACCGGGAGCCCCCGCCCTGCATCGAGCCGCCGCGCTTGCGATTTTGTTCTCGAGCTGCTCATTCGAGCACGCACCGCATGCGCAGCATCTGGGTCAAATACCAATCGGCCTTCAACGTGGGCCTGCAAAGCAATCTGGTCTACCGGGCCAACTTCGCGGTACGCGGCTTCTTTTCGTTTTTTCACCTGATCGTCGTGTTCATTCTCTGGGGCGCGGCGTACACGGGAAATCCCCACATCGGCGGCTTCAGCTTCGGCCAGACCCTCACCTACTTCGTCGCCCTGATCGTCACCCAGTTCCTGATCGGCGCGTTCAACGAGGACTACCAGATCAGCGAGGAAATCCGGAACGGGCTCATCAACCAGTTCCTGCTGAAACCGGTGAACTATTTCGCCTACCGCTTCAGCATTTATCTGTCCGCGCGCTGCGTCACCGGAATCCTGATCCTGATTCCGCTCCTGGTGACCTATCCGCTGCTGCACAACTACCTCACCCTGCCCCACGAGTGGTGGCGCTTTGCCGTCGCCGTGCCCGCCTTGGTGATGTCCGCGCTGATCCAGTTCGGCATCGCCTACTGCTTCGGCCTGCTGTCGTTCTGGTTTCTCGAAATCCAGGGTTTCGTGATCCTGTCGATGGCGCTGGAATCCGTCCTCGGCGGGCAGATCTTCCCGCTCGACCTCCTGCCGCGCTGGCTCTTCAGCCTCTCGGCCTGCCTGCCCTACTACTACCAGATGTATTTCCCCGTCGCGCTCGTGACAGGTCGACTCGACAACGATCCCGCGCAGATCCTGGCCATGCTGCGCATCGAGTTTGTCTGGATGGTGGTGATTCTGGGCTTCGGACAATTCCTCTGGCGCCGGGGACTCAGGCTGCATACCGCAGTCGGAGGATAATGGAATTTTGGATTTTCGAATACGGATTTTGGACTCAATGCCTTCGCGCGCGAATGCCCGGATCAACATCGCCTATCCGACATCAAACTCCGAATTGAAAGTGAATCTGCACGAACCGATTGCTGGTGGCTTAGAATTCAAAAATCGATAGTCAAAAATCGAAAATTCTCCGATGCGTTTCTCGCATTACCTGAACATCTGGCTGACGTCCGCCCGCTACTCCGTGATGCGGACGCTGATGTTTCGCGGGGATTTTTTTGTCTGGTCGCTGGTCGAGCTGTTCTGGATGACGGTCAACGTGCTCATGGTGTCGGTGATCTACGAGCACACGAACGAGGTGGCCGGCTGGACGAAATACCAGATGATGCTGCTCGTCGGCACCTCGATGCTGATCCAGCGGTTCCTGATGGGGTTCTTCTGGAGCAGCATCTTTGAAATGGGCCGCAACATTCGCAGCGGAAACTTCGATTTCTTCATGGCGCAGCCGGGCAACGTCATGTTCATGGCCACGACCCGGAAGCTCGACCTCGACAGCCTGATCAACTCGCTTGTCGCCATGTCCGTGGTGGCCTATTCCGCGCACGAGCTCGGGCTGAAAATCACCGCGCTGAATCTCGCCTTGTTCGCCGTCCTGGTGGTCTGCGGCGTCATCATCCACTACAGCATCCTCGTGCTGTGCATCGCCGCCGCATTCTGGATGACCAGTGCGCAGGGCATCGAGGGCAGCTACTTCACGCTGAGCGAATTCTCTCGCCTGCCGCGACAGGCCTTTCGCGGCCTTGCGGAATTCGCGTTTGTGTGGGCCCTCCCGATGGTGCTCGTCAGCAATGTCCCGGCGACGGCCTTGTTCGGTCGGGCCGAGTTGCGCCTGGTCGCCTGGGTGGTCGCGCTGGCCATCGCCTGGTTCACCCTGACGGTCTTCGTGTTCAATCGCGGGTTGCGCCGCTATTCGAGCGCCAGCAGCTGACGTCATGGCCGACCCCGCCACGCTCTCCGCCCTCCAGGACCGCATCGGCCACCGCTTCCGCCGTCCGGAGCTCCTTTCCGAAGCGCTCACGCATGCATCGTACCTGCAGGGTCATCCCGAGAATGGCACGCATAACCAGCGTCTCGAGTTTCTCGGTGACTCCGTTCTCCAGTTCATCCTCACCGACGCCTTGTTTCACGACTCGCCCCTGGAGCGCGAAGGCGGATTGAGTCGCCGTCGCGCCTGGCTGACCCGCGGCGAATTCCTCAGTCGCCTGGCCGCTGATCTGGGACTGCAGCACGCGCTCCGTCTGAGCGCGAGCGAGGAAGGCGCCGGCGGGCGCGGACGGGCCTCGATCCTCGAGGACGCCCTCGAGGCGCTGATCGGGGCCATTTATCTCGACAGCGATCTGGCCACGACGAAGACCGCCGTCCTCGGCTGGTATGGCCCGCTGGGGCCGAGGCTCGCTGCGCTCGACGACGCGGAGAATCCGAAGGGGCGCCTGCAGGAACTCGCCCAGCCGGAGCATGGCAACGGCGCCATCCGCTACGAAACCATCGCGTCCACCGGCCCGCGTCATGCCCGCCAGTACGAGGTCGCCGTGTTTCTCCACGAGCGCCAGCTCGGCAGCGGCCACGGCAGCTCGAAGAAATCCGCCGAGGAGGCCGCCGCCCGGGTCGCGCTGGCGACGTTGCGGGCGGAGACGAAATTGTAGGGCGGGGTCGCCTGCCGCGATTTCTCGGCGCGCCCAGCGGTCGCGCCCTACCCCAATTCCGTACCCAACGTTGCGCCTGGCCGCCTTTTGCGCTCCTTTCCGGAATTCCGCCGATGAATCCCGCCGCCCCGTCCCAGGCCTCGCGCCGCAAGATCACCGGCGTCTGCCCGGCGGCGCGAGCCTACGCGATCGCCCGGCTCCTCGCGGCGGAGCCCGCCCCGACCTGTCTGGTGGTCATTGACGAACCCCGTGACGTCGAATCGCTGGCCGAGGATATTCTCCTTTTCCTTGGTGCCGCCTCGCCAGCCACGGGCTCCCAAATTCGTCCGGAGGTGCTGGCCTATCCCGAGTCCCAGGCCGACCACCGCGACATGCGCGAGGCCTTCAACGCCGCGAGCGACCGCCTCACCGTGTTGAGCAAACTGCGCGCGCGCCGCGCGCTCCCGGCCGGCACCGGCTTGGCCGATCCGGTCATCGTCGTCACGACCCCGGCGGCCTTGCTTCAATCCGTTCCGCCGATCGAGGACTTCTCGAACCGCGAAATCGCCCTTGTGCGCGGCGAGGAACGGCCGTTCCAGTCGGTGCCGGAACTGCTGCAGTCCTTCGACTACGACAGCGAGGCGGTGTGCGAGGCGCCGGGACAATATTCCGTGCGCGGTGGCATCATCGATGTCTATCCGATCACCGCCTCGCAGCCCTATCGGCTCGATTTTTTCGGAGACAAGATCGAGGAGATCCGGGCGCTCGACCCCGTCTCCCAACGTTCCGGAGATTCCGTGGAACGAATCGTCCTCACCGCGGCTCCGCGCGTGCATACCGCCGGCGCGTCGGCATCGATCACCTCCTACCTGAATCCCGAAACTCTCGCGATTCTGGTCGAGCCCAAGGCGCTCGAGGAACTGTTCGACTCGCTGGCGCCCGAGGAGTCAGCGCTCACCCTCGACGCGCTCGCCGGCGCCTGCGCGCGCTGCGTGGGCCTCGGCGATCTCGATCTCGCCAGCGCGCTCTTCGATGGCGCCCCCGATGAGGAAACTTGGGACACCGAATCCCTCGCGCATCATCGCCCCAATCCCGAGCTCGGCCTCCTGGCGCAGGAGCGACTGCACGCCGAGGACGAGGCCCGCCGTCAGTTCCTGCTGAAAGTCGCGGAATGGCGCAACGAAGGCTTCGCGATCGATTTTTTTGTCACCAAGGATGGCGAGGAGCAGCGCGTGCGCGAACTGCTCGACGAAGACGCCGACTTGAAGGGAATTCGTCCGCGTTTTGTGCGCGGCGCCGTGAACGAGGGCTTCCGCGTCACTGCTCGCGCGGCGGGCACCGGCTATGTGGCCGTGACCGAAACGGAAATCTTCGGGCGCAAGAGACAACGCCGGATCGGCAGCAAGCGCGTCGTCGTCACGCCGTCAGCCGTCGACCAGCTGCTCGACTTTTCCGAGCTCGTCGAGGGCGACTTCGTCGTGCACCTGCAGCACGGCGTGGCGGTGTTTCGCGGCCTGTCGCGCCTCGAGGCACGCGACGGCGTTCGCGAGGTGATTTCGCTCGAATTCGCCGACAAGGTCACCTTGCACGTCCCGTTGCAGGAATCGCATCTGATCAGCCGCTACGTCGGCCTGGCGAAATCCAAACCGATGCTCGGCCGCGTCGGCTCGGGTCGCTGGGAAAAGGTGCGCGCCGCCGCCGAACGGGCGACGCTCGATCTCGCCGCGGAGTTGCTCGAAATCCAGGCGCGGCGCGAGGCGCAGCCCGGACACGCCTTCCCGCCCGACAACGCGTGGCAGCAGGAATTCGAGGCCGCCTTTCCGTTCACCGAGACGCGGGACCAGCTGAAGGCGATCTCTGAGGCGAAGACGGACATGGAAAAAACCCGGCCGATGGACCGGCTGGTGTGCGGCGATGTCGGTTTCGGCAAGACCGAGGTCGCCATTCGCGCCGCGTTCAAGAGCGTCATGGGCGGCCGCCAGGTGGCGGTGCTGGTGCCGACCACCGTGCTGGCGCAGCAGCACCTGAACACCTTTCGCGATCGCATGGCGGGTTATCCCGTCGCGGTCGAAATGATCAGTCGCTTTCGCACGCGCAAGGAACAGCAGCAAATTCTCGCCGCGACGGCCGAGGGCAAGGTCGACATCCTCATCGGCACGCATCGCCTCGTGCAGGCCGACGTGCAGTTTCGCGACTTGGGACTGGTGGTCATCGACGAGGAGCAGCGATTCGGCGTCAAGCACAAGGAGGTCTTCAAGCGCTGGCGGGCGACGGTCGACATGCTGTCGATGAGCGCCACGCCGATCCCGCGCACGCTTTACCTCGCGCTCACGGGAGCGCGCGATCTCAGCAATCTCGAGACTCCACCCGCCAACCGTCTGCCGATCCAGACCGTGGTGAAAACCTACGACGAGAAGATCGTCGTCGAGGCCATCCGCCACGAGCTGCGTCGCGGCGGCCAGGTTTTCTATCTCCACAATCGCGTGACCACGATCGAAACGGTCGCCGCCCGCCTCCGCGCGCTGCTGCCGGGCGTCAAGATCGGCGTCGGCCACGGCAAGATGGACGAGGACGACCTCGAAAAGATCATGACCGAATTCGTCGCCGGCGAGCATCAGGTTCTCGTCTGCACCACAATCATCGAGAGCGGCCTCGATATTCCCAACTGCAACACGATTATCATCGAAGGTGCCGATCGCTTCGGTCTGTCGCAGCTCTACCAGCTCCGCGGACGCGTCGGGCGATTCAAGCATCAGGCCTATGCGTATCTCCTGCTGCACCGTCACACCAAATTGCTCGATGTGGCCCGGCAGCGGCTCGGCGCCATCCGCCAGCATTCGCAGCTCGGCGCGGGGTTCCGGATTGCCATGCGCGACCTCGAACTGCGCGGCGCGGGCAATCTTCTCGGCGCCGAACAAAGCGGTCACATCGTCGGCGTGGGCTTCGAGCTGTACTGCCAGCTCCTACGTCAAAGCGTGGCCCGTCTCCGCGGCGAAAAACATGCCGCGGCGGTGCGCGCGAGCGTGAAGCTCGATTTCGTTTTCGTCGGCGAAGGGGCCGAGGCACCGGTGGGGGCGGTGGTCGACAGCTTCACGGCGCTTCGCCAGGCCGAACGCGAAAACGACCTGATCGAGCCCATCCAGGCCCGACTGCCGTCGAACTACATCAATGAGGCCCGTTTACGCATCGATTTCTACCGGCGACTGGCCATGGCGCCCTCGCCTGCGGCCGTGAAGCAGATCGAGTCCGAGTTGCGGGACCGTTTTGGCAAATTCGACGAGCCGGTGCGCGCGCTCCTGCAGGTGACGGAGATCCGGGTCCGCGCGGAACAGAAGGGCATCCTGTCGGTCGAAACCGATGGTGCCCGGCTGAAATGCCTCCGGAATTCCGGCCGGCATGATGATTTTATCCAACCCGGCAGTCGGTTTCCCCGCTTGACCGCCCCCACCCCCCTTGCAAGGTTGAGGGAAATAAGCGTTTTTCTCCAAAATCTTCCCAGTACATGAGTGGTCACCGAGCCGTTCGCGGCGCTGCCAGTTTTCTCCTCGCCTCCTGCCTTTTGCTGCCTGCCCTGCGCCTCGCCGCCGAGGATGCCCCGGCTCCCGACGACGGGCTTAACATGCGATTTGCCAACGGGATCGTGGCCATCGCCGAGGACAAGATCATCACGGTCGACGATGTCCGTCGCGAACTCTCGCCGCTTGTCCATCAGGTGCAGACCGAGAGCCACAGCGAGAAGGAATTCAACGAGAAGATCCAGCAGCTGCAGGACAGCATCGTGAACGACCTGATCGACCGCGTCCTGATCGTGAAGGAATTCTACAAGGACGAGAAGCACAAGGTGCCGGCGATGTACGTCGACAACCAGATCTCGGAAACCATCGCCACCCAGTTCGACGGCGATCGCAGCAAGTACCTCGCCTATCTTCGTTCGCGCGGCATTTCGCAGAAGGACTATCGCAAGGAGGTCGAGGAGGACATCGTCTACGGCTACATGCGCCAGCAGCAGCGCAAATCCGCGACCACGGTCAGCCCGGTCCGCATCGAAACTTTCTACAACGAGAACAAGGACCACTTCTACCAGGAGGACTCGGTCCACCTGCGCCTCATCCAGCTCACGCGCGAGCCCGACGACGCCGACGACACGCTGCGCAACAAGGCCAACGACATCGTCAAGCAGCTGAAGGCCGGCGCGAGCTTCACCGACCTCGCCCGTCTTTACAGCAACGATTCGCGTCGCACCAAGGGCGGCGACTGGGGCTGGCAGCGTCGCTCCGACCTGCGCAAGGAATTCAGCGACGTCCTTTTCACGCTCGAACCCGGCAAGTACACCGATCCGATCATCATGCCGGAAGGCGCATTCCTGCTCTATGTCGAGGAGCGCAAGCACGCGGGCGTGTTGCCGCTGGACGACGTTCGCGAACAGATCGAACATCTCCTGGTGCAGCAGAGCGCCGGCGAGGCCCAGGAGCGCTGGCTCGAGAAGCTCCGCCGCAACGGCTACGTGAAGCATTTCTGAGATACGCGGCCGCACTCGCCGCCAAATCTGAAGGTGGAACCGGACCTCCGGGCCGGTTTTCTGAATCCTGTCACGGTCGATTTCCGAACAACCACGGATTTCACGGATAACATGGATTCAACCTAGTCAGGACTGAATCGATCCGTGTTATTCGTGAAATCCGTGGGCAATTGAGAATTTGGCCGTCCGCAGCGGGCCGATAAGGATATCGGCCCCCCTACCGCTCACCATTTTCCGCTCACTGCTCACCGCCTACCGCTCTCAGCTTCCTGCATGACTCCGCCCGCTTGACGCGTCACTCGTCGCGCCGCCTTCATCAGCGCGATGCCGACCGAATACCAGCCCCTGCGCCTCGCCGAACTCGCCGTGGGTGACCGTCCACAAGAGCGACTCGCCCGGCTCGGGTCGACTGCGCTGAGCGATACGGAACTGCTCGCGGTCCTCCTTCGCAGCGGCACCAAGAATCATCACGTCATGTCCGTGGCGCAACGCCTGGTCTCCGACGCCGGCTCACTGGCGGCACTCGTTCGCTGGACCGACGCCGACTTTCGCCGCATCGCCGGCATTGGTCCCATTAAGGCGCTGCAACTTGTGGCCGTGATGGAGGTGTCGCGTCGCATTCTCGCCCACGGCGGCGACACCCCGCCAATCCTGAACAAGCCCGAACTCGTGTATGCGCATTTTCGTCCGCAACTCGAAGGCCTGCCGGTCGAAAAATTTTGGGTGCTGTGCCTGAATCGCAAAAACCGCCTCGTGAAACAGGTCGAGATATCCTCCGGCACCGCCACCAGCAGCCTCGCGCATCCCCGCGAAGTGTTTCGCGAGGCCATCCGCCATGGCGCGACCGCGGTCATCTGCGCGCACAATCATCCCAGCGGCGATCCCGCGCCGAGTGCGGCGGATGTGCAGGTCACGCGTCAACTGCGCGACGCCGCCAAGGCGATCGATATCGACCTGCTCGATCACATCGTGGTCGGACGGGCCGATCTAGATCCCAAGGGCACCGGCTTCTACAGCTTTCGCCAGGCGGGGATGATTTGAGACAGTGAGCGGTGACCGGTGGACAGTGAGCGGTAGGGGCCGAGGTCCGCAGAAAAGTAGCGAGAATCGAGGAGCGAGGAGCGAGTAGACGAAGCACAAGACCGATCCGTTGGTCATCAGAGGTGGTGCGACTTGTCCTCAAGGCGCGGGACTGCGGGCTTATCCGTTCGTGTGCCTTCGTGTCCATTCGTGGTTAAGATTTTGCCGCGAAAATCCGGTAGGGGCCGATGTCCGCATCGGACCGCGGAACGCGGAACGCGGATTGCGGAGCGCGGAGCGCGGAACGCAGAAAACTGAAAAAGCCGAGAGCTGAGGGTCTAGAGCTGAGAGTGCGTACGCAGAGCCGGATCAGAAACGTGGAAAGTGGTTGGCGGTCTCTGGCGTTCAGCTCTGCGCGTTCAGCGTTCAGCGGTCCGATGCGGACATCGGCCCCTACCGCCCGCCGCTCACCGCTCACTATTCCCCGCTCACTTCCCGCGAACCAAGCTTGCCCAACCGCGCCGCGCCCGCACCATGGAAATCCCGAAGCCATGGCATTGCTCACCCCCCGCGAGGTAAAGTCCGAGTACGATGTGATTGTGGTCGGTTCCGGCGCCGCCGGTGGTCAGGCCGCCTACACCCTGACGATGGAGGGCGCGAAAGTCCTGATGCTCGAGGCCGGCCGCAACTACGACCCGGTCCAGGAAACGCCGATGTTCCAGACCAACGCCCAGGCGCCCCTGCGCGCCACGGGCACGCCCGAAAAGCCGTTCGGTTTCCACGACGCCACCATCGACGGCGGCTGGGCGGTGCCCGGCGAGCCGTACACGCAGTCGTCCGAGGACCCGAGCCGCCAGTTCGGCTGGTGGCGCGCGCGCATGCTCGGTGGCCGCACCAATCATTGGGGCCGTATCGCCCTGCGCAACGGTCCGTACGATTTCAAGCCGTACTCGCGCGACGGACTCGGTTTCGACTGGCCCTACGGCTACGAGGAAATCGCTCCCTACTACGACAAGGTCGAGATGCTGGTCGGCGTCTACGGCAACAACGACGGCTTTGAAAACACGCCGCACTCGCCCGACGGCGTGCTGCTCCCGCCGCCTTCGCCCCGCGCGAGTGAGATGTTTGCTGCGAAACACATGCGCACCCTCGGCGTCCCCGCGATCGCCATCCATCGCGCCGTGCTCAGCCGTCGACTCGACTCGGCCAACATTCCGGCCAAACTCCATCCCAACAATCCGCGCGCCCAACGCGTCCTCGCCGAGGCGATGGATCAGCGCGCCGCCTGTTTCTGGGCCACGCCGTGCGGACGCGGCTGCGCCATCCGGGCCAACTACCAGTCGACAACCGTCCATCTGCCGCCGGCGATGGCGACGGGCAATCTCGACCTCGTCACCAACGCCATGGCGCGCGAGGTCGTCCTGGATGCCAAAGGACTCGCCCGCGAGGTCGTGTACATCGACAAGAAATCCGGCCAGGAATTTCGCGCGAAGGCGCGCGCCGTGGTGCTCGGGGCCAGCGCCTGCGAGTCCGTGCGCCTGATGCTTAACTCGAAATCGGATCGCTTCCCCAACGGTCTGGCCAACTCCAGCGGCCTGGTCGGAAAATACATCCTCGATACCGTCGGCGCGAGTCTCGGTGGCCAGATTCCCCGCCTCGAGGGCCTGCCTCCGCTCAACGAAGAAGGCGCCGGCGGCCACGTCTACACGCCCTGGTGGCTCTACCAGGAGCAGAAGGCCGGCAAGCTCGGATTCGCCCGCGGTTATCATATCGAATGGGGTTCCGCGCGCGGCATGCCGGACATGTGGACCGGCGCGGGACTCGAGGAATTCACGCGCGGATCCTACGGCACGAAATTCAAGCAGGACGTCCGCCGGTTCTACGGCTCGGACATGTGGTACACCGGCCGCGGCGAGATGATTCCGAACGAGAACTCGTACTGCGAAATCGACCCGTCGGTGAAGGACAAATGGGGCATCCCGGTCCTGCGTTTCCACTGGAAATGGTCGGACCACGAGACCCGTCAGGCCCGCCACATGATCGAAACCTTCGCCGGCATCATCGAGTCGATGGGAGGGAAGATCTTCGGTGGCAGCGCCGCCAAGGCGCGCGCCGGCGAGAAGGCGATCGAGAAAGGCGGCACGATCATTCACGAAGTCGGCGGAGCGATCACGGGCGCCGACCCGAAGAAATCCGTCACCGATCGCTGGAGCCGGACTTGGGACGTGAAGAATCTCTATCTCGCCGACGGTGCGCCGTTCGCATCGAACGCCGACAAGAATCCGACGCTCACGATCATGGCGCTCGCCTGGCGCGCCGCCGATCATTTGCTGGCGGAAATGAAGCGGGGGGAATTTTGAGCGGCACGGGACGATGTCCCGGCCGCAGTAGCGAGTAGACGGTTCCCGCGGTAGGGGCCGATGTCCTCATCGGCCCGACTGAATGTGGCCGCAAAAAGGCGCAAGAGGCGCAAAAAACGATCTCTCGCTCCGGGCGCTTAGTCGGCCGACTTCGGCCGATTTTTTCTGCTCCCTCAGTTATCTCCTGCGAGAACCAATCATCCGAGGTGGAGCGACTTGTCCTCAAGGCGCTTTGTCGCGTGACCGTTCATTCGTGTGCCTTGGTGTCCATTCGTGGTTAAGACTTTGCCGCAAAAAGGCGCAAAATTCGCAAAAACTAAACCGTTCCCTCGACTACATTCCGAACGAATCGATCGCTCCTCCGCGACCTCAGCGATCTCCTGAGAGAATGGATCGCTCCGAGTCCTCGGTGTCTCTGTGGTTAATTATTGTTTAGCCGCAAAAAGGCGTAAGATGCGCAAATAGAAGACACCCTTCGAACGAAATCTCCATTCCCTCAGTTACCTCCTGTAAGAATTGATCGTTCTTTCGTGATCTCCTGCGAGAAAAACGCGTTGAGGACAACGCGTTCCACCCCGGTCATCGTCCCGCCCTCAACTCTCATCTCTCAACCCTCAACCCGGCGCTGCTCTGCGCGCCGCCAGATCCCCCAGCACCACCGCCAGCGTATCCTTCCGCAGGCTATAGAACCGGGTGATCCACGCCGAGAGAAAATAAAACACCGCCGGCGCGAGCGTGAACAAAATCAGGATCGCCCGGGTCGCGTTCGCCGACTGCACCGCAGCGCCTTTCTGATACGCGACTCCCTGAAGCGTCCAGCCGATGATCGCGCCGGCGAGGGCGAGACCGAGTTTGAGCACGAATAATGTGCCGGCGAAATTGACCCCGGTGAGGCGCCGGCCCTGCTTCCACTCGCCGTAGTCCACGGTATCGGACATCATTACCCACTGAATCGGCGTCGCCGCCTGGTGCAGGACGCCGATGACAAAAATCAACGCGAACATCGTCGTCACCGATCCCGCCGGGATGAGATACATCGCCACGCTCAACACCCCGAGAATACCATTGAGCCAGCCGTACAGGCTCACCTTGCAAAACCGGTCGGAGAGCGGCTTCGCCAGGGCGCTGCCGAGAATATTGCCGGCCGAATACGTGCCCAGAAACCAGGCGAAGCGCCCTTGGTCGCCGAGGAGATAGGTCACGTAGAAAATCATCGCACCGGCGCGGACCACGAAGCCCGTGATGTTGCAGAACGTCAGCAGGCCGATGATGCGCCACTGGTCGTTGCGGGCGACATCGAGCAGGTCGCCCAGCAACCTCGCCTTGCCGCTCGATTCCGGTGCGAGGCGCTCCCGCGTCGTCGCGAAACAGATCAGCAGCATGACCGCCGCGATCACGGCCAGGATGGCGATGGCACCCTGATAGCCGCGTGCGATGTTGGTGGCGTCAACGAAGTGGACCAGCGGCACCATGAGCACCGTGCTGAGCATGCCGCCCGCGGTGGCGAGGGCGAAGCGATAGGACTGCAGCGACATCCGCGACGGCGGATCGGCGGTGATCACGCCGCTCATCGCGCAATACGGAATGTTGACGAACGTGTACGCGAGCGTGAGCAGCGTCTGCGTCACCGCCGCAAAGATCATCTTGTTCGTCAGCGAGGTCTGCGGCGAACTGTACGTCAGGACGCACAGCACGGCGAACGGCACGGCGCCCCACAACAGGTACGGACGGAACTTGCCCCAGCGGGTGCGGGTGCGGTCGGCGACGAAGCCCATGATCGGGTCCGAAACGGCGTCGAGTCCGCGCGCGAGCAGGAACATCGTGCCCGCGAAACCCGCCGGGATGCCGAGGACGTCGGTGTAGAAGAACGGCAGGTACGTGACGACATTGTCGAGCACGATGTGGCTCGCCGCGTCGCCGAGCCCGTAGCCGATTTTCTCGACCACCGACAATTGAGCGGAGGCGGGCTTCATCTGGGTGAACTCGACCGGACCGAGGAATGGCGAGCAGTGACAGCGAAAGTGGGCACGTCACCGGGAGTCTGCAATGACTGCAGTTGGGGCGTCACGGCTATTCTCCGTCGACACCATTTTCGAAGGCGTCAGCATTGGAGACTTCGCGATCCGGCCGATCGCGAATATCTTCCCCCGCTCCACCATGCTTCGATACGCCCCGTCGCAGAAAGTTCTGATCGGCGTTGCCGGGATATTGGCATTAACCTGTGCCCCTGCGAACGGCACACCTGCCGATGATGCGATGATCGCCAACTTGCTGCGGGATTCCTACCCGAACCGCGAGGCGGACCTGCACCCGACGGAGCCTGTAGTCTCAATTGACGGGCATTTCTGGCGAGTTGTCGCGATCGATGGGACCAAAGCAACGGTTGAAAGAAATGGCGCCCGACAGTCTGCCGACGTCCGCAAAGCCATCATTCGACCCGCAGAGTCGTTCAGTGCCGGAAAAATTGCGATTTCCGAGCCAGACGCCGAAAAAACGTATTCCGGGATCAGCTATAGGGTGGAGCTGAAGCCAACGACCGATCTCGACAACGTTTTGTGTGCGCTAGTTGCGTCCGATACCACGCTGGTGGTTGGTGATACCGAACCGCGGGAACAGACTTATTTCGAGTCCGTAGGCAAATTGAAGGCCGGGCGCCGGAAACCCGTGTTATTCGAGATCAAAAGCGCTGACTTGCCGCACCAAGGCCGACTGCGATCGAACCTTACCTTGTACATGCTCGTTTTTTCCGGCGGCCAGGAAATCGAATCCAGTCAATCGCCGGACATTGCGAGGCAAGTCCGCAACCATGCCTTTCTGGCACATATCCGGCATCTGAACGCTTACGAACAGGCGAATGGGAACGGTAGCAGTGCTGCGCAGGTGGATTTTCAACTTCTGCCCTATTTTGGGGAAGGCGGTGCTCCCACAAACTTGCCACAGTCGACCACTGCTCAAATCCGCTTGGAAACGGATGGCTCGGTGAAATCCGTTCAATTGCCGCCAGAACTTTCCCCCGATGTTGCGAAACACATCACGACCGCCGTTCGGGGTTGGCTTTTTTTGCCTGAGCTTCGAGACGGAACTCCGGTTCGGAGCACCCTGGAAGTCACTATTCCGCTTCGTGGGAACGACAGCGACAAGGCCCCGCCCGCCGGGCTTCCTTCAGCCACAAATACCCCCTAAAAAAACCTCTTGGCAAAGGCCAGGAAGTTCCCTTTTTTCGACCGTTCTGTTGCGTCGGTGGAATAGCGAAGTGGCCAAACGCGACTGACTGTAAATCAGTTGGACATCGTCCTTCGGTGGTTCGAATCCACCTTCCACCACCAGCCTTCGCTCTGCGAGCTACGGCTCGGCAAGCCAGGCCAGAGGAAAACGGGAATAAGTTCGGGCGATCGTCCCGCTTGGCGAAGGCTGTCGCGCCGAAGCCCAGGAGGCGGAGGCGGACATTTCGGATGGCGCGGCCATCGGAAGCGGAGAGGCGCGAAGGAGGGTGCCCTCCAAAACCTTGGTGAAGGAGGGCTTACTGAGGTCCATCCACGCCAGCCTTCTCCGGCATGACGCGGCTGGGTCTCTAGGAAGTCTCACCTTTGTCGCTCAGCCTTCCGCCGCAGTGCGAACAAAACCGAACGAGATATCTGGGCGCGTACCGACCGAAACTAAAGTCTCCGTGGCAGGAAGGACACTGCGCACGAACGCGATTCCGCCGGGACAGCCCCTCGCTCCACATTCGGGACAATAGTTCTCCACGTTCGAAAGACATCTCTTTCACATCCAGGGCACCTCAGGCGACCGATGTAAGCACTCATGCCCAATGCCGCAACAAAGCACAGCATTCCGCTGACAAAGCAAAGTCCGGCTGCCCGCCGAAGATCCATGGTCCCAAATCCAGCGCCCAAAGCAAGTACCCCAACCCAGGAATAAAACAATCTGCGACAAATCCTGCTCAGGCGCTGGTACCGCTCAGCCGCCGGTGCAAAAACATCTCGCAGGTCAGAAACTGGGGGCTTCGGCGGCATTTGATTCAGCTCTGTTTCCTCCCGACCAACTTACAGAGGCGACCGGACCAATTTTCCGTTTTTCCGCCGCGACAGCCGCCAGACATGTGATTGGAAGGCCATGTTAAAATCCCTCAGCGCTAAGATGCGCTCCACAGCGGGTGCAGAATCGCCTCAGATGCTTCGATCGCTTATTAAATTCCGCCTCGCATGCCCCACATTTCGCTCCGAACAGAAGATTCGATTTGAGACTCGCGACTCCACACACCGGGCAATGATCCTCCAATTTTTCGACTGTCCTCTTCCCGCAGGCCGGGCAGGAAATACGAGTGAGTCTCAGCGTTAGAGCCGCTGCGAATATAAACCCCAGCATGGCGGGCACCAAAATGAGCCCACCTAACAGAGGCAATTTCGCAAAACCGAGCACAATGCCCACGCAAATTCCGCAAATCGAATATTTCGCAATTTGATCCTGCAAACGATGCACCCGACGCCATTTTTCGGCCAGAGGAGCAAAGGCGACAGTCAGGTCAGCACCTGTTGGGATTTGGTCCATGAGCAGATTTTCTTTAAACAACGGCGGCCTTCCGTTCGCCCATTTTCTAAGCCATGAACAAATCAATTTCGCTGTCCGGCCAGCGGACCAAGCGACCCATCTTCACCGGCGCGAGCAACTCACCCTTCGCCCAAAGCCGATAGACCTGCCGCCGCGATATTCCGAGACGCGCCGCCACTTGGTCGACCGACAGAAATTTTTCCTTCCCGCTTTCCATTTTTCTATCCGCCTTTCTTTCCCTCGGCCTCAGCATCCGCCGCCATCTGCATCAACATTGGCTTCATGTGCTCCATCATCGCTGCCATGTTGACCTGAGCAGCCATTTGGCCGGACGCGCGACGGCTAGCCAACTGAGAGGCCATAGCCTCAAGCCCTCGATGGAAAATGTACCGCGCCGAATCCAGTTCGGAATTCAAACTGATCATGTCGCGGACCTCTCTCACCTGAGCCAATTCCGCACCGTGAAGACGAAACGTCACACGAACGACTTCGTTTTCGTGTAAATGGGTATGCTCTAATTTGGATGAATTTTGCGCCATTAGAATCCTAAAGACATCTTTATGCGTTTTTTGTCAACTATTTTTGCTTTCTTTCCATTTTTATAGATGGAAATTTGCAAGTCCTAGTCCTGAAACATGCGCAAGCTCTCTTATAAGAGTGCGAGTGAACATATAAACATGTTTTCTGTTTATCATTGGTTGACTGGGCCAATTTTCTGAATACTCCTGCTCAAATACCCGCCGAAATCATGTTATCCTCATTCTACGTCAGGAATTTCCGCTCAATTTTGGAGCAGCGCTTGGATTTCACTTATGCAGAAGGCAAAGCTCCAAACGGCTATCTGACTCAGGACATTCTACCCTTTATCGAGGCCGCGGATAAACAACGCCTAGTCCCGTGTTTGGCATTCTTTGGTGCTAATGCCTCCGGAAAGACAAACCTGCTCAAAGCTTTCGGAGCACTGAAGCGAATGCTCCGCGACGGTGGAAAGCTGACCGAGCTTTACGAACCTAACCTCATCAACCGAAAATTCAACGAAACGGTATTTTCCTTAGAATTCTTCCAGGGCACCGAGCTTTTCGCGTATCGCATCACTTATTCCGCCGTAGCGATATTAAACGAAGTCTTGTTGAAGAACAATAAGCCGATCTTCGCGATCCAGAATCTTCGGCCGGAATTCGCACCGCAAATTCTCTCCATTACCTACTCGGAGGAAAAGCTCTCCGAAATACTTCGAGTCGAATGCTCGGATGGCGAAGGACGGCAAACAAAGCCCTTTCTTCACCGAATCGGTCTAACGTATCCGGGACTTAATGCTGACCTAAAAAACGCGTTCTCCTATTTCCAAGTTGGTCTAAAATTTTACGGCAACGAAGGGCCGATGCTGCTTCCAATCTCGGTCCAGATATTGGCGTCAGCTTTAGGGGGCGACGAGGCCGCAGCCCTGCGAGAAATAACTGACGTCGTTCGTCGCTTGGACATCGACATTACTGCAATTGACATAACCACCCAGGACTTAACTTCTGACGAAGCCGGACCTATAGAGGGTGTCACACGAACAAATCTTCAGACCGGTGCCAAACAAGCGCTACAGATTACGGCCGCCCATAAAGACGTAGAGGGGCGCACTACCCTCCTCGATTTCAGAAAGCACGAGTCTTCGGGAACTCAACGCCTCGCCGGCCTCATTGGCTTGGTCCTGTATGCTCTCAAAACTGGCGGCGTATTTCTTGTGGACGAACTGGAGTGCTCTCTGCATCCGCTATTGATCCGCGAGATAGTACTTCTTTTCAAAAGAAGGCGGCATAACCCAAAAGGGGCTCAGCTAATTTTTACGACACATAACACCGATATACTGGATGACTCGATTTTGCGGATTTCGGAAATCGCACTGGTGCGTAAGAATTCCGCCAATGGTACGATTATACGCCGGTTGGTAGATGCCAAAAAGGACGGGGAAGATGTCCGCAATGTCACTAACTTCCGTAAGCAATACCTCGCCGGCTTCTATTCTGGTGTGCCGCACCCTGCACTTTAATTTGAATTATGCCAAGCGTGCGGCACATCGTTGTTTGCGAAGGGGAATCCGAATGGGTTTACTTGCAGCGCCTGCAAAGTTTCCTTGACGGTCTCCCGCTGCCAGATGGGTCATTTGAAACTCCGCTCCGTTTTATTGCTCCGGGCCGCGTAGTCGTGAAAAACGGCTCATACGGAAAACTTACAAGCAGCCACAATAAGATTCGCAAAGAGAATCGCCGAGCCCCCTCGATCCAAGTTTGGACCGACTTCGACCTCTACCATCGTAACGACCTGAATTGCGCCACGAACTACGCGGCTAAATCGACGGGCATCCCCGATTTCCTATTCTCATTTCACAATTTCGAAGACTTCTTCGCATTGCATTGGAGTGACGCGCGTTTTCTCGCCTGGCTCGCTTTTGGCAATCGTGGGCACTTCGCGACACCGCTCCATGCCGAAGGATACCTTCCCGAAATAAAATCGATTTTTTCGGACTATGCCAAAGGCAGCCTTCCGGTCGACTTTGTCACATGGCAGTCATTGCGAAACTTGAAGGCTAATCTTGTGCATCAGCCGGAATCCAACCCACATGGACTTAAAGGCCTTAAAAGCTTTGGCGCGTTCCTTGTAAGCGAGATCGAGCGTACATACCCGGGGTCCCTAGGCTAGCCTCGCCCCTACACCTGCGATCAATGCAACATCCTTACACGACCTCCCAGATCGAAAGCTGGGATGACCTTCACAGCACGATCCAAAGCGCAACGCGATTTGTCTATCGTGGACAGAACGACGCTTCTTGGGATCTCACTTCGTCCTTTGTGCGAGAATGTCGTCGTCTCTCGATGGCGCCGGAATATTGGCTTAACACCGAATATCTAATGCTCCGGGATTTTAAGCGACGGGCTCACCTATTCGAGGCCAACTTGCCCGAGAAATCTGATACGATCGGCTGGCTCGCGTTTATGCAGCACTATGGCTCTCCTACAAGGCTGCTCGATTTCACTTATTCGCTTTATGTCGCCTGTTTCTTTGCACTCGTAACGGCGAAAGCGGATGCCGCCGTCTGGGCAATTGATGACTCTTGGCTTCGCTCCAATGTAGAGCCATCGTCGATCTCGGGATTGCGTGAGGATGAACTTGAGGCACAATACGTCTCGGCCAACATATTCGTATCAAAATCGTACCGCGAAAATCGAGGAGGCGGTGGTGGCTATCTTAAGATTCCGTTGGGCATTTATATGCTGGAGCCTGAACGTCAGACGGAGCGGTTAGGCATCCAGCAAGGCCTATTCTTGATGCAGAAAAACGTGCATACGGATTTTCTTGAAAACCTCTTGGCCAATAATCCGTTCCCAGATGCGACTAGAGATGCTCTGCCTATAGCCGACTACGTTCACAAATTGGTTCTAGGAGAGAAAATTCGAATGCAAGGACTAGCCGTTTTGAGATCGATGAACATTACAACGGCCACTCTTTTTCCAGGCATTGAAGGATACGCAAAGGCGATAATGCACCATGTCATTGGCTCCTAGCCAGCGGTGGGCGACGAGCAGCCAAATGCGCGAAATGCCATCACCTCAAGTGACGTTGCAAGAATGGCCCTATCGGCCGAATTTGCGGATTCAGCAATTGGACCTCGACTGAATATTTGCTGTAGTCCCTCCGGCCGTCAGGTCCAAGAAACGGGCCGTGAAAGGCTTCGTACAGCCTTCGATTCGGATAGAACGGGATGACGACAGCCCGGATTTCGTCGCGGCACTCGTACTCGACTTGGTGACCCATCCATTTCTTGAGCTCGTCTAGGTCGTAATAGCCGTTGCGCCAGGCAAAAAGACGGAGCCGTTCGCGATAAGCCCAGCCGCCGGGAGAGCACCACGAGAACTTCGCTGAGGTGTGGCGCTCGACGCCAACTCACGCAAATCCTCGTACACTCACGGCGGCGTGAAGCCTCGTCGCCTGGATCCTCCGCGCCTCCGTGGTTCAATCCATCGGATTGCAGCGTCCGCGCATTCTATTGACCAATAGAACTGTAGGTTTGCGTACTACGTTCGGTGTGCTACCTGATTCCGCATGAATCGCACCTTCGCTCCCCTCGCCCTCGTTGTCGTCAGTTTTATCCTCCTCGCCGGCTGCGCCAGCGACAAGGCCAAGGCGGAGGCCCTGGACCGAAAGAATCACCCCGAGAACTACGTTCTGATCACTCCCCTCGGTAGCAATGTCCCGGTGTGGGTGCGCAAGGAGAAGGTGACCAAGAGCCAGGGTTCCCAGGCCGACCAGGATGCCCTCCTCGAGGCGCAGCGCCGCAATCTGGCGGCGTCGTCGGCCAACGTCCCGGGCGACCCGGCCAGCCAGCCGCAGCACTCCGGCGCGAAGTAACCGCCGGCCCACGAGACATTTCAGCGATGTAGGAGCCTGCTTGCAGGCGATGGCCTCGGGTGGAGCGCGGCCTCCGGACGCGCTATCCTATAAACCGGCCGCCTTTCGACCCGGCTTTGGGCCCTTGAACAAGCTCGAGCAGCGGGCCGGACTGGTGCAAAGCGCGTCCGGAGGCCGCACTCCACAATTTCCGATCATTTGGCGGAAAATGACGCCCAGCCTTTGACGGGCGTCAAGGTCGGCTGACCGGTTTGCACCGATAATGCCGGTGTGAACGCGAATGCTCTCACCGCATACCTCACCGAAAATATCCCGGCGCCTCTAACGGCACCGGCCGCGCCCGCAAGGCGCGCAAGCGTTTTCCTGCCGAAGGAGCACGGATCGTGGTCGCTGGCCTGCGAGCCGCTTTTGTTGGGAATGATTCTGGCTCCCTCGCTCGCCGGTGCGTCGCTCGGCGTGGCCGCCTTCATCGCGTTCCTGAGTCGGCGTCCACTGAAAACCGGCTTTGCCGCCCGTCACTCCCTGGCGCGACGCGACGCCCGGGAAACGCTGGGCCTGCTGTCGTCGCTCGCCGTGACGGGGATGTTCGAAACCCTGGTGCTTGGCGACGCCTCGAAACTCTGGCCCCTCGCAATCGCGGCACCGGCTGGAATCGCGTTCGCGTACTTCGATCGCCGCGGTGAAAGTCGCGCCGGCGCCGCCGAGATCGCGGGCAGCGCCGCCTTCGCCCTCCTGCCCGCCACTTTCGCCACGCTGGCCGGCGGGAGCGCGGCATCGGCCGGCATCCTCGCCCTGTTCGCCCTCGTACGCAGCGTTCCCACGGTTCTGACCCTGCGCGCCTTCCTGCGTCAGCGCAAAGGCGAGCCCCAAAGCGCTGTGACACCCGGCCTGGCCGCGGGCCTCGGCTTTGTGCTCGTGAGCCTTCTCGCAGCAACGGGTCGGATTGCCTGGCCCGCCGCGATCGCGGCTGCGCTCTTGTTCGGCCGCACGATCTGGCTCCTGGGTCCCTGGCGGCCCCGGTGGACGGCCCGACGGGCGGGAATCTCGGAATTGTTTCTCGGACTCGCCTATCTGGCTTTCCTGAGTTCCGCCTCTCCCGTAAGCTGAACGCATCCCTTGATGCAGATCAAGGCGACCGCCCCTCTGACCGAGTACTCTCTGCTCCATTCAAAGCCATGAATCCCATCCGCCTCACTCCTGTTCTCGCTCTCGCCTGGATGACCACGCTGGTCGCCGCCGATGAAGGCCTCGGAGCCGCCCAAGGCCCTGTCGCCCTGCCACCGGAAGTGATGAACCTGCCCATCGAGCAGGCGATCCTCACCGCCCCACCCCACGTGCCGCCGCCGATCACCCGGCAGACCGCGGCCCGCGTGGTCGTCAACCTCGAGGTCCGCGAGGTCGTCGCGAAGCTCGCCGACGGCGTCGAATACACGTTCTGGACCTTCGGCGGATCGGTCCCCGGGTCGTTCATCCGCGTGCGCGAGGGCGATGAAGTCGAATTTCACCTCAACAATCACCCGTCGTCCAAGCTGCCGCACAACATCGACCTTCATGCTGTCACCGGCCCGGGCGGCGGGGCGGCCTCCACGTTCACCGCGCCCGGACACAGCTCGCAATTCACGTTCAAGGCGCTCAATCCGGGGCTGTTCGTCTATCACTGCGCCACCGCTCCGGTGCCCATGCACATCGGCAGCGGCATGTACGGCATGATCCTCGTCGAGCCGAAGGAAGGCCTGCCCAAGGTCGATCGCGAGTACTACGTGATGCAGGGCGAGTTCTACACCACGGGCAAGTACGGCGAGGAAGGCATGCAGTCCTTCGACATGGCCAAGGCGATCGACGAGCGTCCTCCATACATCGTATTCAACGGATCCGTCGGCTCGCTGGTCGGCGACAAGGCCCTCACCGCCAAAGTCGGCGAAAAGGTGCGGATTTTCTTCGGCGTCGGCGGACCGAATATCACCTCGTCGTTTCACATCATCGGCGAGATTTTCGACAAGGTCTGGCCGGAGGGTGGCACAAAGCTCGTCCAGGAAAACGTCCAGACCACGATGGTTCCGTCCGGCGGCTCCACCATCGTCGAGTTCACGGTCAATGTGCCCGGCACCTTCGTGCTCGTGGACCACTCGCTCACCCGCGCCTTCAACAAGGGCGCCCTCGGCATGCTCAAGGTCGAGGGTCCCGTGGATCGCGTCGTCTATTCCGGCAAGGAAATCGACGCGGTGTATCTGGGATCGCAGGCCGACGAAGGCTCGCAGGCCGCCAAGCGCGAGGCCGAGCTCAAGGCGAAGATCGCGGCGGAGATCAAGTCGAACCCGGTCATCTCGGGCCTCACCAAGGAAGCGCAGGTCGAAAAGGGCAAGCAGGTCTACATGGGCCTTTGCTTCGCCTGCCACCAGCCGGACGGCAAGGGACTGGCGTCGGTGTTTCCACCGCTCGCCGGTTCCGACTTCCTGCTCGCCGACCGCGATCGCGCGATTCGCATTGTGCTGAAGGGCCTCTCCGGTCCGGTCACGGTCAACGGCAAGACCATCAACAGCGCGATGCCGGCCCAGGAGTCGACGCTCACCGACCAGCAGATCGCAGACGTGCTGACCTTCGTCTTCAATTCGTGGGGCAACCAGGGCGACGCCTTCACCGCCGACCAGGTCAAGGCGACGCGCAACCAACTCCACTGATCCGCATCCGTCAGCCCGACGCATCCTCATCGTCCATGTCGATCCGACTCACCGCCCTATTGTCGCTGCTCGCGCTGGCCCTCGCCGGCCCGGGTCGCGGCGCGGTCGAGCCGTCGGCGATGCGAACGATTCCCGCCGGATTCTACGAACCCCTGCAGCGTTCGACCACGGACGCGGCCCGGGTGGCGGTGGCGGCATTTCAACTCGACGAGTGCCCGGTCACGAACGCGCAGTTTCTCGCTTTCGTGACCGCCAATCCCAAATGGCGGCGCTCGGAGGTCAGCCGCCTTTTCGCCGATGCCTCGTATCTGGCTTCCTGGGCGGGCGATCTCGAACCGGGTGTCGCCGCCCCACCTGACGCGCCCGTCGTGCAGGTTTCCTGGTTTGCCGCCCGGGCTTATGCGCGCTGGGCCGGCAAGCGCCTGCCTTCGACCGCGGAATGGGAGCTCGCCGCGTCGGCGGGTTATACGCGGGCCGACGGCAAGGACGACGAGGCGTTCAAACGCGCGCTCTATGCGTGGCTTGCGCGTCCGGTGCCAACGGTATTGGCGCCCGTCAGCTCCATCCGGCCGGATTTCAACGGCGTGCGCGGATTGTCGGGACTGGTTTGGGAATGGGTCGACGATTTCAACACCGCCATGGTCACGGGCGAGTCGCGGGCCGACAGCGGGCTGGATCGCGACCTGTTCTGCGGCGCCGGTTCCATCGGCGCGAAGGACCCCAGCGACTACGCCGCGTTCATGCGCCAGGCGCTGCGCTCTTCCCTGCGCGCCAGCAACACCACCACCTCCCTCGGCTTCCGCTGCGCCCACAATCTCCCATGAAAATTCCCACTCTCTTCCTGTTCGCCTGCCTCGTCGGTGCGTTGTCCGCCGCGGACGCCGCGAGCGATCACGCTTGTTGCTCCGCGCTCGCCGCCGGCGCCTTCACCAAAAACTCGCTTTACCAGATCGAGGCGGCCTTCACGACGGATGCCGGGCGGCCCGTCAGCCTCGGTGACTTCCGCGGCGGGCCGGTCGTGCTCGCGATGTTCTTCTCCTCCTGCAACTATGCCTGTCCGATCCTCGTGGCGGACCTGCAGGGATTGCAGGAAAAGCTGCCCGCCGAGACGCGGGGCCGCACCCGGTTCGTCCTCGTCAGCTTTGACTCCGAACATGACACTCCCCGGGTGTTGACCGAATACCGGAACCTGCACCAGCTGGACGATCGCTGGGTGTTGTTGCACGGCGACCGCGATGCCGTGCGCGAGCTCGCCGCGCTGCTCGGTGTCAAGTATCGCCAGGAGACCAATGGATCGTTTTCCCACTCGAATCTCATCACGATCCTGAACGCCGAGGGCGAGATCACGCGGCAACGCGCGGGCTTGCGGGAGGCGCTCGACGAAACCGCCACGGCACTCACCACGATGGCGAAGTCCGAAGCTCACCCGGGCACCGGCGGTTCTCGCTAAACCTCCAATCGACTTCATGGCCGCCGCAAAATTCAAACACCTGGACGTCCGGCCGCTGCTGGCCCGCGGCGAAGAGCCGTTCGCCGTCATCCGGGCCGCCGTGGACCAGCTCACGCCCGGACATGGCCTGACCGTCGTGGCGCCGTTTCCGCCGTCGCCGCTCATCGAATTGCTGAAGGGCGAGGGTTTTCAGGCCACCCTGGAGCGTCGCGCCGATGGGGCGTGGGCGGTGAATTTCTGGAGGGACTGAACGTGCCGGCGCCGGCCGACTCCTCGATCGCGGTCGATCTCGAGCTCGTTCGCAAATACGACCGGCCGACGCCCCGTTACACCTCGTACCCGACCGCGGCGCAGTTTCGCGAATACGCGGACCCGACGCCGCTGCTCCGGCATCTCGACGCGACCAATCGCGACGGGGAGCGTCCGCTGTCGCTCTATTTTCACCTGCCTTTTTGCGAGACGCTGTGCTGGTTCTGCGGCTGCACGACCGTCATCACGCGCAACAACCGCACCTCTTCGGCCTATCTGGACTATCTCGAGAAGGAAATGGAGCTGCTCGTCCCGCACGTCCATCCCGGTCGCCGCGTAGTGCAGCTGCACTATGGCGGCGGAACGCCGACGTTTTTCCAGGCCCCGCAGCTGCGGCGACTGGACACGCTCACGCGGCGCCATTTCGCCCTGGCCCCCGACGCCGAGCTGAGCGTCGAGATCGATCCGCGCCGTCTGGTCCGCGAACAGGTTGCGGCTTTGCGCGCCGGCGGATTCACCCGCGCCTCGCTGGGCGTGCAGGACTTCCACCCCAAGGTCCAGCAGGCGGTGCACCGCATCCAGCCGCGCGAACTCACCGAGCAATCCATCCGCTGGCTGCGCGCCGAGGGGTTTCGCTCGATCAACCTCGACCTGATCTATGGCCTGCCGTTCCAAACCGTCGAGACGTTTCGCGACACCCTGGAGCAGGTGCTCGAGTTGGAGCCCGACCGTCTCGCGGTGTTCAGCTACGCGCATGTTCCCTGGATGAAGCCCGCGCAAAAGATCCTGGAGCGCGACGACGCCCTGCCCCCGGCCGAAACCAAGCTCGAGATGTTGAAGCTCACGGTGGAGACCCTTACCACCCGCGGATACGTGTACATTGGCATGGACCATTTCGCCCGCTCGGACGACGAACTTGCGCTGGCACAGGCCGCGGGAACGCTGCAGAGGAATTTCCAAGGTTACAGCACGCGGGCCGGCGTCGAAATCATGGCCCTGGGCATCTCCGCGATTTCACAGACGCCGGGCAGCTATCGGCAGAACACAAAATCACTCGATGCCTATTATGGTGCGCTCGATCGTGGCGAATTGCCCGTCACTCGCGGCCTTGAGCTCACGCCCGCGGAAATCCGTCGCCGGGAGATCATCATGCGCGTGATGTGCGATCTGCGGCTCGACTTTGCCCAATTCGACCGGGATTTCGGCGGTGCATTCACCGTCGACTACGCGACGGAACTCGAGCGGCTGCGCGCGCTCGCCGCCGACGGTCTTGTTATTCTGGAACCCCGCGGGATGCGCGTCACCACGTCCGGCCGCCTTTTCCTCCGCAACATCGCCGCCTGTTTCGATTCGCATTTTGCCGCCGAGTCGCCCACCCGCCACGCCCGGGCCGTGTAACACGCGCACGAGAAAGTCGGCGCGACTCCCGGCAACCACTTTTGCCGCGACACGGACGGTGTTCCGTCCTTTCATGATCCGATGCCCGCGACGGCCCGCGCTTCGGATCTCAAGTTAACCGGATTGATCGGCTCGCTCCGGAGCTGTCAGTTGTTTTCGGGCCTGCCCGCCGAGGATCTCGCGGTCGTGGCGGGCTTCGCGATCGCCCAGTCGCTTTCGAAGGATGCCTACCTGTTTCACGAAGGCGAACCCGCCCGCGGATTCTACCTCGTGCAAAGCGGCGCGATCAATGTTCACCGGGTCAACGCGCTGGGCAAGGAACAGGTGATTCATGTTTTCCGAGCCGGCGAGACCTTCGCCGAAGCGTCGCTTGCCTCGCCGACGGGATATCCCGCGCACGCGCGTGCCACCGAAGCGAGCACCGTGCTGCTCCTGCCGAAGGCGGCGGTGCTCGAATTCATCGGGCGACGGCCCGATCTGGCGTTGCGCATGCTGGGTTCGATGAGCGCCCATCTGCGCGTGATCGTCGGGATGCTGGACGACCTCACGCTGAAGGATGTCGAAACGCGTCTCCTCAACTGGCTGGTGAAGCACGGACGACATGCGAGCGGCGGTATAATCCGGCTTCCCGGTACGAAACGCGTCCTTGCCGCCGAACTCGGCACGAGCAGCGAAACGCTCTCGCGCACGCTGGCCCGGTTGCGCGATCAGCGGCTGATCACGGTCGCGGCGAAAACCATCACGGTGCACGATCTGGATCGGCTGGGCGGCATGCTGCGGAGGAATCTGGGCGAAGGGTGAAAATGTAAATGAGAGTGAAAGTGAGTGTGAGTGTGAAAGTGAGTGTGAGTGTGGGTGTGAAGGTGAGCGTTGCCCGATTGCCGCTGGGTTTGGCCTCCCTGTAGGAGCGGCTTTACGCCGCGATAGTTCGCGGCATAAAGCCGTCCCCGCAGTTCGGACGCTCCGGGTTCCCGCCCTTCAATTCCGTCCCATCGCAAAACTTCCGCTGGCTTGATCTGGCTCAAGGCGCGACGACCGTGGGTGCGGTATATTCGGACCATGAACTCCGTTACCGATTTCGAGATCACGGGTGAAACCCGCATCGGCGACATCGTCGCCGCGCGTCCCGCCCTGGCCCGTGTGTTTGAGGAACTGCGCATCGACTATTGCTGCGGGGGCAAACAGACCCTGGCGGTGGCGAGCGCGCGTCGCGGGCTGGCGCCGGCCACCGTACTGGGCCTGCTCGAGGCTGCCACGGAAATCCGCTCCGCGACGGCGGTCCAGGATGCCGCCAAGCTCTCGCTCACCGAGCTGGCCGACCACATCGAGCGCACCCACCACGCGTACCTGAAGGCGGAGCTTCCGCGCCTCGTCGAGCTGGCGGAGCGCGTGGCACGCAAGCACCGCGAGCGGGACGCGCGCCTCGCCGAGGTCGCGGGCATCGTGTACGAACTGACCACGGAGATGATCAGTCACATGCAGAAGGAGGAGCAGGTGCTGTTTCCGCTCGTGCGGCAGATTGAGGCCGGCGAATTCGACGATGACGCCGACATTTTGCTCGGACCGATCGCGTGCATGGAGTCCGAGCACGATCAGGCCGGAGCGCTGACCGCGCGGTTGCGCCAGTTAACCGACGACTATACTCCGGACGCCGAAGCGTGCAACTCGCACCGCGCGCTGCTGGCCGGCCTCGCCGAATTCGAAACGGATCTGCACCAGCACGTGCACAAGGAGAACAACCTCCTCTTTCCGCGCGCGCTCGCCGCCGCCCGACTTCTGCGCGACCGTTAATTCCCGTCAGCAAGGACAGGCCGCAAAAGGAGAACTGCATTTGCGGTAGGCAATGGAGCAATCAATTCCATGTGGCCTGTCACAATTGAACCACAGAGACGCAGAGGACTCGGAGAAATCACTTTTTATAGGAAGGAACCGAAATCGGGGATCTATTCTCCGCGTCTGTGTGGTTCAATTCGGATAGGTCACCTATGAGAGCGAATCCGCAGCTACCTCGTTGCCTCCCGTAAAAAGTCTTCCCCATCAGCCGTAAATCGCGCCCCTCGCTTGCAAACGGGAGCGAACTTGCGAGGCTCGCGGCGTGACCGACTGGCTGCGCCAGCTTTACCACACGCTGTTCGATCATCCGCTGAACAGTCTCCTGGCTCACCTGCTGACGGTGGCCGGGTTTGTGCTCGCGTTCATCGCCATCGCGCGCCTCGCGAGCGACCGCCGCCAGCCGGGCAACACCTTTGCGTGGCTGCTCTCGTTCATCTTCATCCCGTATGTCGGTGTCCCGCTTTACCTGGTCATCGGCGGACGCAAACTCCGTCGTCTCGCCGCGCGTAAGGCGCCGCTCGTCCCCGTCGTGCCGCGCTCCGCCATTTGCGAGGCCGCCAGCAATCCAACCGCCCGCGTGCTCACGCTGAACGGTGCCGGGCCGCCCGTGGGCGGCAATCGCGTCACTCCCCTCACCAGCGGGGAACAGTCCTACCTCGAACTCGAGCGACGCATCCTCGAGGCGAAGCACACGATTCACGTGATGACGTTCATCCTCGCCCGCGACGAGGTCGGTCGGCGATTTGTCAACCTGCTGGCAAAACGCGCGCGCGATGGCGTCAAGGTGCGCCTGCTGCTCGACTCCCTCGGATCGTTCGTGAGCAGCCACGGTTTCTGCGATCCGATCCGCAAGGCCGGCGGCGAGGTGGCGCGTTTCATGCCCGTGCTGCCGCTGCAGACGCGCGGCTCGGCGAACCTGCGCAATCATCGCAAGCTGGCGATCATCGACCACGAGATCGCGGCCGTGGGCGGGCGCAACGTCGCCCGCGAGTACATGGGCCCGACCCCGCTGAAGAAACGGTGGCGCGATTTCGGCGCGATCATCGAGGGTCCGGCCGTCAGCCTGTTGAACGAGATATTCGTCGCCGACTGGGCCTTTGCCGGCGGCAAACCGCTGCCGCGCGGACCGAATGGCCTGCCCTGGGCGATTCCCGCGCCCGTGGGCGACAGCGACGTGCAGGTGGTCGCGAGCGGTCCCGATGCCGCGGGCGATCCGCTCTACGAGGGCATCCTGTCCTTCGTCCAGCACGCCGAGCGATCCGTGTGGATCGTGACGCCGTATTTCATTCCCGACGAGGTGCTGTTCCGATCCCTCCTGCTGAAGGCCCGCGCGGGAGTCGATGTGCGCATCGTGGTGCCCGCGAGGTCGAATCACCCGCTGACCGATCTCGCGCGCCGCTATTTCCTGCGCGAGCTGCAGATCGCCGGCGCGAAGATCCTGTTGTACGGACCCGGCATGAATCACGCCAAGATGCTGCTGGTGGACGAGAGCTACGGGCTGATCGGCTCGGCCAACATGGATCTGCGCAGCCTCTTCGTGAACTTCGAGCTCGGCGTCGTCACCTACTCAAAAGGCGACGCCGCGGCCCTGTCGCGCTGGATGCAGGAAGTGTTTGTCCAGACGAAGCCCATGCCCCTGCCCCAGCGCAAACGCCGCCTTGTGCCCGCGATCGGCGAGGAGCTGGCGCGGTTGATGGCGCCGCTACTCTGAAAGGGCGGTCGGCCGAGATGTAGGGCGGGGTCGCCGAACCCCGCCTTCACCAACCCATACTTTATCCACGGATTGCACGGATATCGCAGATTTAATCGAAGGTCTGGTCGCTTCGATCGGCGTCAGCAGCGGGATCCACGGTGGACCTGGGATCTGGCGGGGTTTGGCGACCCCTCCCTACATCTCCCAGGTCGGCAGAAATCAATTGTGTGACAATTGTAATGACTTCCCTGTCATCTGCTTACCGCTCACTGCCAGCTCTCCACCTATGACGCGAGCCTCGCACTCGCGCCTTGCCAAACCGGGCGTGCCCGCGCCATTTAACCGGGTTCCCGCGCATGAGTCTCATCGTCCAGAAATACGGCGGCACCTCCGTCGGCGACGTCGATCGCATCAAGAATGTGGCGTCGCGCATCAAGATTTCCCTGGAAGCGGGACATCAACTGGTCGTGGTCGTATCGGCGCGTTCGGGGGTGACGAACGAGCTTATAGCCCGCGCCAAGGCCATCAATCCGCGTCCGGATACGCGGGAAATGGACATGCTTCTGGCCACCGGCGAGCAGGAGACCATCGCGCTCGCCGCGATGGCTTTGCATGCCATCGGCATTCCCGCGGTCTCCTACACCGGAGCGCAGGCGGGCATCGTCACGGACCTCGTTCACACCAAGGCGAAGATCAAGAGCATCGTGCCCACGGCCCTGCGTCAGGATCTCAAGGCCGGCAAGGTCGTGATCGTCGCAGGATTCCAGGGCATGAACGAGCACGGCCAGACCACCACGCTGGGCCGCGGCGGTTCCGATCTCACCGCCATCGCGCTCGCCGCGGCGCTCCAGGCGGACAAGTGCGAGATCTACACCGACGTCGACGGCGTCTACACGGCCGATCCGCGGCAGGTGAAGAATGCCCGCAAGCTCGATGAGATCAGCTACGACGAGATGCTCGAGCTCGCCAGCCAGGGCTCGAAGGTGATGCAGTCACGCTCCGTCGAATTCGCCAAGAAATACGACGTCGTTTTCGAAGTCCGCAGCAGTTTCAACCAGAACCCGGGTACCATCGTGAAAGAAGAAGTCGCCTACATGGAAAAGGTCGTCGTGCGCGGAGTCGCCGTCGACAAGGATCAGGCCAAAGTCGTCATCAGCGACCTGCCCGACAAGCCCGGCAGCGCCGCGGCCGTCCTGCGCGCGCTCGCCGAGGCCAGCATCAACGTCGACATGATCGTGCAGAACGCCGGCCGGAACGGCGTGGTCAACCTCACCTTCACGGTGCCGAAGGAAGACGCCCATGGTGCGGTCAAGGTGCTGCCCGCGGTGTTCAAGCAGCTTGGCGGCGGCGAAGTGGCGGCCTACGACAACATCGCGAAGCTCTCGGTGGTCGGCGTCGGCATGCGCACGCACGCGGGTGTGGCCGCGCAGATGCTGGAAGCGCTCGCCGGGCAGAAAATCAACGTCGAGCTCATCGCCACCTCCGAGATCAAGGTCACGCTCGCCGTGCCGCGTGATCGCGCCGACGACGCGCAGCGGGCGGTGCATGAGGCGTTTGGTTTGGGGCGCTAGCGCCCGAGGTCGGAGGTCGGATGTCGGCAGTCGGGTCACGGGAGCCTTGATTTCGTCTTCAAGACTGTGGAGATGGGTTGGGATTCTTATCGGGAATGGCGGCCGTTGCGACGACAGCTCGCAAAAGGAATGGTTTGGGAGTTCGCATCATCGCGCCAAGGCGGCGGCCTATTGACGCTATCCGGTCACGTAGTCGGGCGAACTCTTCGTCTGTAAGATAGCGATGTTTGGTGGCGCAGGCGAGCCAGTGCTCGCATTCGTGCAGTTCGGCGTCGGCATCCGAAAGCTTGCTCACGAAATGAGCTTCATACCGTCGCTTTCCCCAAGCCTCGGCGATGTTGGCGCCCACCGAGCGCGACGATCTTCTGATTTGATCGGTCAGGGCG
Organism: Candidatus Didemnitutus sp.; assembly: GCA_035545955.1. Lineage (GTDB taxonomy): Bacteria > Verrucomicrobiota > Verrucomicrobiia > Opitutales > Opitutaceae > Didemnitutus. The sequence continues at coordinate 11,046 of DASZXI010000024.1, read as the reverse complement.
TAGCGTTCTTCGGCTGGAAATTGTCGCGACAGTTGGAAAACGTGAATACCGAGCGCAAACGCATCCCGATAGACCTCCAGATCGGAGAAATGTCTGAGTAATTTCGAGGAGTGCTCCATGGACAGGGCCATTTGAGTGCGACCGACGCACGGAAAGAGCACTGACTGTGTCTGCTTCCATCGCCAGCGCCTTTGCTACGTAATGTGCAGGTGCATCGTGGGTCCTACCCACCGGCCGTCTCGTCCCAACTCTATTGGGTCAACTCTCCGGTATCCTTGGGGCCGACATCCCTGTCATTGCCCCGTTCCGCCTTGCGACAACCATCATCCAACCTCTGACTTTCGATCTCCGGCCTCCGGCCTCCGATCTCCGACATCCGACCGCCGACCTCAGACCTCCGGCTTTAGCATGAAATACCTCAGCACCCGCGGCGCCGCCGCTCCGGTCCCGTTCAGCCAGGCCGTGGCGCTCGGACTCGCGCCGGATGGCGGATTGTTCCTGCCGGAAAGCCTGCCCGACATCTCGCCTCGTCTCGCGGGCTGGAAAAATCTGAGCTACACGGAGCTTTGCACCGAGTTTCTCGCGCTGTTCGCCACGGACATGTCCGTCGATGTGCTCGAACCGATCGTCCGTCGTTCCTACGGCACGTTCACCCATCCGGAGATCGCGCCGCTCCGCCGACTCGACGAGCGCACCCAGGTGCTGGAGCTGTTTCACGGTCCCACCCTCGCCTTCAAGGATTTCGCGCTGCAGCTGCTCGGTAATTTGTACGAGCATCAATGTCGAATCACTGGCGAGGGCATCAACGTCCTCGGCGCGACGTCGGGCGACACCGGCGCCGCCGCGATTCACGGGCTGCTCGGGAAGCCGCGCACCGCCATTTTCATCCTCTATCCCGACGGGCGCGTCGCCCCGCTGCAGGAGCGGCAGATGGCCTGCACCGGCGCGGCCAATGTGCATGCGCTGGCTTTGCGCGGCACGTTCGACGACGCCCAGCATGTCCTGAAGGAGCTGTTCGGCGACCGGGCCTTCGCGACCCAGCACCGGCTTTCGGCCGTCAACTCGATCAATCTCGTGCGCATCCTGGCGCAATGCGTCTACTATCTGCACGCCTGGCTTCGGCTCGACGGCGCCGATGACATCGAGTTCGTCGTGCCCACCGGAAACTTCGGCAACGTTCTCGCCGGCTGGCTGCTCCAGCGCATGGAGGTGCCGATCGGCGGCTTCAAGGTCGCGACCAATCGGAACGACATCCTGCACCGGTTTTTCGCAACGGGAGAGTACTCGGTCGGGTTTGTGCAACCGAGCCTGGCCCCGTCGATGGACATTCAGGTCGCGTCCAATTTCGAACGATTCATCTACTATGCCGCCGACGAGGATCCGGCCCGCGTGGGCGCCATCATGTCGGAACTCCGCCGCACGGGCCGTTGCCAGATGGCCGACCTCGATCGCGGCGGCATCCGGTCATCGTCCGCCACCGACACCGAGATCACCGGCCTCATCCGACACGTGCATGATCAGTATGGATACGTGGTCGATCCGCATACCGCGTGCGCCTTCAAGGAACTCGATCCGCAGCGGCAAAGCGTGATTCTGGCCACGGCTCATCCGGCGAAATTCCCCGATGCCCTGCGCGCCGCCATTGGCATCGAACCGACCCATCCCTCGCTGGAAGCGTTGAAGCATCAGCCGATCGTGAAAACGGCGCTCGCGGCCGATGCGATGGCCGTCGGGGATTTCATCACGCGCCACGCGATCTGAGCGGAGACAAGGTGGAAGCGGACCTCCCTGTTCAACAGGCCCAGGACCTCGAGCAAAATCGAGAGGCGGGCGGGTTTGAGACACGCCGGTAGGGGCGGATGCCTCATCCGCCTTTTCGCCGCACGAGTTCCAAGGCCGGCACCGAGGCCGTCCCCTACCAATGCGGCTTTATGCCGCGAAGCAAACCGGCCCCGAGGTCCGGTTCCACCCGATCCGTGCCCATTCGTGCAATTCGTGGGCTGATCGGGATTGAATCCGCTCCCTACTTCGCCGCGCCCTTGCGCACGAAACGATTCTCGGTGCCGTTCAGCAGGCGCTGGATGTTCACGCGATGGCGGATGATCACGAAAAGCCCAACCGCGGTCGCCACGATGCGCAGCGGCAGCGGATAGTTGATCAGCCAGGCCGCGAGCGGCACGGCGATCGCCGCCAGAATCGAACCCAGCGAAACGAAACGCGTCACCACAAACGTCACCAGCCAGGTCGCGATGCCGATGAGACAGGCGATCGGAATCAGCACCACGAGTCCGCCGGCCGCCGTCGCGACGCCTTTGCCGCCCTTGAACTTCGTGAAGATCGAAAACGAATGGCCGATGAGCGCGCCGAGCAGGCCGTAGAGGCCCTCGAGGTGCGCGTGTGCCATCGTCTCTGCCCGAAAGAGGGCGACCTGGTCGACCGGCAGGCCGTCGGGCGGCGTGACCTGGGTCGCGCTCAGCAGTCCGATGACGATCGGGACCAGTGCAGCGACGGCTCCCTTGGCGAAATCGAGCGCAAAGACGATGTTGCCCGCGCGCGATCCGAGCACCCGCCGTACATTGGTCGCGCCCGGATTGCCACTGCCGACCTTGAAGATGTCGACCCCGTGAGATTTCGCCACCAGGTACCCGAAAGGCAGTGCCCCCAGCAGGTAGCCGAGGATGCCGATCAGGACGTAGTAGGCGCTATCGATCACAGGTGAATGAGCCGAGCCTGCTTGATGGCCGGATGCACGGTCAACTCCTTAAGAACTTCGGTGGCGGGCGCGCTGTCGAGATTCAGCACCGTCAGCGCGGTGCCCCCTTCGATCGTGCGGCTCAGGGACATGGCGGCGATGTTGACCCGCGCCCGCCCCATCAGGGTGCCGACCATGCCGATGATGCCGGGCTCGTCATTGTTTTCGTACACCAGCAGCTCTCCCGCCGGCGTGGCCTCGACTTCGCGCCCGTTGAGCGCGACCAGGCGCGGCGTGTTGCCTTTGCCCAGCAAGGTGCCCGCGGCGGAGACGACCGTACCGTTCTCCTGCACGGCCTCGACCTGCACGAGTTCCGTGTAGTCGGATTCGGCGTTCGATTTCACGACGTCCACCTGCACGCCAAGCCGCTGCATCACGACCGGGGCGTTGATGTAGTTCAGGCTCTCGCCGCTGATCCGGTGCAGGAAACCGCGCTGGATGGCGCGGGTCACGGGATTCGAATCCAGCTCGACGATCTTGCCCCAAAGCGTGATCCGCACGCGCTCCACACGGAGCGTCGCGAGCTGCTGCACGAGCGTGCCCAGCTTGTTGCCGAGATCGAGATAGGGCCCGAGCTCCTTGAGCGTGGCCGCATCGAGCGAAGGCATGTTGACGGCGTTGCGAATGACGCCGCCGTTGAGCACATCCGCGATCTGTTCGGCGACTTCCACGCCCACCGCATCCTGCGCCTCGGCCGTGGACGCGCCGAGATGCGGCGTCAGCGTGACATTGGGCAATTTGCGCAGCTCACTGTCGACCGCGAGCGGTTCGTCCTCGAACACATCGAGTCCCGCCCCCGCGACGTGACCGGACTTGAGGCCGGCGAGCAACGCCGCCTCCTTGATGATGCCGCCGCGGGCACAGTTGAAAAACTTCACGCCCTTGCGGCATTTCGCGATGGCGGCCTCGTCGATGAGATATTTCGTCTGCTCGGTCAGCGGCATGTGCACCGTGATGTAGTCGGACTTCGCCAGCAAATCGTCGAGCGTCACGGCCTCGACCTGCATCGCCTTGGCGCGGCTCGGCGCGAGATACGGATCGTAAGCCAGCACGGTCATGCCGAACGCCTGCGCGCGCTTGGCGACTTCGGTGCCGATGCGGCCGAGGCCGACGACGCCCAGCGTCTTGCGGAACAGTTCAAGGCCGGAGAACGATTTGCGGTCCCACTTGCCGTCGCGCATCGACGCCGCCGCCTGCGGCACGGGACGGGCTCCGCAGAGGATATGCGTGAACGTCAGTTCTGCGGTGGCAATCGTGTTGCCCGACGGCGTGTTCATCACGATCACGCCACGCTCCGTGGCAGCCTCGACGTCGACGTTGTCCACGCCCACGCCCGCGCGTCCGACCACCTTGAGCTTCGGCGCGGCGGCGAAGACCTCCGCGGTGATCTTCGTCTCGGACCGCACGGCAATCGCCTCGACGTCCTTCACCAGGGTCAGGATTTTCTCCGGCGACGAGCCGTAGGCTTCGACAACTTCGAATCCCGGCTGGGATTTCAGGTAGGCCACGCCCTTCGGCGAGATTTTGTCGGCAACGAGGATCTTCATGAGGACGGTCAGACAAGCAGGCCCGCCAGCCCCAAAGCAACCTCGCACGTGCGGCGAAGCGTGTCGGGGAGGAAAATTATGACATCGGCATGCTGATGCAGGTCGGGGTCGTTTTCCGCACCGGCTTTCGGGTGAGTCGTAAAACCGAACCCCCCGATCCAATTAATCGGCCACGGATTCCGCTGATAACACGGACAAATCCACCCGTCGTTCGGTCGTATCCGTGATATCCGCGAAATCCGCGGTTGGTTCGCGAATTGGCATAGGCGGGGTTCGGCCCTTCGACAGGCTCAGGGCAGGCGACCCCGCCCTACACCAGAGCCTTGGCCCATTCGTCCGGATCGAACCCAACCAGCCCCGCCTTTTCACCGATCAGAAAAGGACGTTTCACCAGGCGGCCATTGCTCGCGAGCAAAGTCAGCGATTGTGCCTCGGACATCTTGGGCAATTTTTCCGCGAGGCCGAGTTCGCGATAGACCATTCCCGACGTGTTGAAGAGCCGCCGCAGATTCCCGTCCTGGAAGGCCAGCATGCGTTTCAGTTCAGGTATTCCAGGCGGCGTCTCATAGACTGGCTTCTCAGAGAAAGCTATGTTGTGAGCCCGCAGCCATTTGGCGGCATCGCGACAGGTGGAGCAGTTGGAGTAGGCGTAGAAGACAAGGGATGAGAAAGGCATTGATTGGATGCTCTACCGGAGGCCACCGATAAACCAAGCAAGCAATATCCCGGGAAAAGTCCCGGGTTGGAAAGTTCTTCGCCGCCAACGGATCGATGAGGACTCGATCGCTACCGGTCCGGCCTTCGGTGTCGGTTACAGTTGAATAGTCTACTCGCTCCTCGAATCGCAGCAGCCCGCCTGCGCCCGGCGGGCTTCGGCGCGGCAGCCTTCGCCCAAGCGTAGCGCACATCCCGACTCTCGAAACATCAAATTCGACTGTTGGCCGAGCCGTAGCTCGCAGGGCGAAGGCTGGTGGACGGTGAGGGACTCGAACCCCCGACCCTCTCGGTGTAAACGAGATGCTCTAACCAACTGAGCTAACCGTCCGGGTCGCCGAAAGCTGACTGCACCGATGCGCCACCGGCAAGGCAATTGACTGGGCGCGACCTTTTCCCGCTCTGGTTTTCGGGTGAATCGCGAAACCGGGCGCGCATTTACCTCGAACCGGCCCAGAGGTCCGGTTCCACCTACGACATCGAGTGCGTGGTCAAACCCCGACCGGCTCGGCCGCGCGGAGCGGGATGCCTTCGCGGATCATCGCCTCGGCGATCTGGATCGAGTTCAGGGCGGCGCCCTTCCAAAGGTTGTCGCCGCTCACCCAAAAGCTCAGACCGTTGTCGAGCGCGGTGTCGAGACGCAGCCGACCCACGCCGCATTTGGCCTGCCGCGAAAAATCGAGCGGCGTCGGATACTTGTTCTGCGCCGGTTCATCGACGACGATCGCGCCGGGGAAAGCCGCCAGCGCTGCACGCGCGGCGGTGAGGTCGACCGGACGTTCAAACTCGGCGTTCACCGCCACGGAGTGGGCACGAACCACGGGTACGCGCACGCAGGTCGCGGAGACCTTGAGTGACGGCAAACCGAGAATCTTGCGACCCTCCTCGCGCATCTTGGTTTCCTCTCCGGTGTAGCCATCCGCGCCAAACGTGTCGACCTGCGGAATCACGTTCAGGGCAATCTGGTGCGGATACACCGTGTGCGAAATCGGCTGCCGGCGCGCGTACGCCTGGATTTGATCCTCAAGTTCGCGAACGGCCTCGGCTCCGGTGCCGGAAACCGACTGATAGGTGGAAAAGAAAACGCGCCGCACCCCGAACCGCTGGTGCAACGGATAGAGACCCATCAGCGCCACGGCCGTCGAGCAATTCGGACTCGCGATGATGCCGCGATGCGACCGGGCCGCCGCGAGATTGATCTCAGGGATGACCAGCGGCACGTCCGCCTTCATCCGGAAGGCCGAGCTCTTGTCCAGCACCAGGCAGCCGCGCCTGGCCGCCTCGGGCGCCAGGGCCCGTGCCACGGAACCGCCCGCCGCAAACAGGGCGATATCCATCCCTTCGAACGCCTCGGGCTTCGCTTCCTGCACCGTGACCCGACGACCCAGTGCCTCCACCGTTTTTCCCGCGGAGCGAGCCGAAGCCAGCAGGCGCAATTCGCCCACCGGAAACTGCCGTGACGCCAGCAGGGCGATCAGCTCTTGACCGACCGCTCCGGTGGCTCCGACGATAGCGACACGATAATCAGTTTTGCTCACGTGAAGGAATGTTTCGAACACGCCAAGGAAAGGTGCCTCGAGCTCGGTTTCAAGCCGACATCGCGTGTTATGGTCGTATCGATAGCCCGCCAGTTGCTGGGCTTCTACGACGGCGACCTGTTGGTGAAATCCTATGTTGTATCCACTTCCCGTCGAGAGCCTTCCAACATCAGGGATTCCCTGGGCACCCCACGGGGTTTGCATGAGATTGCCGAAAAAATCGGCGCCGGAGCACCGCCAGGAATCGTTTTCAAGGCGCGTGCGACCACCGGGCGGCATTTTTCCGAATTCGACGAGGCCGAACAGTCAAAGAACCTGATCACGACGCGCATCCTGTGGCTGCGCGGACTCGAACCCGGGCACAATTCCGGCGGGAACGTCGACACCCACTCGCGCTACATTTATATCCACGGGACCAACCACGAGGATCGTCTCGGGACGCCCGCCAGCAGCGGCTGCGTCCAGATGGCGAACCTGGATATCGTCGAACTCTTCGAGGCGGTTCGGACGCGCGACCACGTGTGGATTGAGGAGTGAGTCTGGTGTAGGGCGGGGTCGCCCGTCCTGAGCCTGTCGAAGGGCCGAAACCCGCCAAAAACGATCCCCCACGAGCCGGAACCCGAACCGAAAATTTCCGGCACGCACCAGGGTGGAACTCTCCGATTTCTTTATTTCGTGCATTTAGTGGGAGATCGGGGATTGATTTGGCGGGGTTCGGTTTTGCGATTCACCCGAAAGCCGGTGCGGAAAACGACCCCGCCCTACATCTCACGTACCCGACATCCAGAATCACCTCCGCCCCTTTTCATTTGCGCCTCGCCATTTAACCGGACTCATTGCGCGCGATGATCGGGTTGACTGAGGGCGGCGAGCTGTCCGCCGACGCCCCGCCCCCGCCTTCGCGGGTGCGCGAGATCGCCGCGGATATTTTTGCCGACGGCGGCTGGCTCTGCGATGCCCTCAAGCTCGAACACCGTCCGCAGCAGGAAAACATGGCGCTGGCGGTGGCGGCGGCGATGCACGGCGACCGCAACCTGATCTGCGAGGCCGGCACGGGAGTCGGCAAGAGCCTCGCGTATCTGCTGCCCGGCATCATTTTCGCCACCGACCGCAAACGGCAGATGATCGTGTCGACGCACACGATTTCCCTGCAGGAACAGATTGAGCACAAGGACCTCGCCCTCTGTCGCCGGTTATTTTCCGCCGTGCCCGAGTTGGAGGCGTATTCACGCTTCAAGTCGACGCTTCTGGTCGGCAAGGCCAACTACCTCTGCACAACGCGGCTGGCCATGGCCCTGCAGGCCCAGGAGTCGCTCTTCTCGAGTCCCGAGCGCACCGAACTCGTCCGGCTGGCCGAGTGGGCGCGAACGAGCAAGGACGGCTTGCGGCACGAACTGAATCCGCCGCCGTTGCCCGAGGTGTGGGAACAGGTCAATGCCGACTCCGCCGCCTGCAGCCGGAAGCGCTGCGATGGCACGTGCTTTTATCAGCGCGCCAAGGGACGCGTGCGCGATGCGCAGGTGATCATCGTCAATCACAGCCTGTTGTTCGCACTGCTCGCGATCGGCGGCGCCGCGTCGGGGGAAAGCGCCCGCGGAATCCTGTTTCCCGATGACTTTGCCGTGCTCGACGAGGCGCACACGATCGCCGAGGTGGCGACCGACCACTTTGGCCTGAGTGTGAGTTCCTTCGGCTGCGACCGGCTACTTAAGGCCCTGCATCATCCCGACAAGAATCGCGGCCTGCTCGCCAAACTGGGCAAGCCGGAGGAAAAGTTGCTCGTGGCCGATGCGATCGAGGCAGCCGTGCAATTCTTCGGCTTTCTCAACGACCAGGTGCTGGTGCAGCAGGCGCGCATGCGGGTGCGCACCGAAGGGATTTGCGAGCCGTGGCTGGAGAAACCTCTCACGCAGCTTGTCGCCGGTCTCGACCGGATCGCGACCCGCATGGAGGACGGTCCGGCGCGCGATGAGATCGTCGACCATCAGGCGAGGGTGAAAGCCTACCAGTCGGGCATCCGCCAGTTTCTCAATCTCGCGAACGAGGACCATGTCTATTGGGTCGAACGCACCGGCCGGCGTGGTCACATCGTCACGCTGCGGTCCGCACCGCTCGACGTCGCGCCCTATCTGCGCGAGCAGCTGTTTCGTCGCAATACCTCTGTGACGCTGACCAGCGCGACCCTCGCGATCGGAGGTTCCATGGAGCCGTTCCAGCAGCGGAACGGAGCGGAGGACGCCGGCACCTGCATCGAGCATTCGCCGTTCGACTACGAGCGGGTCATGCGGGTGTACGTCGCCGCGGACGTCTCGCCGCCCAACGCACAGGACGCGCGACTCGATCTCGAGGGTCTCATCGACTACCTGGATTTCTGCATCCGGCGAGTGCCGGGAGGCTCCCTGGTGCTTTTCACAAGCTATCGCGATCTGCGGGCGGCCGCCGACGCGCTCCAAGGTCCGCTTGAGAAGGACGGCCGCACGTTTCTCATGCAGGGTGGCGATGTCTCGCGCACCGAGCTCGCGCAGCGCCTCCGCGAGGCCGGCAACGGCGTGCTTTTCGGGACGGACAGTTTCTGGACCGGCGTCGACATACCCGGCCGCGCCCTCTCGCAGGTGATCATCACGCGTCTTCCGTTTGAAATGCCCACCGAACCCGTCGCCGAGGCGCGGGCCGAGTGGGTGCGCGAGCGCGGGGGGCATCCCTTCAACGAGATCACGCTCCCGGATGCGCTGGTGAAGTTCCGCCAGGGAATCGGCCGCCTGATCCGCAGCAAGACCGACCGCGGGGTCGTCACCCTGCTCGATTCCCGCCTCCTGGCCAAACCCTATGGACGCGAGTTCCTTGGCGCCCTCCCCTCATCGAGTTTCGAACGGTTGACAAGGGCAAATCGCGCCGAGATTTTTCGGCCTTTCCCTTGAGGTAACTGCTGTCCAACTTCTCTCTTGTGAATTTGCGCTCCTCTGCCCTGACCGACATCGGCCGCGTCCGTACCGAAAACGAGGACAGCAACCTATGTGACGATCAGAACCGTCTTTACGCCGTTGCGGACGGCATCGGCGGCCTCCCGGCGGGCGCGGACGCGAGCCGCACCGCGATCTCCTCGCTGATCGACTGGTTCAGCCGCCAGCGCGCACCCGGTCCGTATGACTACACGGCGGGACTGGCCGAGATCAACGAAAAGGTTTTTCTGCTGGGCCGGGTGCTGAGCCCCCGGCTGGGAATCGGCACGACATTGACCATCGCTCATTTCGACACCGATCACGTCGCAGTCATCCATGTCGGCGACACGTCGATGTACCGGCTGCGCGACAGCCAGCTCGAGGCGTTGACCTCCGAACACAACGTCGAGAACGAGATGCGCCTGCGGGCGGCGCGCGGCGAGCCCGCGATGATGTTCACGGAAAATCGGCAGGCCCTGACCCGCTGCGTCGGTCAGCCTCCACCACTGGTCGGCGACATCCACGCCCACACGCTTCACCGTGGCGACCGGTATCTGATCTGCTCCGATGGCGTCACCCGCTACCTGCAGCCGCCGGAAATCGAGCGCCTGCTGACCCAGGCCGCGACGCCGCACGATATTTGTCACGCCCTCGTCGAAATCGCCAACGATCGCGGCGGCGTGGACAACTCGACGGCCGTCGCGATCTTCGTCGACTAGTTTCCAGGGCCCGCTTCCGCCGACCCGCATGAGCGTCAATCGCTTCCGCCTCCTTGTCGCGCAGTATCCCGACAACGAGCTGTTTCATTTCAGCCTCGCGCAGGCGCTGCTGCGGGAAAACGAGACGACGGAGGCGATCCCGCATCTGCGCGTCTGCGCGGAAAAGAAGGCCGATTGGATGATGCCGCGAATCCTGCTGGGCAAGGCGTACCTCGCGCTGGGCAAGAAGAAGGAAGCGCGTCCGTGGCTGGAATCCGCCCTGGCGCTCGCCGTCGGCCAGAGTCACGAGGACCCCGAAAAGGAACTTCGCGCGCTGCTGGCGGAGCTGAAGGGGTGAAGTTGGGCGAGGTTGAGAGTTGAAAGTTGAGGGTTGAGGGACCGAGCAACCGGATGAATTCGGCGAACTTTCGGCGACGGAGGTCCTGCGGTGATTCAGAGGCGGATGAGGACATCCGCCCCTACCGACGCGATCCCGATCCTCGGTAGGGGACGGCGTCCCGCCGGCCTCCGCTCGCTGGCACGCGAGGCACCGCGCGCGTATTCAAAGATGCAGCTGGGAAAACCGCAACTCCGCCACGCCATCGACGGGCTTGCCGTCGGCCAGCGCGGGCAGGTAGCGCACGCGGTTCGCAAACTTCGCGATCGCGTCAAAGGCCGGCTGCGTGAGCGCGCGATCAGAAAACGTGGCGGTCGCCTTTCCGTCGCTCGTCACCTTGACGTAGAAAGGATGCTGATAGAGTTCCTCGCCGATGGACTGACGTTCACTTTCGGAGAGGTGACCCATGGCGGCCACCGCCTCGTGCGTGCCGCCCTTGTGGGACACCAGGTAATCGGTCC
>DASZXI010000023.1:0-16327 GCA_035545955.1 Candidatus Didemnitutus sp. | reverse complement strand
GCCTCGCCACCGAGACCTCACGAACTGACGACGCGCTTCGTTCCTGTCGGTTAACTTCCAGGGCATCCGCCCATGAAAGTGTCACCCATCAAAGGCCAAAAGTGTCACCCATCAGAGGCCAAATGCCGCCGAACCCCGCCTAAAACTCCAAGCAATCTACCGCGGATTTCGCGGATAGCGCGGAGTCCTCCAATCCGGCAATTCGATATCCGTGATATCGGTGTAATCCGTGGTCAAATTGGGATTGGAGAACGGCGGGGTTCGGTTTTGCGATTTACCCAAAAGCCAGTGCGGAAAACAACCCCGCCCTGCACCGAATCAGTCAAATCGCGGCCGGAAACTCGTGTCTGATCGCGACCGATTTTGACAATGCCACTTCCGTCTTCGGCACGAAGAACAGGGCCAGCGTCGCCACGAAAAGGCAAACGCCGCCCGCCATCACGGCGTGGACGAGATTGCCATGCAGCTGATTCTTCACGATCCCGCCAAAGAACAACGCCGCCAGGATCTCCGGCAGCACGATGAAAAAATTGAAGATGCCCATGTACACGCCGATGCGTTCGCGCGGGAGCGAACCCGCGAGCAGCGCGTAAGGCATCGAGAGGATCGAAGCCCAGGTCAGCCCGCCGAGGGCCATGTCGGCCAGCAGGAGATACTTGTTGTCCTCGCCCCGAATGAATCCGACGGCGAGCAGGCTGAGTCCGCCGATGACCAGACAGACGCCGTGGATCACCCGTCGATCCCAGGTGCGCGCCGCCGCCATCAGGCCGAAAGCCGCGAAAAAAGTGACCGCGTCCTTGGCCGCGAAACACACTCCGGCCCACTCCACGCCGCGCTTGAAAAGGTCGGAAGACGGATCGTTCGAGCCGAAGAGGACCGGCACGGCGTTCGAGAAGTGCAGCCACATGCAGAAAAGCCCCATCCACGTGAAGAACTGCACGATCGCAAGTCGTTGCATGGTCTTCGGCATTTCCAGGAGGGCCGCCGGAATCTCGCGCCACCAGGCGTTTCCGTTCGCAGCCTTGGCGCGGCGAAAACCCTCGAGGTCGTCCGGCGGATCCTCCGGCGTGGAGACAATGGTCCAGAGCACGGCCCCAAAAAACGCCGCTGCTCCGACATAAAATGAGACGCGAACGTTGTCCGGCAGACCGCTGGTGCCCGCGTCACCCGTGAGGTGAAACCATTGCCGCAGGACCGCGGGCATCACGCCCGCCAGCACGGCACCGAGTCCGATGAACAGGCTTTGCATCGCGAAGCCCGAACCGCGCTGCGCCTCGGGCAGCTTGTCCGTGACGAACGCGCGAAACGGCTCCATCGAAATGTTGATCGACGCGTCGAGCACCCAGAGCAGTCCCGCCGCCATATAAAATTTCGGCAGATTCGGCAGCAGCCAACCGGCGAGAGGGCCGGAGTTGGGCATGAGCAGAAGCGCGAGCGAGCTCAGGATGGCACCGGCCAGAAAATACGGTCGCCGACGACCCAGCCGGCACCAGGTCCGGTCGCTCAAGGCGCCAATGATCGGCTGCACGATCAGTCCGGTCAGCGGCGCAGCCAGCCAGAGCCGCGCGATCTGATCGTCCGCCGCGCCGAGATATTTGTAGATCGGGCTCATGTTCGCCATCTGCAGTCCCCAGCCAAACTGGATGCCCAGAAACCCGAAGCTCATGTGAGCGATTTCGGGCAGGCGAAGCGGTCGCGGCGCACTCATCAGGTCAACGTTTCGTCCGGCCCGGGAGGTTCACTGTAGTCGCAAAGGATCCGGTCACCCGTCCGGTCGAAGAGTCCGATCCATTCCCGCAGCGTGGCGGACTTGTCCCGCGCCATCGCGGAAAGCTGCGGCTCGGTGAAACGCCACTGCCAGTTTCCCTCCGCGATGCCCGGACGGTTCAGCGCTGCCGACGCGGGAAGATCGAGCAGGTCCTGCATCGGAATGACCGCGAGGCGCGACACCGACGCCAACAATGCGCGGATCACCGGCCACGCGGACCGCGAGCCGCCGAGTTGGAAATAGGCATCGACCTTGGCCGCATATTCCGGCGCGAGCCCTTCCAGCCAGCCGCGCGCCGTCGTGTTGTCGTGCGTGCCCGTGTAGGCGACACTTTCGGGCGGATAGAAGTGCGGCAGGTTGACGTTGTGAATGTCGTGGCCGTAGGCGAACTGCAGGATCTTCATGCCCGGCAGACCGGCCGCGCGACGCAACTCCACGACATCGGGACCGATGTATCCGAGGTCCTCCGCGATGATCCGGGCATGCGGCAACGAGGCCTTCACCGCCTGGAAAAACGCGAGGCCGGGACCCTTGCGCCACTGGCCCCCGCGCGCGTCCGCCGCGCCGGCCGGTACTTCCCAGTAGGTGTCGAAGCCGCGGAAGTGGTCAAGTCGGACGACATCGTAGAGTTCGAATGCCGCCTTCAGCCGCTCGATCCACCAGCGATAGCCGGTCTTCGCGAGATGATCCCAATCGTAGAGCGGATTGCCCCACAGCTGACCCGTCGCCGAGAAATAGTCGGGCGGCACGCCGGCCATGGCCGTGGGCTGGCCACGCGGATCGAGTCGAAACACCGTCCGGTTCTGCCAGGTGTCGGCGCTGTCGAGCGCCACGAAGATCGGCACGTCGCCGATGATGCCAATGCCGCGCGCTCCCGCGTAATCCCGCAGGCGTTTCCACTGCGCGAAGAACACGTATTGATAAAAGATGTGGCGCTCGGCGTCGCGCCGCACCGACGCCGGCAGGCCGGCGCCGATGCCCACGTGCCACTGCCGCGTGTCTTCCGGCCAGGCCGTCCAGGGGCGTCCGCCAAAATATCCCTTGAGCGCCATGAAGTCGGCGAAGGGCTCGAGCCAGCCCGCGTGCTGGCGTCGGAAATCCGCGAGCGAACCGAGACCGGCGATGCCGTCGGCGCCGGACGCCGCCGCCCGGTCCGCCGCCGCCGTGAGCACGGCCCAGAAGCGTTCGTACAATAGACCGTAGTCGACGCGGTCAACCGGAAGGTCGCGCAACGGGTTCAGTTCCGCGGGCGTCAACAGACCCGCCTGCGCGAGTTCATGCAGGTCGATGAAATACGGGTTGCCCGCCCGGCTGGAAAACAACTGGTAGGGCGAGTCGCCATAACCCGTGGGCCCCAGCGGGCAGAGCTGCCAGTAACGCACGCCGGCATCGGCCAGGAAATCGACGAATTGACGCGCGGATGCGCCGAGATTGCCGATGCCATGCTCGCCGGGCAGCGACGACACATGGGCCAGCACGCCGGCCACGCGATGGTCGAGCCAGGTTGCGGAAGCGAGCGCGGACCTGGCGCGGGCGAACGGCGAAGCCGCCGCCGGCGCCGGGCCGTTGAGTCGTCCGGAAATGTCCGGCGCGGAAGATGTCGCAGGGGACCGCACGGTCATGATGAGTCTAGGGAACGGCCGCCCCTGTTGTGAACGGCCGTTCCCGACCCCTTTTCGGTAACCCTAACAAATCAGAACTTGTAGCTGACGCCGGCCGAGTAGGAGGCGCCATATTTCTGGTAGTTCATCACCTGACGCGGATCGCCGTTGTTGTAGGTGACCAGCGGCTCGTTGTTCAGGTTGTAAGCCTGCAGGTACAAGGTGATGCCCTTCATCGTTCCCGTCTGGAACGCGTAGCTGATCTGGGCATCCACGACTTTTTCCGGCTGGGCGACGGAGAAGCCGCCGTTGGGATTCACGTCACCACCCGGGCTCGGAGGTCCGAACGTCGTGATGTACTGCCGGTTCTCGGAACGGTAGTGCTCGCTGACGCGGGCGGAGAAACCGTGGTTCTCGTAGTAGAGCGTGATCTGCGCGACCTTGCGCGAGAGTCCGGCGATGGGAGCGGTGCCGTTGCCCGGTCCCCACGGCTCGATGCTGCTGTCCGTGTAGGCGCCGCTGGCCTCGAGACCGATGCCCTTGATCGATTTGCTGATCAGCTCGCTGGGCAGGCGCACGGCCACTTCCACGCCCTTGATCGATCCGCCGTTGCCGTTTTCGGCCTGGGAGGCGAGACCTTCAAGCAGCTTCGGGTCGGTGCCGTAGGTCGGATAACCGGCGAAACTGGCGATGCTGTTCTGCGTGTAGATGAACGTGAGCAGTTTCTTGTAGTAGCCCGCGATGGAGAAGTAGCCCTTGTCGTCGGCGAAGTAGTGCTCGTAGGAAAGGTCGAGCGAGTTCGCCTTCCACGGACGCAGCTGCGGATTGCCCGCTTCACCCGAATTCCACGGGCTCTGCGCGAGATCCGTCGAATTGGCGAAGGCCGGATTATAGGAGAACGAGCGGCCCGCGCGCATGTCGTACATGCGCGGACGCGCAACCTGCCGCGCGGCGCTGAAGCGCAGGATATCCGACGAATCGAGGGTGAAGTTCAGGTTGAGGCTCGGCGCCCAGTCCGTGTACGTCGCGCCGCCGGTGACCGGATAAAGCGCGGAACCGTCCGTCGCATAACCGGCCGCCGACTGGTCGGCGTGAATCGCCTGGATGCCGACGTTGCCCGTCACGGGAACGCTGCCCATCTTCGTTTCGATGTTCAGCTGGGCGTAGGGCGTTGTCAGCTTTTCCGTGACCCGGAACTTGCGCGTCGGGACCGTGAGGTCCGTGAGCGGCACGAATCCGATGGTTCCGCTGTCCAGCAGCGCCTGCGGATCATACGCGTAGACCTTGCCCAGACCGAGGAAGCTCATGTCCGTCTGGCCGATGATCGCCGGCAACGGGAGCGTAACCTGGCCGGTCGGCGAATCCATGTACCCGGTCGGGCTTTCACCATCGCGCTTGTAGCGCTCGGTGAAATCGACGCCGAACTCGACGTCCTTGAACATCCCGTTCAGCTTGCGGTCGGCCGCAATCTTCACCTGACCGAGTTCGTCCTTGGACTGGAAGTATTTCAGGTAGCCGTACATTCCGCCGCCCGGAAGGGTCGACGGTCCCCAGCCCTGCGGATCGCTCAGCTTGAAGCCGGTGCCCGTGGAATAATCCTTCGCCGAGGTCAGCACCGGAATCTGGCCGGGCTCCTCGGTGAACGTGATGGAATCCGCCGTGGTGAACGGAACACCGCGGAAGCTCAGGCCGGAATAGGTTTCGAGGTTCTCGTCCTTGCGGGTGACCTTCGAGTAGCTGGTGTCGAGCGTGCCGGACCAGCCTTTCGGATCGCCGACCTGGAGTTTCCAGCCGGCGGAAACCAGGTTGTCCTTCCGGTCGAAGATGTCGTTGCGATCGACCGGCATGACGTTCGAAAACACCCCGTTCGTCACGAGGCCATTCGTCACCGTGTAGCCGGGTTGCAGCGCCGCGCTGCTCCACCAGAGTGGAATTTCGAGACCGCGCAGGAGCGACTTTTCCTCGAAATTCGAGCGGAACAGCTCGAACGTCGAATGCACCGTGCTGCTCGGCTTGTATTCGAGCACCGCCATGAGCCCGTCGCGCTTCAGGTTGCTGGTGCGCACATACGATTTGGTGCCGCCGAGGACGTAGTCGTTCGCGGCATCGATCGTGGGCCAGCCCCAGGCCTGGAACTGCTTGCCCTCCCAGGGCGTGTCCGTGTGGGCAAATCCGACCGCGAGGCCGATCGTGCCGTCCTCATACTGGTTGACGTACGAGACCGTGAAGCGCTCGCCGTCCTTTTTGGCGCCGGGCGTCAGCCGGTTGTACTGCGTGCCCTGATAGAACGCGCTGATCGACATCGCCTGACCCTTGAGGTCGAGCGGCTGGATGGTCTTCAGGTCCACGCTGCCGGCCAGACCCTGGGCCGTCTGATCGGCGTTGGCCGTCTTGTAGATGGTGACCTGGCTGATGAGTTCGGCCGGGTACTGGTCGTATTCCACGGCCCGATTTTCACTCGTGGACACCTGCTGGTGACCGTTGAGCGTCGTGACCTGGAAATCGCCCGTGAGGCCGCGGATGCTGATCTGCTGGCTGCGGCCGTTGGTGCGTTGCGCCGCCACGCCCGGCAGATGCACGAGGGAGTCGGCAATGCTGACGTCGGGCAACTTGCCGAGATCCTCGGCCATCAGTTGCTCGGTGATGTTGACGCTCTGCTGCTTCGCTTGAGTGGCGGCGGCCAGGCTGCCCGCGAAGCTTCCGCTCACTTCAAACGTTTCGAGGACAATCGGCTTGTCCTCCTTCTTGGGAGTCGTGTCGTCCGTGGTCGTGTTCGTCGACTGGGCAAGAGTCGACAGCGTCGCGGCGGCGGACAGCAGTGCAACGGCGATGAGCCGGTGACGGTGCCTGCGGTGGCCCGCAGGCAATCCTTCGGTGTGCATGGAGGGGATGTCTTTCGGCGAAACGGGCCGTTGTCGGTCGGCGTCGTCCCGCGGGGTTGTTCGGAGTGTTCGGTGAAAACGAGCCGGCTAGGGGACGGCTCGGAATGCGAAGACTATCGCCGAAAGCCGATTCCCGCACACCCACGAATCTGGCCAAAAAACCGAGATGACCCCGAAAAAACTTGGATCGTCCCCAGCCAACGCGGTTCTCTACCGACGGGCAATCGTCGGTGCGGGGCACGGATCCCGCCGCATCCAAGATTTGTCCGGGTGGACTATGATCTGTCGCCGCGCCCTCTTTTGACTCATCCTTCGGCCGGGCCACTTTCGCTTCACCACCCCGCCATGCCGCCGCGCCCGTTCCCCACCCCCTGGTCGCACACGAAACGCGCGCTTTTTTCCGTCGCCGCCGCCGCGTCCCTGTTTGCCGGCCTGCGCTCGGTCGCCGGACCCGTGGTGCCGCCCCGCACGCACACCGGCGCCGGAAATGTTCTTTATTTTGTCCTCACGGATCGGTTCGCCAACGGCTCGACGGCCAACGATCGCGGCGGACTGAGCGGCGGGCCGGAGGAAACCGGCTTCGATCCGACCCGCATTTCCCACTACCACGGCGGCGACTTCGTCGGACTCACGGCGCACCTCGACTATCTGAAGCGTCTCGGGATCACGGAAATTTGGGTGACCCCGCCGCTGCGCAACAAACCGGTCCAGCTCGGCTCCGCCGGCTATCATGGCTACTGGATCCTGGATTTCGAGAACATCGATCCGCACCTCGGCACCAACGAGGAGTTCCGCGAGTTCATCCGGCAGGCGCACGCGCGTGGCCTGCGGGTGATCATGGACATCGTCGTCAACCACACGGCCGATGTGATCCAGTATGCGGATCACGACACGACCTATCGCGGCAAGGCGGCCTATCCTTATCGCGATGCCGTCGGAATACCGTTCGATGTCCAGGCCGTCGCGTACAACGGCCTGAACGACCCCAAGGCGTTTCCCGAATTGTCCGCCGAGCGCAGCTTCCCTCATGTGCCCGTGCTGCCACCGGCCGAGCGGAACGCCAAGAATCCCGCCTGGCTCAACGACGTCACCGTCTACCACAATCGCGGCAACAGCAGTTTCCAGGGCGAAAGCTCGCTCGATGGCGATTTCGTCGGACTCGACGACCTGTTCACTGAGCAGCCGCGCGTGGTCGAGGGTTTCATTGCCATCTACCGGCGCTGGCTCGAGACGGGCGTGGACGGATTCCGCATCGACACGATGCGGCACGTGAACGCCGAATTCTGGCAGGCCTTCGGTCCGGCGATCCAGGCTCGCGCGCGCGAACTCGGCCGGACGGATTTCCTGCAGTTCGGCGAGGTGGCCAACGACGCCGGCGATCCTTCCTACCTCGCGGAGTTCTCCACGGGCACGATGCCGGTCGACACCACGACCGACTTCGGGTTTTTCGCGGCGGCCCTCCGCTATGTTTCGCAACACGGCACCGCCGCGGCGCTGGGCGACTTTTTTGCGCGCGACGACTACTACCTCGACCACGACAGCAACGTTCACGTCACGCCGACCTTCCTCGGCAACCATGACGCGGGACGATTCGGCTATTTTCTGCTGCACGACAATCCGGGCGCGTCACCCGAACAGCTGGCGGCACTGGTCAAATTTGGCCACGGCCTCATGCTGCTCTCCCGCGGCCAGCCGGTGATCTACTATGGCGACGAACAAGGCATGATCGGCCGCGGCGGCAATGACATGCAGGCGCGCGAGGATATGTTTGCGTCGCAGGCGCCGGATTTTCGCGACGCCCCGCTCCTCGCAACGAAACGCACGGGCGCGGACGACAAGTTTGACGAACAGCATCCTTTCTACCGCTTCCTCTCCCGCCTCACTGCGCTGCGCAATTCCCAGGCGGCGCTGCGCACGGGCGCGATGCTCGTGCGCCCGACGGTCGATCCGGAGGTTTTCGCCTTTTCGCGGGTCGATCGCCGTGAGCGCATCGAATGGTTGGCGGCGTTCAACAATGCGCGGACGACGAAGCACGTGGTCCGCGTACCGACCAGTCAGCCGGGCGGGCGGCGCCTGGTGGAAGTGTTCGACTCCACGACTCCGGATGCCGCTCCCACCGGCCTGGCCACCACGGATGCGGACGGAGGAATCGCCGTCGCGCTCGAGCCGTTGCAGTTCACGGTTTGGCGCGCCGACACGTCGCTGGCTCCCGTCGCGGGCCCGTTGAGCATCGCACTTTCCAGCCCCGCCGCCGGCGCGCGGCTTGCGATCACGGAACACACGATCGATGGCCAGCGGTTTCCGAGTCGGTGCGAGATCCGGGCGGAGGTTTCCGGCGGCGACGGAGTGGCGGAAGTCACCTTTGCCCTGAAACGGCATTCGCGCCCCGGACAGTTCGAGTTGCTGGGCACCGACGAGACCGCGCCCTATCGCGTCTTCTGGACACCTCCCGCCGATCTCGAACCGGGCGACGAAATCGAGTTCGTCGCGACGGTCAACGACCTCCGCGGTCGCACCGCCGAAGCGTCGGCCGGCGGCATCGCGATTCTTCCGACCACGACGTCGTGCGGAATTCCGCACTCGCACACGCCACAGATCACCGCCGCTCCGGCTACCACGGTGGCGCTTGATGTCAGCGGGAAAGCCACGCTCGCGGTGACGGCCACCGGCACCGCCCCGCTCGACTATCAATGGATGTGCGACGACGAGATCATCATTGGGGCAACGCAACCGCAGCTCGTCGCCGATCGCTCCGGCCGGTACCGGGTGCTGGTGCACAATCTGGCCGGCACGGCAATTTCCGAGGAGATCGTGGTGGGCAAATAGGTGGAACCGGACCTCCGGGCCGGTTCATCGCTGTGTGCAGGAATCGAGAACCGGAATTCAAGCGCGCCCGGAGGTCGCGCTCCACCTCAATTCCGTCGGCGGCGGACGCACCACCCGAGCATGCCCGCGCCGCCCGCAACCATGAGCAGCCACGTGGACGGCTCGGGTACCGGAGTGAAACTGCTGAGCACGATGTCGTTTACGCCAAAACTGCTGCCCGCTCCGTAATTCACCACGAACGAACCCAGCCCGTCCGCCGTCCACAGCCGTGACCCGTTGGCGACGTTGAGGAAGGAATTGCTCAGGCTGGTGCTGGAGACGAGGTCGAAGGTCATGCTGTTGGTGATCGTCGACTGAAATCCGTTGATGAATCCGATCTGCAGGTTGCCTCCGAGCGCGAGCGTGCCGTTGACGGTCAGGTGGTCGTAGTCGCTGCCCTGATTCGTGCCGCCGATCTCGAAACCGAGAAACGCGGGCGACAGGACCGTCGTGTTGGCGTCGATCGTCAGCGTGCCCGCGGTCGTCAGCGTGCCCGGCTTGATCGCGCCCGACAAGTTGAGGCTGGGTGCGGTGAATGTGCCCTCGCCGAGCAACAGCGATCCGTTGCTGAGCGAAATCGGATTCGACGCGCTGAAATTTCCGCCGGCGTCGAGAAGGATGCGGCCGGCCGCGTCGCTGTAGGTGCTGGTAACCCCGAGCGTGCCGCCCGCCACCACGATCGTGCCGAGATTGAGCACCGGAATCTGGATGGAACTCGCGCCGGACGTCTTGGTGTACGTGCCGCCCACGGCGTTGGTGAACGTCGCCGCCGCGCCGCCGTAGGCATTGTTGATCGTGTAGGTGTCGGCGGTGTCGACCCACACGCCATAGTTGGTGATGGAGCCCGCGTTGCCCGTGCGGAGGTTGCCCGCCACCCAGTCCGTCACGCCCGCATTGACGATCGCATGTCCGTTGAAGTTGTGGTCGTTGGCGCTGACGATGCTCATGACCCCGGTCGCTCCCACCGTCGTTGTCGTGGGAGTGCTGAAGTCCGTGCTCACCCAGGAAAACGTGCCGTCGAACGTCGGGTTGCCCGACAGCACACCACCGTTGAACTGAAAATTGCCCAGGGTCACGATCCCGTTGGCCGTCAGCGTGCCGCTCACCAGCTGCACGAGGCCGCCGCCGGTGCTGCCAATGAATGATCCATTGTTCAAGGTGCCGCCGTCGAGGCTGATCGATCCGCCGCTGACGTTAATGATGCCGTCGTTGACCAGCGTGTTGTTGATGATCGACGTCGAGCCCGAGCTCTTCGTGTAGATGCCTGACGCTGCGTTGTGGAAAATGGACTGCAAGCCGCCGTACGCATTGCTGATCTGAAACGAACCGGCGGTGTCGTTGAACGCGCCGTTGTTGAGAAACACGCCGGCGTTGCCCGAGCGGAGATTTCCGGATGTCCAGTTGACCGTGCCGTCGTTCACGATCGTGTGGGCGTTGAAATTGTGGTCGTTGCCCGTCGCGATCGTCAGGACGGTGGACGGCGAGAGGGTCGTGGCGCCTCCGCCGCTCAGGTCGGTCGTGTTCCAGGTCAGCGTACCGTTGAACGTCTGCGTGCCGGCCAGTGTTCCGCCATTGAACAGGAAATTCTGCACGTTGACCGTGCCGTTGACGTTGAGCGTGTTGCTCACGAGCTGGACGACGCCCAGGCCGGAACTGCCGATGGTCGAGCCGTCATTCAGGGTGCCGCCGTCGAGACTGAGCGTGCCGCCCGTGACCGAAATCACGCCGTCATTCACCAGCGTGTTGTTGACGATCGAGGTCGCGCCCGCGGTCTTGTTGTAGACCCCCGTCACCGCGTTGTGAAAAATGGACTGGGTGCCACCGTACGCGTTGCTGATCTGGTACCCGTCGGAAGTGTCGTTGAAGACGCTGTTGTTCAGGAATACACCGGCGTTGCCCGAACGAAGGTTGCCGCCGGTCCAGTTGACCGTGCCGTCGTTCACGATCGTGTGGGCGTTGAAATTATGGTCGTTGCCCGTCGCGACCGTCAGGGTCGTCGTGGGCGCGATCGTCGTCGCGCCGCCCCCGCTCAGGTCGCTCGTGTTCCACGTCAGCGTGCCATTGAACGTCTGCGTGCCCGCCAGCGTGCCGCCGTTGAATTGGAAATTCTGCACGTTGACCGTGCCGTTGACGTTCAGCGTGCCGCTCACGAGTTGCACGACGCCCGCGCCCGAGCTGCCGATGGTCGAGCCGGCGTCGAGGGTGCCGCCGTCGAGACTGAGCGTCCCGCCCGTCACCGAAATCGTGCCGTCGTTCAGCAGCGTGCTGTTCGCAAACAGCGAGGCGCCCGCGGTCTTGTTATATGTGCCCGTGACCGTGTTGTGAAAAATCGACTGGGCGCCGCCATAGGCGTTGTTGAACTGGTAGCCGTCGGCCGAGTCGTTGAACACGCTGTTGTTCACGAAGAGGCCGCTGTTGCCGGAACGGATGTTGCCCGCCGTCCAGTCAACCGTGCCGTTGTTGACCATCGTGTGGCCGTTATAGTCGTGGTCGTTTGAGTTCGTCAGGTTGAGCAGGCCGCCCGCGGCAATGGTGGAGGTCCCGACGGTATTGAAATTGCCGGTCGTCCAGTTCGTCGTGCCGAGAAACGTGACGCCGTCGCCCACCTGACCGCCGGCGATGACGAAATTGGTGGCCGTGAAGCCGGCCGTGCCGCTGCCGGACAAAACGCCGTTCGTCAGCTGAACCACGCCTGATCCCGAGCTTCCGATCGAGGAGCCGTCGGAGAACGTGCCGCCGTTGTCGAGGCTGAGCGTGCCGCCGGTCACCGTGACCGTGCCGTTGTTGAAGAACGGAATCTCAAAACTGCTCGTACCGGTCGTCTTGAGATACGTGGCGCCGGCGGCATTGGTGAACGTCGCCTGCGCGCCACCGTAGGCATTGTTGAATTGGTAGCCATTGGCGGTGTCGACCCACATCCCGTTGTTCGTGATCGTGCCGCCGTTACCCGAGCGGACGTTGCCCATGGTCCAGTTGACGGTGCCGTTGTTGACGATCGCGTGGCTGTTGTAGTCGTGGTCGTTCGCGGAAATCAGATTCACCGTGGTGTTCGCGGCGAGCGTCGTGGTGTTGCCGCTGTTCCAGTTGCCTCCCTGCCAGTTGATCACGCTGTTCACGAAGGTGTGGTCGCCCGCCAGCGTGCCGCCGTTGAACAGGAAATTCGTCAGGGTGACATTTCCCGTCGCCGTGAGCGTTCCGTTCGTCAGCTGAAGAACCCCGCTGCCCGAACTGCCGGCCACCGAGCCGTTGGTGAAGGTGCCGCCCGCATCGATGTTCAGCGTGCCGCCGCTGACGTTGATCGTGCCGCTGTTCGTGACGGCGATCGTGAAATCCGAGACCCCGCTCGTCTTGTTGTAGGTGCCCGTCGCTCCGTTGATGAAGGTGAGCGGGGCACCGCCAAAAGCGTTGTTGAACTGATAGCCCGCGGCGGTGTCGTTCCACGTCGCGTTGTTGACAATCTCACCGCCGTTGCCCGAGCGCAGGTTTCCCGCCTGCCAGTTGATCACGCCGTTGTTGGTGAGGACAAAGCCGTTGAAGTCGTGATCGTTGCTGGTGACAATATTCAGCGTATCCGCGGCGCCCACGGTGCTCACCGAGGAGGGCGTGATCGAGCCCGTCACGATGTTGCCGCCGTTCCACGTGAACGTCGTCTGGGACCACGCCGGAATCGCAAAACCCACCCCGACCGCGAGGGCGACGAGCCAGGACAGGCGCAGGCAGGTGCGGCGGTCGCTCTTCATTACTGCCAATCAATGGACCTGAGCCCGTGGAGTCGACACGTTTTACCAAGTTTCGAGACTACAAAACGTGCCGGCGAGCAGCCTCGTGTAGGGCGGGGTCGCCGAACCCCGCCACGCATCCGAAATGGACAGGCTTATCACCCCGAGCCCGCGAACGAAAGGTCACGGCGGCCGGGGTCGGCCGCCCTCCATTGGTGGATCGTCGGTTCGATTCCGCCTGGAGCTTTTCAACATTTCCACCGGCCCGTCTTTCGGTCATGCGTGTCGGCCCTTGAATCCTCCCACCCATGGTCGCGCCGTCGGGCTGCTGGTGCTGGCCGCCCTGGCCTGGAGCCTCGGCGGCGTGCTGATCAAAGCCGCCGACTGGCCGCCACTTGCGGTCGCGGGCGGACGCGGACTGGTCGCCACCGTTTTCCTGCTCGCCGTCCGCGGCCGCCGGCTGCGGTTCACGTGGTCTCCCATCCAACTGGGCGCGGCGGTCTCTTACGCGGGATGCACGGTCCTGTTTGCCGCCGCGAACAAGCTGACCACCGCCGCCAACGCCATTCTTCTCCAATATACCGCGCCCGTCTGGGTCGCTCTCCTTGGCGCGTGGTTCCTGCGCGAGCGGGTGCGCGCAATCGACTGGATCGCCATCGTCGCGGTGCTCGGCGGCATGAGTGCCTTCCTGTACGACGGACTGCGCGTGCATGACCTCGCCGGCAACATCGTGGCGGCGGCGAGCGGAGTTTGTTTTGCGGCCATGGTGGTGTTGCTCCGCGGGCAGAAGGACGGTTCGCCGCTGGAGTCAATCGTGCTGGGAAATTTCCTCGGTTTTCTCATCGGCCTGCCTGCCATGATCGGCGCGGGGCTTCCCTCCGGGCGCACCTCGGGCATGCTGCTGCTGCTCGGCGTCGTGCAGCTCGGCGTGCCCTACCTGCTCTACGCGCGGGCGATCCGCACAGTCAGCGCGCTCGAGGCGGTGCTGATTCCCGTCGTCGAACCCATCCTGAATCCCGTGTGGGTCATGCTCGCCTTCGGGGAACGACCCACCGGAATCGCGCTCGCGGGCGGCCTGGTCGTGATCGGTTCCGTGCTCATCCGTGCGATCTCGTCCATTCGCCGGAGCAGCGCGATTGGCCCGCCCGCGGCGGTTTGAGTTCGTTCCGAAAATGTAGGAGCGGCTTTACGCCGCGATTGGTGGAACCGGACCTCCCTGTTCGAACGCGGCGACGATGATCAGGTTCAAAGCGCGTCCGGAGGCCGCGCTCCACCTTCCGGAATTGGCGGCGGCCGCAGCTGAATCAGCACATTGGCGGCGGTGATCAGGCCGCCGCCGACCAGCAGCCTCCACTCGAGCGACTCATTGGGATAGGAGAATCCCGCCCAGGCCGAAAACCACGCGGGCAGGAACAACGCCATGATCGCGGTGAAGACCGGCTCGGTGCAATAGATCAGGCCGGCTTCGGTCGCCGAAATCAACGGCTGCCACCGGTTCATCAACAGGAACGATCCGAGCGTGCAGAAAACCGTGAGCAACGCCGTGAAGCCCAGCCACACCGGGACGGTCCACGGCCGCAGCACGTCCGCCGCGTGCGGGGCCGTGCCGAAGGCGAGGGCGGTGAAGATGACGGCCTCGGTGGCGAACATCGCCGCGGTGACGGGCATCACGCGGTTGGCCGCGTGACGCCGGTCCGCCAGCACGAGGATCTGGCCCATGAAAAAAATGGAGCTCACGAGCGTCTCGATCTCGCCGCGACCCAGGGTCAGCGTGCGCGGATCGAAGCGGGCGAGGATCGCCGCGCCGACCAGGACGAGCACGCCGCACAGCCAGACCACCGGCGGCGGCGCCCGCCGGACGCGCAGGGCCACGACCACGGGAATCAGAATCGCGTAGAACTGGGTCAGAAAAGCGGAAACCGACGCCGACGTGAATTGCAGTCCGTCGTTCTGAAAAAACATGCCCGCGCCCGCCGTTAGCCCGAGCGCGACTCCCTGGCGCGCCTCGGCCGCGTTCATCGCCGCCACGGACCGGCGCGCGAGCAGGAGCACGACACCGGTCGCAAGCAGGAAGCGCGGCGCGACGCTCATCGCCGTGATGAACGTTGTGCCCGCGTCGGGCAAAACGCCGTGCACGGTGAAGCCCAGCGCCTTGATCAGCGGAAAGCTCAGCCCCCAGAAAAGATTGGCGGCGAGCAGGCCGGCGAGGGCGCGACCGTGTTGCGGATCGTGGGGCGCGGTGGTCATGGGCGCACGCGAGCTTTCACAAAACGGAACGCTCGCACCGGCACAAAAGAAAACCGCCGCGGATTGCTCCGCGGCGGTTCCCTAAAGTCAATCAGCGGCCGGATCAGGAGGACACGTGCTTGCTGACCAGCTTGGTCATCTCGAACATGCTGACCGTGGCCTTGCCACCGAACACCGCCTTCAGCGCAGCGTCCGCGTTGATGTTGCGCTTGTTCTTCTTGTCCTGCAGTCCGTTCTTCTTGATGTAGGCCCAGAGCTTCTTGGTGAGCTCGGTGCGGGGAAGCGGATTCGATCCGACGACCGCGGCGAGGGTGGCGTCCGGAGTGACCGGGGCCATGAACTTAGCGTTGGGTTTGCGAGCAGATTTCTTTGCCATAGTTCATCTCGTATGAGAACCCGCCGCGCACGAGGCAATGATTTTCTAGAGGGAAAATGAGTTTTTTTCAGAGGGAAAAACACGTCGCCCCAATTTGGCCGGTCCGTTCGCGCCCACGGTTTTTGATTTGCTTTCGGTCCGCGCGCTCCGCGCCTTCGCTTCCCGGCCCGGAGCGCACCCCCATTCGCGCTTGCACCGAAGCCCGGTCGCGCCAGCCTCGGCGGCGTCGGGTAGTTGCTTTCCAGATTCCACCGTCACGGAGAATTGTCAGGTGAGCGCAAGGGTTCAGTGATGATTTTTATCCCGGCAGTCGGGAACGGGCGGACAGTTATCGGCAGCCCCTCCCGCACCTCACATGTCAGACAACGCTAAGCTCTACGTCGGGAATCTTCCCTTCTCCAGCACCGCGCAGGACCTCGAGGCCCTGTTCGGACAGGTCGGTACGGTCAGCGTGGTGGAAATCATCTTCGACAAGTTCACGGGCCGCTCGCGCGGCTTCGCGTTCGTGTCGATGAGCAGCCCGGATGAGGCGACGAAGGCGGTCGAAAAATTCCACGGCTACGAGCTCGAAGGCCGCGCGCTCGCGGTCAACATCGCCCGCCCGCGCGAGGAGCGTCCGCGCTCCTTCGGTGGCGGCGGCGGGGGTGGCGGTGGCGGCTTCCGCGGCGGTGGACGCCGGGGCGGCGGCGGGGGTGGATACCGCGGTGGTGGTGGCGGCGGCTATCGCGGCGATCGCGACCGGGGTGACCGCGGAGATCGCGGCGACCGCGGTGGTTACGGACGCGAATAAGCAGCGTTTCGCACCTCTCAGAATTTCAGGCCGGACGCGTGTCCGGCCTTTTTTTGCACCGATTCTTGTGGGAGCGGGG
>DASZXI010000022.1:0-2965 GCA_035545955.1 Candidatus Didemnitutus sp. | reverse complement strand
GTCACTCTTGCGCTCCGCCGAGGCCCGCACCGCCGATGAACTCCAGCACGCCATCGCCCAAGCGCTCCGTCGCATCACCCCGCAAGACGCCGCTCATTGGTTTGCCGCTTGCGGCTACAGTATTATTTAATATGCTCTAGGTCGCGGAGCTCACAAATCACATTTGAATCGCCTGCAAGCAGGCTCCTACACATCCGGAACCCTCCTTCCGAGCCTTCCGCGCCTCTGTGGTTCAATTAAATCGCCCGGACTATTTGCGTGGAGAATCGGACATGCCCCGCGACTTCTCGATCGTCCGTTCCACGTCCTCGGCGTACACGGGCATTTCGCGCAAGCCGAGTGCGCGGATCATTTCGCCGATGGACTTGCCTGGATCGTTGGACCAGAAAACGCCGGTGTCCTCGCGATCGGAGTATAGGTAGCCAACCTTGTCGCCGAATCGATCGGTCAGTCCGTGGCCCTCGTGCAGATTCTCGCTCCAGTGCAGGATCGCATAGGACAGATCGATCTGTTTCACGAACACGCCCGGTCGGTCCGTGACCTGCGCAATCGTCCGGCCGATGGGATCGAACGCCGACGCATTGTTTTTCGGGGTGCTCGTCACGACGTAAAAGTGATGTCGCAACGCTTCAGCGGAGGGACGCAGCGTCTGCGGGGACGCGCTCGGCACCACGACAATCTCCGCGCCCGAGGCCGCCACGCGATCCCACGACTCCTCGTACGTCATGTCCCAGCAGATCAGAATCCCCAGCCGGCCAAAATCGCAGTCGAACGCCGGAAACGCATCGCCGGGCGTCACCCCGCCTTCGAAAACGCCCGCCTGGTCGGGAATCGGATGCACCTTGCGAAAGATCCCGGCGACCTTGCCCACGCGGTCGATCAGGACCGCCGCGTTGCTGGAGCGGTCCTTTTCCTGCAGGGTCGTCCCCGCCACAATCCAGGCATGATGCCGGCCGGCCATGGCCGCCAGTGCCTCATGAAGCTTTCCTTCGAGCGGCACGGCCTGCGCAGCGGAGGCTCCGTCGGCGCTCGCAAAAGCAAACTCCGGGAAAACCATGAGATCGAGTCCGCGTCCGGCATATTCCTTCGCGGCCGCCTGCGCCGCCTCGTCGATCAGCTGATTCGCGAGCTGCAGGCGGTCATCGAGGTTGCCGTGAAAATCCGCCAGCGAACTGGCGACCACGATCTTGCGCGGCGGCGTGTCGGCGCGGCTGACGAAACCCGCAAACGCCGGCGCCGCCAGGATGGCTATGCCCGAAACAAATGCGCCAACCAGTGAGTACTTCACAGGGCAACACTACTCGCTGGATCGATTTCGAGAAAGGCAAAAGCTTCCGAAGCACTCGCTTCTTCTTCCGGCCTTCCATGCTACGTCCTCAGCACTCCGCAATATTTCTCCGCCCTCCGCTCACTGCTTCCTGCTCACCGGTTGTTATCTTGAACCACCGAGGCACAGAGGTCCGTGATTGATTCCGTCTGTTCAGTGCGTTCCATGGCCGCTCCTTCGTTCCCTCCGCTTTCTTTCGCCAGAGTGAGTCACTCCGCGTTCTCCTGTAAGAAAATCCGTGTCTACCCGTGAAATCCGTGGTTAAGAATCCATCCTCCGTGGCTCCGTATCTCCGTGGTTCAATTCCAACCCGGAACTTTTTCCTCACTGGGACATCCCAATCCGCGTGAGGCATCTGACCGCCATCTGCATTCTCCTTTCGGCCGGCGTCGGTGTTTTAGGCGCCAGCGACTGGCACGAAACGGTGGGTGAAATGTTCAAGAATGAGCAGTGGGCGCCCGCCCAGCACCTGCTCGAGGCCGTGGTCGCGCGCGAACCCAACAATGCCGACGCCTGGGCCCGCCTGGGCGAAACGCACTTGCATAGAAATCAGGGCGAGCCCGCCGTCGAACCGATGGAGAAAGCCGTGGCGCTCGATCCGAACAATGCCAACTACCAGCGCCATCTTGGCGACGCCTACGGTCTCTCGGCCCAGCAGGCCAGTTTCTTCTCGAAGACCGGATGGGCGGTCAAATGCAAGGCGGCCTATCTGAAGGCGGTTGAGCTCGATCCGAAAAGCGTCACCAATCGACGCAGCCTGCTCGAATTCTATCGCCAGGCTCCGGGCTTTGCCGGCGGCGGCATGGATCTCGCCTACGCCGAGGCCGCGGAGATCCGGAAGCTCGACCCAACGGCCGGCGAAATCGAGTTCGGCAATCTGTACGCCTCAGAGAAAAAATTCCCCGAGGCCACGGCGGCCTTCGAGTCCGCCTTGAAATCGACACCCGACTCCTACGCTGCATTGTACCAAATCGGTCGCCTCGCCGCGATCGGCCAGGCCGATGCCGGGCGCGGGCTGGTGTGTCTGCGGCGCTGTCTCGAACTTCCGGTACCGAAGGGCCAGCCCGATTTCTCCCCGGTGCAGTGGCGTCTCGGCAACATTCTGGAACGCCAGGGCGACAAGGCCGGCGCGCGCGCCGCCTACGAAGCGGCCGTGAAGGCCGACCCGCATTTCGCACCCGCGGCCGAATCGCTGAAGAAGCTCGGCGAGTAGCACGTCAACCGACCTTGAGCGGACTCGAAAGAGCGATCGCCTCATTCGTCATGACCGAGCGCACTGAGCATAGCCTGACCCCGTCCGATCGGCCCGATCGGACAGGCCGACGCTGGGCGCGGACTGGTGTGCCTGCGGCGTTGTCTCGAGTTGAAGGCGCCGAAGGGCCAGCCGGATTTCTCCCCGGTGCAGTGGCGTCTCGGCAACATTCTGGAACGCCAGGGCGACAAGGCCGGCGCGCGTGCCGCCTACGAAGCGGCGGTGAAGGCCGATCCCCATTTCGCCGTAAGCGTCGTCTCGGGTGCCCCCTTGACGGCATCGTAAGTACGAGACCTACGATGGAGGCGGGACTCGTAAGTACGAGACTTACGACTTGGCCGGTGGCTTCCAGGCGCCAGGCAGGAGCGGTCCGAGATCGTGCTGGT